>JAOMWM010000009.1 GCA_028357285.1 Schleiferiaceae bacterium | reverse complement strand
TCGAAGTGTACTGGAAAAATGGGCTGCAAAGGATGATCGCTTGGAGATATTGTTTAACGAAAAGAATTCAGGTAGCCCATTTGCACAATGGGCTCGGGGTTCCGCGTGGGCAAAAGGGAAATACTTTTGGATTGCTGAGAGTGATGATGCGTGTGCATTGGATATGTTGGCATTGCACGTAGATGCTCTTGAGCGCAACGAAAAAGCGGTGATGGCCTACAGCCACAGTCATTTAGTGGACGAGGAAGGTGCGTTTTTACGCGATTTTAAAGAGGATTATGGATTTATATTTGGCGATGCTTCACGCTGGAAATCGGACTTTACGGTGGATGGCAAGGTAGAGGTTGCGCGAAGTATAATTTTTTCAAATACAGTACCTAACGCGAGTGGAGTTTTGTTTCGAAAATCGGTTTTTGATCAGGTGGGTGCCCCTGAGACGAGTTGGCGCTTGAACGGAGACTGGTTGTTTTATGCGCGGTTGTTGCAACACGGTGAGTTACAGTTTTTTGCAACGGCTAGAAATTATTTTCGTTTTCACGAACGTACGCAGCGTTCCAGAGCCATTGCTAGTTACACGGCCTTTGATGAGATTTTAGCGATGTACGACATCTTCGAACGTGAAGGTTGGACGGATCAGCAAACCTTGCAGTCTGCCCGATCACAAGTTGCCATGTGGTGGGCAGGTAATGTGTTTAGTATGAAATGGAGCTGGGAGGTGTTGCGAAATAACGGGCGTTTGTTTCGGGTTTTCAGAAGGTACCGCAGCGGATTACTAATTTATCTAGTGAAGAGCGCATTGATTAAATCCACCGGTAGTGTTGTTAAGGCGGTGGGTTTGAAGGAGCCGGTAAAGAAATTGGCTGCTCGATTATTTCCAAAAACATTTTTCCCGTATTGATGAAGCTATCTGTGATCATACCGGCATATAATGCAGCGGCGACGCTGGGTGAGGCCCTGTGTTCCGTGGAGCAGCAGCACGTGCAACCCTTTGAAGTGGTAGTGGTGAACGATGGCTCAACGGATGAAACGGCGGCGGTGATTCAGTCATTTATGGACCGATTGCCTTTGGTTTGTGTGGATCAGACAAATGCCGGATTGGGTGCAGCAAGAAATGCAGGCATGCGGGCGGCAAAAGGCGATGCGTGGGCATTTTTAGATGCGGATGATGTTTGGGGTTCGAATAAATTGGCCTATGGACGGGACTATTTGATGCGCAATCCAGAAGTGCAGTGGTTCTACACGCCCATTTTCGAATGGAGTCCAGGAAAGGAAGGCGCCGGGATGCGTATGCGCGCTTGTCCGAAGATCCAAAATGTGGAAGATTTCTTGGCCTTCAATCCCATCGTGCCTAGCACGGTGGTGATGCGCTCTAAGGTGGCGTTTAGATGGGAGGAAGAGCGGGATATGCAAGAAGATGTTGGAGCTTATTTAGCGTTGTTCTCCAAGGGTGTGATGCCGATGAAGATTCCACATTGTACCACTAAATACAGATTGGATTTCGGAATGACCGCCGATGCCGAAGGACATGTCGCTAAGGTGATGCGAGCAGTGGCGAAGGCAAGAGAATTGGGCCATATTGATGACCAGCAGCTGGCGCTTTATGAGGTGCGTAAGGCTTACGAACTTGCAAGGACATACAAGAAACGTGGTGATAAAACGGAGCAGAAAAAGTGGAAGACGGAAGCACTGCTTAAGGCAAAGGCAGCACGTGTTCCATCAAATCTATTTTGGCGACTTCGTTGGTTGATCTAAAAAGATCATGTGCGTAACACTGAGGTAGGAGAAAGGATAGTCGTTGAGTCCTTTCGTCCATTGCAAAACTGACCTGCTTTTTCCACCAAAGTTTCTATCGATGCTTAGGTTCAGTATACGGGGCCAATCACCGTCTCTAAAATATCCAGTAAAGGTTTTTAATTCAGCGTGGAGGCCGATGCCATGGTCCATTCTTTGGGTAATTGAAACGTTACCTAGGAATCCATCGTTTTGGGGATAGTCTACCCAGTGCGTTTGATAGACCTGGAAGCCAGCGTTAGAAGAAATCCAAAATCGGGTATACTTCGGATTCCAGCGTCCGGTGAAAAAGAAAGCGTACCCAGGTGCATCTGTGAAGCGCGCATTGTTTAGCGGACCGGCGGCAGTCTTCAGGTGCGTCGTGAAATACACTTCCCTTGTGCCAGCATCGTTATTTTCATAGAGTCGATGTGAGATATTTACAATGACGTCGCCGGCTTGAATTCCCTGTCCACTTTCGCCTCGAGAAGCGCGCAGATCGCGCACATCTGTTGACGTTCTAAACGCTTCCACACTTTGGTGTACCACGTTGAATAGTGTTTTTCCCGAGACCAATTGGACCTCATTGTGCCAATTCACAAATTGGTCATCTCCGCGAAGACTGATTTGCGCGCTAGAGCTTGCGTAATTACTATGTGTGCCGGCTAAGGTCGGTATAGGCAACGCATTGGGTCCTAAAAAGGCATGGGAATACGTCATGTAGTGCGTCCATGGTGTGGCACCGTCCCAATTGTGCGTTTGATTCCACCAGTTGAATTGGGCTTGAGCACTGAAGGTGATCAAAAAGAGTAGGATTAAAATAGTACTGCGCCGCATTATTCGAGATCGGTTTTAATTTTCTGTCGCAGGTAAATGAGATTGGCATTTTTTTCAGCCATGTGCTTGTACTTTTCTTCAGGCAGGTACAGCTTTTTCACCTGCTCACTTTCCACCAGAATGGTTTCGAATCGCAAGGCAAAATTGTCCAATTTCTTTCTCAAATAAGGAATCAATTCCTTTTGCTCCTCATTGAAATAACCAAGCTGGATATTATTATCGAGGGATATCTGCAATGTATTCTTATCAAGAATTTTAGGGACCTGCGCCGAAAGTAGCGTGCGTATAGCTGTTTTTACGTGCCTTTGCTTCACATAAGTGCCAACTGCGTCGATTAGTTCCTTTTCGTTGAATACACTCTGAGGACCCTCCTGTACCTGCGGAGCAGCTTCCTCATCCGCTTCTTCGGGTATAAAAGCAGGTGAATTATTTTCTTTTGATAGATCGTTCAACGCTGCCATAAGGGATAGACCACCACTATTAGGTTTCGCTGGCTGTGGAGTCGGTTTTTTTGATGCGATTGGTGCCGCTGGTGGTGGCGTTGATGTTTCAGAAGTTGTGTTGTCAAAAGCAGCTTCTGGACTCGCAACAGGCGGTTCATGGGCAGCGTTTTCTGGTAGCGCTGGCTCTTCAGGCAGATCATCGGGAGTAGCACCTTTTTCTGCTACTGACTCTGAAGCGGACGAAGCCAAGGTCGCATCCTTTTCCACTGTTGGAGCAACAACGGCTGGAGGAGTGTTTTGCACTGGGGTTGCTGCTGGAACGGTCTGTGGTGCTGGTGCGGTTCGTTTTGGTAAGGCCGGTGGTAGAAAATCCTCTGTGGATTTAGGTGTTACGCTGGGTTGCGACTTTTTTTTTTCTTGCGAAATAAATTCGACCAATTTTAAGAGCCCCAGTTCCACTAATATCCGCGGTTGACTCGCCATTTTGTACTGTCCGTCGAGCTCATTGAAGACCTTCAATCCATGGAGTAAGAAGCGCGTAGAACTCGCCTTGCTTTGGCTGAGGTATTGTTCTCTTATTGATGGACCAACTTCGAGTAATTCCACGGTGCGCGGTTCTCGTGCAACCAATAAGTCTCTAAAGTGCTTTGCCATTCCTACAACGAATTCATGTCCATTGAATCCCTTTTCCAAAACTTCATTATAGAGAAGGAGTAAGTCTGGATAGTTCACCTCATTAGCCAGGTTTATGGCACGGAAGAAGTAGTTGTAGTCCAGAATGTCGAGTACATTAACAACTTGGTCGTATGTCAATTCATTACCCGAAAAGCTAACCATTCGATCGAATAATGAAAGGGCATCACGTAAGGCGCCGTCCGCCTTTTCTGCAATCATGTGCAAGGCTTCAGGTTCTGCATTTACGCCTTCTTTTTCTGCAACGAACGCCAAATGACCGGCAATATCATCCACTGTTATACGCTTGAAGTCAAAAATTTGACAGCGGGATAAGATGGTTGGTATGATTTTGTGCTTTTCCGTGGTCGCCAAAATAAAGATGGCGTGCGCAGGCGGTTCCTCTAGCGTCTTCAAGAAGGCATTGAAGGCCTGCTGTGAGAGCATGTGTACCTCATCAATGATGTATACCTTGAATTTGCCGGTTTGAGGTGCAAAGCGCACCTGATCAATAAGTCTGCGGATATCATCGACAGAATTATTCGAAGCGGCATCGAGCTCGAAAATATTGAGCGCTAATTCTTCCTCATTTAAATTGGCCCCACCGTTGATTACTTTTGCTAGAATTCTAGCGCAGGTAGTTTTACCAACACCTCGTGGTCCGCAAAATAATAGGGCTTGGGCTAAGTGATCATTATCAACGCTTTTGAGCAGTGTATCGGTAATGTGTGACTGTCCGACAACGGCTTCAAAGGCCTGCGGGCGGTACTTTCTTGCTGATACGACGAATTGCTCCATAGCACAAATATAAGCGGTGATTGGATCAATTTCTACAGGAATAAAAAAAGACCTGTAAACACGTTGCTAACATACCTTGTCCGAATGGGAAAAGTCTCGTACATTTGCACTCCTTAATTTTTTAAGTTTTATAATTATGAATCAATACGAAACCGTTTTCATTTTGAATCCCGTTTTATCTGAAGATCAGGTAAAGGAAGCGGTAGATAAGTTCGTAGGCCTCATGAAAGAGAAGGGCGCGAGCATTATCAACAAAGAAAACTGGGGCCTCAAGAAGATGGCATACCCAATTCAAAAGAAGAAAAGTGGTTTTTACCACTTTGTAGAATTTACAGCTCCTGGTGAAGCAATCGCTCCATTAGAAGTTGAGTTCAAACGTGACGAGCGCATCATGCGTTTCTTGACCGTTAGGATGGACAAATACGGCATTGAATACGCATCAAAGCGTCGTGCAAAAAATAACGCATAAATACTTAAGAATATGGCATTTAAAGGAAAAAGTGATGTGCGTTACTTACAGCCCATCAACGTAGAAAGCGGCAATCAAAAGAAATACTGTCGTTTTAAGAAATCCGGTATTAAATACATCGACTACAAGGATCCAGATTACTTGTTACGTTTTGTAAACCCACAAGGTAAAATCTTACCTCGTCGTTTGACCGGTACTTCATTGAAATACCAAAGAAAATTGTCTACAGCCATCAAACGTGCACGTCACATTGCATTGATGCCTTACGTAGCTGATAACCTCAAATAATTCAGTACCATGGAAATCATTCTAAAGAAAGACGTAGAAAACTTAGGTTTTACTGACGACGTGGTAACTGTTAAAGATGGTTACGGTCGCAACTTTTTAATTCCACAAGGAATCGGAGTTTTGGCTACAGAAAGTGCAAAGAAGGTTTTGGCAGAAAACTTACGTCAACGTGCTCATAAAGAGGCAAAAGCAATTGCGGATGCAAAAGCTACTGCTGAGAAACTGGGTGCGGTTGAATTAAAAATGGCTGCAAAAACAGGTCAAGGCAACAAATTATTTGGTTCGATCACCAACGGTCACGTTGCTGACGCTCTCGGAAAAGATGGTGTGTCTTTGGACAAGAAATTCATCCAAATTGTGGGTGGTTCTGTTAAAGCGTTAGGACACTACACTGCAAATGTTCGCCTTCACCGTGAGGTTGTTGTAGCATTTGAATTTGATGTCGTTGCTGAAGCTTAATTCGGTCACTACAAGCATAGAAAAGCCATTCCTAAGGGGATGGCTTTTTTTTTACCTTCTACATATGAGGAAAGAAGATCATTCAGTTTTTGTTAAGTTTTTAAATATCGGTTTAGTAATAGGGTTAATCATAGGCCTTCTTACAGATAATATCGGACTTTGGCTACCCTTAGGTGTTGCCTTAGGTGCTGCGCTTGGCTTTCAAAAGTTAGAAGAAAAATAGATTCACGTATACTTTAGAACGTACGAACGCAGACTATAAATTATTCGTGTCTTAAGGCATCCACGGGGTTTAGTGAAGCTGCTTTGCTTGCGGGATACCAACCCGCTAAGAGTCCAACGCCAACCGATAGTATGAAAGCTACTGTGATCCAGGTCCACGGGATAAAGAATTCGCCGTCTACCATATTTGCTACGACATTGCCGATTATTATACCAAACACTATTCCGGTCCATCCGCCTAATTGTGTGATGACAACGGCCTCTCCCAAAAACTGAGTAGAGATACTCTTCTTCGTGGCACCTAAAGCTTTTCGTGTGCCAATTTCTCGTGTTCGCTCCGTAACACTAACCAGCATAATATTCATGAGCGCAATAGATGCTCCCAGCAGTGTAATGATTCCAATAATAAATGCACCTGTGGTGACCATCCCTAGGTTGTCGATCAAACTCTTTGCGATACTGTCACTTCGTATGATATAAAAATTATTTACCTCTTTAGGTTTAAGTTTTCGTACGCTGCGCATGAGCGCGGTGCACTGTCCTTGAACAGCATCGAGCAAATGTGCGCTGGGTGCATTTACACTCAAGGTATAGTTGGGACGTCCGGCAGTGAAATTTGCCCGTGCATAGGTAATGGTAACCCATGCGCCGCGGTCTCCGGAGAACATCCCTGAATTTCCTTTTTCGGCAAGAACGCCTACGACCATATAGGGTTTACCGCGCATTTTCACAGTCTTACCTACGGCGGAAGCTTCGCCAAAAAGGTTGGTTTTTGTCTCATCTCCTAAGATGACATAGTTTTTTCCGCGTTGAACATCATCGGCTGTAAAGTTTCGTCCCTCAGCCAATTCAAATCCTCCCGTGTATAAATAGTTTTCGTCTGCCGCAGTAACCATGTTGTTCGGATTGGTGCTGGTGTTACCATAGCTGAGTTGTTCTGCGCCACCTGCGACATAGGTGAGACTTGTTCTGGCTCCAGCAAATGCCATACGGTCTTTAAATGCTTTTGCCTGGCGGTAGGAAATGGCTGGATTCTGTCTTCGGTTCGCTCCACCAGCAAAAAAACCGCCCTGCGAGTTTCTAAGTGTTAACGTATTCGCACCGAGGCTAGTAAAGTTACTTTCCAGACTTTGCTTTAGTGCATCAGTCGCACTTAAAATTCCCACTAGCGCCATGATGCCAAAAGAAATGATTAATGAAGTCAGTACCGTTCTCAGCGGTGA
The DNA here is from genome assembly GCA_028357285.1 of Schleiferiaceae bacterium. Classification (GTDB taxonomy): domain Bacteria; phylum Bacteroidota; class Bacteroidia; order Flavobacteriales; family Schleiferiaceae; genus UBA10364. The sequence continues at coordinate 34,915 of JAOMWM010000009.1, read as the reverse complement.
CGCTTTGATGGCGGACCAGGATAAGGATAGCGTCTCAGAAAAAGCTTTTGTCTTCATTGGCATAGCAGTGGGGTAACTCCAAATTTAGCAATTACTTTTACGCTATGGCGCAAAAGGATATATATACATTGGGGTTTTTGGCTGGTGGCTATAAAGCAGTCGCCCAATTCAAGGGAATTGATTTGACCCAATTTCCCGCTCCGCCAGAAAAAAACAGTCCTCTTGATTCTTTGCTGGTTGGATGGGATGCCGCGGACTGGCAAGTCATGACACCGTTATTGACCTCTGGCAAGATGCCTCATCTGACTGCCCTGATGGAAGGTGGTGTACGGGCCCAATTGGCCACACTTGACCCACCAATCTCGCCCATGCTTTGGAGCACTATTGCTACAGCACAATGGCCTTCTAAGCACGGTATTCATGGATTTACAGAGATAGATAATGGGACGGTGAGAGCCGTACGAGGTTCTTCGATACAAGTACCAACCTATTGGGATGTACTCGAAGAAAATGGCCTTTCATGCACTACCGTAGGTTGGTGGCCATCGCACCCTGCGCCAGAAAGTAAAGGCGGTGGGGTTCGGATTTCTAACCTCGCTCCTGCAGAAGATGGGAATTGGATCGATGCTGGTATTCGGCCTTCTTATCTCCGGCCCATAGCAAAGGCCTTATTACTGCAACCCGAGGAAATACCGGCGCAGGCCATTGCTTTATTTTTCCCGAATCTTGAGGTAAACAGCGAAAACGAAGTGGTACGGAGTGTATTGAAAATCACAACACATGCACTCAACGTACATACACTTGCGACATTGGCCTTAGCCTATGGGAGTCAGGCGCACGCGAGTATATATTACGACGCATTAGATCATTACAAACACCTCGGGATGAAGTATCATCCTCCTCAGCTCCCTGGGGTTACTGATGAAGCTTTTGCTATGTACCAACACATTGTTACAGCTGCATACAGATTACACGACCTTTTCCTTGATGCTCTATTAAGGTTCACTAGCGAAAAGACCACAACTTTTTTGATAAGTGACCACGGTTTTAAATCGGGGGACGAGCGCTGGGGCCAATTGCCGGATCACGCCGGTGCACCAGCCCTAGAACACCGCCATTTCGGTGTATTCTTAGCAAAGGGTGCTATGGTGAATACTGAAGCATTGACTAGCGGTTTAACGCTTTTAGACATTGCGCCTACACTGCTTGCGGTTCACCAGTTGAAAGCCATTCCTGAAATGAAAGGAAGGGTAGCTCCTTGCATTAAATCTAAACTCAAGGCGTCGCGTGTGCCTAGTATCACAGGAATTAGTGGGGAAGATCAAGAGTCTTTAATGCTTGAATCATCCATGCTTTCGGATTTGATTGCCATGGGATATCTTGATGCTCATGCAGCAGAAGTCACAGATCAACGCCTTTTAGAAAACAGTTATTACCTCGCGCGAAGTCTGCGCGCTGAAGGTAGACCTGAATATGCTTGGCGAGAATTAACTACGCTAGGATTGAATAAAAATTCGCCCTTACGTTATCTGCAGCTAGGTGCAGCATTACTTGCAGAGTCGAAGCAATTTAATGCATTGGGCGAGCTACTTAACTGGGTAGCTCAAGAGCAGCGGCAATCTGAGATTTGGTCGTATTACCGAGCTTTAGTTGCCTTGTCGAATAATGAAGAATGGATAGCACCCAATTTTTCTTCGCATACCATGGATGCATCTACCGCAATACTTTGGGGTAGATTCTTAGTGAAAGCGAATCTCTTTAACACTTTATACGAATTGCTACAGCCTTTAGCAGAAGACCGACCCGATGTATTAAATCTTTGGCTTCGGTATTATTTGCACATTGAAAATTGGGATGAGGCCATACGTGTTGGACTTAAAAGCACTGAATTAGTTTTCCATCAGCCGTGGGTTCATGGTGCCTTGGCATGGCTTTTCTCTAAAACTGGGGATAACAATGCGGCTCGAACGGCGAAAGCTGTTCAGCAGGCATTACTTCCAGCGGAAAACGGAACAGCATTGTTTGTCGTGACCGGCCCGCCTCGCAGCGGTACGTCTCTTGCCATGCAGCTACTGAAGTCATTGGGTATTGAGCCGGTTACGGATGAAACTCGGCAGGCGGACCATTTCAATCAAGCGGGTTATTTTGAACACGAAAAAATTAAGAATTGGACATTTGATGCAAAATGGTTGAAAAGTCAGCGCGGACGATCGGTTAAAATTGTAGCACCGTTACTAGTTAAGGCGCCGCTACCGGAGGGTCCAAAAGTCATCATAGCTATGCGACGTGAAAGTCAAGCGTTACTGAAAAGTCAGCGCCATATGATGGGTGCGGAATCAGCACCCTTACAATGGAATGAAATGGATCGCTGGGAAAAAGCATACAACGAAATGTCTTTGCTATTTTCAATGGATGCTCATGCAACGGTTGTCGAATTATGGTTTGAAGATCTCATAGAAGCCGAACAACAAGGTGTTGTATCGCCTCGATTGAGGCAGTCCATGGCAGTTTTAACAAAAGTTTTGAAGAAAACCGTGGATATTTCCAGCCTCAAAGGGGTCGTAAAGACGCAGTTGCGACGCTTTTAGGTATATATTTGCATCCATGGAAAAATCGGATTCTAAACGTCTCAGTCAATATATAGCTACTGCTGCCGCTCTTCTTGGTAGCACAGCTGCACAAGCACAATATCAATACACAGATATTTCGGATACCACGATAGTGGACGGGATTTTTGAATTGGACCTCGATGGGGATACCATTGTAGATTTTACCATTGAACATATTTTAGGCGGAGGCCAATTAGGAAACGTAAACGCTGTGCTACTTCACCCAGGAGACAGTATCGAGGGCAATCTTGCTATGGGCGCTGGTCAAAATGGCTTTAGCTATGTAGAAAAAGTACTTCCTGGTACTACGATAGATGCTTCACAGAGTTGGTCGGGAATCAACAGTTCAACTGACGCCGGATATATGGCCTTTCATGTAGACGGTGTGGCCTATCCAAACTCAAACTGGGCAGGTCCAATGACCGATGGGTATTTAGGACTTCGTATTGTCAAAAATGATACCGCTTGTTATGGATGGGCGCGGATTGATGTTGAGGATAGTGCTAAGAGCTTTACTATAAAAGATTGGAGTTTTAATCCAGCAAAGGACAGCACGCATACAGCAGGTTTTGAACTGTTAGACGTCATGGAAACTGTTTTGCGTTCAATGAAAGTCTCTCAAACTGAAGGGTATTTGAACGTAGCTTTGGAGAATCCACAAGGAATAAGTGTGTTTGATGCTACGGGTAAATTAATGGCAGTATCATCCAAAACAGCTCAAGCGCACCGTTTCAGTACGGAGCTTTGGTCCACGGGTATGTATATCGTTAGAATTGAAGGTGACAACTGGTACCACAATCTCAAGGTTTGGATTCCTTAATTCTCAAATTCAGAACACTTTTTTTAAGAAAATAAAGATTTTCAATACAGATAATCTTTAATCTTTCAATGTCTGGTTCGGCGGGTTGATTCTAACACAAGACCACCACTGAAAATCGCATTTTATGTGGTAAATTCGTGTCGAATTAATAGAAAAACTAGACTTCTATGACCTTTGATATCGATATGATACGCGAAGTTTATAACCGTTACCCGGAGCGCGTCGCAGCAGCTCGTGAGGCGGTAGGTAAACCATTGACCTTAGCAGAAAAGATTTTATACACCCACCTGTGGGAAGGAAGTGCAAGTGAAGCCTTCGGTAGAGGCGCTAGCTACGTTGATTTTGCGCCCGACCGTGTGGCCATGCAAGATGCAACTGCGCAGATGGCTTTGTTACAGTTCATGCAAGCTGGTAAGGATAAAGTTGCAGTGCCATCTACAGCGCATGCAGATCACCTTATCCAAGCACGTATAGGTGCAGATAAAGATTTACAAGAAGGAATCAACAAGAACAATGAAGTATTCAACTTCTTGTCTTCAGTTTGTAATAAATACGGTATCGGTTTTTGGAAGCCAGGAGCAGGTATCATTCACCAGGTAGTTTTAGAAAACTATGCCTTCCCAGGAGGTATGATGATCGGTACGGACAGCCATACGGTAAATGCGGGTGGTTTAGGTATGGTAGCTATCGGTGTTGGTGGTGCTGATGCCGTAGATGTCATGGCAGGCATGCCTTGGGAGCTGAAATTCCCGAAACTTATCGGTGTAAAACTCACGGGTCGTTTAAACGGCTGGACTGCGCCTAAAGATGTAATCTTAAAAGTAGCCGGTATCCTTACTGTTAAAGGAGGAACGGGTGCCATCGTCGAATATTTCGGTGAAGGTGCGGAGAGTATGAGTGCTACAGGTAAAGGAACCATTTGTAACATGGGTGCGGAGATTGGAGCAACCACTTCTACGTTCGGTTACGATGACAGTATGCGCCGTTACCTAGCAGCTACGGGACGTCAAGATGTTGTTGATGCTGCAGATGAAGTAGCCGAACACTTAACTGGCGATGCAGAAGTTTATGCAAATCCGGAACAATACTTCGATCAAGTTATTGAGATTAATCTAGATGAGCTGACTCCACATTTGAATGGTCCATTTACTCCGGATCTAGCAACACCTGTTGCGGAAATGAAGGAAAAAGCGGCAGCTAACGACTGGCCGACAGATATTGAATGGGCTTTGATTGGTTCATGTACGAACTCTTCCTACGAGGATTTGACTCGTGCGGCATCCATTGTTGCTGACGCCGTCGGAAAGGGCATCAAGCCAAAGGCAATCTTGGGAATTAACCCAGGCTCTGAACAGGTTCGCTTCACTGCAGAACGCGACGGTTTGATGGATACCTTCAACAAGCTAGAGGGAACGAGAATCTTTACTAACGCTTGTGGTCCATGTATCGGACAATGGGCGCGTGAAGGAGCTGAAAAGCAAGAGAAAAACTCTATCGTTCACTCTTTCAATAGAAACTTTGCAAAGCGTGCTGATGGAAACCCAAACACGCATGCGTTTGTGACGTCTCCAGAGATGGTTGCAGCAATCGCAATTTCAGGTAAGCTAGATTTCAATCCAGTGACCGACTCGCTCGTCAATGAAAACGGCGATGCTGTAACATTGGCGGAGCCTACAGGCCAAGAGTTACCTAGTAAAGGCTTCGCAGTAGAAGATAACGGGTATCAAGCACCGGCTGAAGACGGTTCAGGTGTTGATGTTGTAGTGAGTCCAGAATCTCAACGTTTACAGTTACTGGCGCCATTCGCGCCTTGGGACGGTCAGAACATTCATGGAGCGAAATTGCTCATCAAAGCTTTGGGTAAGTGTACAACGGACCATATTTCTATGGCAGGTCCATGGTTGCGCTACCGCGGACACTTAGATAACATTTCTAACAACTGTTTGATTGGCGCAGTGAATGCCTATACTGAGGCTACAAATGCTGTTACTAATCAGCTTGATGGATCTGTTGATGAGGTTCCTAACGTAGCTCGCGCATACAAATCAGCTGGTGTTCCAACTATTGTTGTTGGTGATCACAATTATGGAGAGGGTTCTTCTCGTGAGCATGCAGCAATGGAGCCACGTCACTTAGGCGTACGTGCAGTGATTGTGAAGTCATTTGCTCGTATCCACGAAACCAACTTAAAGAAGCAGGGTATGTTGGGTCTGACTTTCGATAACGAAGCAGATTACGATCGTATTCTTTCTGACGACACGTTTAACTTTACAGATCTCGCTGAATTTGCACCAGGTAAGCAGCTAAATCTTGAAGTAGTCCATGCCGATGGTGCTACAGACAACATCAAGTTAAACCACACTTACAATGCACAGCAGATTGATTGGTTCAAGGCAGGTTCTGCATTGAATTTGATTAAGACGCAAAACAACGCATAAAGCGTAGCGCTGTTACTAGCGTTCAAACAAAAAGCCCGGCGCATTTCAATGCGCCGGGCTTTTTTATGGTATCTACCGCGGGGCGGTATTATTTCATGAGGTACCCTACTTTTAAACCAAAGTTCCAAACGTACGGTGCCAAATCAGTGCCAATCCCGCCACTGAAACCATAATTTGAGTAGTTCCAATAGGCTTGTTTAGTCGTAAATCCGTAGCCAAATCCTGCAGAATATTCTACCATCAACTGTTCAGATAACACTAGTTGGTTACCGAATTCGAGCATCGCGGCTCCTGCGAAAGCCGTCTCACGGGTAGTTGGATACATAAACGTAACTGGATCAGGTGGATGATCGTAATCAATGCGGTCGTAATTAAATGTCGTGATCATCAGATTAGGTTTGATGTACGAACCTCTCATAATATGTCCATAGCGCATGCGTTGCATGTAGAAATTAGGACTTCTTTTGAATTTAAAACCGGTATAAAGACCTGCTCCCATGGCACGTTCTGGATCATTCCAACCGTTTTGATTTTCATAACCCGCACCCACAAATAAGGCGCCTGCTTCCCAAGAGCTTGATGGATTAATGGCCTCCTCGTATACAACGAACATGTAGTTTTGACTGATAGCGCCAATATCTATCTTAATACCATGTCGACGTTGGTTCGCGTAAATACGCTCATCATCCATCATGGTTTTACTCAAATCCATCACGCGACCACTTTCAAAAATGATTTTACTCAAGTAATCCTTTTCGATGCTGAAGGTTGCAGAATTTACTGGCGACCCGTATTCACGGTATTTAATGAAATCTGGATTCACTTCAATGATAGTTACCTCATCGATCGTTTTATCCTTATAAATAATCATATCCTGTGCTGCAACTTCTAAAAAAGAAACAGAGCAGGCGAGGATAAGAAGCAGTTTTTTCATGGCTAAATTAATTTGGTCCATTTCCTTCAAATATAATGCCGTTTCGCGTTGTAAATTAGTCGAACGATGAAATTCACAAAAACACAACGTGGCTGGGCCATGTACGATTGGGCAAATTCAGTCTATTCTTTGGTCATTAGTACCGTTTTATTTCCGCTGTACTATGAGGCGGTCACTAAGAATGAGACGAATGAAGTGTTGTTTTTAGGACGCTATTGGGAAAATACAGTCGTCTACAGTTATGTCATCGCCGCATCGTATTTAACTATTTCCATTTTATCGCCCTATCTCGCTGCTATGGCAGATCGCACAGGACGTCGTAAAGTGTTTATGCGAACCTTTATGATTATTGGGGCTTTGAGCACCTCTTGTATGGGGCTGTTTACTGCTGCTAACCCCTATATAGGGCTTTATCTTGCCTTTTTGGCGAGCGTAGGTTTTACCGGATCCATTGTGTTTTACAACAGTTTCTTACCAGTCATCGCCCCTGCTGAAATGCAAGACCGATTGTCAGCACGAGGCTTTTCTCTAGGCTATTTTGGGAGTGCCTTATTGCTTATTTTATGCCTTATCCTTGTTCAGATGCCGCAAACCTTTGGTTTTGCTAATGAAGGCGTTGCTTCTAGATTTTCATTCCTGGTTACCGGAATCTGGTGGTTGGGGTTCGGACTCCCCGCCATCAATAGATTGCCCAAAGATGAAGTGAAAGATTATTTTGAAGGTAAACTGTTCTGGAAAAGTTGGCGTGAGCTATTGCTTGTATTTAAAGAATTTCGTGGAATTAAGTCGCTGCGCATTTTTCTCGGAGGCTTTTTCTGGTACAGCGTAGGCATGCAAACCATCATACTGCTTGCTGCTGTCTTCGGATCAAAGGTTTTAGATCTAGAATCTTCACAGCTTATTATGACCATTTTGATCATTCAATTCGTTGCTATAGCCGGTTCCGCAGTTTTTGCACGTTTAAGTGAACGAACGACGAATGTATTCGCAATCAAAGTGGGGGTTGCGATCTGGATGTTGTTGTGTTTTGCCGCCTATTTTGTCCAGACCGCGGGCCAATTCTATGTTGTTGGCGGTGTACTAGGGTTTGTTATGGGTGCAGTACAAAGTCTTTCACGTTCTACCTACAGCAAGATGCTTCCTGAAACGGAAGACCACACGACGTACTTTAGTTTTTACGACGTTATGGAGAAATTGGCCACAACTTTTGGAATGTTCAGTATAGGCATTCTTGAGGCTTTGACCGGCGATCTTAGAAATTCCGCACTGGCACTTACTGTATTCTTCGGAATAGGTCTAATTCAGATTTTTAGGCTTCGAGGGCTCGAGAAGAAAAGCGCCACTCACACGAATTAGCGTTTCCCCAAAGAATTCGTCAACTTCCTTGCCTTGGTACACGCCTTTTACGGTTATGTAACCTTCGGTGGGCCATAGACTATGATCAGAGGTGTCCTTTGTTACAATAATTCCGTTAGGAAAGGTGATGCTTTTGCGCTCCGCACTTTGAATGGTATCTGAGAGTTCAATGACGGTGCCGGTTTCCCATTCAAAGTCCATCAGTATTCCTGCAAATCCATCAGCACTGCCTTCGAAAACAGGTTCCTGTTCCTTCGCTTTTTCAGGCGTTCTAAAGTATTGATAGAGTCCGAGAGAAACCGCTGCGATAACAAAAAAAGATAGGGTAATGAGCGCTTTCTTCATGATGTAGAATTAGCTTCGAACCTGACCGATGTAATTGCTCGGGGTAATTTGTTTGAGCTCGGTTTTGATAGCATCATTTACGTCTAAAGTATCAATAAAATCAGCGATGCTCGATGCAGTTATAGCACTATTTGTACGGGTTAAAGCCTTCAGCGCTTCATAAGGCTTCGGATAGCCCTCTCTGCGTAGGATGTTTTGGATGGCTTCCGCAACTACGGCCCAATTAGCTTCCAGATCTGCAGCGATTTTACCCTCATTCACTAAGAGTTTGCCCAATCCCTTATTCATAGAAGCTATGGCGATCAGAAGGTGACCAAATGGAACGCCTACATTACGCAATACAGTAGAATCTGTAAGATCACGCTGCAAGCGCGATATCGGTAGTTTTCCAGCGAGGTGCTCGAACAGTGCATTAGCAAGCCCTAGGTTCCCTTCTGCATTTTCAAAATCAATCGGATTTACTTTGTGCGGCATGGCTGAGGATCCCACCTCACCGGCTTTGATTTTTTGTTTGAAGTAATCCATACTCACGTAGGTCCAAACGTCACGGCAAAGGTCAATGAAAATATTGTCGATGCGTTTCAGGGCATCGAATTGAGCAGCAATGTTATCGTAGTGTTCAATCTGAGTAGTAGGGTAGCTGCGTTGCAATCCTAGATGGCTGCTTACAAAAGCATCACCCCATTTATGCCAATCGCGTCCTGGATAGGCGACAGTGTGTGCATTAAAATTACCAGTGGCGCCTCCGAACTTTGCACTATGTGGCACCGCTTTTAGTTGTGCGAGTTGACCACGAAGACGTGAAGTAAATACCTTGAATTCCTTTCCTAAGGTCGTCGGAGATGCAGGCTGACCGTGTGTACGCGCTAGAAGTGGAATGGCTTCCCAAGCCTTTGCACTCGCCTCAATAGCTTCAATAAGTGCTTCAATTGAAGGGCAGATAACCTCTTCAAGTGCCTCTTTCACAGATAAAGGAACAGACGTGTTGTTGATGTCTTGAGAAGTAAGTCCAAAGTGGATAAACTCTTGAAATTGGCTTAATCCCAGTGTTTCGAAAGCTTCTTTAATAAAGTATTCAACCGCTTTTACATCGTGGTTCGTGACCTTTTCAATATCCTTTATTTTCTGTGCGTCTTCCGTGCTAAAGTCCTTGTAGATTGCACGCAGGGCGTCAAAATGCTTATGATCAACACCAGTGAGTTGAGGCAAGTCGCTTTCGCACAGTGCAATAAAGTATTCGATTTCAACGCGAACCCGATATTTAATCAGCGCGAATTCCGAAAAGTACTGAGAAAGTGCTTCGGTTTTCGAAGCATAACGACCGTCAACGGGTGTGATGGCATGTAGAGCTGTAGACATTGCAAGGCTATTAAAGCACAAAATTAACGGAGTTCACCGCGTTTTCCTAATTCTATGACCTCAAGGTTCGTGACTTTTCCTTTTTCGTTCCCTTCTTGGACCAATTCGAACCGGAGCATGGTGCGCATCTTATGAAAACCATGGATTCCGGCTGCGCCTGGGTTCATGTGCAAGCAATCGATATTCTTGTCATGAACTACCTTCAGAATATGACTGTGCCCACATACAAATACATCCGGTTTTTCTTTCTTCAGCCCTTCGCGAGTTCTGTTGTTATAGCGAGGTGGATAGCCACCAATGTGCGTAATCCAAACCTTTACACCGTTCAATACGAACTTCTGATGCAGTGGATATCGGCTTCGCATGGTGTGGTCATCGATATTCCCGTACACAGCAATTAAGGGTTTGTCCAATGCTTCAAGCGCATCCATTCCTTCATGACTGCCGATGTCTCCCGCGTGCCAAATCATATCCACCCCAGCGGCAAAGTCAAGGATTCGATCGTCCATATGACTGTGCGTATCAGAGAGTAATAGGATTTTTGTCCTTTTGAGTGTCACAAGCGTACCTTTGCGTGAATTCTATTCAAATGTAATGCGTACACTCTTGAGATTGGCCTATGATGGCGCACCCTTTTGTGGTTGGCAGATCCAGCCGAAGGACCGGACGGTTCAGGGCGATCTCGATGACGCCCTAAGTACGCTCTTACGCCAGCCTATACAGACCATGGGCGCAGGTAGGACGGATACAGGGGTACATGCCAAAGAAATGTTCGTGCATTTTGATTGGGTGCCAGAATCGGGTAATGGTATAGACCATATGGACCAATTGGTTCACCGTCTCAATAGGTTTATTGATCCTGCCATTCGCATTTTCGAGGCACGAGAAGTACAACCTAATTGGCATGCGCGTTTTGATGCGACGGCACGTAGTTATGAATACATTCTTTGCGCCTCAGGATCGCCTTTTTGGCGTAATAACGCATGGATGGTAGAGCGTTTGCCTGATCTTGTCAAAATGAATGAAGCTGCAAAATTGCTGCTTTCGGAAACGGATTTCGCAAGTTTTTGCAAAGCTGGGTCCGACAACAAAACCACCATTTGTAACGTCACGCGGGCAGAGTGGGTAATGGAAGGAGAGGTAGTAGCATTCCACATTACCGCAGACCGATTCCTCCGTAACATGGTTCGCGCTATTGTGGGATCTCTTTACGAGGTGGGTAACGGCAAATGGTCAGTTGCTGAATTTAACGCCCGATTCGCACAAAAAAATAGAGGGGCGATGGGAACAAGTGCCCCTGCACAAGGCTTATACCTAACAGAAGTAACTTATAACAACCTCTAGCATGTCTAAAGTAGGCGGGAAGGCGTTTGATTTTAAACTGTTCACTAAGGTCATGGCATATGCCCGGCCTTATCGTGGATTGTTCTGGGGTTCAGTCGTATTAACGGTGGTACTCGGCGCATTGGGAACCGCTCGTCCCATCATCACGAAAATGATTATCGATGATGCTATCTTAGCTTTAGACGGCGCATATTTATTGAATTTGAGTTTAGGGTTGGTTTCTTTACTTATTCTAGAAAGTTTGGGCCAATTCGGTTTTATGTATGCCGCAAACTGGTTGGGTCAGAGTATCATCAAAGACATTCGGATTGAGCTTTACGATAAATTGCAATCCTTCAAGTTGGGATTTTACGACCGCACACCCATTGGCCAATTGGTCACTCGTGTTGTTTCGGATATTGAGACCATTGCTCAAATTTTTTCACAGGGAATACTGGTCATCTTTGGAGATCTATTCCGCATTGTGATTATGCTCGTTGCGATGTTCTTTTATTTCAATCCCATTCTGGTACTAATTAGCTTATCCATTATACCTGTGTTATTTGTAGCTACACGTTGGTTTCAGAGAGGTATAAAGGGCGCCTTTCAACGCGTTCGCACTGAGGTATCTAATCTCAACACCTTCGTCCAGGAACACCTGGGTGGAATGAATGTGGTTCAGGCTTTCGGTCGTGAACAGCAAGAGTCTGAGAAATTTCGTGCGATCAATGCCCGCCACCGCGATGCGAATATTGAAAGCATCTATTATTACGCATTGTTCTTTCCTATCATCGAAGTGCTCAGTGCCATTTCCATAGGTTTAGCGGTATGGTATGGAGGTATGAATGCTGCACAAGGCGGTGCAGTGACGGTAGGAGAGCTGACCGCAATGATCATCTTTATCGGTATGTTATTCCGTCCGCTTCGTCAACTTGCAGACCGATTCAACACCTTACAAATGGGTATGGTTGCTTCGGAGCGCGTACTCAAACTTCTTGAGAGTGATCATGAGCGCGAGGCAAACGGTACAAAACGCTTGCGTCCACTGCGAGGTGCTATTGAATTCGAATCGGTAGACTTCCATTACAATGCGGGCGAGCCCATTTTGCATGAGGTGAGCTTTGCCGTAGCTCCCGGTGAGACAGTAGCCGTGGTGGGGGCAACGGGTGCGGGTAAGAGCACCATCATTTCGATTCTTATGGGCTTTTACCCATATGCGAAAGGACGTGTGAGTATAGATGGGGAAGAGCTGAAAGAATTGGATTTGCATGACTTACGTCAGCAGTTGGCCCTAGTACTTCAGGATGTCTTTTTGTTCTCAGATACGGTTCGGTCAAACATCATTTTAGGCGATGATAGTATTAACGATGACGCTATTTTGAAGGCTGCTGATGCAATTGGTATTTCTGAATTTATAGAGGGTTTGCCGGACGGTTTAGACTACAATGTCCAGGAGCGCGGTGGTGTGCTCTCTGCAGGTCAGCGCCAATTACTAGCTTTTCTAAGAGCTTATATAACGAATCCAGCAGTATTAATTCTTGATGAAGCTACCTCGTCGATCGATTCTCATACAGAAGAATTGATTCAACGTGCCTTGATTGCACTTACACAAAACAGAACATCAGTGATCATCGCGCACCGTCTTTCGACGATACAACATGCGGACAGAATCATCGTGCTTGATAAAGGAAGAGTAGTTGAGATGGGAAGTCACCAGCAACTGCTCGAGAAAGCTGGAGCGTATTATAATTTATACGAGAAGCAGTTTGCTTCAGTGGAGTAAAAAAAAGCGGCCCTCGTGGGCCGCTTTGCTTATCCGTTCATGGAGATTAAGAACTCCGCATTGTCTTTGGTCTTTCGAACACGGTCGCTCAAGAATTCCATTGCTTCTATTGGCGTCATATCTGCAAGGTATTTTCTTAAGATCCACATTCGCTGAAGAACATCAGGTGCGAGCAGTAGGTCTTCTTTACGCGTACCACTTTCTGTGAGGTTAATCGCCGGCCAAATTCTACGGTTTGCAATCTTACGATCCAATTGCATTTCCATATTACCGGTCCCTTTAAACTCTTCAAAGATGACTTCATCCATTTTGGATCCCGTATCGATAAGCGCTGTGGCTAAAATGGTCAACGATCCACCGTCTTCGATATTACGAGCGGCTCCAAAGAATCTTTTCGGGCGTTGCAATGCATTAGCATCTACACCACCAGATAAAATCTTACCAGAGGCAGGACTCACCGTATTATATGCACGGGCTAAACGAGTAATACTGTCGAGCATTATGATGACGTCGTGTCCACATTCGGTCATGCGCTTCGCTTTTTCTAGAACAATGTTGGCCACTTTCACGTGGTGATCAGCAGGTTCATCGAAAGTTGAAGCAACTACTTCCGCATTCACGCTACGACTCATGTCTGTAACTTCTTCTGGACGTTCGTCAATTAATAGGACAATCATGTAAGCCTCGGGATGGTTGGCAGCAATAGCATTTGCAATCTCCTTCATCAAAGTAGTCTTACCTGTTTTTGGCTGTGCTACAATCAAACCACGCTGTCCTTTTCCAATCGGAGAAAACAGATCAATAATGCGCGTCGAATCTGTACTTCTCCGCGTAGTTATATCAAATTTTGCTTCTGGGAATAGGGGGGTTAGGTGCTCAAATGCCACACGGTCACGAACATACTCAGGAGTACGCCCATTAATACTGTTGACCTTAACAAGAGGGAAGTACTTCTCCCCTTCACGTGGAGGGCGTACTTCGCCAGTGATGGTGTCGCCAGTCTTTAGACCCATTCCCCGAATTTGATTTTGACTTACGTAGATGTCATCTGGGGAATTCAAATAGTTAAAATCCGAACTTCGCAGGAAGCCGTAACCATCAGGCATGATTTCTAGGACACCTTCGTTGGCAATAATGCCTTCGAAATGAAATTCCTTAGGTCTACGTTTATTGCGCTGATCACGTTGGTTTTGATCCCTGTTGTTATTGTTACGTGGACCTTTTTCGGGGCGACCTCCTTTTTCGTGACGGTTTCCCTTGTTTTGGCGCTCGACGTTTTCATTATTCTGCGTCTGTGGCTCTTTTTTAGCCTTTGGTTCACGCTTTTCGTGTTGCGTTTGCGGCTCTTTTTCAACCTCTTCTTTCGTTCCGTCAGTTACTGTACGGTCCGATTTTATTTTGCTATCAGTCGGTTTGCCTGCAGCGGCGGATTGTCCAGTTTTACTTAAAATGGCGCTAACGAGTTCGCCTTTTTTCATGTAACGGGCTTTTGGAATATCAAGAGATGCCCCTAAGTCCTTTAGTTCAGGCAGCTTACGTGCCTGTAAATCGTTTTCAGTCAACATGTTATTTGGGATAGAATAGGTAGAAGTTGAGCCGGTGCTCGATCAATTTTTGTCTCTACACAACAATAATAGTGAGATTTGGAGATTAAATGAAAATTGGCGCAGTATTTTTTTCAACTTTGTCGCAAGAAATTTTTATCCTATGATCCAACGCATTCAGACCCTTTACCTTTTTGGTGCTGCTATAATCAGTACTCTAGGTGCTTTTATTTTGCCCTTATATGCCACAGAATCAGAAGTGTTCAGGGCGACTGCAGGTATGTATACTTTTCTCACTTTTGGTATAAGTATGTCACTGTTTAGTGGCGCAGTTTTGTTGTATCGCAATCGTAAAATGCAACTCGTTGTGGTTCGATTAGGCATGCTTAGTGCCTTAGCGGCTATGGGTTTCATTATTCAAGCAATTTTAACTAATACTGGCGCACAAGCGAGTTGGGGTGCAGCAGCGCCTTTCGTTTGTATTCTTTTCGCTTTTTTAGCGTCTAAGGGTATCCGGAATGACGAGAAAAAGATCCGTAGTCTAGATCGACTCCGCTAGAGGCAATGACATGCACTGCACATTATTTATACAATCCCAGTACAGATGTTGCATTCCGTTAGTAAGCCACACGAAAGGCGCTTTAACGCTTTGATTGTAGTTAAATGCCTGGTTAAATGTGGTTTGACTCAGTTTTACAGCAGGCGCTTTGCATTCAACTAAGATGATGGGTTTACCTGCTTTATTTGCGACAATGTCGGTTCTCTTTTGTTTGAATCCTGTTTGAATCCCGGCCTCTGTAGTCATGTTACTTTTTGAATAGCCTAGTGTATTTAAATATTCGATACAATGCTGACGTACCCATTCTTCTGGCACTGCGACAAGCCATTTCTTCCGTATTGGGTCCCAAATTTCAATACTGTCGCCTTTCTCCCGCAGATTTATTGCTGAAGCTATTTCTAAAGGAAAAAGTAATTCGGGATGAGACATTAGAATATCTTTTTATTGTAGAGTTCCGGATATTTACCAGCTACGTGCATATAGGCTTTCTCAATCTCAGTAAAGGTGTCCAATTCCTCACCACACGGAATCACTTTTAAAATTCCAGAATGTTTCTTTTCGTAGTCCAAAAAACCCAAAGAAATGGGTGTGCCTGCCTTTTTTGCGATTTGATAGAAGCCCGTTTTCCATTTGTCCACGCGTTTACGTGTGCCTTCTGCCGGCACCATCAAAGTCACGTCTTTATCTGACCGCAGCAATTCTGCCGCATGATCGACTAAGTTATTTCGTTTACTCCTGTTGACGCCAATGGCTCCCATCCATGTGAAAAATCCAAAGAAGTACCATCGGGTATAAAAGTCTTTAATGAAGAATTTCAGGGGTAGACGCATGAGCCAAAAAGTGCCTACTGCATATACTAAGTCGTAGTTCGAGGTATGCGGCGCAGCAATCATTACAGAATTTTGAGCGGCTTTTATATCTTCTTGAGATGCCACAAGTTTCCAGCCGGTTACAAAGAAAACAAATCGGGCGATGAGGTATTTCATATCAATAGGTTCAAGGTCTCAAAGATACGCCTTCAAACCATGCTTCGGGAAACCCTACTAGATACACTTTAGTGGTGGCACGGGTCATTGCAGTGTACAACCATTTGTAATAGATAGGAGAGGGGCCGTCTGGTAAATAGGGGTGTTCCACCACTACATGTTCCCACTGTCCACCTTGGCTTTTGTGACAAGTGATGACATAGCTAAATTTAATTTGAAGTGCGTTGAAGTAAGGATCGTTTTTGACCGATTCGTATATTTTTCCTTTCGAACCACGGTAGGAATATTTAGCCATCATCTGCTCATATAGACTATTACTTTGGGCTCCGCTTAATGCGGGACTTTCGCTATCTAACGCACTGAGATTTAGGATGACATCGATCGCTTCTTGTTTGGGGTAATCCACAAAAGCGACGGTAGCCTCACAAAAGGTAAATCCGTACCGTTCGTGTATGTTTCTGATGCTTCTTATCTCACCGATCTCACCATTTGCAATAAACCCCATTTGGCTTGATTCGGGCAGCCAAAAGTAGTTGTTCTTTACGACCATGAATTGGTCACCGGCAGATATGCGCTCTTCTTGAAATTTAATACGACCTCGGATACCTTGATTGTATTTATTTGCTTTTTTATTACTGCGCACTACCATTGTATTTCCGCTGCTATCGCCTGTATATAGTTGCTCGAAAATCTCTTGTAATTGATACCCGTCTTCAACTCTCATTAAATCTCCGCCGGCCTGAAATACAGGAGGTTCGCTTGAATCGGCTTCAATCAATTGGCGAAGCATTGTGGCATTTTTCAGGATATAGCTGTCTAATGCTTGTCTAGTTACTTGACGCAACGTGTGTTCTGTTGCTGGAATCCCCATCTGATTGGCGAAGAATTCTGAAGAAAGTGCTGGACTTTGCGGTTGTCCTACTGGAGGCAACTGTGCGGGGTCTCCAACTAATATCAGATGGTTGGAAGCATCTTCGAAAACGTATTGTAATAAGTCCTCTAAAAGCGAATGGTCGCCTAAAGAACGGTCTCTTTGGGTGCTGATCAAACCTGCTTCATCCACAATGAAGGTGGTGTTCTTGTTCGGATTATTCGCTAAAACAAAAGTCGCTGCGCCGCCTGAGCTCACTTTAGGACGGTATAAGCTTCGATGTATGGTGTTTGCTGCAAAGCCCGTAGCGCCGCTTAACACTTTGGCTGCACGACCCGTAGGTGCCATCAACTTTACTTTTCGTGTATGCTTTTTATGGACGGCTACCACACTTTTCAGTAGCGTAGTCTTTCCTGTACCCGCATACCCTTTAATAATCATTACCTCCGGTTGAATGCGACGAATGCTCAGGTATACCGCTAATTTCCGAAGTAATTGGTCCTGATCATTCGTTGGATCGAAAGGAAAAAAGCCTTTCAGATCGACATATGTATTTTGAGGTGATTGCAATTGAAAATTATTGTAGTTTTGGGCATTAATTGTTGATTAAGACCCATGAATTCAAAGGTACAACTAGGAATTAAAGTAGTTCTCATCCTTCTCTCGACGTACTTCACGTACCGTATTTACAACAGCATCATGCAACCCATTAAATTCCAGCGTATTGAGCGCGTGAGAATTTGTGATGTTACGGAGAAACTTGAAAACATTCGCGAGGCGCAATTGGCCTTCAAAACCGAAAACGGCGCGTTCTGTTCTGATATTAATGAACTCGTTGCGTTTGTAGATACAGGTGTGATTAACATTATCGAGCGCAAGGATACTAGCTTCATGTACTACGATAAAGTGTACCAAAAGGAAATGAATAAGGATTCCGTAATGCTACGAGTGCTAGGTCAAGAGCCTGTTGCAGTGCAATTGTTCGGTGATGGTTTTGATGCTCAAACGATGCTGAGAATACCTGGTACAGACAGTTTATTTACAATGAACGCGGGCAAGATTAATAAAAATGCCGTTGATGTTGCTACCTTTGAGGTAAGTGCTCCCTATGCGACTGTTTTTGCAGATGTCAAGGATAGTTATCCTCAAGCATTCAGTAAAGTCGCGAATGAAGCATTAACCATTGGCTCATTAACAGAACCTACCATCAGTGGTAACTACGAAAACACTTACTGTAAGTCAGAATAATCTAGATCCAGCTTTCGCAAACGCGAAGGCAGGTGAGAGCACATTGTCCATCCTGTTCCAACAGGATGGACTTTCTTTTTTAGTGCGTCATACAACTACACGCCAGGTCTATTTATTCGGCTTTCATCCTCGTTCATCTTGGGGAGAAAGTCCCATAGCAGACGTTCTTGCTGGATTTCAAGAATTACCAGGCGAAGTACTCTATGCCATTGAAGCCCCACATACTGTTCTGATTCCGGAAATTATGAGCGGAGGTGAAGTACCGGAGTGGACTGCCAAAGTTTTAGGTCAGAAAGCGAATTTTATGGATTTAAGTTCTGTGAACTCCATGACGTTTTTATCTTATTTAAATGAATCCGATTTTCGCTTGAGTCAAAGCGATACTTTAGTTTGCAGGCACAATTGGGCCATTCAATTGGAACGAATAAAACCAACTTCGAGCCCTAAGCTTTGGGTTCATGTTTACGCAGACAGTGTTCAGATTTTTGCTGGATCAGCAAATAAATGGCAGGTAGTCAATAGCTTTCCTTGCAGTAACGAGTCCGAATTAATGTATCATTTAGGGAATGTATCAGAGCAGCTAGGATGGGATCGAGCAGCAACAGAAGTTGAGTTGAGTGGTTACTCTGCGCGTGCCTATAAGTCTGTCTTAGAGCCGTATTTTGCTAACCTACAGTTATTCAAAACCCAGCAATGGGCAAAAATCAGTTCTGCTTTATCCGATTTTGATGCCGTAGCCTTTGCTAACCTCCTTCGTTTATGAGGATTGTCAGCGGAAAATGGCGCAGTAAAAGAATTACTGCTCCGAAAAACTTACCCACACGACCGACCACTGACTTTGCAAAAGAAAGTTTATTTAATGTCTTAAACAATCGGTTCGATTTTGAAGAAACTCGTGTTTTAGATCTCTTCTCTGGTACAGGTAACATCAGCTATGAATTTGCTTCGCGGGGTACGGTAGATTTAATTGCAGTCGATCAAAATAGAAATTGCGCTCGGTTTATCACAGCGACTTCAGAAGCGTTGGATGCAGGTATACATGTAGTTCAGGCAGATGCACTGAAGTATGTTCGTCGTGCCTCAACTAGTTTTGACCTCATATTTGCAGATCCACCATATGATTGGGAGCGCTATGAAGATTTAGCGAAGTCTATTATTGATCTTGGACTTTTACGTAAGGGCGGTGAGGCAATTCTTGAGCACAGTGATCAAACAGATTTGAGTCATTTACCCGGATTTTTCGCCCATCGCCGTTACGGTCATGTCAATTTTAGTTTCTTTTCTCGCCCGCAGGATTTAGCAGAGGAAGACTAGTTCGCTTTCAAAAATGCAACCAATTTTTTAATGGCTAGACCCCGGTGTGAGATCTCATTTTTCGTCGGTGCATCCATTTCTGCAAAGGTGCTGCTAAAACCGTTTGGCGAAAAGATCGGATCGTAACCGAAGCCTTTAGCGCCAGACTGTGAAGTAGTAATTACTCCATTTACGGTTCCTTCAAAAAGATATTCATTACCGTTAAGTACCAGTGCCACTGCGGTTCTAAACCGCGCATCGCGATTCTTCTGGTCTCTAAGTTCATGAAGGACTTTGTCCATATTTGCTTGTGGGTCTTTCTCAGGGCCTGCGAATCGTGCGCTAAAAACTCCTGGAGCTCCATTCAAGGCCTCAATTTCTAGTCCAGTATCGTCCGAAAAACAGGATAATCTGTGTTTCTGCCAAACCGTTCGAGCTTTGATCCATGCATTGCCCTCTAAGGACTGTGCGGTTTCCTCTATTTCTTCATGATCTCCAAGGTCGGTTAATCCAATTACCTCGTAATGGGGTGCTAATAATTCACGAACCTCTTGTAACTTACCCGGGTTATGCGTCGCAAAGACTAATTTCATGCGCTATTCGTTTAGATGAACAAAGTTACACCTATAATTCGCCTTGCCGGTCCTCTTTCCGCCATTCTTACAGCTGCTTTGGGCGGTTTTCAACCGCAATATTGGTTGTTAGGTATCGCACTGTGGATGCTAATCTGGTGGATTACAGAAACGGTGCATTTAGGGGTTACGGCATTATTACCTTTAGTTTTATTCCCTGCGTTGGAAATTGCTCAGGCGAAATCTTTAGCGGCGTATTATGCACATCCCTTAGTCTATCTCTTTTTCGGCGGTTTTGTCTTAGCCTTGGCGTTGGAAAAGACGGAACTCCATTATAGAATAGCGCTTTGGATTTTACGTAAAACGGGCACAAAGGACCATCAATTACTCGCAGGTTTTATGCTAGCCACAGCATTCATGTCCATGTGGATATCAAATACAGCAACTGCCATTATGATGTTGCCTATAGCCTCAAGTGTAATAGCTATACTGGAGCCGGAGCAGCGTGATAAATTGGCTCGTCCTATTCTTCTCAGTGTGGCTTGGGCAGCAAATATTGGCGGAATGGCTACTTTAATCGGGACGCCGCCAAACATGATTTTCGCCGGCTTTATGAGTGAGCAATTGAACCGTCAAATCGGTTTCGTTGAATGGTTGCCGATCGGGCTTTCCGCGAGTACGCTGTTAGGCACAATAGCTTATTCGATTCTACGCAGGGGTTTAGGACATAATGAGCTTTCACCATCTGAAGAAGCGCGCACGCGTAACTGGTTGAAAGATGAATGGAGTCGGTTAGGTACATTGTCAACTGCACAGCGCCGTGTGGCGATGGTATTTGCTCTAACAGCAATGTTTTGGATACTCCGACCTTATTTAAGTGTATGGATTCCCGTTATACAATGGTCGGATACAGGTATCGCATTAGGAGCTGCCGTACTCTTATTTGCGATGTTGGATGGCTCAGAGAAAAGTATTTTGGTTTGGGGGGATACGAAAGCCTTACCGTGGGGGATTTTACTTCTTTTCGGAGGCGGATTGGCATTGGCAGGTACATTACAGGCCAGTGAGTGGTTTGTGCTGTTAGGGGATCAATTACAATCTTTACAAGGAATTCCATTTGCGATATGGCTGTTAGTTATGGCGCTATTAGGGGTTTTTGCGACTGAATTACTTAGTAATATGGCACTCGTGAGCGCCTTACTTCCTTTAGTATTTTCATTGGCCACAGCCTTGGGGTTAGATTTTTATGCTTTATCTCTTCCGCTGGTCCTTGGTGCGAGTTGTGCGTTTATGCTTCCTATGGCTACACCTCCAAACGCCATTGTATTCTCAACGGGCAGTTTGAGCATGTCGTATATGATTTATCGCGGGATTGCATTAAATCTACTTTCTGTGATTTTGCTTTTTGTTTTGACTTGGTTCTTCCAGTTTATGGGCTAACGATCTGATCAGGTTTAGAAAGCACTTTTTTTGGAAGATGTACCTTAATTAATTCGCCCATTGCTTCAATCCATTCTACTTTAAGTTGCGTTCTTGCATAAAGTAAGCTGATTTCACGGCCTGGAGTAGGGGTAGCGATTGGTTTTACGCTTGACTTATATTTCACGTCTAAGTCTATGGCGGTCAAATAAGGTAATAATGTCATCCCCATACCTCTATGGGCCAATTTTACCAAGGTGTCAAAGTTTCCACTTTCCATTTGCAATCCTTGTGTTTCTTGCACATTGGCTTGACAAAGTTTCAATACACTATTTCTAAAGCAATGCCCCTCGTTCAAGAGCAATAGATCCTTCACATTAATTTCTGAGGCTAATAAAAACTCATCATTTTTCATGGGATGGTAATCTGGCACGAACGCCATGAATGGTTCCCAGTACAGTGGTTCTTCAACAATGCCTCTTTCATCTAAAGGTGTAGCCGCTATACCCACATCGATCTTATCCTTGCGTAAAGCGTCAATCATGTCCTCTGTTTTAAGCTCTTCAATTTTTAGAGTGATGTCAGGGAATTTTGCTTTGAATTCAGGTATAAATCGCGGCAGTAAGCTTGGTGCTACCGTGGGTATAACACCTAAGCTCAGTATTCCTTCATAAGACCCTTTAATACGTTTGGCCATTGTTTCCATTACGGCACTTTCGTGTAGAATCTTTCGTGCTTGTTCAATGAGACGCACGCCTAAAGGTGTAGGTACAACGGGGTGCTTTGAACGGTCAAAAATGAGAATGTCTAATTCCTCTTCAAGCTTTTGAATCTGCATGCTTAAAGTAGGTTGCGTGACAAAACAGGCTTCCGCGGCTTTTGCGAAATGTCGATGGTTATCAACTGCAACGATATATTTGAATTGGGTTATAGTCATGTTCTATTAAAGGGTAATTATGATAGAAAACAAAGATACCGTCTCTTTTTATCCTGCGCAAAATTCCTGAACTACCTTTAGGAATATGACCCTTTCTGACCTAAAAACAGTTTTTAAACAACCGCTCCCCGGTATTAAAGGGCATCAACTACTGATGCCTTCTTACAGAAACTCACTAAAGTTGGAAACCGTAGCGTCTAAAAACCCGAAAAGGGCAGGTGTGCTAGTGCATCTTTTTGAAGGAGTTGATGGGATTGAGGTATTACTTATGAAACGTCCGGAATACGATGGTACTCACAGTGGTCAGATTAGTTTTCCTGGTGGAAAGTTTGAAGAAGGCGATCATACTCTCGAGAATACTGCGTATCGTGAAGCTTTTGAAGAGGTTGGACTGCGTAAGGAGGAATTACTTTCTATAGGGGCATTGAGTTGGATCTATATCCCGCCCTCAAATTTTTATGTAGAACCTTACGTGACCTATAGTCCAGCGCTACCAGAATTGGTCTTGGAAGAAAAAGAAGTGTCTTATACGCTGTCTATTCCGTTGACTAGAATATGTGATCGATCCATATTACGCGATGCTGAGGTAATGACGAAATATGGCACTTTAAGCGTGCCTGCGTTTCATTGGCAGGGCGAAGTAATTTGGGGTGCAACAGCAATGATTCTTGGGGAGCTCAGCGCTCTGTTTTCTTAGCAGTATATTTGCCGTCCTGAAACAATAATTGCATGCACTTAAATCCATTCAAGCGTGATAGCTTTGGTTACAATCTGCTCATTAAGCGGACGGTGATTTTTGTGTTTGGCTTAATTACTTGGTACCGATTCTTTCGAATTAACAGCACACGGATTGTAGGTGCGGATAAATTGCGTACGCTTCCGGATCAAGGGGTTTTGTTTGTTTCAAACCATCAAACGTATTTTGCAGATGTTAGCGCTATGTATCAAGTATTTAACGCTGCAGAAAATGGCCGTTACAACAGTGTCCCATTTCACACACTTTTTCGTCCCAAACTCAATGTGTTTTTCGTCGCTGCAGCCGAAACCATGAAAAAGGGAATTTTACCTAAGCTTATGCAGTATGCTGGGAGTGTAAGCATTAAGCGCACGTGGCGTGAGGCAGGCAAGAATGTGAACCGTGCAGTAGATCCAAAGGACATTGAGAATATTAAACGGGCGATGGAAACCGGTTGGACCATTACCTTTCCACAAGGTACAACGAGACCCTTTGTTAAAGGAAGGCGAGGAACGGTCCATTTGATCAAAGAATTGAAGCCAGTGGTGGTTCCTGTTGTGATAGACGGCTTTCGAAGAGCCTTCGATAAAACGGGTATGTTTGTGAAGAGCAATGGTAACCTGTTAAACATTACCTTTAAGGAACCTTTACAATTGGATTTTTCAAAATCCAATAATGAACTGTTAGATGAAATCATGGTTGCTATTGAACAAGCGCCAGAATTTTTGAAAATTAAAGACGAATGAAAAAATTAATTGCCTTAGTACTGTTGTCGACGCTGTTTACAGCATGTGAAGATCCTATTCCAGTCGTTGATCCTACAGCGCTAGATAATAGAAATATCTACATACGTGCCTATAAATATTATGACGGCGCGATCATTGACACCTCAACGGTATATGAGGTCAATGGCGATTTAGTAAAATTTGATCATATCTACGTTACACTCAGCGGTGCACGCTTCGTGAGCTATGACGAACAGGATACCACTTTTACAGAGAGTGACTTGACTATGATCGATTTGATAGGAAATTCAGAAGTGAAACTCGCTTATCTGCCTTCAGGAAACTACAATGGTAGCCTAGAGTATAACATAGGATTGGATAGCGCACGCGCTTTTACTGCTCCTGAGCAACTAGACCCTACTAATCCTCTAAGCACAGGCTTGGTATGGAATGGTAGTGATATTGGTCATAGCTTTTTTCAAATCGAAGGTCGAATTTTTAATCCAGCGGACAGCGTATTCACGACGCCGGAGGCAAACTTTAATTGGCGTTTTGCTACTCCGGATTTGATTGTGATGAAAAGTGAAAACCGCAATTTTAATGTTGGCTCAAACAAGGATGTATTTATTGTGATGGATATTGACGTCGATAATTTCTTTTCTGGAATCTTTAGTCTCATTGGATTAAGTCCGTCCACAATGAATATTATCAATAGTGACCCAGCGGATGCATCGGATTACGATTTAGCTAAAATCTTAAGAGACAACGTTAGTAGTGAGTTCGTATTTAAACTATAAATACTCTTTGCTACATGCGTTTACTCCTTTTTTTACTGCTGCCATTAACCCTGCTTTTTACTTCATGTGGAGGAGGAGAGCAAGAGGTTACTTTGGAAATCAATCTTGAACATAATGGGGTCCCTTTCCAAATAGGTGAATCACTGACAAAAGGGGATACGGCAATTAAATTTGAATTGATTCATTTTTACTTAAGTCAAATCACGCTTGGAGATGAGGTGAAAGAACCTGTTGTTTTCGTCAATGCACAGGATAGTGCTTCGATGCATTATGTTCTACCGTTGACCAAAAAAGTTGACAGATTCAGCTTTGGCATGGGTGTAGACTCCATTAATAATATTCAAGATCCCACATCATTCGCTTCTGATCATCCGCTTTCCAGTTCGAATGCAATGTACTGGTCATGGGCAACCATGTATCGTTTCTTTAAAATTGACGGAAGAGTAAATGCATCAGGAATTTTGGGGGCCGATGACCAGCTTTTAGCTTGGCACACAGGAAAAAACGCATTGTATCGGACTAAAGAAATCGACGCATCCATAAAACCGGGGGCTCATTTAGTACTGACCTTTGATCTTGCCGCGTTCTATTCAGGAGTAAGTTTAAATACGGAGACGATGACACACTCTATGGTCGATGATTATGATATTGCGGTGAAGCTCTCAGATAACCTGCCCGCTGCCTTCAGTTTGAGTGTGCAGTAAGTTTCAACGGCAATATTGAAAAACTCATTACAAACGATTTTACCTGAATAAAATGCTAATTTTCATTCCTCCAAGTATGGCAGGTGTAGCATTTTTTGAGTCAATGAGTTGGTATTCCCCCGTAAAAATACCTGATACAGGATCGAAGGCTTCCACATAATCTGAGGTGCTACGCTGCTTTTGACGGATAGCACCGCCGATGAACCAGTCTACAATCATTCGTTCTGAAGGTCGACTTTGATAGCCTACTGTAAATCCAAAATCGGTCCAATTGAAACCTTCATTAACCGTAGTATCTATACCTGTTGGGGTGGTTGTGTAGAAATCCTGCGCGTAATTCCGATGGCCCATGGTGTACGAAATGTAATAGCCGTCTTCGAACGCATTGCCTTCCGGAAAAAACTTCATGTTAATATTTCCGCTGTATCCAAGCTTGCTTTGCGTTTGCCCGTCTTGTCTCATACTGTAGCCTCGAATGGCTTCCTCTGTTATATTGAATGTGGTTACGCCAATACCTGCTTCCACGCTCATGTAGTCCGATACTTTATGTTCGTAAGAAATAGGGATGTCTCCGGCCAACATGGCTGTTGGACTAAGTTTAATACCGTGGTTGTACCTGCTGTAATACAAACTACCGCTCGTTGAAAGTGAGCTGGAAGATATACTGCTACTTATAGTACCTGCTCCTTGGGCAGTGTTGAGGTCCCGCTTACGTACAATCACGGTCTGTGCATCGGCGCTCAGGGACCATGCTAGGACTGTGATAAGGCTGTAAATAAATCTCTTCATATGGTAGATATCTAGTAGGGGTGCTGTATCTTGACTTCAACAGAGTTAAATTACAAAAAATGTTCACCCCACGCTTATGCTGTGTTTAAAAAAAGGCGTCTTCACGCTGATAGTTTCTTTCTTTATAATAACCAATGCTCAGGCGCAAGGTTCATATCCAATTTTGGAGTGGAGTCCGGAATATTCAACTCGCTCCGCGAAATTTGATCGATTACTCCAAGTAGGTGATAAAGGTTTTTACACCTACAAGACTGCTAACGCATCTTTGCTGGGGTCTTCGCGAAATGAATATTTTGCCTATTACGACCGTTATGATTTGGGCGAGAATTGGCTCATTAAAAATGCACGTTGGGAATGGAGGGGCCGACGCGTTGATTATAAGACTAGTGTAATTATTGGAGAAACACAATACCTCTTCTATGAGAGTTACGACAGGCAGGCGGATCAGCGTTATTTGCTATGTCGCACCCTTGATTCAAACGCGACCTTAAGTGAAGTCAAAGTAATGGAGGTGCTCGACAGTCGACGTAGGGCTCGTGGTGATTTCGATATTCAATTATCTAAAGACCGTTCTAAGATTGCAATTTTTACAAATCCACCATACGAACGCAATTCTACTGAAAATTTTTACATACGAATTTTTGATAGCGAATTGGAGGAGCTTTGGAATGCAGATGTCGAATTATCCTATCGAGATAGGAACTTTGGCATCATGGACTTCGAAGTGTCAAATGCCGGTGAAGTATTTATTTTGAGTTATTACGATAATAGTCCCAACATAACGATGTCGAACAATCGAGACCTAGAGTACAAACTCATGAGGGTCACAGACAAGAGTGGGATTAGCGAAGTGGTTGAATTCGATTTAGGATTACAGGATGTACGCGTTCAAAGCTTAGGTATTGAATGTGATTTAGTAGATGGACAAATGGCCATTTCCGGGTTTTACGGGAGGAGAAACATATGGGACATGGACGGTGCATTGTATTTAGCTTTTGACCAGGAAAAAGGAGAAGTTGTGTCTTCAAACCTCAACCAATTTGCTCCTGATTTTGTAGCTCAGTTCAATAAATACAGAGCGAAGCGTGGTAAAGGCATTCGAAGAAATTTTGTCTTTCGCCAGTTTGTTTCTAGGCCAGATGGAGGTGCCTATGTGGTGGCAGAAGATTATGAGGTAGTCGTACGAACGACGCAGGGTCAGCGTGGTCAGACCACGACTAACTATTACTATTACTACAATGATATTATTGTACTAAGCATAGACAAATCTGGTGATGTGGATTGGTATGCACACATTCCTAAGAAACAGACGTCAATGAATGATGGCGGTTACTTTTTAGGTTATACGATGTTGCTGAATGATGAAGGTTTACATTTTTTATACAATGATCACCGTAAGAACGCGAAACGCTGGGGAAAAAAGAATCTTAAGCGTATAACGAATGCGAAAGCAGGGAACCTTGTCATGGTAACATTGGGGCATGATGCGTCCATGCGTTATAATGTGCTAAATCGAAATAAGCGTCAGAAATTTAGAGTAGCACCGCGTCAATCGAGATTGGCGAATGACGGCTACGACGGCGCGATACTGCTATCTTTGCGCGGATCTAAAATCCGATTTGGTAATTTATACTTCGAAGATTAAAACATGATTATTCATTTCATAGCCATTGGAGGCAGCGCCATGCATAATTTGGCCATTGCCCTTCACAATGGCGGACATACCATCACTGGTTCAGACGATCAAATTTTTGAGCCATCTCGCGGTCGACTTGCGCAAAAAGGATTACTACCTGAGGTTGAAGGTTGGTATTCAGAAAAGGTCCATGATGGACTCGATGCCATTATTCTGGGGATGCACGCGCGTGAGGATAATCCAGAATTGGCCAAAGCGCAGGAATTAGATTTGCCCATTTTCTCATATCCGGAATTCCTTTACGAAATAAGTAAATCCATGACACGTGTGGTCATTGCCGGATCACACGGTAAAACTACGACCACAGCCATGGTGCTTCACGTGATGAATCATGTGAGACAGCCGACTAACTATATGGTGGGTGCTCAACTGGAAGGTTTTGATTGTATGGTAGAATTAGAAAGTGGCAGTGAATTTATGGTCATGGAAGGTGATGAGTATTTGAGCTCGCCTATTGATCGTCGTCCTAAATTTCATTTATATCGTCCAAATATTACCGTCATCACCGGTATTGCATGGGACCACATTAATGTGTTTCCCACCTTTGAGTCTTACGTGGACCAGTTCCGTACCTATCTCGATACCATAGAGCCTGGTGGCGCATTAATTTATAACGAGCGCGATCCGGAATTGGTAAAACTCGTAGAGGAAACTAGCGCTCCGGTTAAAACATTTAGCTACAACCTACCCCGTTTTGAGATAGCGGACGGTCAGACCTTTATTGACACGGAGGAAGGCATGATGCCCCTACAGATATTCGGGGAACATAATCTCAGTAATCTGGAGGCTGCGCGCTGGATTTGTTTAGAAATGGGCGTGCAAGAAGACGAGTTCTACGATGCAATCTTAAGTTTCACTGGGGCACAAAATCGAATGGAGGTCTTTAAAACCGGAAGTCAGGTTAAAGTGTTCCGCGATTTCGCTCATGCACCCAGTAAAGTTGAGGCCTGTGTCAAAGCTCTTAAAGAGCAGTTCGGAACGGTACGTGCAGTGTTAGAATTACACACCTTTAGTAGTTTGAATCCTGAATTTTTACCTCAGTACAAAGGGACTATGTACGATGCGGACGAGGCTTGGGTCTATTTTAGTCCCGACGCAGTTGCGCACAAAAAACTGCCTGCACTCAGTAAAGCAGATGTTGAAGCGGCTTTTGGTGCTGGAGTACGCGTATTTGATTCTTCCGAATCGCTTCGATCGGCTCTTGAAAATCCGCACAATATTAATGCCATGGCGCTCATGAGCAGTGGGAATTTTGGTGGTATTGATTTGGAGGCTACTCTAGCTAAGTATTAATGAGTAAATTTGCAGCATGAGCAAAAGGGAAATCATCGACGCCAGAGCACTAAACATAGCGTTAAACCGCTTGTGTTGTAAGTTGATTGAAAATCATGGTGATTTCTCTAATTCCATTCTCATAGGAATGCAACCGCGCGGTGTACAGGTTCTCGATCGCATTGTAAAGCTACTAGAAAGTACTTACGGAGTGCAAGGTGTGCGAACCGGTGTCTTAGACATTACCTTCTACAGAGATGATTTCAGACGACGTCCAGGTCATTTACAGCCGAATAAAACGCGTATAGATCATTTGGTAGAAGATCAAAATGTCGTTTTTGTAGACGATGTCCTTTACACGGGGCGGAGTATTCGGGCGGCGATGGATGCCATCCTGAGCTTCGGTAGACCGGCGAAAATGGAATTACTCACGTTGATAGATCGAAGATTTTCGCGTGACCTCCCAATACAACCAGATTACAAAGGCCGTCAAGTCGATTCGATCGCCTCACAGCGTGTTGAAGTTCTCTGGGAAGAAGTAGATGGAAGAGATGCAGTACTACTAACGGATCCCGAATAATGAGCGAATTATCTGTGAATCACTTACTGGGTATAAAGCACCTCAATGCAGAGGATATCCAGCTCATTCTCGATACAGCAACAGAGTTTAAAGAGGTCATTAACCGACCTATTAAAAAGGTCCCGACCCTTCGAGATATAACGGTCGCGAATTTATTCTTTGAGAACTCGACGCGAACACGGTTGAGTTTCGAATTGGCTGAAAAGCGATTGAGCGCTGATGTTGTTAATTTTTCTGCGGCCTCTTCTTCGGTGAAGAAAGGCGAGACTTTAGTCGATACAGTGAATAATATACTATCTATGAAAGTAGATATGGTCGTGATGCGACATCCTAATCCAGGTGCGGGCGAGTTTTTAGCCCAGCACGTTGATGCATCCATTGTCAATGCAGGAGATGGCGCACATGAACACCCAACACAAGCACTGCTTGATGCTTTTTCAATTCGTGAGGCAGTCGGAACATTAAACGGTACTAAGGTTGCCATCATCGGCGATATCGTACATAGTCGAGTGGCACTTTCGAACGTCCTTTTGTTAAAGAAGATGGGTGCTGAGGTAATGGTTTGTGGGCCCACAACACTGGTACCGAAATACATGCATACCCTAGGTATAAGGGTTGAACACAATCTTCAGACAGCTATTGAATGGTGCGATGTTGCGAATATGTTGCGTGTTCAGCATGAGCGTCAAGACCTAAAATACTTCCCCTCCATTGCAGAGTACCGTGCCCAATACGGTCTTACAATGGAACATTTAGATGCTCTTGAAAAACCGATAGTCGTGATGCACCCTGGACCAGTAAACAGAGGAGTTGAGATTACATCGGAAGTTGCGGATAGTGAGCATTCTATTATTTTGGATCAGGTTCAAAACGGTGTAGCGGTTCGCATGGCCGTATTATATCTACTTGCGGAGAAGCGTAAATTAAGTAAGGCCTAAATATGGGCCTTGATTTGATCATTTTAGGGGCAGCAAGTGCAACGCCCACGTCAAATCAATATACCACTGCGCAGTTGCTTAAAATGCGCGAGCATTACTTCTTAATTGATTGTGGAGAAGGCACACAGAAACAGCTACGAAGATCAAAAACGAAGTTTTCTAGAATCAATCATATTTTTATTTCCCACCTTCATGGAGATCATTTTTTTGGATTGGTCGGGTTGTTAAGTACCTTTCATTTATTGGGACGTACTTCGCCCCTCACCATTTATGGGCCGCCTAAACTAAAAGATATCGTACTTACTCAATTTAGGGCTGCGGGAACCTTTACATCATATCCAATGCATTTCGTAGTGACACAGCATAAAGTGCCGCAAGTATTGCTTGAAACCGATTCTTATACCATCTCTAGTTTTCCATTAAAGCACAGGATAGCAACTACGGGTTTCTTGTTTAAGGAAAAGACGTTAAAACGATCTTTAAATAAAGCGGCGGCAGATGCACATGGAGTCCCCGTCTGCGACTACCATTGGATTAAAGAAGGTAAAAATTGGACTAGTGATGAAGGAAAAGAAGTCTCGAATGACCTGCTCACCTTTGATCCGCTACCACCATTGTCGTATGCATTTGCTTCGGATACTATGTATACCCCTGATACTGCTGAGTACGTGAAAGGGGTAGATTTACTCTATCATGAGAGTACCTTCTGTGAAGATAAGAATGAACGAGCTAAGCAAACGATGCACAGTACCGCTGCTCAGGCTGCTCAGGTTGCTGTTGAGGCAGGTGCGAAGCATTTACTTATCGGGCATTATAGCGCACGTTACACGGACAAGCGACAGTTTGAAGAAGAAGCTAAGGCCATATTCGCAGAAGTCTTTGCGGCGCGCGAATTATGTCAATACAGCCTGCTGCAAAGTGGTATAAAAGTTAAATCTGTAGTACCCGACAAGGATGAAAAATAAGGCTTTAGCAGTTCTCTTTTTGACCATATTCCTTGATTTGATGGGGTTTGGGCTGATCATTCCGATTTTGCCGATTTACGCTAAAGATTTGGGTGCAACGGATGCGATGGTAGGATTGTTAGGCGCCTCTTTTAGTATAATGCAGTTTTTGTTCGCTAGTTTCTGGGGCGGATTGAGCGACCGTTACGGACGACGCCCTGTTATGCTCACGAGTATTTTAATTATGATGGTAGCTTACATTCTCTTTGCGAATGCTACTGTACTCTGGCTTCTGTTTGTTACGCGTCTCATGAAAGGATTTGGAGCCGCGAACTTGAGCGTTGCACAAGCGTATATAAGTGATGTTGTTCCACAAGAAAACAGGACGAAAGCATTCGGAATTATTGGCGCTGCCTTTGGTCTTGGATTCATTTTCGGGCCTTCTTTAGGCGGGATATTAAATGAATATTTTGGCGTTGCGGGAGTAGGGTATTTTGCGGCCAGTTTGAGCGGCTTGAATTTTATTCTTGCTTGGTTCTTCCTAGGAGAAACCTTGAAAGAGAAATCCACACAAAGCCAATTATTCCCCAACCCATTCAAAGACATTATCCGCTTTAAATCGACTCCTGAAGTGAGTGCGCTATTCACGATAAATTTTGTCTACATCTTAGGATTTAGCATGATGCAAATCACCTCAACACTCTTATGGGCAGAGCACTTTGGCTTATCTGAAATGCACATAGGCTATACATTCGCCTACATCGGTTTATTGGCTGTGATCATTCAGGGCGGCCTGATAGGGAGATTCAATACCTGGTTTGGGGAACGCAATCTTTTGGTGTTCGGGACTATTTTAGTGTCCTTAGGGCTTTTCGGAATGCCTTTTGTGCCTACTGATTTATTTGGCCTTGAATTGTTTTGTTTAACCTTACTTTCATTGGGTAATGCGCTTTTGACTCCTACTGTGAGTTCTTTATTGAGCAGTTTTGCGCCTAAGGATGCCCAAGGAAAAATTTTAGGCACTAATCAAAGTGTGGGTTCATTAGCTCGTGTGTTAGGACCTGCTATTGGCGGAGCGGCCTACGGGTTTCATTACTCCTATCCATACCTGTTGGCTGGCAGTATTACTCTGATTGTCAGTGTTTTGGCTATCCGCCTGCGCAAAAAACACTTTTCTCAATAATCATCTAATAAGAGCTGTTGAAAATTAATCAGATAGTTGTTTAAACAATAAAGTGGATTCTGAGTTAACTCTAGACAACCTAAATTATAATAAATTAAATGAAAAAAATCGCAATTTTAGTTGCAGCGTCAATCATTGCTGTAAGCTGTTCAAACGGTACAAAAGCAGACGAAGCAGTCACAGGAGAAGCGCAAGAGGTAGAAGTAATTACTGAAGCTACTGATTACGAATTAGTTGAAGGCTCTTACCTTAAATGGCGCGGATTCAAATCTTTTGTAGCTTCCGAACATGTGGGTACTATTGGTGTACAATCGGGTACTTTCGCAGTTTCTGAGGATAAGCTCGTAGGTGGTACTTTTAACATAGACATGAACAGTATCTCAAACGAGGATATTGAGGATGAAGGCAAACGTGGTTATTTAGAAGGCCACCTTAAGTCACAAGATTTCTTTTTTGTAGATAGCTTTCCAACGGCAGTTTTCGAAATCGTTGAAGTACGTGAAGAGGCAACTGATGAGGCGTCGTCGGTAGTAGTTGGTAACCTAACCATCCGTGGAATTACCAATAGTATTGAGTTTCCAGCGAATGTAATAGTAGAAGAGGGTACGGTACAATTTACTGCGCCGACATTCTCAATTGACCGCACGAAATGGAATGTTAAATTCCACGACAAAGAGGATGCAACAATCGCAGAAACTTTAAAAGAAGACTTGATCGACCACAGTATAGAATTGGCAATCAATGTGTCGGCAACGAATGCTTAAACTATCCCTAACATAGTTCAAAGCAAGCCCCGTCCTGAAAAGTTCGGGGTTTTTTAATGCCTGTATAAGGCTTTTAATGCCTTTTCGACCGATGCGTAGGTAAATGAAAAGCCGGTAGCTACTATTTTATCAGCACTGACTTTTTGACTCATTAAAGCGAGTGTTGCCATCTGACCAAGCATTACTTTCAACACGAATGGAGGGACACCAATGGGAAGCATAGGCCGCTTGTTTACGCGACATAGGGCTTTGGTGAGCTGTTTGTTCGTGACAGGGGCCGCTGCCACGGCATTGTAAGGTCCGCTTGCTAGGGATTGTGTAGCTGCATAAACAAACATACGGGCGAGGTCTTCAATATGAATCCAACTGCTCCATTGCTTTCCGGAACCTAGTGGCGCTGCAAGTCCGAATTTTACCAGCGGTTCTAATCGGCCCAACACTCCTTCACCGGGATCTAGAACTATACCTATTCTAAGCTGAATGCTTCTAGTTTGCGGCGATTCGAACTTCTTTGTGTAAGACTCCCATGTTTTCGTCACTGCTGCGAGATAGTCGTCAGCAGGTACATCTTCTTCCGACATTAAACGTTCTAAATCGCTACCGTAGTAACCAATGGCGGAGGCGCTAATGACTGCTTTAAGTGGCGTTTTCAAACGGCTCGTAGCACTGAGTAAAAGCTGCGTGCCTTCAACGCGGCTGTCCATAATCAGTTTTTTGTAAGCAGGTGTCCAGCGCTTACTTACTGTGGCGCCCGCAAGATGGATCAGGTAATCCGCACCCATCAAAGCGTCTTGATCTATTTCATTAGTCGCTGGATTCCAGTAAAATGAGGATACGCCTTTGATCTCAACTGATTTCCGCGTACTCAGTACGCGTATCTCATGCGATTCACTTTGGAGCGTTTGTATGATTGCTCGGCCTACAGATCCAGTTGCGCCGGTGATGGTAAATACAGACATGGGGTAATTTTCTGTTGGAAAGCTAACAATGTTGAGCCAATTTTGTTAAGAATACATTCACTAATTTTTTTTCAGTGCACACTATAGAACCCTACTACAATTGGCGCCATTTGTATCAAGCGAATGAAGATCCGCAAAGTCCGCTTTACGGTTACTTCAATAGTGAGGTACATTTTACGGATCAAATTTTTGATCACGTCATACATCCGCAATGGGACAGTATAGGTTGTGAAACACTTTACCTAAAAATCCTTTTTGTCGATTACGCAATAGGTTATGTAGTTATTGAATTTTTTGGCGAATGGAATGATGCTGTGCATAATGATATTATGCGCGTGAAACGTGATTTGATCGATGAGATGTTACCAGTTGGGATTGATAAATTCATTCTCATAGGAGAGAATATTTTGAATTTTCACGCCGACGAAGCGG
>JAOMWM010000008.1 GCA_028357285.1 Schleiferiaceae bacterium | reverse complement strand
TAGTAGCATTGATATTTACGCAAGGATTTACGGGTTGGCTTGTAGAATTAGGATACCTGGCAGAATATGCCTCATTTGTTATTTACTGGGGCAGACTGCTCGTCCTGCTCCTAACTATAGTTTTAGCCATCTCGCTAGTTTATAATTATGGACCTGTGCGCTCTAGAAACTGGCGCTTTATTTCAGCGGGGAGTTTATTGGCCACGTTCTTAATTATCATTTCCTCGCAAGGATTCAGCTTCTATGTAGAGAATTTTTCTACCTACAACAAATTCTATGGCTCCATTGGCACACTGTTGATTATGCTGCTTTGGATCTAC
The DNA here is from genome assembly GCA_028357285.1 of Schleiferiaceae bacterium. Taxonomy (GTDB): domain Bacteria; phylum Bacteroidota; class Bacteroidia; order Flavobacteriales; family Schleiferiaceae; genus UBA10364. The sequence goes on along the minus strand of JAOMWM010000008.1, from coordinate 45,399 downwards.
GTGAATGCATTTGGCCTTATCATAGGGTTTGAACTAAATGCGAGTATCTCTGGCGCTCAACAACAAAGGGATCAAAATACAGCAGAATAAAAAAGCCTCGAGAAAATTCTCGAGGCTCATTTATTTTGCGGCTATCGCAACCTTAACGCATTAGGGTAAATTGCTCGTATTTGATAAATTCTAAGCCGTCAACGTCTCGATACATGATCTGAGCTATATATACTCCTTCGTAACAGGACTTATCATTAAACGTACCATTCCAACCGGTATTAATGTCTTTACTGTGGAATAAGATATTACCGTCTCTATTATAAATCTGCATTTCGAAATACGTGATAGCGTTCGCTTTAACGAGATATACATCATTCTTTGAATCACCGTTTGGAGTAAATGCTGTAGGTGCGAATACCGCAGCCACATCTCTTGGATCTGGGAGCGTATCACATTCTGCTAAAGCAATGTAGACTGTATCGGTACATAAGTACTTACAATAACCTGCTTCGACAACAACAGTATCATCGCGAGAAAACCCTTTTTGGTAAATACTACCACTCTGTGTGTTTCCAGAGGTGTTCGTCCAGGTGTAGGAAAAATTAAATGTCATTACTGGTCCACCCATCGTATTTACAGAAGGCGTTGTTGTACCGTTTGGTGCGATAATGCCTGCTGCACAATCTTCCCAACCATCCGCATCTGTCAACTCATTGAAGTCAAAATTCGTTGCAAGCGTTGGAAAAGAAGCAGGGTTCAAATGTGTACTCATATAAGTCTGAATATCGCCCGAGGCACGCTCTTCATTCCAGATTCGAAATTCATCCATTTCGCCATTAAGATAGCTTGGATTACCTGACGTAGGGCTTACTCCATATCCCATGGTAATATCACCAGTGTGCGATATGTCTCCGCCGACACCGAAACTTTTCGAGGTTTCAAATCCACCATCTATGTAAAGTGTCGCGGTCGTTGTACCACGGTTCCAGGTCACAGCCACGTGGTGCCAATTCCCGTCATCGATTTCCGTTATGTTACCTGTCATTAATTCGTATGCACCTGCAGCATCTCTAGCAGCAAATCCTACGTTCCCTGAATTATCTTTCCAAATAGCCCAACCTTGACCTGTAGCATTTCTATACACAGACAGGTACTCAAGCCCTGAAGTGGAGTTTACTAAAACCCAAAATTCAACCGTAAAACTGGTAGTTCCAATGTTAAATGCAGCGTTATTTGGTATTTCCAAATAATCTGATGAGCCATCAAATTGTAACGAGTTGTTCGACGTAGTGCTTCGCGCAGCAACGACTTCTACTATTTCATCTGGACAAACTAAAAAATCATCCTGATCAACTGTGACGGTCATTACCTGGGCAAAAAGTGCCGGCGAAAAAAATGCGAATAAAAGGAGAAGCGTGTTCTTCATGTATAACTGCTTGAGTTCCAAAAATAAGATTAAAAAACAATTGTTTGGCGTTCTGCCCACTTAACTATAGAATTTCCATCCCAAGCCCAGTAAGAAGGGACGGTACGGGAACAATGCCTAGACCAAAGCGCGTAGGTATTTGCTCCGGTTTCATCGATAACGAGGTAATCACTTTCTTTTAAATCACCTGGTAAATTTTTCTTGTGTGCTAGATAATCACCTGCAAAACATAATGGACCTGCAATATCAAAAGGGCGCTCTTTACCCTCACGCCATTTACCCTGTGCTGAAATTATAGCCAAAGGAAATGGACGCGCTTTTGTGTATGCATCCCGCATAAAAAAATCGGCCCCTAAATGCACGAAGACCCGATCAGGCTGAACAACGTATTCAATAGTACTGATCGAAAATCCCGCGGACGCATGTATCCATTGCCCAAACTCTGTGACTAATTTGAATGAAGTCCCTCGGAAAATCTCCTGTATCATTAAACCGTACGCTGTCATTTTAGTTTGCCCTTCGATCGCTTCCGATGGCAATCCACCACCGATATCAAGCGTATGAATTTTTCCTGGAGACTTTGCGTTTATGGTTAAAGCCACATCCCTTAAACCTATAAGTGCCTCTTTTTGGGCCTCTAAATTTTGCATCTGAGACCCGCTATGAATGTGTAGCGCGCCTACTGGAAAATCAATCGCAGCTCGAATAAGTTCAGATTGGTTCGAGATCGGAACACCAAATTTGCTTTCGTTCTTACTAACATCAAACATTTCAGGGGAACCTGCATGGACTTGCGGGTTGATTCGTATACCCAATACGCAAGTAGCATCTGCTGGAAAACGTTCTAGCTCAGCGATCGTATTTACATTAACAAGCATCCCAGTATCATATGCAACTTCAGCGATTTCGAGACGAGTTTTAACCGGAGAATCAAAAACAATCTGATCTACTGGACAACTAGCATCCTTCGCCCTTCTTACCTCTTCTATAGAGGCCGCTTCTAATCCATACCCCAAGGAAACAAGCGTTCGAAGTAATTCGATCTGCGGATTAGTTTTAATTGCAATACTGTGTTGCATTCCAGGCATAGCTTCGCTTAAATGTGCCAATCGCTCTTTTAATCGGGGCAGGTGTGCGACGATTGCAGCAGTATCTTCCGCATTTAATTGCGGCAATAGCGATTTTAACGCTTGATCTATAGAGGATCTATTCTCCACCAAACATTTCTTGAGCAACGGATTCGATAATACTAATTAAGCGGTAGTCATTAGTTAGATCGACAGCATCTTTCTCCAAGAAAGCACGTACGGTGTACGCACCTATGGCCAGCCGGATAAAACTCTTATCCCCATATTGAACGGGCTGCCCAAAGAAAACACGATCCTTTCCGCCGATAAAGCCTTCATGCCTAGAAGTGGTAATCGATTTAAATAACGCTTTTAACTGGTCATTGTCTAATGCATGATCATTCACCCAAACTTGGAAGGAGATAATGGACATGTTTGTTTTTAATTGGTCCGGCATGAGTTTAAAGGAAGTCGAAGTTTCCAATTTACTCATCACGCCTAATGCCCAACGTGAAATGATGTCGTCGGTCTGTTTTGTGGACCAATAGCTGTACTCAGACATTTCGTCTAGTGCTATTTCCCAGCGTAAACGAAGCGCTTTATTTTCTTTTTGCGGCAAATGCTCGCGCATGTTTTCCATAAACCATGGCACATCATATGCGCTAAAGAGCGCACCATACGGCTCTATGACACTGGCATCAACCTGCTTCAATCGCTCGCTCCATTTGCGCGGCACGAGCATGGCAGCGCAGAACGGAGGTGCTTGAAAAAACTTACTACCCGTGAGCATAACCATTACTCCTTTTTCTAATAAGTCATGAATGAGCGAGTGATCCACACGGAACTGGCATAAATCGACCACCCACATGGTTTCACTTTCCGTATCTATTACGTTTAAATCATCCTTTATACCGGACTTTGACCCAAAAACTAAACTACCTACTACCGAAGCATCGGGGTTATTTGCAATGAGTTCATTAATGGCCCCTGTGCGGTCTAATATATTTCCTTCTTCATCCCTAGCATCGAGATAGTGCACTTCTGAAGTATTCTTTGGATCAACAAATGCACCTTTTTCAATTTTATCTCCAAACTGATTGTAGTTGGCGTAGAATCTAGTTTCGCTGGCGAACTTTGATCCTGAACCCAATTCCTCCGGACAACTGACTATGTTGAGTAACCGTTTATTTGGGTTTAACATCATTTGGAACATCAGTGGATAATAGACTAAATCAGATCCTGATGGCGCAAAGTACACATCAAAAGGATCTTTAAACTCACTTTGCACCAATGCACGAAGACGGTTGGCCTGGTTCTCAAGTAAATTCTCATAGCTTAATTCGTCGTATTTACCTAAAAACGCTTTGGTGACATTGAACGATCGACGAGTTAAAACATTCGCGGTACACGACCCTCTTTGGAACAGCGATTCAAATTGAACAGGGTTCAAATGATATTTATTCAAACCACTTTCCGGTAGAATATGAACGCGCTCGTCACAACCTTGTGTGAGGAGTTCTTCTATTTCTTTCTTACCTATGGTGTTCGCGGGTTGATCGTTCATTATTTCGTATTCTAATTAGAATACCGAAAATACGCACGAATGCTAGCATAATCAACGTATTAAGTCGGTATTATTCCACAACTTTTACTAGCTTGGAGTCCCGATTCAAAAAGCTATTATGAATTTGAAAAATTACCTACCTGTACTGAAGACCTGGGTCTTACCGATGGTTATTCTATTGGGTATCAACGTTGCCTTCTTAAGCCCAGCCTATTTTAACGGCGACATATTAGACCAAGACGATATTAAATTGGGCTATGCAAAAAGTAAAGAAATCCGTGACTACCGAGCACAAACAGGCGAAGAAGCGCTTTGGACGAATGCAATGTTTAGCGGAATGCCCGCTACACAGATCAGCACAAAATACGGTGGCAATATCTTTCAATACTTAACTGATACTGTTCGCGCCATAGGCGGCACTAACTCTTCTACATATATCATCTTTTACCTAATGATTGCTGCATTTATCGGTCTGCGAGGAATGGGCGTAAATCATTGGCTCAGTACTATTGGCGGATTTGCCTACGGATATTCTGGATTTTTCATCATAGGCTATGCTGCTGGACACAATGCAAAAGTGAATACGGCGGCTTTCATTCCTCTGATGATTTTAGCCCTGCTTTTGGTTTTTGAAAAGAAAAATTGGCGTGCATTTATCCTGATGGCTGTTTTCGCTGGATTGAGCATTCACAGAAACCACTTCCAAATCACCTATTACGCGGGGCTTTTCATGGCCATCATCTGGGTCGTTTACCTTTTACAGTATGCTAAAGAAAAAGCACTACCCACTTTCGCAAAGTATACGGGTTTAGTGGCGTTAGCCGCTGTACTCGCGATAGGACCAAACATTGCCAATATGTGGTCTACTAAAGTCTATACTTCCGAAAGTATGCGCGGTGGCAAAAGTGAACTCACACAAAAAAATCAAAATCAAGGTGAAGGAGGCTTATCCTATGATTACGCAATGAGCTGGTCTACTGGCGTTTACGAAACTGTAGCGATGGTGATTCCAAATGCAGCCGGTGGTGGCATGATGGTCGATTACAGCAAAAAAGGCACTGAAACTTTTGATCAATTGGTCCAAGCTTTCCGAGGTCAAGGAATGAATGCAAAGCAAGCGGAACAGCAGGCAAATCAATATATGGGAGCGGCCTTCATGCGCTGGACCGGTGAAAGTATGGGCAATGGAGCATATTATGTAGGTGCCGTAATGTTCTTCCTTTTCTGTCTTGCCTTTTTCGTTGTAGGCGGTGCCACCAGGCAGTGGGTCATTGCCTCAAGTATTTTCTTTGTATTCATGAGTTGGGGAAGCAATTTTAATGCATTCAATACATTCCTTTTCAACTACCTTCCGCTCTACAATAAATTCCGTGTGCCTTCTATGGCATTAACCATTTTATTCTTTATTGTGCCTTTCTATGGCATCCTTGGACTAAATCAATGGTACACGCTTGATAAAAAGGCCCGCTTTGACGCGCTTAAAAAAGGAGCTCTGGCATTTACTGGATTCGTTGTAGTATTTGGTCTTATAGCGCCATACGTTATGGACCTTGAGACCGCCCGCGATTCACAATTCTCGCAACAGGGTTTTAGTATTGACCAATTAGTAGGTGACCGTCGCAGTTTAGCCACCTCATCTGCCCTAGCCTCAATTGGCTTTGGTTTACTCGCTGCGGCCGCACTCTATTTCTTTCACACAGGCAAGCTCAAACTTTTAAGTAGCGCAGCGCTTATAGGCGGTATTGCCTTATTAGATTTAGGGCTGTTCACTACAGATCAGATTGAGCGTGAAGATTTCTTAAGCCAGCGTCAATGGGAAGCGCAATATGCACCTACTGCGGCGAATCAAGCTATCAATCGGGATACGGATCCGCATTTTCGTGTTTGGAATGCGACCGTCGGCCTTACCAACGATAGTTATACCAGCTACCACCACAAAAGTGTCGGTGGTTACCACGGTGCGAAGCTCCAGCGTTATCAAGATTTGATCGATAACCAGTTGAACAACCAAAACATCCCTTGTTTCAGCATGCTGAATGCGAAATACATCATCACTCAAGGACAAAACGGGCAGCCTCAAGCACAACGCAATCCCGATGCCTGCGGTAATGCTTGGTCCGTCCAGAATATTCAATTGGTTCCTAATGCAGATGCGGAGATGGCGGCTTTAACTGCCTTCAATCCAAAAAATACTGCGATTATTGATGCGCGCTATACAGAATATTTAGGGGGCAAAACGACCTATGCACCAGCGAAAGCACGCTTAACCAGCTATGATCCGAAGTACTTAGAATACAGTGTGGAAGGCGGTAATGCATTTATTGTATTCTCTGAGCTATTCTACGAAGGCGCCGGCAACGATTGGCAAGCCTTTTTAGATGGAGAGCCTGTAGCGCACGTACGTGTAAACTACCTCCTGCGCGGACTCACTGTACCTGCAGGCAAACATGAAGTGGTTTTCGAATATGCACCGAAATCTCACTTCACCGGACAAAAAATCAATTATGCAGGTTCCGGCATCATCTTACTCTTACTTTTTTGGATGGGCTTCAAGCAAGTTCGCGAACGTACCAACGGATAAATCAAGAACGAGTAACAAGCACAAAAAAGCCGCCCTATAGGGCGGCTTTTTTTATAGACTTAATTCCGTAAAATTTCTTTCAATAAGCGTTTGGCTTGAACATCACGGGCATAAACCTGAACTTTCGCTGCATCTGTTCGTGGCGCATCTTGCTCTTTCATCCGGCGAATGTATTCAGCGATCGCTGTAACTTCCTTATAATCGAATACCGCTCCCGCAGAAGTGCCTTTAATAATCTCAGACGCATCCCCTTCCACTGGCCCTAATCCTAATATAGGGTTACCTGCACCTAGATAATCGAACAATTTACCAGGGACGTGCCCTGTGGCACTCCCTACGTTCGGTAACAAGAACAGCATGAGGTGACAATCCAATAAATATTGGTTTAACTGGGCCTTAGGTACATAGTCCTCAAACGTAAGATTCACATGTCCATTGACAGCCTCTAGCATCTTACGACTATGCCCGTCCCACGAACCCACTACGCGTAGGTTCATTTCAAAATCTAGTGAGTTTAAGGCCGCAACCAATTCACCACAGGGGTATTGTGCCGCCAGTGTACCGGCATAGAGCAATGTGAATTTTGCAGGTCGCTGGGGAACTAATGCACTAAAGTCCTCCGGATCAAAACCATTGGTTAAGGTATGCACACTTCCCTTCTTTAAGCCGCCTTTTTGTTCATACAATCCACTCCAGCTTGGGCTGACACTGATCAACTCATCGCAGGATGCAAACACCTTACGTTCCAATCCTCGCTCATACCAGCGCGTCAATGCTGTTGGGTAAAACTTACGGTAGTAATAGATATCCGTCCATGGATCTCGAAAATCTGCAGTCCAGTGCACACCGAACTGTTTTTTGAGTTTCAACCCCACCAACTGTGTGCTGTGCGGCGGTGATGTCGTTATCCAATGCTTAACGTCTTCCGTCTTGATGAGCTCCGATGCAGCTGCAAAGGCATGTGAATTCCAACCTTTACGTGCATCCGGAACAAAGAAATTTCCACGAACGAATCGGGCCAGTTTCTGTAGGACACTCACATTTGCATCTTCACCTGAAAACCCACTGAAGGGCACGGATTTTTTTCCAGTAACTTTTTTATAGGCCCCGAACTTTTCAGAAGTCCCGGTTCGAAAGACCTGAATAGTCGCATCAACATCCTTAAGTAAACCCTCGTCTCGCAGCGGATACGTCGCTTTCTCAGCATCAACAGTCACCACATACAACTGAACACCCTCACGTGCTAAATACTTACTGAGCTTCAACCAACGCTGAACCCCAGGACCGCCAGCAGGCGGCCAATAGTATGTGATGATTCCGAGCTTCATCTACTTCTCTTTCTTATTTTCTTTAACCTCAACGTAGTCTACATATTCACCTACGTCTTTCGGCACCTTACTTGAAGAAGGTGCCTTTCCTTTGGGTTCTTTCTTCTTTTGAGCTGATGGATTACGATTCGCACCGCCTCTACCGCCAAAAAAACGGTCCAACCATCTGAAGATTAGCCAAGCTAAAATGGTAAGTGATAAAAAACGAAACATGGTGAAAATTTTTGTCAAGATAAAAAGAATCCCGGCGCCTTTCGGCGCCGGGATCTCAAAGCATATCGTTAAAATGCACTAGCGGCTTAAGTATAAGCTTCTTTCGCTGTGTAATTTTTTAAATACCGGATCTTTAAGGTCCTTGATGAAATGAATTTTCTCACCAGTTGACTTCATTTCAGGTCCCAATTTCTTATTCACATTAGGGAACTTACTGAACGAGAATACTGGAATTTTTATCGCGTACCCTTCAAGGTATGGGTTGAAATCAAAGTCCTTCACCTTCTTAGTTCCTAGCATGACCTTTGTCGCATAGTTCACATAAGGCTCGCCATAAGCTTTACAGATAAATGGTACCGTTCTCGAAGCACGCGGATTCGCCTCGATGATATAAACGACATCATCTTTAACAGCGAATTGAATATTTATTAACCCCTTCGTTTCAAGCGATTTCGCAATATTGATAGTGTGCTCTTTAATTTGCTGCATCACTAATGGACCTAAGTTGAACGGAGGCAATACCGCTGAAGAATCTCCAGAGTGTATACCACAAGGCTCAATGTGCTCCATAATACCGATGATGTATGCATCTTCGCCATCACAAATAGCATCCGCTTCCGCCTCAATAGCTCCGTCTAAGTAGTGATCTAACAAAACTCTATTGCCTTCAAACTCTTTAAAAAGGTTCACCACGTGGCGCTCCAATTCTTGCTTATTGATGACGATTTTCATTCCTTGACCACCCAATACATACGATGGTCTAACAAGAATAGGGAAACCTAATTCGTCAGAAATGTCCAATGCCTCATCCGCCGTTGTTGCAACGTCAAACTCTGGATATGGAATATTTATATCTTTTAAAAGATTCGAGAAACGACCACGATCCTCGGCTAAATCCAATGCTTGATACGAAGTACCTATAATCTCGATACCGTATCTGCTCAGTTTCTCAGCCAACTTCAAAGCGGTCTGTCCACCTAACTGCACAATAACACCACGCGGCTTCTCATGTAATATGATATCGTAAATATGCTCCCAGAAAACTGGCTCAAAGTAAAGTTTATCTGCGGTATCAAAATCTGTACTTACCGTTTCAGGGTTACAGTTGATCATTATGGTTTCATACCCCTCTTCACGAGCAGCGAGTACGCCATGAACACAAGAATAATCGAACTCAATGCCCTGACCAATTCTATTCGGCCCAGAACCTAAAACAACTATTTTCTCTCGTTCTGTTACGACGCTTTCATTTTCAATGATTTCTACACCATCCACGTTTTGATGCGGCATCTCGAAAGTCGAATAATAGTAAGGCGTCTGTGCAGGGAATTCCGCCGCACAAGTATCTACTAATTTCCAAACGCGATTAATGCCAAAATCTGTTCGCTTCGTATGAACCTCGCTTTCAAGCGCATTGACCATATGAGCAATTTGACGATCCGCAAAACCTTTCATTTTCGCCTCTTGAATGAGCTCTTTCGGTAAGGATAAAAGATTGTGCTTTTCAATCTCAGACTGTACACGTGCTAAATCCTCAATTTCTTTCAAGAACCACATATCAATCTTCGTGATATCGTAAATGGTTCTTAGCGGAATGCCCATTTGAATCGCATCATAAATCACAAACAAGCGGTCCGAAGAAGCATATTCTAATTTATGCAAAATGGTATCATGATCGGTCAAACCTCTGCCGTCTGCTCCTAAACCATTGCGCTTAATCTCAAGAGACTGCGCGGCTTTGTGGAGCGCTTCTTGGAAGCTACGACCGATACCCATGACTTCACCCACGGCCTTCATTTGAATTCCAAGACGCGTATCTGCACCTTCAAACTTCTCAAAGTTCCAACGTGGTATTTTCACAATCACGTAATCCAACGTAGGCTCAAAGTAAGCTGTTGTAGTTTTCGTGATTTGATTGTTTAATTCATCAAGTGAATATCCTATGGCCAATTTCGCCGCAACCTTCGCAATAGGATAACCTGTTGCTTTTGACGCTAATGCCGACGAACGGCTCACGCGTGGATTTATTTCTATGGCAACGATATCCTCATGTTCATCAGGACTGACTGCAAACTGTACATTACATCCACCAGCAAAATTCCCAATACTGCGCATCATTTTGATGGCCATATCTCGCATTTTCTGATAGGTCGTATCACTCAAGGTCATCGCCGGAGCCACGGTAATGGAATCTCCAGTATGGATTCCCATCGGGTCCATGTTCTCAATAGAACAAATGATGATTATGTTATCATTTTTATCGCGCAATAGCTCGAGCTCATACTCTTTCCATCCGAGCAGTGCTTTATCAATCATTACTTCATGAATCGGAGAAATTTCCAATCCACGACTCAATGCAGTGTCAAATTCTTCTTCACTGTGAACGAAAGTCGCACCGGCACCTCCTAAGGTAAACGAAGCACGAACACAGAGCGGGAATCCAAACTCTTGGGCAGTTTCCTTACCACGTAAGAATGACTTAGCAATTCTCGAGGGAGCCATAGGGATATCTATAGTCTCCATGAGCTGACGGAATTCGTCACGGTCCTCGGTAATATTAATTGCTGCAATATCCACTCCAACAATGGCAACATTATTCTCTTCCCAAACACCTTGCTTATCTGCATCAATACACAAATTCAATGCAGTTTGACCACCCATTGTTGGCAAGACAGCATCAATATCTGTATGCTTTTGTAAAATCTCCTCTATACTCTCCACCTCTAGTGGCTTCAAATAAATGTTGTCCGCAATGACCTCATCGGTCATGATGGTTGCTGGATTTGAGTTGATTAAGGTTACAATGATTCCTTCTTCTCGGAGACTTCTTGACGCTTGCGATCCAGAATAATCGAATTCACAAGCCTGGCCAATCACTATAGGGCCAGATCCGATAATGAGTACGTGTTTGATGGAAGTGTCTTTCGGCATGAGCTTTTAAGATTTGTACAAAGTTAGTGGTGGTTTGGGCCAAAAAAAGGTGTTGCTTTCGGCAACACCCATATCTTATCAAAAGGTTTTTAACATCTATTAACCTTTGTAATTCCCTTTATCACTAACGGTCAAACTCTTGCGACCTTTAGCACGACGAGACGCCAATACTTTACGTCCATCAAACGACTCCATTCTTGAACGGAATCCGTGCTTGTTTCTGCGTTTTCTATTACTTGGCTGAAATGTGCGTTTCATAACAATACTTTTTACCCTACTTGTTCGGGGGTGCAAATATAGAATAGACTTTTTAAATCACAACCCCCCGGAAATGAATTTTTAAAAAAAATCCCTCTTACGAACAAACTGAGGTGATGTATACTATTAAAAGGGACTCTTGTCACGGAAGCACTTGCTCAAAATGGTATGTTTAAGGCATAAATATAATCCCTTATGAAGCAATTCTGGAATCAACGTTACTCCGACAAGGCGTATGCCTATGGCACAGAACCCAATGCTTTTTTTAAATCGCAATTAGACCAACGCCCTCCTGGCCGCATACTATTGCCGGCGGAAGGTGAAGGAAGAAATGCTGTTTATGCGGCGACACTAGGTTGGGATGTAGTAGCTTTTGACCAAAGTGAAGCTGGCAAAAAAAAAGCAATGCAATTAGCGGAAGCTAAGCAGACATCAATATCGTACCGCATTGTAGACGCAATGGACTTTAACGAAGAAACAACCTTTGATCTCATATTCTATGGCTTCTTCCATGTGCCTCCTACCGTTCTTCTACCTATCTATACTAATTTAAATAAATTCGTCCGACCTGGCGGCACGCTTGTACTTGAGGGATTTTCAACGAAAAACCTAGGGAGAGGCAGCGGTGGTCCACAAAATGAAGCAATGCTTTTTTCAACTTGCCGTGTTAAATCGTTACTCCATGACTTCAAAACTCTCGAAGTTTGGGAAGAAGAGGTTATGCTCAATGAAGGCCGTTTTCACCAAGGCTCTGCAAGCGTGATACGAGCGATTGGGGTTAAATAACTTCAAATGAATTAATTAATCGTACATTTGCACCACGAAAAAGCGTCTATCTTTCCAAGTAGGGTCAAATTTTAGTTTGGGAAGCGCTGACGTTCATAGGGCGCACCCAGCGGTACTGGGCAACTAAAATTTGGCAGAGCCAACTCCATTTATGGAAACTTTTAAAGACAGTGGTCTACAACCTTCTATTGTGAAAGGTGTAGAAGCACTAGGGTTTGAAACACCTACACCTATTCAAAAGCTCAGTATTGAGCACTTACTGGAAAACGAAACTGATCTCATTGCTTTTGCGCAAACAGGAACAGGTAAAACGGCGGCATTTTCTCTGCCTATTTTACATAATCTAGATCCTGATGTTCAGCACGTACAAGCAATTATACTTGCGCCAACGCGCGAGTTGTGTTTACAGATCGGCAACGACATCGCTTCTTACACGAAGTTTATGGATGTAAAAGTCACAGCTGTCTACGGCGGTGCACCCATCACAAAACAGATCAAAGAACTTCAGGGTCGTCCACAGATTGTAGTAGGTACCCCGGGACGTACTTTAGATCTAATCCAGCGCAGAAAATTACGCATTGAGGATGTACAGTTTCTCGTTTTAGACGAAGCTGATGAAATGCTTAGCATGGGTTTCCAAGATGAATTGGACGCCATTCTAGACAATACTCCAGATCACAAACAGACGTTGTGTTTTAGTGCTACGATGCCTGATGGCATGAAGCACCTCACGAAGAAATATCTCAAAGATCCTAAGGAGATCTCTGCAGGTAAGCGGAATATTAGCGCTTCTAACGTAACACACGAATTATATGTAGTGAATGCGAAGAATACTTACGAAGCGATGCGTCGTATTGTGGATTTCAATCCCAATATTTATGGGATCGTCTTTTGTAGAACCCGCCGTGAAACGCAAAGCATTGCAGAAAAGCTAGTTGGAGACGGCTATCGTGCAGAAGCGATACATGGAGATCTCAGTCAGGCGCAGCGTGACGATGTGATGAGCCGTTTTCGTCGTAAAAAATTAAATGTCATGGTTGCTACCGATGTTGCTGCACGTGGTATTGATGTTAATGATCTTTCACACGTGATTAACGTGAATATTCCAGATGACCCCGAAGTTTATGTACACCGTTCGGGCAGAACAGGTCGTGCTGGAGCTAGCGGAATCTCGCTAGTGATTACCCACGGTCGCAACATGAGAAAAATAAAAAGTCTTGAGCGCCTTATCGGCAAGCAGTTCGAAGAAAAAACAGTACCGAGCGGTGATGATATTTGTGGCATCAAAATGAAGGAAGCGATTGACGAAATTGTAAGTTATGAGCACACCACTACCATTGATCCGCAACTTTTGGATGTGGCAATGGATAAATTGGCCCACTTAAGTAAGGCAGAATTGATTGAGCGTTTTGTAGGACATGAAACCTCCGTAATGCTCAGTCGCTACCGCGGCGCACGCGACATCAATGAAAAAGCTTCTAGTCCTAAAGAACATGGTAAACGCGATCGTTCGACAGGTAGAGAAGAAGGCTTTAAAACAGTCGTCATCGATTTAGGTTACCGCCAGAACGTGAATCCAAGCCGAATTATGGGGTTGATCAACGATGCTATGGAAGGTACAAAAGTGCGTATCGGCAAAATAGACATGGATAAAACCTTCACGAAAATAGATATCGAAGACCGTCACGCCGTAGAAGTTGCTGCGCGCCTGAACGGAGCTAAAACAGGTTCTTATGTAGTGAACTCTTACTTCGAGGAAGGTAGTAGTTCCTCAAGGGCAGAACGCCCTTCTTACGGAGGAAGAGACCGCAGAGATAGCGGAGGATACAAAGGAAAGCGGAAATTCGAAGGCGGCTCTGACCGCAGGGAAGGTCGTTCAGGCGATCGCCCAGTGCGTCGCGAACGTATTAGTGGTGAGCGCACTGAAAGACGCGAGCGTTTTAGCAATGATAGATCGAGTTCTGATAGAAGAAGCGGTGGAGGTTTCAATAGAGACGATAATCGCAGCGGGAGCCGTTCAGGCGGAAGCTCTAGAGCAGGCGCGCGTTCTTCAGGCGGCGGCTATCCTAAAGGTAAATCTGACAGCGCCGGAAGAAACCGCAGAAGTTTCTAGCAGAAAAGTTACTTTAGAATTAAAGGAATGAAATGAAGCGAGCACAGACGGTATGGATTACAGGAGCATCGAGCGGTATAGGCGAAGCATTGGCTTTGACCTACAACGCAAAAGGCTATCACACCATTCTTAGTGCGCGACGTTCGAAGGTTTTAGAGTCAATTCAAAAGAAATTGACCCATCCCGAACAAAGCTACCTTTTGCCCTTAGATTTAGAACAACATGAAAATGCCGAGGCTTGGTATAATCAAGCTTCGGCGTTTACTGGTTCTATTGACGTTCTCATTAACAATGCTGGAATGGGGCATCTCGGAACGGCAATTGAAATGGATCTTTCTGTTGAACGTGAAGTGTTCGACGTTAATTTTTGGGGAGCTGTGGCATTAACCAAAGCAGTACTTCCACATATGACATCACGCAATAGCGGTCAAATATGGACCGTTTCTAGTATTCTGGGGCATTTTGGATCACCGAAATTAGCAGCATATGCCGCAAGCAAACATGCGGTAATAGGCTATTTCGAAAGCATACAATATGAATTAAGAAAGAGTAACGTACATATTGGCCTTGTAAGTCCTGGTTTCATAAACACCGCTGTCACCATAAATAGCTTAGGTCCTAATGGAGCACCAATAGGTAAAAACAGTGTTGCTCAGGAAAAAGGAATGCTACCTCTCGATTTTGCCTTGAAGTTTCTAAAGCTTTCTACCAAAAGACGGCCTAAAAAACATTTGTTAATCGGTCGATATGAAATTCATTCGGTTCCTTTCAAACGTTATCTGCCTAAATTATTTTTCATGGTTTATGGAAAACTGACGGACGTCACCAGACAAAAGAAAATCTAGCCGTTATATTTGAGACTATAAATTACACCCCATGGCAAAAGGAATAATCAATTCAAATTATCTAGACGCAAGCTTTGCTAGCGCACTTAAGGATGCCTATGAAAATGCGCAACCTTGTAAGTATTTGGTTATGGAAGATTTCTTTACTGAAGAAATTGCCAATGATTTATTTACGCACTTTCCCTCCATTGATGATCTCAACGTTAAAAGGAAAAGCTTAAATGAAGATAAGAGCGAAGATTACCATTTTGATCGCTGGCATCCCTCCTTTTCAAAAGTTCGGGAAGCTGTTGGCTCAAAAGAATGGAGCGACCAATTGAGTCGTATTACGGGAATCAAAGGTTTACACACCACTACCGATGCCCTAGGATCAGGAGTACATCAAGGTAAAAACGGTTCCTATGTAGATGTTCACATTGACGTAAACATGAACCCAAAACTAGGACTTTGGAGAAGAATCAACCTATTGGTGTACCTCAACAAAAATTGGAAACCGGAGTACGGAGGAGCGCTCGAATTGTGGAATAAAGAGATGACTGAATGTGTAACTAAGGTACCCCCTACGTTTAATACAGCGGTTATCTTTTATACCGACGAAAACAGTCCTCACGGCTATAAGAAAATATCAATCCCAGAAGGCGAATCGCGCAAAAGCTTCTACACCTACTTCTATACCAAACCGGAAAAGGGTGTTAGTTATCGGGATTCGAAATTCGTATCGAGACCAGATGACAATGCTGCGAAAAAAGTAGCCACTGGAATTAAAGAAATATTGAAGGTTAATGGGAAAAAGCTACTGAAAGCTTTTGGAATTAAAGACCTAGATTTTCAAGACAAGAACTAAAGTCCTATTTCGGAATAAATTTAAAGCTGCCTAGTGCAGCTTTTTTTTATCCCACATGGATATTAGCCTTCGGGTACTTAAAGGTGTTCACCTCTTGGCGCTGACCACTTAAAGCAAAGGCTAAGGTTAGCGTTCCAACCCTTCCCACAAGCATAGATAGCATTAAAATCATTTGAGACCCGGTACCTAAGTCTGCAGTGATTCCCGTGCTAAGACCTACAGTACAAAAGGCGCTTACCTCTTCAAAAGCGAGGTCCAGTAAGTTCATCGAAGGCTCAAGTATGGTTAAAGCAAAAACACCTAAGAGAATACTCACTACTGAGAATAAAAATATCGCAAATGCACGGTTCATTAACTCCCACGGAATCTGAGTTTTGTAGAGGTTGACGTTTTTCTTACCCTGAATTGTAGCGGCAGCACTCATAAAGACTAATGCAAATGTGCTCGTTTTAATACCTCCTGCTGTGGATCCAGACCCCCCTCCAATGAACATTAAAAAAATTAAGAATAAAATGGCAGGAGTGGCTAATGCTCCTATGGATACCGTATTAAATCCTGCTGTTCGAGCTGTAATACTCTGAAAGAAACTATCACTAATGTGCACACCAACGTTTTGATCACCTGGATCCAAAAAGAAAAAGATTATACCACCAACGATGATTAATGTCGCTGAAACGACCAACCCCAATTTAGTGCCAATTCGAAGTCCACGCCACGATCGTAACAAAGACTGTTTCGTCCAAGACTGACGTAAAATATCCGTTATTGTACCGAATCCAATACCACCAAGAACAATCATTAAGGCGATAACCCAATGAATGCTAAAATCCCACTGAACGGATTGACTGGCAAGTGAATTAGAAAAAAGAGAGAAACCCGCATTATTAAATGCCGATATACTGTGAAACAAGCTGTAAAATATGGTAGAACCTAAGGTATCAAAATCGTTACGCCATAAGATACCAAGAAGTAACGCGCCAGTTCCTTCGATTATTAATGTCAGTCTGAAAATAGCTGAAATTAATGACCGTGACCGCTTTAGATCCTCCCCTAAATTCTCGCTCATAAAGTTTTGCTGACGCATACCAAACCCACCCCGTAGGATAGCGAAAAGCGCTGCAAAGGAGATGATGTTCAATCCACCTAACTGCATTAATAACATGACGATAAACTGACCCTTAACACTGAGAATGGTGCTTATATCAATCAAGCTTAGGCCAGTAACACAACTGGCCGAAATGCTTGTAAATAAAGCAGTAAATAAATCCAGTCCGTCCCGACCACGAACAGTCATTTCAGGCAACATAAGCAAACATGTGCCCAAGGCTATTAAAACCAAAAAGCTCAGTACCAATAGGGTCGGCGGGCTCAATTTCGATTGAGGGAGGAGCTCACCGACTCGACCGAATTCTAGACCAACAATAACCAGCACGTAACACTGTAATACAATCAAAAAGCTTTCTTGGAGTCCTGGGATTTTCAGAAACAAGCCTGCTTCATTGAGCAACTCGAAACCCGTTAAATTGATAATTAAAATATCCACAATCAAAAAGAGCATCAAAATCCCCTCCCATTTACGGTCTTTTAAGAACTGTAATGGGTGAAAATTATATAAAAGTTCTAATAGATATTTCACCAAATAGTACCCGATTGAACCACGTACCACATAACCGATCACTGTATTCTGATGGGCTTCTAATTCGAATCCATGATAAAAAACAAGAGCTACAAGTGTGGTTAGAGCAACCAATACGCTACCACGCGAAAGCATACGCAACACAAAGTCACGGCTGTCGTACAGCTTAATATTTATACGCTCTCGTAGCGCATTAAGTCGCGATTCTATGCTCAAATTCTTCTTTTCTCTTAACTCGAAGTTAGGACTATTACTTTAAATGACTTTTACCTTAATAGCCTTCGTACGATTTTTCTTCTCGAAGATTGGAGCCTGAAAGAATATTGATTCTACTCTTTAAGGCTGCACGTTGATCATTCAAAACATACACTTCTCGAGCCAAAGCAATAAAAGTGTCGCCAAAATCCTTTGCCTTTTCTTTTAAGCGTAAGTCGTCTTCAACATCCCATAGCTTCTCGTTGGTGGCTCGCAGTGCCTTTACAGCTTGGAAAAACTCCTCTTTGGGTTTCGCTAATCCAGAAATGACTTCCACCGCATTCTGCAGAGCATGCCATTCATTCTGAATATTATTCAGCTTTTGAACATCAGTGATACGCTCCAATTTTATCTCTAAAATGGAAACCTTATCTAATATCTCGCCGTTCGAAACTTCTATTTTCAAAGTAAATGGACTTAGTCCTCTAAATTAGACACCGCGACTTTCACGCGCTTTACTGCTTCTTCCAACTCTGTTTCTGCTGCCGCATAAGAAAACCTGATGTAACCTGGTAATCCAAATGCGTCACCGGGAACGGTACTTACTAAACCTTCTTCCAAAAGGTACATACTTACGTCTAAGGAGTTCTTTACAACACGCCCGTTAAACTTTTTCCCAAAAAGTGAAGTAATCCTCGGGAAAACGTAAAAAGCACCCGGAGGCGTCTCTAATTCAAAACCTGGAACCTCTTTTATCCAGCCCACCATTTTCTCACGACGACTCGCAAATTTCTTAATCATGTAGTCTACAGAGGAAGGATCAACCTCTAACGCTGTCTTGCATGCGCGCTGCGCAATTGAATTTGTTCCGGAGGTGAAATTTGATTGAAACTTTGTACATGCTTTGGCAATCCATGCCGGTGCGCCAATGTAACCTACGCGCCAACCGGTCATCGCAAATCCTTTTGACAAACCATTGACGGTAATAGTTTGGTTATACACCTCAGGGAAACTAGCTATTGAGACATGCTTTACCTCTCCGTAGTTTAATAATTCATAAATCTCGTCAGAGATTATATACAGGTTAGGATGCTTCGCAACTACCACTGCAATCGCGGCCAAATCTTCTTTACTATATATCGCGCCACAAGGATTGTTTGGTGAAGAGAAAATAAGGACTTTAGATTTAGGAGTAATCGCTTCCTCTAACTGATCTGCAGTGATTTTAAATCCACCTTCCATTGTGGTTGGAAGGACTTTTACATCGGCGCCGCAATACTTTGCCTGATCCATGTAACTTACCCAATACGGTGCAGGGATAATAACCTCCTCACCTGGATTAACTAAAGCTAAGAATATGTTTAATAGACTTTGCTTTGCCCCTGTACTGATCACTATCTGATCCGCAGTGTAGTCGATTCCATTGTCGCGTTTGAATTTTGCCGCAATACTTTCACGAACATCGAGAAATCCTGGAACCGGCATATAGTGGGTATAATTTTCTTCCATAGCCTGACCAGCTGCTTCTTTGATAAAGTCTGGTGTATCAAAATCCGGCTCACCAAGAGAAAGACTAATGACATTTTTACCTGTCGCGCTTAACTCGCGTGCCTTTTTAGCCATCTCAATGGTCATGGGCAGCCCCATCTCTTGTGCTCTTTTTGAAAGTGATTCCATGATTAAAGTATAATAAGGTGGCAAAAATAACGATATTTGTATGCCTCAAGACATTTTCATGGAAGCATTTATAGAAATCCTCAAGTATACATTTCCAGCGGCTTTAATGCTGTTGCTCACCTATTTACTGCTCTCCAGCTTTGTTGACAACGAAGAAAAAAGACGCCAATTTTACCTCCGTAAGAACTTACAGAAAAAGGCGCTTCCCATGCGTTTTCAAGCCTACGAGCGAATTATTGTGCTTTTAGAACGAATTAGCCCGAATCGTCTTGTATTGCGTGTCAAGCCCGCTAATTTAGACGTAGTAAGCTATAGAAAAGCGCTCGTTAGTGCTGTTCGAGACGAGTTTGACTATAATATATCCCAACAAGTCTATGTCTCAGACAGTGCATGGAATCATGTAGTGAGCGCAAAAAGTCAAGTCGTTTCATTAATCAATAAGACTGCCGTTGAGTTAGGTGCCGATGCGACCGCAGGCGATTTAAGTCGAAAGTTGATTGAACTGGAGATGACTGGAGATATTTTCCCAACGAAAGCCGCTATTCTACTGCTCAAGCACGAAGCAGCTCGTAATTTTTAGACTTTACCCTTTAAGGATTTAATCATTTCTGCACTTGCTTGGAAAGGGTTCAACTTTCCTTCTGCTACGGCTTTACTTAACTTTTCGTAACGCTTTTGCCAATCTATATCTTCTTGCAGCAGCTCAATAACGCCTTCGCGTATAGAATTTTCAAACCAATACGCCTGCTGGTCTTTCCGTTTTTTATCGAACCACCCTTTCGCTTGACTGTGCCTTTGAAAACGGTCTAGTGCTGCGTCTAATTCATTAAAACCAAGCCCAGTCAACCCTGACGTAAGTAGAACCGGGGGATACCAATCAAATTCTTTGCTTGAGAAGAGCTGTAGCGCACTTCGAATCGAAAGTGCACTCCGTTCCCCTGAAGTGGTGTTTGGCGGCTCACTTTTATTGACAGCGATAACATCTGCCATTTCCATTATACCTTTTTTCAAACCTTGCAATTCATCGCCAGTGCCAGGCATTGCTAGAAACAGAAAACAGTCGACCAGTTTTGAAACCAACGTTTCACTCTGACCTACACCAACAGTCTCAATGAAAATATAATTATACCCAGCAGCCTCGCAAAGTAACATCACTTCCCTGGTCTTTTTTGCAATACCACCTAGGTTGCCGCCAGAGGCACTAGGACGTATAAAAGCACGATCATGCTTACCTAGTTCCATCATACGTGTTTTATCGCCTAAAATTGAGCCTTTACTGATTTCAGAAGATGGGTCTACCGCGAGAACTGCTACTCTAGCGTCTTCATCTGACTTCAGCAGTTCATTACCATAGGCTTCAAGAAAGGTACTTTTACCTACGCCAGGCACGCCTGTTACACCTATGCGAAAACTATTTCCAGTGTAAGGCATCAATTCATTTAAAAGCGCACGAGCATGATTCTGGTCTGCTGCAGTATTACTCTCAATCATCGTAATACCTTGCGCCAAAGCGGTTCGATTACCTTTAATAATTTCCTTTACTAATTCAGTCGAGGTGCGGCTAGTCCTCTTCCCAGTTTGCAAACTAGGGTTTACAGATGGAGCTTCCTTTACCCCTTTACTAATGTGTAATGCTTTTTTAGCCACTACGCCTTATCTATATAGGTTTGTAGATATTCAAAATCTTTTGCAAGCACACCGTTTTCACATTCCGTTGCCTGGTAAAGTATGTGGTCTTTATCTCCGTCAAAAAGCGCTGGAATAACATGCTCCATTAAATCCGATCCAAAGCTCAACGATGCATCCCTAGGCAACTCACATGGAAGGTTATCCACTGCCATCACCCCTATTGCTTCCGGATGATTGTGTGGCACCTCATTCTCTTCAGCTGCCAAATAGCCATAGAAGGGTTCAGCAATAGTTGAAGCCCGAAGCGTAGAAGCCACAGGACCGTCTATATCGCAACTGATATCCGCTACATAAGTGATCGCAAAATCTGGCTGCTTCGCGTCCACTCTCGAAAAAATAAACGGCGCACGACTATCGTAATAATGTCCCGCGATATACAGCTTGGCATATCGAGCATAGCCCATAAAATCACTTTCAAACCCGCTTGGATCTGCAAAGAGTGACTTGCGATCGAAAGGACTTCCATCGCTAGTTTTATAATAGTGTTCAACGTCTAACTGACTCCAGAAACAACCTTCGTAATTTTCAACATCTTCTGGTGCAATTTGCGGAATTCCAGCAGCCTTTAAAGTCTCTACTGCACCGCTTGCTACGCGTCCTTTCCCTGTAAGAAGGATGCGTAGATTTGCCGGCCAATCAACACCCTTGAGTTGGTCAAACATGTCTTGCATATCACGACACTCATGTGCGGGCTTAAGTGCAAATTGCCCATATTTTTCACCCCATCCCCGAAGGCCATTGTAGGCACCAACCAATCCTGCAAATCGGCCAAATGCCACCACACGATTTCCGTTTTTCTTGAGCAATTCGTAATCAATCAAGCGAATATTTCGTTCGACACAGGCTCGCAATAGTTTTGCGTTGTAAGGCTGTTGCTTGTAGGTATGTGAAAAAAAGAAATAGGTTTTGCTTGGAATTAAATCTTGAATCGGCACCTCTTTGACACCGAAGAGCACATCGCAATCGGACAGATCTTCTTGTAAATCAATGCCATGTCGGACATATTCTTCGTCCGAAATAGCCCGTATCGCTGAGGGCTGAACCACAATTTCACACTTAAATTCATTTTTTAACTGCGCAGCGTGTTCCGGAATTAGTGCAACGCGCTTATCTACTGGGATCTTACCCTCTCTTACTATACCGATTTTCATATGCTTAAAGATAGTAATGATTTTAGCGTGTATTCGCACAGTTCCTTTGTTGATGTGCACATAATTGGCATAGAATTCGCGTATCTTCGCGAACCACATCTTTTTTGGGGCTGACTGGTTTTGACAGCAAGCCGAAGGTTGATGTAAGCATGTCGAGCGCTGAAGGGGCAGCTCGTTAATACACCGCTTCATTTTTTTATAACTGGCGAAGATTCTTACGCTTTGGCCGCTTAATCTGACAGGATGTCGATTTTGCTAATCCTATACCAGGTATAGGAGCTGAACATCTCGCAGGAGCCCCCGTCCTGAGGCGACTGATCACGAGGTGTAGAAAATTCAGGAATGCAGTTAGTCTTTGCTTCGCGGACTAACCTAAGTCTAGAAGATAAGCCGTGATTAGGGTGCTTATGCTCAGAGATCGGTCGAAAATTCAATCATAAGATAAGCATGTAGAAAGCCTCAGGCTTCCTTGTTTGGACGCGGGTTCGATTCCCGCCAGCTCCACTTGGTAATCGAAGCAACAGAAAAAAGCCAGCGCAATTTCATTGCGCTGGCTTTTTTTAGCTGTAACGCCAAGCTTACTCAAACGAGATTCAATAGAAGACAAGAGCAGAGATTCTGTATCAAAGCATGGCCTTAGTTCCTTATTTTTTGAATCGTTAACCTATGTTTATCGTATCTTGACTGCGTTATCTAGTATGAGTGAAATACTATTGAACATTCTTACTTTAAACCTCTAATACAATGCGTTTGTACTTGCAAAAAATAGCGCTCGTCTTGATCTTGATTACTTCCGGATGTACGCAATTGGAAACTTCTAAAACCCCTGTTGCCCAGGAGACTTTTAGAGGCTTCTTATCCCACTGGAATCTAATCTTAGGAAACGGCGAGAATATTAGTGCTGTTGAAACATTTGAAGATGGTCGCTACTTTTATAAAATAAAGGAAAATGGCAAAGCTTGGTTAGCGTTTAAGACACCAAACGGTGGTAAAACACATGGCACCTCAAATAACACTAGGACAGAACTGGCTCAAAAATTGAAATGGGATACAAATGGGCCTTCAGTGCTTTCTGCAACTGTTAAGGTGATGGCTGTATCAGAGACTGGTAGAAATGATGCAGCAGCATCCCACTCCACAGTTATAGGTCAAATCCATAGTGCCGATGGTTTTGAAAATGAGCCACTAAAAATATTTTACAAAAAATACCCCGGACATAAAAAAGGTTCAGTCTTCTGGCATTACGAGATTAATCCAGCAGGAGAAAATAATGACAAGCGCTGGGATTATAGCACATCGGTTTGGGGTAATGATTTTAGCGTGGTGGGGGCATCTGCCGACGACGCTCCAGCAGAACCTCAGGACGGTATAGAATTAGGAGAGGCTTTTAGCTATTCCATTACGGTTGAAAAAGGTGAAATGAAATTGATTTTCAAGTCGGACGAACACACCACTAAAATTTTCACTAAAAGTCTCATAGAGTCAGATTACACGCAGGATAGCGCTATTGACTTGCAGACTAAGAAGATGTTTTTTCCTTTAGGTCAGAACGGAATAGAGCGCCAGGATGCTTACCTAAACGAAGGACTATTCTTCAAAATAGGCGCCTATAACCAAACCAATGGAAAACCATATGCGTCTAATCCGAACTGGTGTTCAGATGCAGAAACGTATGAAGGTAATTTATCTCGTCAGTACAGTACAGGTAATTTTACGGAAGTGTGGTTTACGGATTTCACTCTTACAACTCCTGAAAACTCAATTTCAAACAGAAACTACTTTTTACAAAATGACCATATCTAAGTCAACCATTTTGACACTATTCTTAGCGTTGTCTTCTCTTAACTGTTTCGGTCAAGTTACTCTCAGCGCTGACGGACCAGGCAATACGTACAATTTGATAACAAGTGTGCTTGCACCTGGTTACAATCCTATCGAAACCCCTGACTGCAATCACACAAATTTTGGCAATCATATAGATGAATTATGGGATTCTATATTAGGAGAAAACGTATTTCGTTTTCACATTCACGTCAGCCCCGATAACGACAGGTGCATAAATTTTGATAGACAACGAAACGAAATAAAATCTTACGACAAGTCTCCAAACAATTTAAAAGGCACCCAGGGCGAGATCGTTGAATACCGTTGGATGTTTAAATTACCGGTAGGTTTTCAATCTTCACCTAATTTCACCCATATACACCAGCTGAAATCAGTAGGAGGAAGTCTTTCAAGTATGCCCATGTATACGTTGACGACTAGAAAAAGTAATCCTAATCGTTTAGAATTACGGTATGCAGAAACGGATAGCCAAATCACCCTGGCACAAGAGCCTCTTGCGTCATTTTTAGGTCACTGGCTTACTGTAAAAGAAACGATTCAATATGGTAGTTATGGATCGTACTCTATTGAGATTTCAAAAGTTAGCGACAGTACCGTGCTATTCAATTATACCAACGACAGCATCGTTAACTGGAGAAGTGGAGCAGACTTTGTTCGACCGAAATGGGGCATCTATAGAAGCTTGATTAACAATCAGGATTTAAGGGATGAACAGGTCCGATTTGCAGATTTCACCGTTCAGGAATTAGGTTCAGTAGCTATTCAAGAAACTCATGAACAATCAATTATTACATTGGAGCCTAATCCATCGAACTCCATCATCAAATTTTCAGGGCTTCCTCTAGAGCATTCGATATTAACTGTATACAATAGTGTGAGCTCTGCAATTACTAAAGTGGAATTAATAAATAAGACAACATATTCTCTTAGTGTTCAATCATGGCCGAAAGGTGGCTACTATTGCACATTGGAATCCGCTCGCGGAATACAGACATTTCGTTTTTTAGTTAACTAACTATAAAATACACGGGTGTATTATTCACCTCTGTTTACAATTTTAGGCATTTAAAAAGATTCGATTCTAACGCATAATTTATTTTAACCATGACCTCCAAAAGCTTTTTACTACTTCTTTTATCTCTGTATTCTTTATCCTCTTCAGCCCAGCTCTACACAGATGCAGAAGATCTCGAAACGGATGTTAATGCGTCAAACAACGGTGGGGTCTTTATAGTTTCGAACGGGACATATAATGACTTCGAGGCAACTTTTGAGAATTCCGGGTCGGCCACAAATCCGATAATAATTAAAGCAGAGAGTGTTGGTGGTGTACTCTTGACCGGAGAATCAAAATTTGTTTTTAAAAAATCTGCTCATTGTATTTTAGAAGGGTTCGTTATGGATGCAACTTCCGACGAGACTTTGGTGAAGCTCGAAGGCTGTCATCATATTCAAATCACAAGAAACACGTTTGAATTAACGACTACGGAATCGGTGAAATGGGTATATATCGGTGGTGTTTGGAACGATAACACCCTTCCATTTATGTACCCTAGCCATCATAATACCATCGATCATAATATTTTTCAAAATAAAACTACGCCCGGTCATTACATCACTATTGATGGTTCGCACGAAGATGATGGTTCAGATGAAATCTACTACCAGAGCACCCACGATGTAATACGACTCAATCACTTTCGTAACAATGGACCGAGAGCTGTAAATGAGCAAGAGTCTATAAGAATAGGATGGAGCGAAATGTCACCGAGTAGTGGATTCACGATCGTTGAGCATAATTTATTTGAGAACTGCGACGGAGATCCCGAAATAGTTTCTGTAAAATCATGCGATAACATCATTCGTCATAATACCTTTAAATCGAGCTATGGTAGCCTTTCCTTAAGGCACGGAAATAGAAATTTAGTTGAAGGAAACTTCTTTTTTGGTAATAACAAACCTGTGGGTACATCCGCTGCAGGGTCCAGTTTATACACGGGAGGAATAAGAGTCTATGGTACAGATCATGTCATCATCAATAATTATTTAGAAGGTTTAAATGGCACAAGGTGGGATGCACCTATAACTCTTACACAGGGCGATGCAATAGATGGACAAAGTACAAGTTACAGTAAGCATTTTAGGGCCGAACGTGTATTGATAGCGCATAATTCGCTGATCAATAACACACACGGCATTGAACTTGGCTTTGACAATAACAACAACTACAATAAGGATATAAAGGATATCACTATTGCCAATAATCTCATTACTGGATCAGAAAACGCATTAGTTTCTGTTGTTGATGTAAATAACGATCCCGGTACAGAGATAGAATGGCAGAATAACCTGATGTACCCAATAGGCAACGCCGTTACACTTTCTGGAGCTACATCTACAAGTTTTGACACAACAGAAGTTCGTACCATAGATCCGATGATTTCATTCAACAGCGCCTATGGATACTGGAAAAGCACATCCTCTACCCCTACATTTAATTTAGGTAACGCTGTTGCTTCGACTATAGTCGAAGATATAGAGGGACAACCTCGAGCTACCTTAAGTAATCCCGGAGCGGACGATTACAGCACGGCCACAGTTAGGTTTAGCCCTTTGGACTCTTCTGATGTTGGACCTTTTGCCTATGGATCGCTCTCCTTTAATGAACCGATCAAAGTTGACCTCGAAATTTTTCCCAACCCAGTGCACAACATCCTGGTGATTAAGAGTCTACCACCAAGCGTTAAAATGGGACATATTACTTGTGGGAACACAGGTAGGATGATCTGGCGTTCGAATGACCTATCGACTAGCTCTGTTGAAGTGAATTTGAAAAACTACCCAAATGGGACTTACATATTGCACTTAGAAGGTCACACTTGGATATCTTCTCATAAAATACTAGTTCAGCATTAATATGTTTCGCTGTCAATATTTCCCTAGTTTTCTAGTTCTAGCATACCTACTTCTTACTCTGAGTTCTTGTAATAAGGGAACTACGTTTCCAAGTGATTTATATCCTGAAATAGATAAATGGTCTATTCTTTTAGGTAATGGAAAATCATCACAACAACTGACTGATTACAGTGATAACGACTTCTTTTTTACAGCGGAAGACAGTGAGGGAGAATGGATTGTCTTTAAAACGCCAAATTCAGGTGTTACAAGCCGTACATCAAGTAATACACGGAGTGAACTAGGGGAAATAAAAAGATGGATGCTTATGAATGGGGGCGAATTAAATGCAACTGTCAAAGTTCAGCACACCACCAGCTCAGGGAATCCGGCAGTGCCTGCTTCTTATTCAGTGGTCATCGGTCAAATACATAGTGTGGATGGACATGAAAATGAACCCTTAAAGATATTTTATCGAAAATATCCGAATCATACACTTGGTTCTGTCTTTTGGAATTATGAAATAAATACAAAGGGGAGCAACGACCAACGCTGGGATGTATCAATTCCCGTTTGGGGCGATGATATGTCTATCTGCAGCAATCGTCCGAACGCGTTCCCTGATGAGCCCAAGGATGGTATTGCTCTTGGAGAATCCTTCAAATATTCAGTTTCTGTCGATCGAGGCATTATGACAATAAAGTTCTCTCATCCGAATAAGACGACTAAAACTTTCGTAAAAAGCTTAATATCTTCAAGTTATTCGGACTCGGCATCTATGCCCGAGCAAGTTAAGAATTGGTATAGTCCTTTAGGCAGAAAAGGCACCGAAGTGGAAACCGCATATGACGGAGAACGTCAGATATTTAAAATTGGCGCCTATAATCAAAGTAATGGTAAATCGTCATCTGAAAATTTAGTATGGCATACAGAGGCAGAAACTTACGGAGGTAATATTCAACGACAATATGAGACAGGAAATTACGTCGAAGTATGGTTCAAAGATATAAGTATTCAACATCCTGAATAAAAGGATGTCCAACAGAAAGAAACTGTTGGACATCCGAACTTTTAAGCTTTAAAAGTTTATGCTAGTGCTATGCTTAAACTCGTTTTAACTTTTTCGGTAATTTCCTTATAATCGAAATCCCCATGTGCGTCTTTAACGAATAGCTGAGAGCCCATACCAACACAAGTTGCACCTGCTCCAAACCAAGCATCAAGATTTTCCTTCTCCGGTTTAACACCGCCAGTAGGCATGATTTTTAACCACGGACAAGGCGCCTTTGCTGCTTTAATCATTGCTGGACCATAAATATTTCCCGGAAATAACTTTAGCAATGGAACCCCCCAAGAATATGCCGTTTGCATTTCTGTAATTGTACCACATCCACCAGTCCAAAAGACGTTTTTCGAACGAGCATAATCTGCTAATGTTTTAGAAATGAAAGGAGAAACTAAAAAGTCTGCCCCAACATTGAGAAAATCAAGTATTTGATCTGTTGTTGAGATTGACCCTATTCCTAATGCCATATCCGGATAATGTGCATTTCTATGCTTACACATCGCTGTAAACACTCGTAATGCATGGTCGCCTCTATTCGTAAACTCTATGGCGCGAGCGCCTCCAGTATAACATGCATCCATTAATGTACAAGCTATCTGCTCGTCATCATGATAGTACAATGGGACTATAGGTGCACGCTCTAAAACCTCTAGAACTTCTTGATTCGTCATATTCCTTTATTTATCGTGCAACTCTACCCGAAGCATCACCAGACATGAGTTTTTCAACTTCATCCAATGTTACTAGGTTCGCATCGCCCTTGATTGTATGCTTCAAACAAGATGCAGCAACTGCAAAATTCAAAGCATTCTGATCATTTTCAGGGTATTTCAATAAGCCATAAATAAGTCCCCCCATAAAGGAATCTCCGCCGCCAACTCTATCAACGATATCGGTAATCTGATATTGTGGCGATTCAAACATGGTGTTTCCATCATACATCACCCCTGCCCAAGTATTATGAGAAGCTGAAATAGAGCCTCTAAGGGTAGTAATCACCTTTTTAGCACGTGGGAATTTCGACATCATTTGTTTACAGACTGACAAAAAAGCTTCAGCCTTAACCTCATGACCTTGAGTTGTGATATCTAGCCCTTCTGGCTTAATGCCAAAGTGCATTTCTGCATCTTCTTCATTACCCAATATAATATCGCAATAACTAGTGAGCTCAGTCATTATAGACTCTCTATCTCCACCGTAATTCCATAATTTTTTGCGGTAATTAAGATCGGTAGATATCGTTATTCCTTTTGCACTAGCCGCTTTAACAGCTTCAAGACAAGCATCGGCTGCTCCTTGAGATATTGCCGGGGTAATACCCGTCCAATGGAACCATTCCACACCATCAAAGACTGAATCCCAATCAATCATGCCCGCAGTAATCTCAGACATTGCACTGTGTGCTCTGTCATAAACGACCTTACTTCCTCTAGAAACTGCGCCCGTCTCTAGAAAATAAATTCCAAGACGATCACCTCCCCAATTGACATGAGTGGTACCAACGCCACGTTTACGCATTTCCATATGTGCGCAATGGCCGATATCATTATTAGGAAGCCTTGTTACGAATTCAACCGGCACACCATAATTTGCTAAAGAAACAGCAACATTTGATTCTCCACCACCATACACTACATCTAATGAATTAGTCTGTGAGAAACGTAAGAACCCAGGAGGAGCAAGACGCAACATAATCTCCCCAAATGTGACAACCTTTTTCATTTTTACTACTTTAAAATGTAACTATATTCCTAATGCTTGACCTCCACCTATCTGAACTGTTTCTGCGGTCATGAAAGATGCATCCTTGCCTGCTAAAAAGGAAACTACTGCAGCGACTTCTTCAGGCTGACCCAGGCGACCTAACATGATGTTGTTTTTCCAAGAAGCAAATACTTCTGGTTTAGTACTTTTAATTTGGGCGTGAAAGGGTGTATCAATAGTACCAGGCGAAACTGCATTTACGCGAATTCCGTATTCCGCTAAATCTTTTGCTAGCGCACGAGTAATGGCATGAACTCCCGCTTTTGACGTTCCATAAATCCCTGCTCCTGGGCCACCTGCATTCCAACCTGCATTAGAAGTGTAGTTAATTATGGTTGGTAGTTCGCCTTTTTTCAAAAATGGAATCGCAGCTCTTGAAACAAAGAAGGTAGAATCTAAATTTAATGCCATCACTTTGCGGTAGAAATCTGTAGTCATCTCTTCAAAACGCATACGTCCGCCTAATCCACCGGCATTATTAACGACTACATCAATTTTACCGTACTTCTGACCAATCTTCTGGATATTCTCATTTACAGCATGTTCATCTGTAACATCAAAACCGAAATATTCGCAAGACACTCCTGCTGAATTTAGCTCTTCTACGCGCGCCGCTCCGGCTGCGTCTTCGATACCGTTAAGAATTACCGTATACCCGTCTGAGCCTAACCTTTTTGCTACTTCGAAACCAATTCCTCCGGTGGCACCTGTGACCACCGCTACTTTACCATTTGAACTCATCTTACTTAATTTATTTATTACGCCCTAACTGGGGCTATTTTCTTAATTAATACAAATACTGAAATCACGCCCAGAACAACGGAGACTGTTATCGCAACAAAAGCTGGCGTATACGAGCTTGTTGTTATTCTACCTACAAACCAATTCATTATCATCGGTGAGATAGCTGCGACAGTTCCTGCCAATCCCGCAAGCGTACCTACTGAGGGACCCCTAAAGAGATCGCTCGATATAGTTTGGATATTACCTATAGCAAATTGGAACCCGAATAATGCCATGCCTGCAAAGTAAATGAACAGCATGAAATTATTCTCTTTGACAAGGGTTATTATACCAACAAATGCAATCAAAATCAACAGACCGCCCAAAACGATGGTTAGCTTCCTAGAGGTATCAACTGACCTACTTCGCATCAACCTACCGGAGAACATTCCACCAAGAATACTTCCACATGCGGCCATGAGATAGGAAATCCACATAGTACCTGCTATCTGCTCAATACTTAATCCGAATCGATCGTTGAGATAGATCGGCATCCAGCCGGCAAAAAACCACCAAATTGGCTCGATAAAAAATCGGCAGGTCAGAACACCCCAAGACTCTTTGTGGCTCAGTATTTCGCCTAGACTTAGGCTTTTTGTCTTTTTTTCGCTTTGACCGTTATCTATTCGGGAGGCCAAAATTAATTCGCGTTCCTCGGTTGTCACCCACGGATGTTTTTCAGGTGTAGATTTGTTCAAAAAGAGCCATGGAATAACCCATAAGAGTCCTACTGCCCCCAGAACAATATAGGTCGTCTTCCAACCGAAATTACTGTAGAGTAACACAATAACGAAAGGCGCTATCACATTGCCTATGGATGCCCCCGCATTAAAAATACCCTGTGCGATCGCACGCTCTTTAATCGGGAACCATTCGCCATTGCTCTTCACCGCACCTGGCCAGTTTCCTGCTTCACCAATACCTAGTAATCCTCTAAAAATAGACAAGGTAATAACTCCACGTGCGAAAGCATGAAAAGCAGAGGCAAGCGACCAAACAATAATGGAAACTGTGAAACCTAACCTCGTTCCAATAGCATCATAGAGTTTCCCCGAGGCAAATTTACCTAAGGCGTAACACGCCATAAATACATTGAGCATAATGGCATAGTCGGATTTATCCATCCCTAAATCCGCACCCATTTCTGGCCAGAGTAATGCAAAAGCAGTACGATCGATGTAATTAATAACCGTAGCAATGAAGATCAATACAATGATCCACCAACGCAATCCTTTAATTTTCATACTATTTGGCTAAAAAATCCTCACGATGTGGACTGAAAACATCAATCAACATTCCTTCTTCAACACACACCGCACCATGTGATACATGCGGCGGAATATAAAACGAATCGCCACCTTTGATAGTACGAATTTCACCATCAATATTCATTTCAAATGCCCCACTAACAACATAAGTGACTTGGCTATGATAGTGGTCATGAACAGGACCGATGCCGCCTTCTTTAAACTTAACTTTTACCATCATTATGGTATCGTTGTAGCCTACAATTTGACGACTCACTTTATCGTCAATTTTTTCCCAAGGTATTTCTGAGTCTATTAAAAACACATTACTTGCTAGGTCACTCATTTTCTCTTCTTTTTATCGTTATTACAGGTCTATTTGGCGCAGTTACACTCTGGCTAAATAATAGTTCAATATGTGAGTTATCTGCGTCAAATTCGACTATATATTGTTTATTGACATCCATAAACTCAATATTCCGGACCGCCCCGAACGCATTACTTGTCGTCTCAAAAACGGGGTCATAATGACCGTGTTTTTCGAATATTGTACAGATAGCTTGATGCCTAACGTCTTCTGTGCGTAAAATGAGCCCTTTTGTTGCATAAAGATTATTGTTCGGGTCATTCGCGCCAAGCGTAACGGCGTAGGTATTATAAGGCTCTAATGCAGCTTGAGTCATGGATACAAAACCAGTTCCGATTTGCCAGGTATGGTCGCTTGTAGTAGTCGTTAATGAACCTCCATTCAGCCATAAATGCTCATAGCCATTATTACCCCCAAACGGGTTTAAGCTTGTGCGATTGTAAGGAATAACCGGTGTACTATTAACGCGGTGCTGATTAAAGTAAAATGGTGCATCTACCTCAATATCCTCATCACTTTTTATGGACTGGATATCTATTAAATAATCATCACCATCTAGTTCCAATAGCAAATGATAACGCATTAAAGTCTTACCCGAATAGGCCGTTGTATCTAACGCTATGATTAAATCTAAGGAATCTGAAAATTCTTTGTAGAGCAAATGGGATGCTCCTTTATCTGCATCTTTATCTACCCCTCTGTATTGAGATTCACCATTTACGACAAGCGTATTGTGAGCAATCGTTTGGTTAGCCCAGGTGTTGTTTTCCTTAAGGTATCTACCGCCTTCCTTTTGAGGTATATTATGGAACCTACTAGCACCATAATCGCTGATAAACGGCATTCCCTCTATGTAGATCTGAAGACCTAATTGATCAAAATGGCCATGACCCATGCCGTGCGTACCAAATTTCAAAACCGAAGTAAAACCCGAACAATCACCGGCCGAGCGGAAAATGGACATACCTCCCGTTTCACCTTGTGCGCCATCACATATAAACCTAGAGGACCTGTTAAACGATTCTGAAATGGGCTCCAAGTTTATCAATGCATCAGTCAGAACACAATTGCCGTTTTGCTTTATAGCATCTAACCACTTTGAATTTCTACCGCCATAAGCGTACATCATCGGAAGCGCGTAACCCAACTCAGGCGTCTGAATTGACTTCGCTTTGATAGCATCATTAACTGGAAAAAAATAACCATTACAATCACTTAATTCGAACGTAGTTTCAATGGCCTTGAGTACCACGCTATCTTTGAATTCTAGCACCTTTAATTCCGGCCGATTCAATACTAAAGCCTGAGCTAATACAGCAAGCGGCATTAGAGCATAGCGCTGGTAATAAGGTCCCTCTGAATAATATCCATCCGGAGAAAAAAGAGCGTCAATCATAGCAAAATAGCCACTGCTAGTATCGCTATCAGGGCCAAACAATGATTCCTCTAGCCAATCCTCTCTATCGAGTACCAGTGCAGTCATTCCCACTCCAGCGACCCCCCACATTGCATGATTATGAATTTTTCTAAATGTCCTTTGACTGTCATCTTTAATGAA
This sequence comes from Schleiferiaceae bacterium, assembly GCA_028357285.1. Taxonomy (GTDB): domain Bacteria; phylum Bacteroidota; class Bacteroidia; order Flavobacteriales; family Schleiferiaceae; genus UBA10364. The sequence goes on along the minus strand of JAOMWM010000008.1, from coordinate 11,579 downwards.
TTGCACCATTGGAATGAATAAGCCGTCAACAATCCGTGCACTGTCTAAAGGACTGACTTCCGATTTTATTGCATCAAAGCCTTGTATAAAATGTACTAATGCTACCTCATCGTTTAAAACTTGCCAAAAGAGTTTACCAGGACCTTGATTTTTTCGCTGAGGATGCAAGTCCAGCGTTGGATATAATTCAGCGTATTCGAGTAATAAGTTTTTTGTGAAGTCTAAATAAGTAGCGTCTTTTGTCAAGAGATACATTGTTCCAGCATCCTTAATCGCTGCATAATTTTTTTTATGCTTTTCATGGGTATAACCGCCTCCAGGATCTTTAGGTATTGGAACTTCTAAAGGTGACCTCATGGCCTCCAGTAAACGGGCTTCTAGCTTTGACTTAGATTCGGAGATTATTGGATGAGATGCGTTAAGTGCTATCTGATTGGCTCCTTCTTCTGAGAACAATAAGTAATTCGCATTACTGCTCTCATCAACCGCTGGTTTTACGCAACCTGCGAGTGTAAGAATACAAATCAAATATGCCGCACATCTAAGCATCACAAAGACCATTCCTTTAGTAGATTACCGTCGAAGTTTATTGGAGAGTAATCCAATGAGCCTCTATCAACTCTATGAGGATAAAAAGTTTGAAGCCTCCCGGAATTTGACAGCCCTATATCTTTTATTTCTACATCCGCCCAAGCAGGATCTTCGAACCAAATCGCACGACCACTTTTTCCTGAGTCAACAAATTTACAATCATAAATTCTGGACCATTGTACACCAATCATTCTAACAGCAGTACCTAATTCTCTATTACATATATTTACGAAGTTGCAATCTTTGATCGTCACGAACGGCCCTAAGGTACTCTCATCATTGCCACCGCGATATATATCTATGGCACTCCCCATCATATCTACGAACTGGCAATTTGATACTGTTATGTATTCTGCATTATATCGTCCTCGATCATCATTTTCAGAATTCAGAGCTATTCCATAACCCGAAAAATCTTTAAACCAAGAATCAGCTATTACAATCGTATCTGCGAAAGTCCCTTTTTCAGCGTGTATTGCCGCATATCGACTTTCTTTAAAGTCCGAAAAACGACAGTCATCTATAAATAAATTATAGTGTTGAAGCATTGGAGCTTTTGCTTGAAGTCCATAAGGTGAATTATGCACACCGTTGCGGCCACTTAACCATATTCCATCCATGTATACGTTTACGCCATTTTCAATCTGAATTAATGCGCCTTTAAAGCCCGCACCCGGCTGAATAAGAGCATATCCCTCACCTTCTGTTGTAAAGGTCACATCATGCCTAACACGGAGTGGTTTACTTAATGAGTATTTTAATTGCGCAGAAAAAACTAAGGTATCACCTCCTGTAAGATTATCTAATGCTTCTTCAATATTGGATTCATCAACAGCTATACGTTTGTTAGAACGCACCGAAACTTCTTCTAAATCCAATCTATTCAACCATTTTGGCCCCACATCTTCGGAAATCGCTATTATTGAATCAATATAGGCTTGTTCTAATTCCTTGTATGTAGTACTTGTAAAGCCTTTTAAGTTCTGCTCACTATTTGTCTTATTGTCTTTGAAAGTGATTGAAGCGCTCGTATCGAAGAAGAATGGCTCTTTAGAGGCGTCACGATACAAAATAGTATTTCCACTAAATATGGTCCTGACTGGTGCTGCGGTGCGTTCGTTGTCAGCTCCAACGCTAAAAGAAATCCGATCACAGTCCACCCATCTGTTATTTAGTAGTTGAACATCCGCGACCTGATGGTATCTATTTATCGCTGAGTTCGGTACGCCATTCATTACAGCAAGTGCTGCAAAAAAACGCTTACCTGTAATACCATAAAAAAGATTGTTTTCTATTACGTGTCCAGCATTAATAACTCGTAGACCACCCGTTTCGGATTTACGATTCCCAATAAATGTATTATTACCGATGTAATTTTTATTTCCGTGTCTTAGGGCCAAAACGCCTTCACACTCAAAGAATATATTATTTGATATATGATTTTCTGAACTTTTGATTGAAAGGACCTCAACTTCGCCACTACAACGATCGAAATAATTACCAATAACGTATGCGCCTCCTTTTTTCAACGAATTCGCAGATGAACCTATACGTAATGTTTCACCACCATTCGAGCCTAGTCTAGGCTTCGCACCAAAGAAATTCGAATCAATACTATTTTGATTGTCCGTACTAATGGAATCACCTAAGCGCATTACCATAGTTGCCCCTAAATTCCATTTCGTACCAATGTGATTATGATCAAATCGATTCTCTCTACCAAAAATCTCAATCCAATGATCTGAATGAATCCTATCCGGATTCGAATAATTTGTTATTGCACAGTTTGTAATACGTGTATTTCTCGCTAATGTCGATCCGTTTTTCGCCCTGAATGAGATGACCGATTTTTCGGAATAGCCAGCATCAAAATGTAAATCACTAATAACTATGTATTGTCCAGAAACATTCAACGAAGATTTACCTGTAAAAACTACCTTACCAGGTGTATTAGCACAAATCACCACGGGATTATCTTTTGTACCCTGTGAACTTATGTCAAGAACTACATCTTCATAGAAACCTTCCGTAATACGCAATGTATCTCCAGGTTGCAGATCTTGTGATTTTGCATTCACCTCATATGCAGAAATAGTTGTATTACTTTTTTCTGATACGCATGAAATCGCTACAAGGCATACTAATGAGGTGACGAACGATGTGGCTTTTATGGACATAACTTATGACGGCAGGTGTTACTAATGCACCACCTCTATTTTATAATAATTAACAGTCGAGAAACAGTTCTCCTCCTTACTCTGTAAGTAATTCCCTACAGTGAAATAATTTTCAAAATACCATTGAGCAACGCTTAGGTCTCGATAGACTATCGGTCTTTCATCATCGATCTGAACTAGGATTTTACCGCGTTTCAATTCCAGTCGAATTTTTACTTTATCATTTCCGATTCTCCTTTTGGAATGTATTCCTTTATCCTCTTTCCAAGACTTTTTATCCAGCAAAGCATCTCCAGCCGTTCCCTCATCCTTCAATACCTTTCTTACCACCTTTAAGTAACCATCCTGCCAATAAATTTTCAGCATCGGTAGGCTTGCCGGTTTAGTAAGTCCTAGTTGTTTTGTCTGCTTGGCAGTGGTTCTACCGTCCACTTGAACTAATATGGTTCTATGGAATTGGCCACTCTCAGAGTTCGAAATTTCTTCTACGTCAAGTTCCACTTCTAGAATTCCGCCCTCCTTCATCGTCCAGTTGACGTCATTACTTCCCGGTTGCATCTGTTCACGCAATGTATTTCGCGTATATTTTGCTGTGGATGTTCCTTTCGCGGGGTAAGCTTTCATAACCAAAGCCCCCTTTAAACCGTCATAGTAAAAGAAAGGTGCTGCAAAGCGATCATTTTGGTAATTTGAAAGTTTCCAATCTGAAGCTTTGTACCCAGATGGTAATTCTAATTTCCAATTCCACAAATCAATGGCCGCTTTATCATTCGCCTGACCGTATCCAAGAAAACAACAAACACACAGGAAGAAAATTATTCGCTTTTTCATCATTTAATGAGATACATCTAAATTGAAATATTTGACAGTAGCATGTGCTCCCTCATCTCGGCTCTGAAAATAATTACCCGCTTTAAAATAATTTTCAAAAACACCCCAACGCTGAATAGATTCATCTTTATAAACGAAAGTCTCATCATCGTTAAGCGTTACGGTCATCTCGCCTTTTTTCACTCGTACTTCTAACGTGAATTTGTCGTAGCCTACGATATGCTTAAAATTACGCCCCTTATCGTCTCCCCATGCAGATTCATGTAAAATTGAAACATCATCTGTGGAAAAATCTTTTAGGACTTTAGTTTTCACTCTAATACGTCCCTCATCCCAATAAATCTTCAATATTGGAGGAGCATTATTATCATCCTCTCCAATTAAATCTCGCTGTTCATTAGTTAAGCGGCCGTGAATTTGCATTACAATAACTCTGTGGTAATTACCAACTTCGTCTTGCGTTACATCTTGAACTTGAAGTGTCCCACGCATTACACCTCCTTGCTTAAACGTCCAATTCTCATTATTACTGCCCGGCACCATTTGTTCTCTTAATTCCGTTCTAGAATATTTCGAGTTCCGGGTTGACTCTGCGGGATAGGTATAGAATACAAGCGAACCATCCTCTTTGTCCCGATAAAAAAATGGGGCTAGCATCTCATTTGATTCAAAGTTTAGAATCTCGGGCGGTTCAACATTTGATGGGGAACCTTCAGGTATAGTAATCTTCCAATGGCTTAAATCAATATTTTGACCAGCAGCTTGAAACGAAAACATGATAATAAATGAAAGTGTGATTTTCTTAATCATGAGACACCTCTAAACTGTAATATTTAACTTTTGCAAAGGCATCATTGTCCAATGTGCCTAAATAATTACCCGCTTTAAAATAGTTTTCAAAAACGCCCCAACGCTCCATATGAACATCATCATAAACGAAGGTCTCACTGCCACCTAGTGTAACCTCTAGTCGACCATCAGTAGCTATTACATCAAGGGAAAAAGTATCTGTTCCTACGACCCTTGAAAAATAACGTCCATCGCCGTCGGTCCATGCATCTGTCTCTAGAGACTCTACATAAGTGTCTGTTGTATCCTTTAACTCCTTTGTAAGGACATACACTTTATTATTTCTCCAATAAATTTTCAATACCGGTGGCGCATTATTATCATCTTCACCAATCAAGTCTCGCTGTTGATCAGTCAAACGTCCATGGATCTGCATGATTATCGTACGGTGGTAATCACCGTCTGCTTCTTGTGAGATTTCAGGGACACTCAGTAAACCATGGATTTCTCCACCTTGAGCAAAAGTCCAGTTTACATTATTACTTCCTGAGACCATTTGTTCGCGTAATTCAGTTCTTGAATAGCTCGAATTATTCGTCGACGCGCCAGGATAGGTATAAAACACCAAACTTCCGTCCGAAGAATCGTTATACATAAATGGCTTAAGAACAGGATCAGTCGCATAGTCTAAAATTTCCGGCGGAGTCACCTCAACAGGCTTGCCATCAGAACGCGGTATAGGCAACGTAACCTTCCAGTTTGTTAAGTCTATATCTGGCAACTCATAGTCTTCCACTGGAGGGGGTGGATTCCAAGAGGACCCACCTGTTGGGGTGGGTCCAGTCGGAATGCCTTTTTCACAAGAGCTTAACATGAAATTAAAAACTGCTATTATCGAAAGCAATATTAGCTTAACGAATTTCGGCATAATGTAGGGGTATTATGAATTCTAGTTTTCAGCAATTGTTACATCGTCAATCATCGTTTCTGAATCTGTTACAGTCAAAGTGTAATCATTGTAAATGAATAACACAATGGTGTCGTTAGAACCAGAATTGAAATTGACAGTAGCTGGTGTGTATACGCTCGTATCGTGTCCAGAAGTTGAATCAAAGTCTGCACTAGACAGAATATGATTTGCATCACCAATCGTTGACGCTAAATCAAAAGGTCCGTCATAAATCTCAAACGTAACTGTAGAACCAACATTAGATACCTTATTACGGATATAACCAGTAATGTCGTAACTCGTGTTTTGGTTAACCGCTACTTCCTGATACAACCATCTTCTTGGGTTAGATGAATTTTCAGCTGTTGGTAATTTACCAGCGTAAGAACCTGAGTTTACCGAAGTTGTTATCTGTAACATATAATCCGATGAACCGATATAAGTATCAGCATCTGTTTCCAAATCGACATTACGCCAAACAATACGATTATCATTTTTAACTGCTTCATCATCGAAACTAGGGTTTCTTATCGCAACAGCCACAGGAGCCGCAATGGTAACATCCATAGATATCATATCTGAGCCACCAGCTGCATTAGATGCCGTTAATTGAACAGTATAAGTCCCATCAGCAGTATATGTATGGCTAGGATCCATATCTGTCGAAGTTGAACCGTCACCAAAATCCCATGCATACGAATCTTCACCTACACACGCAGATGTAAAATCAATCGTCATGTAATCCGTACTGTCTGCCTCATAGCTGAAATTAGCTAATACTGGAGCAGGACCGGTACCTAAATCGATATCGAAATCATCCAAACGCGTTTCTACAGATCCATCGTTGAAGAAGTAAAGTGCGACCTCACTATTTCCGTCAGAAAAGAACGAGAAAGTCTCTTGCACATAAGTGTCCGGGTCTGTTTGATCGTTAACAGTGGTAGCGCCAATGATTTTCGTCAAGGCATCAGCATGACTGGTCGCTGGACCGTCTAATACAGCTACGGTTAATGACCCCGGCTGGTTGTCTTTCATGGTGTAGTAAAACGAAACATCATAAACAGTTTGCTCCGTAACCGTTAACAACTGGTAACCGATACGCTTATCACCCGGATCACCAGTAAGTTTAGCAGCCTGTGTACCTGTAAGAACTGGACTAGACGTAATCTGAATCACACCACCAAGGTCACTGTTTCTCCATGAATCACGACCATCACCGGTTGCACCAGACAACTGACCATCTTCAAAACTCGCTTCAAGAATTGGCGGTATATATGCTGCTGGTTCTGTCAGCTCAATTTCCATAACCTTGGTGCTTTCTACATCAAGTTTATCACTAGCCTTTAACGTTACCGTATAGGTACCCTCAGCAGCATAGATATGAACTGGTTCTGTGTCAGTAGAGGAGTTACCATCTCCGAAGTCCCACAGATAATCCGTTGCACTCGTTGAAAGATTCGTAAAAGTTACTTCTAGGTAATTATCCGAAGCCAACTGCGCAAATGAGAAGTTAGCTTCTGGAGGAGTATTATCTGGGATTGAACCTGCCGCTGGGTATTCCTCACGACAGCCAACCAGAATGATGAAGGCGGAAAGGACCGCAAGCGGCAATCCCTTCCAACCAAATGTTGTTGAACTTATTATCTTTTTCATAATTAATCAATTACTTTTTAACGATTGGTCTAGTTATATCCAGGATTCTGGCTCAATTTGCCTTCACTGACGTTTATCTCGTTCTGTGGAATAGGCAAAAGTAAATCGGTTCCTGTGAAGACATTACCTTCAGATGTAGCGAATGCAGACAATACCGTTTGGGCCTGACCTGTTCTCGTTAAATCATCAAAACGATGGTTTTCGAAGGCCAATTCAATACGACGCTCAGCAAGCAAATCTTCTAAGGAAATTTCACCTGTTCCGTCGGTAGGAACTTCTGACATCCCTACACGCGCCCGTACCGCATTATAAGATGCGATAGCATCTAAATTTTGCGTAGCGCCTTGACCAGCCATTTTTGCCTCTACATGCATCAAATACACATCAGCCAAACGACTAACGATCCAGTCGTTACCGCACATTCTAGCATTTAAACTAGCTGTAAGGAATTTACCACATTCGTTCGTATTCATTGGATTTGCGATTACAGGAGTACGCGCTGTATCCATCGGATCTAAAACAGATTTCAAATCGTCTGTCAAATAGTTCAGTCCACTACGAACGCCACCTACTGTAAATTCAAATGAGAAATCTTGACTTTCATAAAGATCATCATCTACATAAGGAATCGCGAACAAAATCTCATCATTACCTTCGGCATAAAATACGTCACCGTAAGCAGCCTCGAGTGCATAATCACCGTCAGCGATAAGACCCGCTAACAAATTCTCAGCAGAACTGTAATTACCCGATCTTAGGTGCGCCTTAGCTAAAATAGCAGAAGCAGCACCGCTCGTTGCACGACCAAAGACCATACTAGATTTCGATGGGAGAAGCTGAACTGCTGATTCCAAATCTGCAATTACGGCCGACATAACTGTTGCTACCGATTTTCTCTCGAAATAAGAAGAATCTTGCGGGGTAACAATAGCATCTACTAATGGAACGTCGCCATACGCATTCGCCAATTTAAAATGACATAACGCTCTTGCGAACAGTGCCTCACCTTCCAATTGCATTTTGAGCGCGTCATCAACGACAACATCTAGATTTGCCAAAACTGTGTTAGCTCTGAATATCACGTTGTAATTCGCTGCCCAATACAATTGAACTTGCTGGTTTGTAGGTTGAATTGTAAAACTTTCAAATTCCGCCCATTCTCCTTCACTCGTTTTCGTTTTACCATTGTCAGAACGCATTTCTGTCAATGCAAATTCGATTTTCGGAATAGCCTGCATTCCGTCATAAATCGCAATTGTAGCTAATTCTACCTCTGCATCATTCGTGTAGAATCCGTTTGCACCAATCTCTGATTTTGGAGCAAGATCAAGGGGATCAGTTGAACATGCGCTTAAGGCAAGAATCCCACTAAGAATTAAAATTGATTTTTTCATAATAATTAAAAGTCTAGATTAACACCTAAAGAGAATGTTCTGTAAATAGGTGCTGGACCGCGTTGGTAACCATATGTTAATGGATTACCTCTACCTTGGTCAATACCTTCAGGATTGTAGCCTTCATAACCGTCTGACATAATGTACAGTAAGTTTTGAGCAGACGCATAAACGCGTAAGCGTTGAACACCTAACTTAGTTAATGTAGACGCTGGGACATTATATCCAACATTCACATTTCGTAGTGAGATGAATGACGCATCTTGGATGTCATCACTGGTAAAGATTCTTTGCTTTACTAAATGAGCATCCGGGAAGTCAGTAGTATAATCCTGGTTACTTGAGAACTCGTTATTGATGTATTGAGATGCAATATTACGTACTTCAGCACCATGTGAGCCTTGCATCATCAACATGATGTCAAAGTTTTTGTACTTAAAGTTGTTAGTCACACTCCAAACAAAATCAGGGTAAGGAGAGCCTAAAACTGTTCTGTCGTCGGTGTCAATTACTCCATCACCATTCAAATCTCTAACGTAAATATCTTGGGATTGACCGTTAATCGGGTAGAACGGATTCTTAATGTAATCTAAAGATATTTCATCCTCTACAACATAGCCATAGAAAGAAGATATCGGCGAACCAACGCGCGCAATCCATTCTGCAGGACGTTTGCCGTCAACAATACTAATCAAATCTCCGGCACCCGCGAAATCAACCAACTTATTTTGGTTGTGCGTAAGGATGTATGACGTTGACCATGTAAAGTTACGTGTGCTAACGTTTCTTGTCAACATTTCCAATTCAAAACCTCTGTTTTCAACCTCACCTCTATTCACAAGAGCAGTAGAGAATCCAGTAACAGAAGGAACAGGAACTTGAAGTAATAAATCTTCACTAGTTCTCTGATATAAATCAAGGGATACGTTAAACCTCGAACCCCACATAGAAAGGTCAATACCTGGGTTAATCTCTCTCAATTTTTCCCAACCTAAGTTCGGGTTTGCGATGTTCGTAGCGTTATATCCAATCTGTCCAAAGCCAGTACCAAACGGCGCAATCAAACCTAAATGATCGTATTGTCCAATACCGCTATTGTTACCTGTTAAACCGTAACTAGCTCTAACTTTTAAGTTATTGATAATACTGTTCGCCGGGAAAAACTCCTCTTGATTCACTAACCAACCTGCACTAAGCGCCGGGAATACCCCATATTTAGTTTCAGGTCCAAATTTAGAGCTACCGTCGGTTCTGATACTTGCCGTTAAAAGGTAGCGATCCTTCAATGTGTAGTTTATACGAGATAAATACGAAAGAAGTGCTTCCTCGTATTCAACCATTTGACCACCGGTTAAATTCGCACCAGGGATGGTTTGAATCAAATCATTGCTGAAACCAGCAGAATTCAAAAGAGTCTGTTCAGTCTGCCAAGTTTCATAAGCTAAACCTGCTACTGCATTAAGCGTTTGATTACCCCACTCCTTGTCAAAGTTCAACAAGCTCTCGCTAACTGTGTGCCAACGAATGTCTGTACTACGATTAGAACGTGAATCTGCAGCGCCGTTACGTGTTGCTTCTACTCCAAACCATTCACGGTTTTTCGTGTAACGGAAGTCTCCACCAAAGGTTTGCTTAAACGATAAAGCATCTGTCATCTGGAATTTCAAGAATGTATTGGCGTAAACCTTAGTTTGATACTTTCTACGATCTCTTTCCAAAATTTTCGCAAGTGTCCCTGCATTTGATGTTGTAGAGATATCGGTACCCGATTGATTTGGATCAGGCATCCCGTTTTCTAAATCATAATCATCAAACATACGTTCCATAGCATAATCACCTACCTGAACATCAGACCAACGGCCATTCTCACGGTAGCGATTCACGTAGCCAATATTTTCTTCCGTAATCCAACCAGGATTCCATGGCGCCTGACGCAGTGCATCATGCACACCGATGGGGAAACGACGTTGTTCAGTATGTGACGGGTTTAAGTTAACTCCGAACTGAATACGCTCTCTTAGTTTAGTAGTTAGGTTAATTCTGAAATTCAACTTTTCAAAGTTATCCGTGAGTATCACACCTTGGTCGTTCATGTGATTCACTGAGGCTGTAAACTTTGTGTTCTTTGTTCCTCCTCTAGCACTAATCGCATTACTGGTAATCATACCACCATCGAAAACCACATCTTCCCAATTCGTGTAAGAACCAAGCTGCTCGATGTAGGCCATTCTATCGGTTAATTCACCGTTGTTGTTTTCTCTAACGAAATCAGCCCACTCATCATTTGTCGATAACACGTCATTAGCAGGGACATCTTTGAATCCTACGTATGTATTGTAAGAGAACTTCGTGGGTCCTTCAACTCCCTTTTTGGTAGTAATCATGATGATCCCGTTTGCACCACGCGAACCATAAATGGCTCCTGACGATGCATCTTTAAGGACTTCGACAGAGGCAACGTCATTCATATCTAAACTAGATAAGAAGTCACCGTCATTTCCAACTACAATACCATCTAATACGATCAATGGATCGGAATCAAACGAAATAGACCCTTGTCCACGAACGCGAATAGTAGGAGCCTCACCAGCAGCGGGGTTAGTCTGCTGAATGGTCACACCTGTGATCTGACCGCTCAAAGCATCATCTACGCGTCCGAGTGGAATCTGATCGAGAATTTTATTCTCGATTTTCGCCACTGAACCAGTAAGGTGTGACTTTCTAATAGTACCATAACCCACTACAACTACCTCATCAAGGATTTCATTATCCTCGTTTAAGGTGACATTGATTAATGAGCGTCCGGCAATCGGCACAACTTGAGAAATGTAACCCGCGCTCGAAAATACCAAAGTGGCTTCTTTCGGAGCAGAAACAGAGTACTTCCCCATAGCATCTGAAACAGAAGATTTGTCCGTTCCTTCAATTACAATTGAGGCCATCGGTATCGATCCCCCATCTGAACCGGTCACTACTCCGGTAACTGTGACATTTTGCGCCACAAGTCCTGAATTGATTCCAAAAATGAAAGTGAGCATAAGAATGCACTTATTCAGTTTTGAATACAAAATCGTGTTTCTGTGTTTTATCATGATTCTGATTTTTAAACGCTCTTACTGATGGCTTTTTTGTAAAAAACGTTCGGGTTAGTTATGATTCAATTAGATTACCATTGGAATCTAAAAAGGATTTTTC
>JAOMWM010000007.1 GCA_028357285.1 Schleiferiaceae bacterium | reverse complement strand
AGTGGCCCTTTTACAGATGTCGTGCTTACTGGACCTGCAATGCAAGTATTTAAAGGATTGTTGCCATTATGATTAAAGTAACGGATAACGGATTCTTGCGTGCACCTGAGCCGGAAGACCTTCAATGGCTTCATGGCATCGAAAATGATGCATCGCTTTGGTATTTAGGAATAAGCAAGGAGCCGTGGAGTAAAAAGGTACTGGCCGAATATTTAGCCGGACAGCCAGGCAACTTACAACGTGATGGTCAACTTCGCTTACTTTTTGTCTTTAACGGGACAACTGCGGGTGCTATTGACCTTTTTGATTACGACCCTGTAGCTCGTAAAGCTGGAGTCGGAATTGTACTTTCGGAGACGTTTCGCGGTAAAGGATTAGGTAAAATGGTCCTAAAAGCTTTCGATTCGTATTGCTTTAAGACGCTCGGGTTGCATAGTCTTTATGCTCATGTTCCTGTGAATAATGATGCCTCCATACAATTGTTCGAACAAAGCGGATACCGTGCGGTTGGAACTTTAGAAGATTGGGTCTGGTTCGACGGTACTCATCAAAATGCACAACTCTTTCAAAAATTAGTTTCATGAGAAAACTGATGGTAATTACAGTAGGCGTGGTTATTCCGGGTCTATTGCTCGTATTGGTTTGGAAAGGCTATAATGCGGTTTTCGAAGCAAATGTCAATCCGGAATTGGCACCCTATGAATTATATGTAGAACCTGGAACTTCCCTAGAAACGGTTTATGAGGATTGGTTTGAATCGGGTCTATTACTTCAGCCGGAAGGATTCTATCTAATTGGCACGAAAAAAGGGCTGGATACGCTCAAAACGGGGCATTACGTCATAGAGGAGGGTATGAGTAGCAATGGAATCGTAAACATGTTAAAAGCGGGATTGCAGACCCCTGTAAAGGTGAGTTTCAATAGTGCAAAGAATTTGAAAGATCTCGCGGACCAATTAAGTCCTCAGCTAATGGTGGATGCACCTGCCCTCTATAAAGCATTGCAAGCACCTATGGAAGGATGGGAAGGGCCCTTAAAACAAGGTGCCTTTTTACCAGATACCTATGAGTTTTATTGGAACGCAAGCGCAGAGACCGTCATAAATAAGCTATATCAGAATACCATTTCATTTTGGACACCTACACGCATTCGCCAAGCACAGGATTTAGGGTTGACGCCAGGGGAGGTCAGCACATTGGCTTCCATTGTAATGAAAGAAAGCAGCAAAGCTGATGATCGCCCGAAAGTGGCACGCTTATATTTGAACCGCTTAGCTGATGGAATGAAGTTGCAGGCGGATCCTACTGTCATCTATGCGATACAGCAAGAAAATCCCGCTGCGGTGGTGCAACGTGTTTTGCGCAAAGATTTAACCATTGATTCGCCGTACAATACCTACAAAAATTTAGGTCTACCCCCGGGACCTCTTTGTGTTCCTGAAAAGGCTGCACTATTAGCAGTTCTAGAAGCGCCCGAGCACGATTTTATCTTCATGTGTGCGGATCCCGATCAACCTGGTTATCATGCTTTTGCACGCAATTATGCAGGGCATTTGGTAAATCAACGCAAATGGACGCATTGGCTGAACAGCCGTAAAATCTACAGGTAGATAAGACTCCAGATTTAAAAGGTCCCTTCGGCTGTGAAAAAAAACACCCCCGCATTCTCGAAAGAAGTGCGAGGGTGAAAAAAAAGAGTTCTCGGTATATTATTCTACAATCAATCGTTGAACGTCTGTTCCTATTGGGGTGACAGTTTCAACTAGATACATACCTGCTGCCCATGCGGACGTCTCTATTGTAAAGGTCTGTATTCCTGTAGTCCCATGTACTGTACGTTGTTCAAGGATTTGTCCTTGTGTATTGCGCACAGTAATCACGACATCAGCATCGCTTTGGAAACTGACTGGTAACTGTGCCATACCTGAAGTAGGGTTCGGATGGATATTACCTACACCTATGTTTTGTTCTAATTCTTCTTGACCAATAACATAAATTCTATCATTATCACTGGTCTTGTAGAAACAGAAATCATCGATAGCCCATCCGGCTTTATTGATGGTTTCATCAGAACCGAATCGGAATCTAAAGATGGCGTTACGTGCTGTATCTACCGCTAGGTTGATGGTAGCTTGTTCCCATCCATTACTCACTCCAGTCCAACCTGGTTTGAAGATATCCAATGAAGTAACAAAACTTGTATTGAACCACGTTGCCCCGAAGAGATTCGTGCCGACTGTATTCCAAGTGATACCACCATCGAAGGTGACATCTACAGTACCTCCATCATGATAAATTTCTGTAGAGAATGCATGCATGAATTCGTAGGTATACGTCTGACCCGAATCCAAGCGGAAAACAGGAGTATAGAGCGCTGACGAATCACGTTTTTTATAATTAGAGTCTAAATCAGTCATCCAAGCATTAGATCCACTATTAGCTGAAACTAGGGGAGCAATATTTGGTGTTCCTACTTCCCAAGCTGTAAGTCCGTCTTTGACAAAGGCGTTCAAGGTTAACCAAGGTGAGATGGCAGGGTCGTCAAAATTATTACAGTAAGAACTATCTACTGACATAACTATCTTATCTAGAACAGTAATATCTGCACAGATTTGATCATCACTTGGATCATTATCTGGCTTGCTATCTGGGCGTGAAGTACGCACACAAACGTTGTAAAGACCACTTGCTGGGCTGACCCAATCTTGATCAAATTCATACCATGATGTTTTTCTTGGTACTAATGGCGGATTAAATACTACCTGCTCTGGATTTGACCATGTAGTTCCACCATCCGTACTGAATTCAACCAAACAGCTGTCAAGGACTTTCGCACCTGTATTTTTAATCAGGGTTTTAAGATGGTTATCCTGATCGGGTACTGGAAGATATTCTACCGTTGTCACGTTTATAGGTGCGGCACTGTTTTGTGGTGGAATGTATACTTCTACTTTATCTAAGTTCCAACCATCACTATTTCCTGTTCCCGATTTCATGCGCGCACGCAGAATTAAAGGTGCTGCAGAGAAGTTCCAGGTTGATAATGGCCAAGCTGAGGATATCTGACCTTGTGCGCCAACCCATGCATCATTAACTGAAGATGTACCTGTATTATACCAATTAGTACTTACTACATTTTGAGGATCCCAGAATCCTAGAGTAGTCCAAGTACCGTTTCCTTGAAATTCGATCAATGCAACATCACCGGCTCCTAAATCAACATCGTGAATAAGACGTAGTTCGGCACCTGCTATAGTGTCAAAGCCGATAAACCTCGGGAAGTATAGGAATTCTTCAAGACCACCAGGTACATTCTGATTAGGGCGTGTAGCCATACCATTATTGTTACCTAGGGCATTAATCTGATCAACTTTCCATAAGTCTAATGCTCCTGAAACAAAGAACCCTGAAGAATCGCCGTCGTTACAGTTTTCGAAATCTTCTACAAATCCAGATTGAATGAATACTTCCGGCCAACCCGCACTCTTCACATAAGATGAATCGTTCCATGAATGATTGTCATTTGATTTTGTAGTGTAGGCATAAACTTCAAAAGTACCTTTTGGCCAGGCAACAGTATTTGTGTTATCCGTAACTAGAACATTACCGCCAGCAGGGATAGAAGCACTATGGGTAAAAGTGTATGTGGTGCTAACTCCAGCATTTGTACCACAAGTAGGGGTGACAGTATAGGTTACTGGTATATTGCTCTGGGCATTCTTGCCAAAGTTTCTGACTTTAAATTTCGCTTTCTGAGTCGCTGGGCCACCTACCATGTTGATACGCGCTACCGGGTTTTCTATTGCATCAACACCAACGTCAACATTAGCTTTGTCCACGATAACAATATCGTCGAAGGCAATGTCTGAAGCAACTCCAAAACCTGATTTCTGCGCTATAAAACGCAGCTTCACAAGATTACCTGCTTGTGCGCTGAGATCTACTTCATAAAAGGACCAGTTGTCTTTTTCATCAGTAAGGGTAGTTGTATATGGTGTCATAGGGTTCGTCCAGAAGTTATCTCCTGACTTAATCCACTGAACACGAATTGCACCGATATCAGCTCCATACATGTGGTGACGGAATTGAAGAACCGGCTTAGTCATATTGCTTAAATCCAAACATTTCGAAACTAATGTCGCTGATGCTGGTGAAAGTCCATAGTTTCCTTCTGTGACTAAATAGTTTCCTTGAGCGCTTTTATCGGTGATTGGTCCAGAACCTATAGTTGGTGTCCATTCATTACCCACCAAAAATGCATATTCACCACTATTACTGGCCGGAAGTGGTGTGAATACATCTGTAGGGAAGCTTCCAGCATTGGCTGCCGTATTATTTCCGGCAGTTGTTCCTGCACCATCAAAGTCTAATACATAAGGGAAGGTCGAGTATGGCTCTTCATGTACAATTCTGATCGGCCCAATAGTATCGTTTGTTGCAACCGTATCACCCGGTTGTTCTGTATAGACCCATATATCATAGATACCATAACCACTTAGGTTGGGGCCTGTAGCAAACGTGTAGAAAGTAGAATCACCCGTTTCTAAAGTCTTTTGGGTGATGTATTCTGTGTTAGTTTGATTCGTTGTAGTACCGGCCGTATTTGTGTAGTCGAATTCCCAAGTAACCGGGACACTATCTAGACTCGTACATCCATTATTTTGAATCCATAAGTCGATGGTTTCGTTGTTCGAATACGAACAATACCCATTTTCCGGATTAAAAACATCACGAAGCGCTACCTCGTAGGTTGGTGGTTCGTAAATTCGAATATTATCTATGGCAACATCACCTTTCAGAGAGTTCCCTCTATTCACTGAGAAACGAATACGTGCGTAATCACCAGTGATATCATTCAGAGCAACTGAATATGTATTGAATGGATCAGTTGATTTTGTTTGTTGCTCACCGTCGATACGCGCTAAACCGGTATAGGCAGAAGTATTGAATCCAGTATCGGCAGTAATGGCTAAAAAGTCAACGTGTGCACCGTACATGTGGTAATCAAATTCAAGTATCGCACAGTTGTAGCTTCTTAAATCCAAACACGGAGTAATGAAATGCGCTTTATCATTCTTACTTCCTTGCTCGGCCTCTGTGAAAATATATTTACCTCCACCATTAGGTGAAGCATCACCATCTGGACCAGTTAGATTCGTTGATGTACCTCCAGTCCGGATAGACCATGCAAATCCAATGGTGTTTTCGTTTGGTATAACCTTGTAGTTTTCTCCATAAGGTGGATTCTGATCGGGGAAGTTACCGCGGTGGCTGACACCCGTAGCGCCAGTACCAGAACCCGCAACCCAATAGACATTGTTTTCAAAATCCTGATCTACTGGGAGAGTAGTTGAATAAGGGAAAGAGTTTTGAGTAGTCGTTCCACAAATAGGTGGTAATCCTGCATCTCTCCAAAATCTGTAGGCGAAAATTGATGCGGATTCTAATGGATCCCTCACTACATTAGGACAGGCACAATCAAAAATACGAACGTACCATTCGATGGTGTCGTGAATATCGATATTGCCAAAAGTGTAAGTGTATTGAGAAGAATCAGGACAATTGGTAGAGAAGGAAGAAGTCATTAATGAGTCGCTCCACGTGCTCCATGAGCTCGCTGAGTAATCGTAGCGACGCATATAGATACGCATACTATCGACACCAACATTATCTTTTCCTTTCACACGTACAGATTGGGTTGGCATGTAACGCGCGCCAATAGGCTTGGCAGGAACACTCACATTTACCCAATCCATCGTTGGTGGCTCTAATTCACAAGGTGCCCCTTCAACCATAATGTTGTCTACAAACCATCCATCTAGTGCTGCCGGTGACGGCGTACCCGTTTTGTTTGACATAATGAAACGCAACTTACAGTTGGCATAACCGTACTGAGAGTTTGTGTTATCGTAAGTTCCTAAATAGCTACTTAAGTCGAATATCTCGCGTGCCCACCAGTCAGATGCTGTATTTGGGGTAGGTCCTGTACCGGTGTTTGAATTTCCGATAGTCGGTCCATACCAATAAGGGGTAAGAAGTTGCGAAGGATAGGATAATTCATTAAACCAACCCTGAGAACCAAATTGGGGGCTACCGCCTTGATAATGTGTGCTAGTTAAATTGACCCAAGTAGCGCCATTATCACGTGACATTTGGATAAACGCTTTTTGAATGTAGCGAATTTTACAAATTTGGTCGAAGGTCAATCGAACATTGGTGTATGTTACCGTCGTAAAAGCATCTGTTTCGAAAATAATCGAGTCATTGGCATAGATCTGCGTATGAAAGGATGCATTGCCTGTGGTCTTTATGTACGAGGTGTCGTTCCAAGAGCGCGTGGCGTTGGTGGAATCCGTATTGTAGTTGGCGGCAACTGAGTCGGCGCCTAGGGTTCCATCGAAATTTTCCGTGTAAACGGTGTCAATTGGTGGTGCAAATTGTCCAAAAACCGCCGGAGAAGCGAGGGCAATAAGGAGTACAGCTAGTAAGCTTTTCTTCATTTTAACGCGTTTGTGTTAACGTATTTTCAGGGTAGTTACAAATATATAAAAATGGCAATGCGCCCGACCTGAAAGTCAACAAAAGTGGCACTTTAATGTGCTAAAGTCAAAATATATCGATTAAAGCTATTTTACGTTGAAGTAAAAAATTCGCTCCTTTTCAAGGAATAGTTCTAATAAATCTTCGCGTTCTACACGTCCCACGCCTGCTGGAGTTCCTGTGAAAATAAGATCGCCCGTTTTTAAAGTAAAGTATTTTGAAACATGGCTAATAATCTCATCTACAGAGAATAACATGTTTTCTGTAGAGCCGGATTGAACCGTATTGCCGTTAATGTCTAGACGGAAATTAATGTCCTGAATATCTTTACCGATGGTTTCAAGGGCAAAGAATTTTGATACTGCGGCAGAACCGTCAAAAGCCTTAGCTTTTTCCCACGGTAGTCCTTTTGCTTTACAATGCGATTGTACATCTCTCGCTGTGAAATCAATACCTAAAGCAATTTCGCTGTAGTATTTATGAGCAAAACGAGGTTCAATGTGTTTTCCTAGTCGATTGATTTTGACCACAACTTCAATTTCGTGGTGCACCTCGTTACTGTGCTCTGGAATGAAGAATGGATGCTTCTTGAGAAGAATTGCCGTATCTGGCTTGAGGAAGACTACAGGCTCCTCCGGAATAGGATTGTTAAGTTCTTCAGCATGTTTAGCGTAATTCCGACCAATACAAATGATTTTCATAGCCGATGTTTTACTATTTATTGAAATTTTTGAGTCGTATTGCGGTCAAAACCTTTTTCGTGTAGAGCGGGAAATCGGCGTTCTGAATCCAACTAAAATACCCTGGGTTTTCCTGCAACACCGATTTTACCGTTATGCCACGGTATTTCCCAAAAGTAAAAATTTCTTCATCCTCATCGTTAAAAGCGATAAAGCCGGCGAAATCCGCAACACGCTGTCGATTAGAGAAGTCCGAAAGGAAATTCATGTCGTTATCTAATTCTTCATAGCGTTCGATTTGTGCTTTCAAAACTTCATAAGTTGCAAGTACATCGGCCTCTGCGGTATGCGCTCCGTCTAAATTTTTACCGCAATAAAATTTATAGGCAGCACTCAACGTCCGCTGTTCCATTCGGTGAAAGATATTTTGCACGTCCACAGCCTTACGTTTACCCATTTCAAAATCGATATCCGCTCTAAGGAATTCTTCGGCGAGCAATGGGATATCAAATTTATTACTGTTGTAGCCGGCAAGATCACTATCACTAATAAGTTGATGTACAGTCGCGGCTAATTCTTTAAACGTAGGCTCGTTAGCTACATCTGGATCGTAGATTCCATGAACGGAGGACGCACCAGCGGGAATGGGTACCGTTGGGTTCACCCGCCACGTATGCGTTTCTTCTGTACCATCGGTATGGACTTTATGGACGCAGATTTCTACTATGCGGTCACTAGTAACGTTGATGCCTGTAGTTTCTAAGTCGAAAAAACAAATGGGACGAGAAAGATTCAATTTCATTGGAGTACGATTAAATTCAAAAAAAAGCCACCCCTAAGGGCGGCTTTATAAAGTTATAAATTTTGGAATTAAATCTCCCGATCTAAATCCCATGATTCTAAATATTCGGCCACTCGTTTTACAAACATGCCTCCTAGTGCACCGTCGACAACTCGGTGGTCGTAGCTGTGGCTGAGGAACATTTTGTGGCGAACTGCAATCATATCACCTTCTGGTGTTTCAATGACAGCAGGCTTTTTAACGATTGCACCTGCGGCCATAATGGCTACCTGTGGTTGATTGATGATAGGTGTGCCCATAACGTTTCCAAAAGTTCCAACGTTGGTTAAAGTATAAGTTCCTCCACTGATTTCATCAGGCTTGAGTTGGTTGTTTCGAGCACGGTTGGCTAAATCGTTCACTGATTTTGTGATACCCAACAAACTTAATTGATCTGCGTTTTTAACGACAGGAACAATAAGATTACCCGACGGTAGAGCGGCTGCCATACCCACATTGATATTTCCGTGTTTAATGATGTTTGTACCATCAATACTCACATTGATCATAGGGAAATCCTGGATGGCTTTAACAATGGCTTCCATAATGATTGGAGTAAAGGTTATTTTTTCTCCATGCTTTTTCTGGAATTCACCTTTTACGCGATTACGCCACAGTACAACTTTCGTCATGTCCGCTTCAACGAAGCTCGTTACGTGTGGTGAGGTTTGAACTGAATTTACCATGTGGTCGGCAATGAGTTTTCTCATGCGGTCCATCTCAATAATTTCATCTCCCGACCCAACACTGATCGCGGGGGCTGCAGTTTTAGGGGTAGGTGCTGCAGCAGGTGCTACTGGCGCTGCAGTTGATGCTGCATTCGTAGCGGGCGCTTTATCTGCTCTCGCCTGACGACCGCTCTCTAGATAGGCGACAATGTCTTTTTTCGTGACACGTCCTTCCTTTCCACTTCCAGGAATTTGGTCTAATTCTGATTGTCCAATTCCTTCTTCTTTTGCCATAGAGCGAACCAACGGAGAGTAGAATCTACCGTTTGAATTCTTAGAAATAGGTCCACTAGGCTCGGGGGCGCTCACGGTTGCGGCCACCGCGGCTACTTGAACTTCAATTTCAGCCGCAGCTACTGCTGGTACTGGTATACTCTCAGGCGCAGAAGTAGCTGTTGAGCCACTGTCTTCGCCTTCTACTTCTATAATTGCGATGGGGCTGCCTACTTCAGCAACTCCGTTTACATCAACTAAAATTTTGACTAACGTTCCACTTACAGGAGAGGGTACTTCACTGTCTACTTTATCGGTGGCAACTTCAACTACGCTTTCTTCAGCGTCAATGACGTCACCAACGTTTTTCAACCAGTTCGTTACGGTAGCTTCTGCAACGGATTCGCCCATTTTGGGCAAGATTAATTCAAACTGAGCCATTGAATTTGGTTTTTTCGGTCCTCGAATTTACGGCAAAAAATCCCACTATTACTATTGCGCTAGAATTTGCTTAGTTCCCAGAGCTGGCGCAAATCGGACCTTAATTCGGCTTCTTTTGCATAGTTGGTAACAAGAGTGGATACACTTTGCGATACGTTCAAGACTTTTGGGATTCCTGTCGCAATATCGAAAATCGGCGGAGGGAGAATGGGTAAGTGATTTTTTGCAGCTGCTTCAATGGTATATCCAACTAGCGTTCTTTTTCCAATGATTATTTTCCCTGAATTACTCAGCCAATTCGTGAGCCCTTGGGCGCGACCAGTGATGGCGGCAAGCGTCCCCGAGAGTGGAAAAGTCAAGATGAGAAGGAGTGTTAAGGTGATATCAAGCAACCTTTTTTGACGTCTGTAGTTGGCATTTGCGGCATTGAATCGGCCCAATCCATAGGTCTCGCCCTGATTCAAACTACTGTTCGAACCCACGATATACGGACCACCTATGACTAAGGATTTCACGTTAGTCTGGGTGCCCAATTCACTCATAATCCGCATAAGAACTGAAGCTGGCCAAACACTAGATTCTACCACACATTCATTTATGTCATACAGTCGAATTTTCGCCTCTAATTTTTCTAAGTTCACTTGTTTAGTGTCAACTGCCGGGTCATGCAAGAAAAACGCGGGAATAATGCCGTTTTCTGAGAGTAATTTTTGAAGGGAGGCCTTGCCGGAATCGGATCCTATAAAGAGCATTTTAGGGCGTTGAACGGGCAGAGTAAATAAATGTTTTCCAGTAAGTAATCCAATGATGGAACGCCAAAGAATCAACATTGTAATACCTCCCAATCCTCCAAGCAGTAGAAGGGCACGAGAGAATCGAAGCGCTTCTGGAAGCAATCCATAGATGAAGCCTATCACTAGTGTGGCAACAGCCATGGAACGAGCGATTATGGCCGGACGTGTATTCTTAGTATACACTCCACTCAAGGCGAGGGCAAACAGCCAAAAAAGAATGTAAGAACCTTGAATATAATAGGTATATGTATCTGGATACGAGCCGCCGTTGATAAAGCGATGGTTGTGTTCCCAATACGTTTTTAATTGGTCCAGGGTAAAGGCCAAAAGTAGGATGTCAATGATCGGCGTTGCTGCACTTTTCGCGAGACGGGCTAATAATGCCAATCCCGCACGAAGGTAAATACCCACATAAATAAGCAATGTGTAGGCGAGGGCAGAGGAGCCGCTGAACTGCTTTCTAGCGAAAATAATCATGGCTTGATAGAACATTTTTACGTAGTTCAAACTGCCACGCTTCGTGCTTTCACCTTTATAATGAATGATCTGAGAATCACTGATGTAGTGGTTTTCACGGCCTGTTTTCAATAACTCATAGCTCAGGTCAATGTCTTCGCCGTACATGAAATACCGAGAATCAAATCCACCAACCTCCCGCAACAAAGCTGTAGGAACCATCATGAAACATCCCACTAATATGTCCACTTTATGATTGCCATCGGGATCCAAATGCCCCATGTGATAGCGTGCAAAAAACGCCGATTTTGGGAAAATTCTAGAGAGTCCTGTGATTTTCCACAATGCTGTCATCGGCGTAGGTAGACCGCGTTTACTTTCAGGTAGGAATTGGCCCGTTCCATCAATACCCTTAATACCTAACCCACCCACTTCTGGGTGCGTTTTTAAATAGTCGATACACACCTCAAGTGTATCTTCTTGCACGACGGTATCGGGATTGAGAATTAGTGTATAGGTTCCCTTGGCGGCTTCAAAACCTTGATTATTAGCACGCCCAAAACCTACATTTTCTGTATTTGCAATCCACCGTACCTCAGGAAAAGCTTTCAAGATGCGCGATTCACCGCTATCAGTACTCGCATTATCTACAACAATCACTTCGAAAGCATAGTCCGTCTTACTTCGGTAGATACTTTCCAAACACTGCGTCAAAAACTCTTTAACGTTGTAGTTGACTATGACTATACTGAGATCCACTATTTCGGGAGACTTTGTTCGTAAGGAATACGCTGTTGAATACTGCGCCCAAGCGTTACTTCGTCAGCGAACTCCAGTTCATCGCCGACTGAAATCCCGCGCGCTATAGTGGTCAAATTAACTTTGAAGTCTTTCACTTTTCGATAGAGGTAAAAATTCGTGGTATCGCCCTCCATGGTTGTATTCAAGGCAAAGACCAATTCTTCTATACCGCCGTCTTTCAGCTTGTGAATCAAATGATCGATCGTGAGGTCACCTGGACCAACCCCGTCCATCGGTGAAATCAGTCCACCCAAAACATGATAGGTGCCCTGGTAGCCGCCTGTATTTTCTATTGCCATCACATCTCGCACATCTTCTACAACGCACACAATGCTCGAATCGCGCTTTGGGGAAGCACAAATACTGCAAGTTTCCGTGTCAGAAAGTGTGTGACACGTACCGCAAAACGTTGTGTTTTGGCGTAAATCGACTAAAGCGGCGGCCAAAGCATCTGTTTGTCCTTCCGGTCTACGCAACAAATGCAACGCGAGCCTTAAGGCAGTTTTCTTACCTATACCTGGCAGCCGCGAGATTTCTTCGACGGCTTGTTCTATTTTTCTACTGGAAAAATTCATCTGTTTCAAAAGTAAGGGATTGCGCATATTTGTGAACATGAACTACACGCTCTTTTTAATTCTCTTGCTTGCCTATGTAAGTGTGCTCGTTTTTATCGGAAAAATAACCTCACGAGGCGCGACCAATGCAACCTTCTTTAACGCGAATAAAAACGCTTCATGGTTGCTTGTAAGTTTCGGAATGATCGGCGCCTCGCTCAGCGGTGTCACTTTTATTAGCGTACCCGGTTGGACGGCGGCTTCGGGCATGACCTACCTGATGATGGTGGTAGGTTTTTTCTTTGGCTATTTAATCATTGCCTTCGTTCTGTTGCCCGTATACTACCGCTATAATGTGATTAGTATTTACAGTTTTCTCGGGGAAAAACTCGGTGCTTCTAGTTATAAGACAGGTTCTGCATTCTTTCTCCTTTCGCGTATTGTAGGGGCGAGTGCCCGCCTATACATCGTCACTATGGTGGTCCAATTAATGATATGCGACAGTCTCCACATTCCCTTTCCCATCACCGCGATAGCCGTACTTGCGCTCATTGCGCTCTACAGTGCAGCGGGTGGTATCGCCACTATTGTTATTACGGATACCCTTCAAACGGCCTTTATGCTGATTGCAGCGGCTTTGGCGCTCTATTTTGTGGGTAAAGTAGTGGTTCCTGAAGCGCAAAGTTTATGGGATTACATTTCTTCGAGCGATATGGCTTACGTTGTCAAATCAGGTTCTTCACAAGCATGGTGGAAACAGCTTCTTGGAGGCATGTCTATTGCTGTTGCTATGACCGGTTTAGATCAAGACATGATGCAGAAAAACCTTACGGTCGCGCGTTTAAAAGACTCACAAAAGAACATGGTCTTGCTTGGGGTGAATTTACTTTTTGTGAATGCATTATTTCTCGCCTTAGGTATACTCTTGACCGATTACGCAGCGCTTCAGGGTATTACTGCAACCGGCGATAAACTCTTCGCAACGGTTGCCACAAGCGACGGTATGCCAGCGCTATTAGGAGCAGTGTTTTTTCTTGGGCTTTTGGCAGCCGCATTCTCTAGTGCAGATAGCGCACTTGCTTCACTTACCACTGCTTTTTGCGTGGACTTTCTTGCAATGAACACAGATGAAGATTCTAATCGGAGAACTAGAGTATATGTAGGATTTATGGGAGTCTTGCTCGTCGTAATGCTCTTGATTTATTCACTTGAAGCGGACAGTATTATTTCTGCGTTATTTACAGCGGCAGGTTATACCTACGGTCCGTTGCTTGGACTTTTTGCTTTCGCCTTAACGCAAAAGAGAAAGATTCAAGGTTGGGGAATAACTGGAGTGGCAATAGGAAGTCCCTTTTTAGCTTACGCCTTAAGCCTATGGGCACCCCGTTTAGGGTACACCATAGGTTTTGAGCTTTTACTTTACAACGGTTTAATCACCTACTTCGGCGCATGGGCATTGAGCCGACGTGCCTAGTATTTCGTGACTTTAAAGTTTTGCACTGCATTTTCAGTGGTCACCTTAATTTGATAGAAACCACGAGCATAAGCTCCGAGATTTATGGTGATGCGTCCAGTGTTTGCATTGAACAAACTTTCTTCCACTAAAGCACCATTCATACCGAAGATTTGAACGAATACCTTTCCGTCCACCTCTGGCGTTTGAAGATGAAGGATACCATCGGTAGGGTTAGGATAGACCACCATCGAAGCCGTACCATCTTCATTTATTCCAATATTAGTATATGGTACGCTGATGCTGTCCAGGCCACAATCTGTAGTAACGACGAGTTTTACAGTAGTAGGTCCGTTCCCAGAGAAAGTGTGTGTGGGATTCTGTGCAGTCGATGAGTTACCATCTCCAAAGTCCCAGAACCATGCGCTAGGTGTCGGAGAACTTAGGTCATTGAATTTGTAGGTTAGCCCGTTGGTGTTTTGCAATGCGAAGTCTGCATCGAGTTGCGGGCCTGGTACTAGAACAGCGCTGTCCGCTACGAATGTGTAGGCATTGTAGTAAATGTACTCAAGGTCGTAATCGGTGGAGATATTAAGCGTTGCTGTATGCGCTCCCATTCCTATGTACGTCGAAAGTAAGCTCGACCCTTGACGGTTTAACGTGAATAGACCATTTACTGTCGTGTCTGTACTACTTAAATTGAAGTCAAACGGGGTATCTTCACAAATGGGCGATACATTCAACGTAGCCGTTGAAGGAGTCCCCGTAGAAATGACCCGAATATTGTCTAGGTAGAGGTTGTTACCATATCCACCGATTCCTTTAAAACGGAATTGGACAAAATCTCCGTTCGTAGTAGATAAAACTACGCTATCTGTGCGCCAATCGCTAGATCCGCCGGGAATGAATTGGCTTTGGGAATTTGCTGCAGTGGCTAATGTGGTGCCTCCCTTTAAATAGATTCTTGTGAAACTTGCCCCACAATCTGTGCTCACCTCGACCACAAGAGAATCCGAATAAGCGGAAGAATACTGGGCATAGCTTAAATCAAAATATAAGACAGGATTATAGCCGTCTATATCAAACTTTTCACTCAAAAGTCCATCTTCAGCGCCTACCGTGGAGTAATTAAAGTAGTTCATATACATGACTTCACTTTTAGCCCCCGTGGGTCCCGTAACTTCTCCTTTGGTCCAACTCGTGCTTCCGTCGGGATTTTCAGTTGTAAAGGCGACTGTTCCATTTCCTGTCCACGTTTCGACAAAAGGAAGGGATTGTAGCGGGCTTACCGTCACTGCATTTGCTAATACAATGGTATCCGCGCCGTAGGTGTTACTGGCTATTAAAGTGATTGTATAGGCCCCATAAGCACTGAAACTTACTTCCGGGTTTTGCGAACTGCTTGATGTCCCATTAATGAAACTATACGATGAAGGGGTAATGGACCAATTCCATGACGTTGGACTTTTCGTACTGAGATCGGAAATTATCACGCCTGTATTTAGACAAGGTGTACCAGTTACAGGAGCGAAATCTGCTACAGGAATACCAATATTATCCTCAATTTCGATAGCATCAATGGCCAAATCACTTTGGTAACTATCGCCTGTAATACCTTTAAACCTAAAAAGTACTGTATCTCCTGCAAAACTGCTGATATCAATGGCAACATTCTTCCAACTATTACCTTGATTTCCGCTCTGTGTAAAAAGTGTCGTCCAGCTCGATCCATTAAAAATGGCGACTTTTAGATCACCCTGGTTCGCACCGTTCATATGATATGCGAAACGCAATTCAGGGGAGATACTTCCAGCCAAGTCGATACAGGGCGTATATAGCAACGCCTCTTGGAACTCGCAATTTCCTGAAGCTTCAAGGTAGAGGTATTTCCCACTACCGCCTGTTCCTGTTGTTGGTCCTGTGCCACTCGATGCAGTTGACCCACTATTGGTACGCCAGTCGATATCGTCCTCTGTTCCATTTGTCAAGTTGATGAAATCGCCACCTAAATTACACACAGTTCCACCACAATTGGTATTCGTCCCACAATTTGAAAACCCGTCAAAATTCTGGGTAAAGGGTAATCCATAGAGCGATGAATTGTAATAATTGATACTCTGGACTACAGTGTCATTTAAACTGTTTTGATCGCCACTGAGTTCTGACCAGACCTTAAGCGTTTGGGCAGTCGTTCCGCTCCATGTAATGGGTGTCGCGAATGTGAAGATCGTGTCCGCATAGGAATTTAGATTTCCGAAAAATGTATCTCGCACAGTAGTTGTACCGAAAGTCATGGCTACAGGCAATGTATCCAACACTTGTGTAGAAGGATTGGTAATATTGATACTTACCGGTTGCATTGGATTCTGACAAGAGGTAATGAATTGTGGACTTACTAGAGTGCTAATTCCACCGTCTCTTGGGAGCGGACAAGCATTCGTGCCTGAAGGAAGTTGAACGGCGTAAGCACGGCGTCCTTCAACGGAATTGATAGCGCCGCTCACACTAAACCAAGTCCCATTAATGGGCTGATAAGGTATGATCATGCTGTTTGAAGTGCTGTTGTATACGCTGTCCATGTAAGTTGTACCCAATATGTAAGCCGTATAGTCCGTTGCTCCACTAACAGGGCTGAAAGAGATTTTTATACTGTCAGGGCAGGCCCAGTCTAGACTGAGGTTGGTTGGTGTATTTAGAATAACGAACGGTCCGGCGATAGTAGTGTCTGTGCCTTGAATATTGCGTAAAAACGCATTTTTTGTAGCGACATTTGGCACATTCCAATTGGCTACGCGATTCCCTCCTGTGGCATTTAAGTTCACACTGGTCCAAGTGCCCATGCTGTCTGTAGAATAGTGCCATGTCAATGAAGTTGAACCGTTCCAACGCACATAATTTGCGCCCGGTGTTAGCTTTGCATTTTCATGAGGGAATGCGATAGGGTTCTTTTCCATATCCATCGCATATACGATGTAAAACGTTTGTGGCCCCTGAGGGATGTTTGTGCCATAAACAGTAAACCGATAATCTCCTGAAGAAGGTGCATCAAGTGTAACCTGTTCTGCATTATTTAAGGTGTCAACGCCGCGGGTCGCACCATAAAGCAGGGTAGTCGTATTCGGTGTAGGATCTAGAACCCAAGGTTGGTATGTCGTAGCTCCAGTCAGATCTGTTACTTCAAAATCTAAATTATTGACCAATGCTTTTGACGCATTCGTAGAACCTTCTTTATCCGTCCAGTAGAGCATCGCACTGAATTTATTGACTCCCGCAGGCAAAGAAATGGTGTAGGTTAAAGTGTCATTAGTAGTAATACTGTTGCTAAAGAACTGTGTATCTTGAATTACTCTTAGCGCTTTGCGTGCATTGACCCTTCCGTAACCGTAAATAAAATCAGGACCTGGATTACCCAAATCATCTGCAGTATTCATTGCGATGGCTTTCAGTAGACCTGCATCTGCAGTGTCCTGCTGTAAAACGTCAAAAGTATTGTGCAATACTGCGAAGTACCCTGCAACACCAGGAGCAGACATTGATGTACCGGTTTTGTTGCCGTAGGTATGGGAGTCAATAGTAGAGTAGACGTTTGTGCCGACTGCAGCTAAATCCGGTTTTATACGGCCATCTGCTGCAGGACCGCGCGAGGATGAAGTTGCAATCGCATCTGTACTGGTGATGTTCGCCGTTGCAATAACATTCTTTCCTTGTTTGTGACCACCAGTAATATTTCCCCATTGCGATCCTGCTCCGTAACCACAATTCGATCCGTTTGAGTTACCCGCGCTAAAGACATGTACGAGAGCTGCATTATCCCGAACATCCTTATCCATCTGTTGTGCATAAAAGGTGTAGCCTGCGTTACAACCATTTGAATAAGAGCTATTTGTTACTCGTATTCCGTAAGAGACATAATGCGCGTCTACATTGCTTAGATTGCTAGGATAGTCGTAATAAACCATGGTTGCTCCTGGAGCATTTCCTTCGGCAGTTGGATCAATATTACCTGCGCCGAAAATGGTACCTGCAACATGGTCTCCGTGGTCGCCTATACTGTTGCCAGCAAGTGAGGTTAATCGTCCTTTGTAGTCTGCATGTGGACCTATGTCACCATCATCGCCTAGACCCACGACCACATTAGATCCGTCAAAAGGAGTTTGGCCTTGGATATAGGCAGTTCTTGCGGCAGCTCGACTGTTATAATTTTCTGGTGTTCCAGGTTCTTCAATGGCTTGAATAAAAAGAACGGCATCATCTTTCGCTAATAGGTTGAGCATATCTGGTTTGACTACTGCCGTGTGCCAGGACTCATCCAAATCTTTAAGCTGAGAAACAAATAAAGGCGCATTCCAATTTTCAGATGTTTTGAACTGAACGGCTACTCGACCGTCGTTCAGCACCGCCCATTCCGGCCAGTCACCAATGGCAAGCGGACCATCGAGCTTCATCATTGGCGTCCATTTCACAAACGCACTTAGCCCTGCATTACGTAATTGGGCGATGGTTACTCCCGCAGGAATTTTTACTTCAAACGCGTTTTTAGGCAAATAATGCCCGAGTTCTACACCTAAATCGGCCAATGCTTTTTTATCTTCGGCGAGCACGACACGGTCCCAAAGACCCACTCCGTAGGTCGCTTGGGTATTGCTTAGTTGCTTAAACGTGCCTTCCGTGATGTGGTAAGTGCCCGATTTTAATTGGACTTTAAGCTGGGCTTGCGCTGCAAATGACGTGAACGTAATAAGAAAAAGTAAAATTCTAACCATGGAATCATTTAATTGGACGACCAATATAACACGCAGGAAACCAAAAGTTCACAACATTTTGATGCTGATTTTGGTTGTGGTTGGAAATCAACTATTTGGGCAATACGCTCCGCTTACTCAAAGTGCAGCCTTAGCAGAAATGGAGCGCTTTGGATCCGGGAAACGAGTTTTATACATGGCTGCCCACCCGGACGATGAAAACACTCGCCTGATCTCTTGGTTATCAAATGCATTGGATGCAGAGACTACTTATTTGTCGCTTACCCGAGGTTCGGGCGGACAGAATTTGATTGGTGACGAGCTTGGAGCCGATCTAGGTGTGATCCGGGAGCACGAACTCCGCGCGGCACGCAGCATAGATGGTGGAAACCAGCGCTTCACGGATGCCTTAGACTTCGGCTATTCAAAAAGTGTGGACGAGGTATGGACTAAATGGGATCACGACGATCTTCAACTGCAAGCCGTCCGCACCATCCGTGAACTGAAGCCGGATTTTATCATCACACGTTTTCCTCCAGACCAGAGAGCAGGTCACGGCCACCACACGGCATCTGCTGAATTGGCCATCGAATGTGCCGCGCTTGCTGCGGACGAGAAGTACGATGTAGAAACAGCAGCGTGGTCGGTGCAGGGCGTTTGGTGGAATACGTCCGTTTGGTGGGACGAAACTTTAAAGGACGATCCTGAGGCGGTATATCTCGATATGAGCGGATTTGATCCATTGCTCGGTGATACCTACGGAGCCATTGGTGACGCTGCGCGTTCCATGCACAAGTGCCAAGGATTTGGTGTCCCCATCAATCGCGGCCCACGTGAAGAGTACTTCAAAAAGCTCTGGGGTGGAGGCGATTTATCTTCTTACCTCATGCCAGACCGTGGCGCGGATGCACAAAGTTTGTTGGCTCAGGATGCAGCTTTTGCCCTTGAAATAGGTGACCAAAAACAAGCCATTGCCAAATGGGCAACGCTCGGCCAAATATTGTTAGAGCAAACCGCCCCGGAATCTGATAAATACCAGCGCTGGCAAAACGTAATGCTCCATTTATTAGGCGTGTATGCTGAGGTCTTCACTTCTGTAAACCCTATGCCAGAAGGTTCTTCGTATCCTGCGACGTTAGCGCTTCAAGCCCTGAATTTTGATGTGGAAGCGCAGCTGGCTTCGATAAAGGCACCAAATAAAGATTTGGGTTTGAATCCCGCACAGGTACTCACTCGCGAAGGGCAGGAGCTCGAGGTAGATTTGTACGATGAGGGAAAAATCACAAAGTTTTTAAGGGTCCGATTAGAACATGAATCCGCTATTATAATGCTTTACCTCAAGCCTGTTGCGAAACTTAGTGACCGTGCCGTAGGGGAATACCGTGAGGCTATCGCGGTGGAGCCGACCATTCATGCGAAGTTTGACCAAACCGTCTATTGGAATACCGGCAAGAAAGGATCCATAGGATATAGCATTTACTCCAAGGATGGGGGTGAATATTCATGGGAATTGATTTTGGCCAGACCTTTATGGGGGATTCAGGATGGATTCATCAACTTTGATAATCCTCCGGATAGGCAATTAAACAAGACATTAGTAAAGAAAACTACCATGTTGGATGCCGGATGGAATCATTTCACTGAGGAAATTCCGGCGAAAATGGACGCTGGTAAGTATCACTTGTTCTTAGGGTATGAGAGTTATCCTGGTAAGTTATTCCCGAAGTTTATTGACTCAAAAAGAACTATTAGCTATCCGCACATTGGTACGCATTACCGCTACATGGAGGCTTCAAGTACACTAGCCGTGCTGGATTTGAATAAGAAGCGTATTAAAGTAGGCTATATAGAAGGTGCTGGTGATATTATGGATGAAACTCTCGAGAATTTGGGGTACGAGGTACTTCGAATCACCGAGGATACTCCGGATTCATGGAACGAAGTAGATGCTGTACTTGTGGGAATTCGCGCCTTCAATACCGAGAAATGGCTCATGAATAGTGGCGATAGAATTAAGAGCTTCGTTGAAGGTGGTGGCAACTTTGTTGTGACGTACACGACTGCTGGAAGAAGCGGTATTGAATTGCCAACGCCGCTCCCACTAGTAATCGGAAGAGACCGTGTTACGGAGGAGGACGCACCTATCAAGCTGAGTAAACACCCGATACTCTCCTCCCCAAATGAAATCACTGCTTCAGATTTCGATTACTGGGTACAAGAGCGAGGATTGTATTTCCCTAAATCATTTGAGGGTTATAGTGAGGTACTTACAATTATGGAAAGTACAGGAACGAACTATTCCAACAGTACCGTTGTTGGTCATTATGAGAAAGGTTCCGTAATTTACACCGGATTGTCACTCTTCAGGGAATTGCCCGCAGGTGTTCCAGGTGCTATGAAACTTTTACAAAACATACTCCATTATGACCATTAAGAACACATCGATTGTTAATTGGAAGAAATACTACATAGGCGTGGTCGCACTTCTGGTAGCAGAGATTGTAGCATTCTACTTTATCACGCGTCAATACGTGTAAATGCACGCACTAGACTGGATTGTATTAGTGGCGACCCTAACGGCGATTGTCAGTTACGGTATTTATAAAACCCGTAGCCGTAATGCGGGAGAGCTACTCAGTGGCTCTAAAGATGTAAGTCTTTGGACCATAGGGCTCGGAATAATGGCCACCCAGGCTTCGGCGATCACATTTTTATCTACCCCAGGTCAGGCCTACGCGGAGGATATGGGGTTTATCCAATTTTATTTCGGACTCCCTCTGGCAGTCATTCTAGTCAGCATCTTCTTTGTACCGGCCTATCGAAAGATGAGTGCGGTTACCGCCTACCAGTTTCTTGAACAGCGTTTTGACCGAAAGACCAGACTGTTTACAGCGGCACTCTTTTTAATGTCTCGTGGATTGGCTGCCGGTATTACCATTTTCGCACCTGCGATCGTTTTAAGTGCAGCATTAGGCGTATCGCTTAATCTTATGATTGTCATTATCGGGCTTATTGTAGTCTTCTATACCGTTTCAGGTGGCTCTGCAGCCGTTGCGGTAACTCAAAAGTGGCAGATGCTCACCATCCTCGGCGGTATGGGCATTGCGGCCTATTTACTGGTCGATAAAATACCCGTGAGCTTACCGCAAGCCTATGATATAGCGGGGCGTATGGGGAAGCTGAATATTATTAATACCAGTCTAGATCCTGGCACACGTTATACACTTTGGTCCGGCCTTGCGGGAGGGTTGTTCCTCTCATTGAGTTACCTCGGTACCGACCAAAGCCAAGTGCAGCGTTATTTAGGTGCTGAAAACCAGTCGACAAGCCGTTTTGGATTGTTATTTAATGGCGTGTTTAAGGTGCCCATGCAGTTTTCCATCCTAGCTATTGGCGTGCTCTTGTTTGTCTTTTACCAATTCACGCAACCGCCCATTTTTTTTAACGAAAGCGAAGTGAAACGAGCGCCGGTGGAGGTGCAAGCTGAGTTGGCCGATCTTCAACGTTTTCACGAGAATTCCTTTGCTGCAAAACGCCAAGCACTCCTCATAGGGGATTGGGCAGCGGTCAATGCAAACAAAGAAACCTTGGCGCTCGTTCGCGAACAATACATGGACCTTCTCGAGGAACATGTGCCCAATTTCCAGCGCAAAGACACCGACTACGTGTTTATCACCTTCGTACTTAATTTTCTGCCCAAAGGGTTGGTTGGTTTACTGCTTGCAGTGATCATCAGCGCAGCAATGTCCAGCACTGCAGGGGAGGTCAGCGCTCTGGCGACCACGACATATGTAGATTATTATACGGTCTTCAAAGGGGAGTCTCAACGCCCGAAACGCACGATCCGTACACTCACGTTTGTTTGGGGAATCGCCGCTATTGGTGTGGCATTGGCAGCTCCGTTGTATGAAAATTTAATCCAATTGGTAAATGTCCTGGGTAGCCTTTTCTATGGCACCATACTGGGGATATTTCTTGTTGCTCTTTTTATGAAACACATCGGTGGAAAGTCCATTTTCATAGCCGGTATTGTGGGCCAATTCGTGGTCTTCTTAGTACATTACCTAAATACCGCCGATCTTATTTCTCTAGGCTTTCTGTGGTACAATGTTATTGGGTCTGCGGTAGTTGTTTGTATCGCAAACATCTTACATTTCAGCTTGAAACAAAAAGAGTTAAGTAGCTAGATATCAGCACTTAACTTCATGCGCTCTACCATTTCATAAACAGCCGGACAATGCCGTACATTGGTTTCGGTGAGCGGAAGTATAGATTTCATGTTTGGATGATCCGTATGCGGGAATTGGCGGCAAGCCTTGGGCGCATATTCGTATATCGTACACTTGTTCGTGTCTAGTGCTAAAAACGGGCAGGGCAGGCTGTTCATCACCCAATCCCCATCTTCGTCGACGCGCAAATATCTCGCTTCGAAATCTGCCGCTTTCATTCCTTGCTTTTTGGAAATACGGGCAATATCCTGTTTAGTAAGTAATGGCCCTGTGGCGCGGCAGCATCGTGCGCATTTCAGGCAGTCCGTCTCCGCGAAGACCTCCTCGTGCATCGCATGAAATTGAGCATTGAGCTTCTTGCCTTCATGCTTGGACAATCGGGCAAAGAACTTCTTGTTCTCCTTCCGTTTGGAGCGAGCAAGTTCCTTGAAATCGTCAAATATGCGTTCGAGATAATTAGCCATTCGCCATTGCAACTAGTGCTTCTAATTCTTCACGGTTTTCTTTGACGTAAGCGTCGTATTCCTTCGTAGATGGGCCGTAAAAACCGGTATGGATCTTCACCACATTCCCTTCATGATCTAACATAATAGATGTAGGGTAGCTGCGGATCTGTTCCAACGGCAATACGGTATTGCGGTCTTGCTTGGGATCGTAGGTGGCGATAACCATAGGGAAGGAGGTGCCTAGATCGCGCTCCATTTTCTGCACCGCAGCGGTAGCTTTTTCTAACGTCCCGCTGTATTCGTAGCTCAAGCCATAGACATCTATAGCTCCCTCAAATTCGCGGTAGTACTGGTCCAATACTCGGCCTTCGTCCATACAGTTTGGACACCACGAACCTTGAATGGCTAAGATGGTCGGCTTGGTGATGGTGCGGCTATCAAAATGAACGGTATCGCCATCCAAACCTGGGAGATGCCATTCTATGTGGGTGTAGTCTTCACGCAACTTTGACATTTCCTCTGGATCTTCCAAGATGGCATTATCATCTGCAATGCCTTTGAAGCGGTAATAACCTGTTTTTCCTGACCAAACATTTCCGAATACGGAGTCTTCCGTGGTCACAAATTCCACATAATTAATAAATCTTCCATCAAAGCCCATAAGGGTATAACCACCTTCGTCTACGACCCTTTCCCCAGTGAGGAATCGCAAGTCGCCGGTGGAAGTCGC
Source organism: Schleiferiaceae bacterium (assembly GCA_028357285.1). Classification (GTDB taxonomy): domain Bacteria; phylum Bacteroidota; class Bacteroidia; order Flavobacteriales; family Schleiferiaceae; genus UBA10364. The sequence goes on along the minus strand of JAOMWM010000007.1, from coordinate 23,345 downwards.
GATGGTACCAACAACTTTATTGTCTTTAATTCCTAATTGAAGCAAGGCTGGTCTTGTTGTACCATTGCCATAGTCTCGAAGAATGTAATATTGGGTTGCGGGTACATCTGTTGTTTGACCAGGATTATGATTACCTGGCAATAGGGTCAGAGGAAGCGTATAATCGTTTGCATCTGTACGATAATACGATCCGTAGTAGCCTGTATCGGTTTTGATCAACCACAAGTCCGAGGCAAAGACAGGGAAGGTGCCGCGAAGGGTATCTTCTCCTTCTAATTGTACTTCTATAGATTCATGCACACCGTTAAATATGGTGAGTTGATTGCCATCGATGGATGCATTGAAATATACAGCCGTTGTATCGTTTAGTACGATTCGACCCTGGTAGGTCAAAGCTTCAGTATTGTCTTCTTTTTCTGAGTTCCCACAAGAAAAAAGGGCCATCGAAATGGCCCCAATGATGATGAAATTCTTCATTTTTGAATTAGAGGTTTAATTCCTCAATAAAGGTATCAATCTTTCTTTCAAGTTCAGCCTTCGTCGCTGTATGGCTATCGCCGGTGGTAGTGCGTACGCTGAAGTAGAACTTAATTTTTGGCTCTGTACCCGAAGGACGGGCACTGACCTTATCTCCTGCTTCGGTAATGAACTGCAGTACGTTTGAAGCAGGAAGTTGCGTGCTAGAGGTAGCCCCTGTACGAAGATCAGTCTGAGTCGACTTTGCATGATCGATGGCAACAATCACCGGTGAGCCAGCCAAAGTTTTAGGCGGGTCGTTGCGAAGTGCAGTCATCATATCAGCAATCTCCTGAGCGCCGGAGCGGCCTTTTTTTGTGATGGAGATCAATCGCTCTTGGTATTGACCAAACTCGCGGTGAATGGCTTCTAATTGTTGCAGTACGGTGCGGCCTTGTGCTTTGGCATTTGCAGCCATTTCCGCAATCATAACGGCAGAAGCAACAGCATCTTTATCGCGTACATCATCTCCGATAAGGTAGCCATAAGACTCTTCACCGCCCACAAGGAATTGTTCTTCGGGTTTGTTATTGATGATATCAGCGATCCATTTAAAACCCGTCAAACAACGGTAACAAGGCACCCCATAGGCAGCTGAGATGTCTGCGATTAGATCAGTAGTGACCACGGTGGCTGCGGTAAAACCGTTTGCTGGAAGGGTACCGTTCGTTTTATACGCGTTGAGTATATAGTGAACGAGTAAAGCTGCAGTGTCGTTACCGTTAAGCAGTTGCATTTTACCGGTTCCGTCGTTCACCGCAATACCGACGCGGTCCGTATCTGGATCACATCCGATAACGAGGTCAGCGTTCGTGGCTTCGGCTTGCGCAACAGCCATGGCTAATGCAGCACTTTCTTCTGGATTAGGACTCGCTACAGTAGGAAAGTTTCCATCCGGTGTGCTTTGTGCTTCGACCAGATGAACGTTAGTGAATCCAGCCTTAGCGAGGGCAGGAGGTACGCTCACAATGGAGGTGCCGTGCAATGCGGTAAACACAATATCCAGTTCCGTCTTACCTGCGTTGCTTAGACTTAATCCCGCAACCATATCAGTGTATTTATCATCGATGGCGGTACCAACGATTTCAATCAAAGCCTCGTTCGCATCCCAACGGATATCTTCGAAACGGGTAGCCCGGACCTGTTCAATTACCGCGCTATCGTGCGGAGGAACAAGCTGTCCACCATCGTTCCAATATACTTTGTAGCCGTTGTATTCTTTGGGATTGTGAGAGGCCGTAAGAACGATACCGAAATCACAACCCAACTCACGTACAGCGAAGCTCAGCTCTGGAGTAGGACGCAAATCTTCAAAAAGGAACGTGTGAACACCGTTTGCGCTCAAAACCTCTGCTACTTTACGAGCGAAGGACTTTGAGTTGTTTCTACTGTCAAAAGCGATGGCGGCTTTTAATGGCTTCCCATTAAAAAAAGTTTGCGCGTAGCTCGCCAATCCTTGTGTTGCTAAACCTAATGTATACGCATTGATACGGTTAGTTCCCACGCCCATGATTCCGCGCATACCGCCTGTACCGAAGTCCAAATCTTTATAAAATGGCTCAATCAAAGCATCACCGCCTTTCTTCAAAAGGGCTCCTGCTTCGGCACGCGTTTCAGCGTCAAATAAATCTGATGTCCACAAAGTGGCGTTTTGAGTAGCTATAGAAAGAACGTCAGCGCTCATAGGTGTCAATGGTTTTTATGAAAAGTAAAAATACAAAAAGGGGGCCGGAGCCCCCTTGACATTCCTAAGACATAGGGATATTTAATCAACAAGTAACGAACTGTTATTCGTTACCTAACATCTCGTATGAACGTGCGATAAATGCCGTCAATTCCTCACCGTGTAATAAGTTTTGCTGCAGCTTTGCAAGGTCTAAAGCCTGATTAACTGCCGAACTGCGCGACTCAGCATCTTCCGTATCAAGAATCTTCGAAGCCAATGGATGGTTTGCATTTACGATAAGATCATACATGTCTGGGAAATCACCCATACCCATCATGCCACCGCCACCGGTCATTTGCATTTCTTTCATACGACGCATGAATTCTGGAACGGTAATCACTAATGGCGCTTCCGTAGAATCCATATCCTCTAGTTTTAAGGTGAACTTTTCTGTTGGCACTATAGTTTCTAGACGGGTTTTAAGCTCCTCTTTTTGCTTGTCGCTTAATTTTGCCACACGCGTTTCGTCCTTCTTAATCAAGTTATCGATCAAATCTGAATCTACGCGGGCAAACGTGGTGTTTTCATGCTCTTGCTCTAATTTCTGGAGCAAGTGGCTTGTTAACGGCGAGTCTAGAAGTAAAACGCTGTATCCTTTTGCTTTTGCATTTTGGATGTAGCTGTGTTGTGCATCTTTATTGGAAGCATACAATACAACGGTCTTTTTATCCTTATCCGTCTGTTGCTCTTTGATGGATTCTAGGTACGCTTCAAACGTGTGAAGGCCACCGTCGGTATCCGTATACATCGCGAATTTCTTCGCCTTGTCGAAGAATTTATCCTCCGTCAACATACCGTATTCGATGATGATCTTCATGTCATTCCATTTCGATTCAAAATCGGCACGGTCCTTACGGAACATTTCATCGAGTTTATCTGCAACTTTCTTGGTGATATGAGAAGCAATCTTCTTCACATTACCGTCCGCTTGCAAGTAAGATCTACTAACATTAAGCGGAATATCCGGTGAGTCAATGACACCATGTAGTAGAGTTAAGAAATCAGGGACAATTCCTTCAACGCTGTCCGTAACGAACACCTGCTTCTGGAACAACTGAATCTTATTGCGTTGCGGTTCAACGTTTGGTTTGATTTTAGGGAAGTACAATACCCCAGTTAAATCAAAAGGAAAATCTACATTCAAATGAATATTGAATAAGGGTTCCTCAAAGCTTGTAGGGTAAAGCTCTTTATAGAAAGATTTGTAATCTTCATCTGTTAGGTCCGCTGGTTTGCGCACCCATGCAGGGTTAGGGTTATTAATTGTATTCGGGACTTTGCGAGTCTCCCATTTTGCATCTTCACCTTCGGCCGCAGCGTTGTAGCTTTCGTCCTTCTCGCCAAACTCAATGGAGATCGGCATGAACTTCGCGTATTTGCTGAGCAGTTCGTTGATTTTACTTTCCTCTAAGAAATCTTCGCTATCGTCTGCTATATGGAGTTTAATCTCCGTACCACGGTCTTCTTTTTCTATGGTATTCAGCTCAAACTCTGGATTGCCATCACAAACCCATTGCACTGCAGCCGCATCTTTGTGCGATTTTGTCAGGATTTCAACCTTCTTAGCTACCATAAAGGCAGAGTAGAAACCAAGTCCGAAATGTCCAATCAAATCAGCACCTTCCATTTTGCCTTCATATTCTTTCACGAATTCCTCTGCGCCAGAGAAAGCAACTTGGTTAATGTATTTGTCAATTTCCTCGGCAGTCATACCGATACCACGGTCGATGATGCTCAGGGTTTTTGCCTTTTTGTCCAGTTTAATGTGGATGGTCAAATCGCCAAGCTCGCCTTTTGCTTCGCCCAAATTGGTCAATGTTTTTAATTTCTGCGTCGCATCGACGGCATTCGATACCAATTCACGTAAGAAAATTTCCTGGTCGCTGTACAAGAACTTCTTGATAATAGGGAAGATGTTCTGTGCGGTTACGTTTATAGATCCTTTTGCCATTTTATAGAATTATTAGGTTTCTGCTACTACTTCAACACTCGTGCCATGTTCCATACCGGTAATTTTGTGTGACAAGGTGTCCACATTGGTGCCAATTTTACTTTATCTTTTAACCAAAGCAACCTCATCACAAGACAACCTATCATGCATACAGCGAAAATTTCAGGAACTGGCCATTATGTGCCCGAACGTATCGTTACCAATGAATACCTCAGTACCCTTATGGACACTAACGACGAGTGGATTACGGAAAGAACAGGTATCCGCGAACGTCGGTGGGTAGAAGAAGGCGATGGGAATACGGCGGCTACCATGGGTATAAAAGCTGCGCGCAATGCCATTAAAGCGGCGGGAATCGAGCCTGAGGAAATTGGACATATCGTGTTTGCGACCATATCGCCGGATTACTACTTTCCAGGTTGTGGCGTTCAAGTACAAGAAGCTTTAGGTATACACACGGCTGGAGCAACGGATGTTCGCAATGCGTGCTCGGGGTTTATTTATGCTTTAAGTGTAGGTAATGCCTTTGTCCAGACTGGTATGTATGAGCATGTTTTGGTAGTGGCCTCAGAATTACAAAGTCCATTTTTAGATAAAACCACTAGGGGAAGGGGCGTGAGCGTTATTTTCGGTGATGGCGCAGGAGCTGTTGTTCTCTCTCGTGCAAAGGATGGCGAATCGGGTATTAAAAGTTGCCATATGCACAGTGAGGGTAAGAACAAAGAGGAGCTTACTATGAAAGGCTTCGGGACCCAGCATTGGATCGGCGAATTGCTCGATAAGGGGGTGGATCCAGAGGTTCATTACCCACAGATGAACGGTAATTTCGTCTTCAAGAATGCAGTGGTTCGGTTTGGTGAGGTGATCGGCGAAGCGCTCAAACAAAACGGCTTAACCCCTGATAAAATAGATTGTCTTATCCCTCATCAAGCCAATCTTCGCATCGCTCAATTCATACAAAAGCGCATGGGACTGCGCGACGATCAAGTGTTTAACAATATTCAGAAGTACGGTAATACTACTGGTGCGTCGATTGCTATAGCACTTTCAGAGGCGGTAGATGAAGGCGTTGTAAAACGTGGTGACACGGTATGTTTAGCAGCCTTTGGCGCAGGATTTACCTGGGGATCCGTATTGCTGACGTTCTAGTTATTTATAGAATCTTTTCGTCGTACTTACCCCAAAACAGCCCATATTGTTGCTCATATTAGAATACAACACGACCGGCTCCGCAAACGGGTTGCCATTGGCATTCTCGTAGGCTGAATAGCTTTTGTAGAATAAATACATTTCCTCACTTAATGCGCTGACCTTCACTCTATACTCATGGAGCATTGCAAAGTCGATAGGGTTGATGCCCGTAGCAGCTGAAAACTTGATGTTTCTATCGAGACCGTCTTCTGAGAGGAGTAAGGCACTTTCTTGACCCCAAAGTGGTGTGCTATTTGGGTATTCTGTTTCCCAATACAGATTGTAATATTGTGAGGTATCCTGTCCTGAAAGCGCCGTCCTGAAGTGAACATCAATGGAGACAATGTAATGTTGATTTACATCAGGGATATCTTTGAGCGTAATAACCAGCTCATCAGAAATTTCGCCATAAAGTTGTGTCGCGCCGTAGTTCAATTCAAGCGTGACTTGAGGAGCCGATGGGAATACCTGAGTTGCGCTAACGGAAGTGAAATCGGGATGATTAACGGTGAACACTAGCGAATCAGTCGGTGCGCCGAAACGGTCGGGTAGGAGTTCCGTGTAGCGTTCGTATTGATCCATTGTAGACCAATTATAATTCGTTGTGCCAACATCCAAAATACACTCTGCATTGTAGACACTCTTGCTCTGCCCAGTGTCATAGATGCCTTTTGATGATGAAACTATGGCACTGATGTTACTGTCTCGAGAATCTAAGAATAGACTTGCGGCAAGCTGGCTTTCGTGTGGGGGCAAATCGATATCGCGTACTACACCATTGACTAAGTTGTCACAACTTGAAAGCAATAGAGCTGCCGGAAAAAGAAGTAGAAATAATCTCATGGCTTAAAATTTTATGCGGTAAGCAACACTTGGAATAAGCGGGAACAAGCCGTACTCCCGCAGGCCAGGATTTCCATTATCGTCCGTTGCGGTTTCAATAAAGAATGGATTCAAATTATTATACGTGTTGTAGGTGCTAAATACCCACCAGCGTTCGTATTTCAATTTCTTTTTCTTAAAACTTAAACTGATATCAAGTCGGTGATACGGACTCATTCTGTAGGCATTTTTGTCGGACGGGCGGTCTACAAGTGCGCGAGCGCCGTCCCACCAAGAAAGTCCATCCGGTAAGCCAGTATAATAAGAGTACTCTGGAAGGGTAACGGCACGTCCGGTACCGTATACCCATGCACCGCTGAAGCTGATATTATCCGTGAAGTCATGGCTCGCTACGACGGATATATCGTGTCGACGGTCGTAGGTGAAGAAATAGCGCTCGCCACCATTGATGTCATCAAATTGACGGTAACTCCAACTTAATGTATAACCAATCCATCCCGTAGTCCTGCCGCTTTTGCGTTGCGCAAAAAGTTCCATACCATAGCTCTCACCTGAACCTTGACTAATTTTATCTTCCCACGTATCGTTATCCAAAGAGAACAAAAACGATGCTCCTTCTTTGTAGCTCACGAGATTATCCATGGTTTTGTAATACCCTTCCACACTGAATTCATACGGTCCAATGCTTTTCGCGAGGCCTGCAGCAATTTGTTGCGAAGTCTGAGGCTTTATGTTCGCAGTTGACGGTACCCATAAATCAGTGGGAAGCCCAATTCCTTCATTCGTCAGTAGATTGACGAATTGCATCATCTCAGCATAGGATGCTTTGAATGCTAACCCTCCGGGCAGACTATAATTCATCCCAAATCGAGGCTGCAAGCTGTGGTAACTTTCACCTTGCACAAACAGATTTGCGAAATGCAATCCACCATTCATCTTGAGGTTCTCATTTACTTTCCATTCGTCTTCTATAAAGGCGTAGACTTCATCAGAGAAAACAGCATCACCACCAATGGTAGTGTCTAAATTGAAGCCACCTGACTGAAATTCGAGATTGGTTGCACCAGGGGAGAAGGTATGGTTGGTATAGTTTGCTCCATATCTGATGTAATGACGAGGATTCAAGGCGAAGTCGAAATCGATTCGTGCGCCGTAATCTTCAATACCGGAAAAATAAAGTCCTGCAAAACGCTCGTCGCTCATGCCTAAAGTATCGGGATAATTCGGATAAGCCAATTCTTCACTTATGGCCCTTGTGTTAAATACATATTGACTTCGGGTCGCAGTGACATTAGAGAAAAGTTTAGGCGACCATTGGTGATTCCAGCGCGCTGCCGTAATACTGTTACGCCAATCCAGTCCGAAGTCTATACTGCTTTCGTAACGTTCCGTGCCGTTTTCGTAGTTATCTCTAGATCTTAAGCCGAAGTCATCTTTGCCTTGGAAGTGGCTAAGGTAGAAGCGATCGTATTGTCCTAATTTATAGTTCACTTTACCGTTCATATCATAGAAATAGTAACGTGGCGAAACATTAAAATTGGGATCTTGATTGTTAAGATTGGTGATAAATGGCTTCGCAAGTACGTCTATATAGGTGCGTCTTGCCGAAAGCATAAAGCTGGATTTATCTTTAATCAAAGGACCTTCAATCGTCATTTTTGAGGCGATTAGACTCACCGTGGCATCGCCATGGAATTCTTTCATATTTCCTTCCTTCATGTTCACTTCAAGAACTGAAGAAAGTCTTCCACCGTAACGAGCTGGAAATCCACCTTTTGTGATACTTACATTCGAGATTGCATCGGCATTAAAGACGGAGAAAAATCCGAATAAATGGTTGACATTGTATAGTGGAACGCCGTCTAAAAGAATAAGATTTTGATCGGGTGAACCTCCGCGCACGTAGAGTCCAGAAGTACCCTCACCGCCGCTTTGTACACCTGGCAGAAGCTGCAAGGTTTTCATGATGTCAACTTCGCCCATGATTGCAGGCAGCGATTTAAGCTGCTTGATGGGAACCTCCATTTTCGACATTTGTACTTGGTCCTCTATTTTGACGCTGCCGCTTGCGACTACATCCACCTCGTTGAGCAGACTTTCAGCCGCGACCATTTGAAAATTCTTATCGGTATTTGCTCGTAGGTCTACCTCAAAGTTTTGCGTAGCGTAGCCTAAGTATTGAAGTTGAATAATGTGCTTACCAGCGGGAAGGGTCAATGAATAAAAACCATAACCATTCGTTGATGTTCCGACACGTGCATCCGGTGACCAGATATTAGCTGCTACTAAAGCTTCACCGTTTGCATCATCGCTAATGTAGCCGCTAATGGTAAATCGGTTTTGTGCGAAGCTTGAAAGTGAGCCTAATAAGATAGCGAGTATAAAAAGATTCTTCATAGTAGTAGTGTTATGCCGGATACACCAATAATTGGACCAATAGTTCATTCTTGTTACTAGTAGGGTAGTATTCTATCGGGTATCATGGGTTTAAACCTGCCGAGCCCCAACGTGGAGGGAGTACAAAAGTTAAATTGACGCTCTGGAATACAACCGATCAATTCACTATCCGGCGCTAAATAGCCCAGTGCCAAAGCCTGCTGCTGCACCATTTGAAAAACTTCACAAACGCCGGTTTCCAGGGGTTTAGTAAGATTACAGCTGACTTGGACAACATCAAGATCCGGAATATACCAACCTATGGATTTGACCCCGGGTAAGCCTCCGTCGCGTTCACGGATGGTACGAGCGATTTGCTTAGCTGCAACGAGTAATTCGCTTTTACTTCCACCGGATAGATTCACGTTGAAAGCAACCATGAGTGGACGAGCGCCCATTGCAGTGGCGCCACTTTTTGCAGTCGCAAGGTTCCAAATTTCAGGTCCAACATCTGGAAAATCGCCTTGGTCAAATCGAGAGGGGAGTTGTTCATATTCGCCCTTGCGAACGAGCGCTAGATTTCTTCTTGAAGGTTTACGGGCACTGTGTTCGTAGGTGTAGATAGGCAGGCCTTTAGTGCCCATGTATTCAATGAATTGGTCCACAGCTTTTAAGAATGCTGCTTGAAATTTCTCATCATCCAGGAGCACAAACGGACAGACATCTACCGCGCCCATTCGTGGGTGCACGCCACTATGCGCTCGCATATCGATGCAGGCAAGCGCCGTCTCAATCATTTTCTCTGTCGCCTCGAAGACTGCGTGGGCGGGTCCTATATAGGTGAATACGGTTCTATTTGCACTCAATCCAGCATCGACGAACCGCAAATCTACTTCGGGTACAGTATGTATGGCCGCACAGATTTTATCTAGCACATCGGGGTCCGCTGTACTGACGTTCGGAATACACTCTATGCGGTAGTTTCCGGTCATTCTTCAAAAATGAAGGCTTTGATGAAGTCCGCGGTGAGCAGCGCTAAGGCACGTCCGGCATGAGCATGGTCCATTGGGTTGGTGATTCGTCCTTCGCAAAGGTGGAAATACAGTGGCTCAGTGTCTAATCTGTACAAGAGGCTTCGTACGTATTCCAGAGTAAACCCGCTGCTGCTTCGGGCACTCGAAGGAAATTGGGCGATCACATCGACATCCAATTCTATTGCGTAACGATCGCCCAGCAGTGATTCAACGCGAATAAGCGCCGCTTCCATGGTTTCTTCGCCGGTGAGGTAATCTTCATAGCTGAGGTATTCCACTTCGTCGTGGTTCTCCATATACTGCCATATGTATTCTGGCGTATAATTTTCTTGCAGTCCCCACATAAAGTAAGCCCCTAAAGCTCCTTCTTCCTTAGCATAAGAAAAGCCATTGCCGCTGTGGCGTCCCTCTAGAGCACGAAGGTCGGAATGTGCGTCGATATTCAGGCAATTCACATTGCTTCCGTGCACTTGAGCTGCGCCTTTAAGACAGCCGTAGCTGTTGTTGTGACCACCTCCAATGATGATAGGAATGGCGCCTCCGTTACGAATACGTTCAACTACGGCTTGCACGGTAGCATCAGCTGCCCTGGTGGCCTCACGAAGTGCCTCCACATTATCATCGTCAATACTTTGCGTGGGTATGACTGCGCCAAGGATTGCTGTCGAATGCGAAGGGAAAAAGCGGTTGTCTTGAAGGTTGCAGAAGTGTTGAAGAAATGCTTGAAATGCTTTATCAGCGCCACCTCGTCCGAAGTTCGCACGAACCCCATAGTCTTCTTCAATTCCAACAATAACGAAACGATATTTTAAAGGCTCAGCTCCATTATAATCGGCTTCACTGATGGTGGGTAAAATTTGACCTAGCTTCGTTTCACCTTCACGCAAGCTGGTGCGGTGCAAGAGGTCCTTTGATGAATAGAATTCTAATACGGTACTCATGAGGGGAGGCCAGCTAAAAGGGTTTGTTCAATGTGGTTGGTCCCGAAATCGTAACAGATGTATTCTAGGGAAGGAATTTCTTTGGTAATTAAAATATCGGCATCTTTTCCAATGGCAATACTGCCTTTGCGATGGCTCAGGTTGAGGGCGGCTGAACCGTTGAGCGTGGCGGCGTTTAATGCTTCTGCCGGCGTCATTTTCATTTTTGCACAAGCCATATTACAGACCAATTGCATGTTGCCTCCCGGTGAGGAACCTGGGTTGTAGTCCGTAGCCAATGCAACCAGTGTATCTTCCTCAATGAGTTGTCGTGCCGGCGCATAAGGAATGCCTAAAAAGTAGCTGCAGGAAGGTAAAAGTGTCGCAATAGTATCGCTGCCATGCAAGGATTTTAAGGCCTCCTGAGTCATTACTTCCAGATGATCAACACTCAGTGCTCCGGCCTTCACCGCCATTTGAATGCCGCCGATATCATAAAATTGGTTGATATGGATTTTAAGCGGTAAGTCGTTTGCAGCGCTCGCCTCGATCAGGTGCTCTAGTGCGGTAAGTTTGAAATAATCCCGTTCGATGAATCCGTCAAGGAATTGGGCCAAACCTTCTGCTTTTATAGTGGGTAAACATGCGTCAAGCATGTACTTTGTGTACGTAGCGTCGTTCATGCCCTTCGTCTTCGCCCAAGAAGGCAGGGCATGTGCGGCTAGAAATGTTGGGACTAAGGTTGCGTGAGAAGTTTCATTAAGCGCCTTGATGGTTCGGAGCATTTTGAGTTCGTTCTCAGCATCTAAACCGTATCCACTTTTAATTTCAAGTGTACCTGTGCCGTTTGCAATCAATCTATTTAGGCGTAGTGAACTCTGACGCTGCATTTCGTCCTGTGTAGTTGCAGCGACACGTCCGGCACTGTTCAAAATTCCACCACCCGCCGCAGCAATCTCCTCATAGCTGGCGCCTTTGAGTCGGAGGTTGAATTCTTGTTCTCTAGTTCCTGCATAAACCAGGTGACTGTGCGAATCAACAAATGCAGGAAGAATGCATCTGCCGGTTAGGTCTTGAGTAGGCGTTTCGTCTTGAGGACATTCGCTCATTGGTCCAAATTCCTCGATTTTTCCATTGCGCAGAGTTAAAAACGCATTTTCAATCAACGGAAATTGGTCCAGTGCTTTACCACGTAAGGCTTTTGTATTCAGCGGGTGCACGCCACCTAGCTGCTTAATATTTATGAGTCTAAGGTTCATACCTCAATGTTACGAAGAATGCTTTGTGTTTCCTACATTAGTGGCATGTCCGGAAACACATTTGGAAAATCATTAGTCCTCACTACTTATGGCGAAAGCCATGGTGATCAAATCGGGGGTATTTTAGATGGCATGCCATCAGGAATTGCGGTTGATACAGCGGAAGTTCAGCGGGAATTGGACCGCAGAAAACCTGGTCAAAGTTCGCTTACTACAGCGCGAACAGAGCATGATCTGATCCGCTTTCACAGCGGTATTTTTGAAGGTAAAACAACTGGTACTCCCATTGCCTTCTCCATCTTAAATAAAGATCAGCGCAGTAAGGATTACGGTGCGCTTGAAAAAGTGTATCGCCCTTCCCATGCAGATTTTGTCTATGATGCGAAGTACGGTCACCGCGACCATAGAGGTGGTGGCAGATCTTCAGCGCGCGAGACAGCCTGCAGAGTCGTTGCGGGTGCATTGGCAGGCTTAGTCATTCCGGATGTTACGGTGAAGGCTTGGACTTCAGCTGTAGGTCCGGTTGAACTGAAAACGAATTGGCAACATTTAGATCTCTCGGCGGTAGATAGCCATCCTACGCGATGTCCTGAAGCGTCTGTAGCGGATGAAATGGCCGCATATATCGCACATGTTCGCGACGAAAAAGATAGTACTGGTGGTGTAATCTCAGCAGTTGCTAATGGCCTTGCAGTAGGTTGGGGAGAACCCGTTTTTGATAAACTGCAAGCAGAATTGGCCAAAGCGCTAATGGGAATAAATGCGGTCAAAGGCTTCGAAATAGGTTCGGGTTTTGCCGCGGCAGAAATGCTTGGATCCCAACACAACGATGAGATAGGAGCCAACTTTGAAACTAAAACAAACAACGCAGGAGGAATTGTAGGCGGTCTTAGCAATGGGGCGCCACTAGAATTGCGTGTTGCTTTTAAACCTGTGGCCACCATAGGTAAAGAACAAAATACAGTGAATAGTGATGGGAAATCAGTTGCACTTGCTGCTAAAGGTCGACACGATCCTTGCGTAGTACCACGTGCGGTTCCCATTGTGGAGGCCATGATAAAATTGGTTCTTGCTGATCACTACTTAAGAAATCTAAAATATACTCGATGAAAAAACCGTCACTACCCGTACAAATAATAATGGGTCTCATTCTTGGAATTCTGTGGGCATTACTCAGTTCTTCAATGGGCTGGAGCGATTTTACAATCGATTGGATCGCTCCCTTTGGGACTATATTTATCAATCTATTGAAACTCATTGCCATTCCTTTGGTCTTGTTTTCAATTATTGCAGGTATTGGTAATCTAAGTGATACGGCTACATTGGGGCGTATGGGTGTTAAAACGCTTGCATTATACATAGGTTCTACCATCCTCGCAGCGGCAATGGGTATGTTTATCGCGAATACCTTTAATCCAGGAAAACAGGCTTCTGAGGAGCAATTAAAGATCAACAGACTCGCGTATGAATTGTGGGTGAATGATAGTGAAGGGGTGGAATATTTCGATGATGTCAGATTATTGAATGACCCGAACATGGCTTCCTATCTTACCCATGCTCAAAGCGCCTTAGCGGAGCAGCAAAGCAACGAAGAGCTCAACGCCAAAATGTCGGTTTTAAAGAATAAGAAAGAAACGGGTCCGCTCCAATTCTTTGTTGATATGGTGCCTTCGAATATTTTCTTGTCCTTCAATGATAGCCTGATGCTTCAGGTCATCTTCTTTGCTATATTCTTTGGTATCGTGATGGTCATGCTGCCCAATGCTCAAATGCAGCCCGTCGCGGCCGTCATCAATGGATTCTCAGACATCTTTATTAAGATGGTGGATGTGGTTATGAAGGGCGCACCATTCTTTGTTTTTGCCCTACTTGCCGGTAAACTTGCAGAAATGGCTGGGGATGAACCGGGCCGATTGGTTGAAATATTTAAAGCACTCGGAGCCTATACAGGCTATACTATATTAGGACTGCTCATCATGATTCTATTGCTTTATCCGGCGGTTATTGCATTTCTCGTCCATCGTAAAACGAATATGGGTTATTGGAAAAGCTGGGGCTACTTTATGCGCGGAATTCGTCCGGCCCAGTTGCTTGCTTTTTCCACGAGTTCAACGGCGGCTACACTTCCTGTAACCATGGATTGTGTTCGTGATAATCTTGGTGTAGACGAAGAAATTGGTTCTTTTGTCTTGCCCGTAGGTGCGACCATTAACATGGACGGAACCGCCTTGTATCAGACTGTGGCTGTGATTTTCATGGCCCAATTCCACATGATCGATCTCAGCCTCGGGCAACAAGCCACCATCATTCTCATGGCAACATTGGGCTCTATCGGTGCTGCTTCTGTACCTTCTGCCGGAATGATCATGCTCATCCCAATTCTGGAGAGTGTGGGTCTAAATCCAGCGTGGATCGCAATCATTTTCCCGGTCGACCGTATTATAGATATGGTACGTACGGTATTGAATCTCACGGGGGATGCCTCAGTAAGCACCATCATTGCGCTATCGGAAGATAAATTTAAGGTAGTCGACCAAGAGGAACTGTAATGCGTAAGGTACTTTTATTACTCATTATACTGGCGAGTTCATCACTTTCAGCCCAGTTGGGCAAGGTTGTATTAGGGAACTATTGTGGTGATGATCATGCCAGTCCCTCACGTCAAATTCAAAAGGGTTTACAAGCATTAAATAAGGGCGATTATCCCAACGCTGGAGTTTTCATTGGTGCGGCTTTGCGTCAAAACGAAGCAGACCAACACGCGCTGTATTTGCGTGGTGAATGGGCTATGCGAACAGGTAAATTTCCTATTGCTGAGGGCAGTTGGAAACGGCTGGTGAAACGCTGTCCTGGATATAAACCCGATTTACTTTTTTTAATTGCCACATTGGCTATCGAAGCCGGTAGACCTGAAGAGGCTGAGCGCTATCTGGAACAATGGTTTCAAAGAAACGATAGAGAACTAGGCTATGAGAAAGAAGCTGAAAAAATGCTATCAGAAATAAACTTAAAAGAGTACTTCCTTGCGTCCCCCGTGCCATTTGATCCAAAGCCCGCCCGCAATTTAAATACAAGATGGGATGAGTACCTGGCAGCATTAACTCCAGACGGATCTTCCATGTATTTTACCCGCCGCAGCAAGAAGAAGAATAAATACGACGGACCGGGTGCGCAGCTCAGAAGTGTTGAGGAATTTAGTAGTGCGATGTCCACCGGTGAGCATCAAGGTATGCCCGCTTTTGAAGAAGGGTCTCCTTTAGAAGCGCCCTTCAATTCGCAATACAACGAGGGTGGTCCTTCTTTAACAGCGGATAATCGATTCATGGTGTTTACCATTTGTGAACGGAATCCTAAAACCGGGGCACAGAATTGCGATTTATATTACACTACCTATGAATACGGTGTGTGGAATGGAATTCGTCCTATGCCGCAGGAGATTAATCGACCTGGAAGTTGGGAAAGTCAACCTTCTATAAGTCCAAACGGCGATGTTTTGTATTTCACGAGCGATCGTGAAGGTGGATACGGCGGTTTAGACCTTTACCGTAGCAGGAGAGATGCCAATGGAGATTGGGGCGTTCCTGAAAACTTAGGTGCTGCTGTGAACACGAAGAAAAATGAAAAAAGTCCCTTCATACACCCCGATAGTGAAAGTCTGTATTTTGCTTCTGACGGCCATCCTGGAATGGGAGGGTACGACCTTTTTAAAATTCAAATTGCGCAGGGTAGCGCCCTATGGGGTAAGCCAACGAATCTAGGCTATCCCATAAATACGGAAAGCGATGAGATTGGATTAATGGTGACGCTGGATGGACAGAAAGCCTATTTTGCTTCTAATAAGATCAATCAATCCAACGGCTGGGACATTTACTTTTTTGATTTGTATGAAGCCATTCAACCAGATGAAGTGGTCTTTGTGAAGGGCCAATTAAAAATTGACCAATTTGCTTCTGACGAAGAGCCTAAAGTCCTATTGAAAAATAGTGTGACTGGCGAAAGCCAACAACTGCAACTGAGTCGCGATGATAATAGCTTCGTGGCCGTAGTTAAGAAGGAAGAAGCCGAGCAAGTCTTACTGCAGGTGGAGGCGAAAAAGGCTGCATTTAGTGCAGCGCCACTCCGTTTATCTCCTAATCTCGATGCGGGAGGTACGCTAACGAATGAATTGACTATTGAATTAGAGCACAAAGACTTGGAATCAGGCGAGGCGTATCCAATACCGCACATACTCTTTGAAACGGCCTCTGATCGATTGGATGCGCAGAGTGAATTATTGATTGCTTCCTTTGCAGAATATCTTTTGGGAGCACCCCGTCTCCGCGTCCAGATACAAGGCCATACGGACAATGTCGGTGATGCTAGTGCAAATCTTGATCTATCGCAGCGTCGAGCGAAACGGGTAGCAGAGACCATAATTGATCTTGGTGTCAGCGCGAATCGTATTAGCCACCGCGGCTATGGCGAAAGCAAACCAGTGGCTAGCAATGATTCTGAATTAGGTAGGTCTCAGAATAGGAGAACGGTTTTTGTTGTTACTGCATTATAAAGGGAGGCAAGGGCAAAAAAAATCCCCAACTGCGGCTGCAATTGGGGATTTCAATGTTTTCAGTGGTCGATCTAGTAACGACGCTCTTTAATACGAGCAGCTTTACCAGTAAGCTCACGTTGGTAGAAGATACGCGCACGACGCACTTTACCTTTCTTGTTGATTTCAATTTTCTCTATCGCAGGAAGATTCACTGGGAAAATACGCTCAACACCTACATTACCGCTCATTTTACGAATAGTAAAAGTTTCAGTAACGCCTGTACCTCTGCGCTGTAAAACAACACCGCGGAAGAACTGTGTACGTGTTTTTTCACCTTCGGTGATCTTGTAGTATACCGTAATGGTATCACCTGCTGCAAATTCTGGAAGGTCTTTCTTGCCTACGAATTCGTCTTGTACAAACTGGACTAAATCCATGAGTATAAAAATTAACTATTACCGTGGGCCAACATTCACAACTCTTGCCAGAGGTTGACACTCAGTCCCTTTCGGGACGGCGAAATTAGTAAATAATTTCTGATTAAAACTGCTCGCGACCTGCAAAGTGGAAATCACCCTCGATTTCCGCGTTTTCATCACTGTCAGAACCGTGTACAGCGTTTTCACCGATGCTTTTCGCAAAGCGTGCACGAATAGTACCTTCTGCCGCTTCAGCAGGATTGGTAGCGCCGATAAGCTTACGGAAATCTTCAACTGCGTTCTCTTTTTCAAGAATTGCTGCAACGATAGGACCTGATGTCATGAATTCTACAAGCTCTCCGTAAAACGGACGCTCGCTATGAACCGCGTAAAAGGCTTCAGCATCGGCTTGAGACAATTGCGTTAATTTCATCGCTGAAATACGGAATCCAGCTTCGTTGATTTGGTTTAAGATTGCTCCAATGTGACCGTCGCGTACAGCGTCCGGCTTAATCATTGTTAGGGTCTTAGTTCCTGCCATTTTATTTGAGTTTTTCTAAATTTTGGACCGCAAAGGTACACTTTTCTTGCACCTTTGTTGTAGACTTACATTACTATGAAAGAAATTCGACTGGACGGTTTTACCGAAGCATTGGCAGATAGTAGCAATATTGTGATCACCAACCATACTAATCCTGATGGAGACGCTATGGGTAGTGCACTCGCTTTAGCCCATGTATTGAAAGGTTTGGGAAAAAATGTGAGCGTGATTGTTCCTAATCCATATCCGAAGTTTTTGTGGCACTTGCAAGGCAACGATACCGTCATGATATACAGCAACGGGAAAAAATCGGCCAACCAAAAGATTGAAGAGGCGCATATGCTCTTTCATTTAGATTACAACGCTTACGGTCGAGCTGCAGATATGGAAGAGGCGTTAAAGAATGCATCGGGTAAAAAGGTGATGATTGATCACCACCAGCAGCCTGAAGATTGGCCTGACTTTATGTACAGCGATACTTCCATGAGTTCGACATGTCAAATGATTTATGAGTTCTGTGAAATGTATGATTTGACCGGACATTTGGACAAAGGCAGTGCGGAATGTTTGTATACAGGTATAGTTACAGATACAGGCAGTTTTAAGTACAGCGCAACATCCTCTAGAACGCACGAAGTAGCGGGTAAGCTATTAGATTTAGGTGTGGAAAGTCAAGCAGTTCAAAACAGTATTTTCGATGCGCAACCTATTGCACGATTGCGCCTGCTGGGTGCGATGCTTGATCAATTGGAAACGAACGCATCCGGCACTATTGTTCTATTGTACCTCAGTCAGTCGCAATGCGAATCGCTGGGCTATGAAAAGGGAATTTCGGAGGGTTTTGTGAATTATGGATTGAGCATCGAAGGTGCACAGATGACGCTATTTATGCGCGAAGAAGAAGGTGTTGTGAAATTGTCGCTTCGCAGCAAAGGAATAATCGATGTTAATGAAATTGCCCGTGCATCGTTTAATGGTGGTGGTCATAAAAATGCAGCAGGAGGGAAGCTAGAAATGGCATTGCCCGAAGCTTTGGCATACGCTAAGGAGGTATTCGCATGGGATTAAAAGCAGGAGTCATCGGAATGGCCGTACTCTTATCCGGTTGTGCAGAACGCGCGGAACCGACAGTGGAAGTACCGCAAATGAATGCAGTTGAGCGTAATAGAATGTATTTAGCTCAGGAGCGCGAAATGCTCAAAAACTATATAGATACGCATGAATTGATCGGTATCGTCAGGGATGGATATGGCATGTATTCGTTATCCATGGTCCCTGGAAGAGGTATGAGCGCAGAGATGGGTGATGAAGTCATTTATCAAGCTACGGTCTATCTGCTTGATGATAGTGGTATAGGCCAGTATACAGATACCGTGGAGTTGGGTTACAGCCAGATTGATATCGGGCTGCATGAGGCTATTTCAGGAATGAAAGAAGGGGAAAAGAAACTTGTTCTTATCCCCTCGTTTTTAGCTCGTGGATTGGCGGGTGATTTAGACAAAGTACCCCCTCAAAGTCCGCTTCGTTATGATTTGAGACTTATCCAGGTAAACCGCTGATTTGTAGTGCAGCTACCGGATGTGCATCCAGTGCTTGCATGACAATAAAAATAGTTTGAAACTGTTTATGCTCTTCGTGCTGGCCTTCTAGTTCGATAACTACGCGTCCTTCGGATGTGCGGTCTAGACTAGCGACTTCCATGTATGTATATTGATCTACCCAGATGCCTTGCAGCGTTCCTGCGGTAAAATTTGTGGCCATTGCCTCGCCATATACGGTTTCACTACCGTCGCGAAGTTCGATTTTTGTTACAAAAACCTGATCATCAACAAAAGTAATATATAGATGCTCATACATATCTGCGAGATCATAGTTTCCTAAGGTTTCGTGATCGTAGAACTCATAACTGTTCACCTCGAAAGAAGTCTCATCCACAAATTCAAACAACCCTTGATCAGCAATGACGTGCGCTTCTTCTGTACAGCTTTGGAAGCTGAAGGCGAGTAGTGCGGCGAATAAAATTTTTATTGTTGCTTTCATTATGTAGGGTATTGAATTTCTTGAACACCTTTAAGCTAACATAAAATTTACATTGAAAACAAATAAAGTTTACATTTAATTAACATGAGGCTTGTTAGATGTAAGTTTTGAATCGTCATTTCTGCGTGGTGGGCTGTTTAGTCTGTGAAAGTTTTCATAATTGGTATTCGCTCGCTTTCGAATAGCACAAGGAATACTACCTTTGAGCTTCTTGAATTTAAACGTCATTCAAATGATCAGAACCTATTTATTTGCAGCTGTTGCTGCTATTACATTGTCAAGTTGCGGAGGCAATAAAGTCACTGTCAACGATGAGACCATCACCTTAGAAGATGGGATTTACGCAAAATTGGAAACGACTATGGGAGACATTCTCATTGATTTTCATGAAGATTTAGTGCCAATGACGGCTGCCAATTTTATTGCATTAGCCGAGGGCAACCATCCCGAGGTAGCAGAGAAATATCAGGGTAAGCCTTATTACAATGGAACATTATTCCACCGTGTTATCAAAAACTTTATGATACAAGGTGGTGATCCAGATGGAACAGGTTCAGGTGGTCCAGGTTATGCGTTCCCCCAAGAAATCGACGAAGAGTTACGCCACGATAAAGCGGGTGTCGTAAGTATGGCGAATGCGGGTCCAGGTACAAATGGGTCTCAATTTTTTATCACACACAATCCTACGCCACATCTTGACGGTGGGTACAATATTTTCGCGCAGGTCCTAAGCGGACAAGAAGTTGTTGCGGCTATGGGCGAAGTAGAAACCATGGCAGCGGATCGCCCTGTGGAGAAGGTAGTTCTTCAAAATGTTCAGATTATTCGTGTAGGTAGCTTGGCGAAGAAATGGGATGCTCCGGCGGCATTTACTGATGGTAAATCAGCTGTAGCAGATGCGAAAGCGGCAGCGGCAGCGGTAATTGAAAATGAAATGGATGCGGCATACCCTGAAGCTACGAAGTCTGAGACAGGATTACGTTACATTATAGAAACGGTTGGTGACGGTCCTAAGCCAGAAATTGGTCAGATGGTTCGCGTGCATTACGCAGGTTATTTGATGGACGGCACTTTATTCGACAGTTCCATAAAATCAGTAGCGCAAGCGAATGGTAAGTACGACGAGCGTAGAGAGCCTTATGAGCCCTTCCCATTGCAGTACGGTCCTATGGCTCGAGTGATCGAGGGCTGGAAGGAAGGCATCCAATTATTAAATGTGGGAGGTAAAGCGAAACTCATCATTCCTCCTTACCTCGGCTACGGCGCACGTGGTGCGGGAGGTGCCATTCCTCCAAATTCTAGTCTCGTCTTCGACGTCGAAGTAGTTTCAATCGAAAAATAAACCTAGGGCCCCGCACGGCGGGGCCCAATCTTTTTAATACATAAGCATGGAAAACGGTATTTACGCCAAAATCGCAACGCCTAAAGGAGCGATAACAATCAAACTAGAACACGAAAAAACACCGATGACGGTGGCCAATTTTGTGGGTTTAGCAGAAGGTACACTAGAAAACAACGTGACGGAAAAGGGAACGCCTTACTATGATGGTCTTACCTTTCACAGAGTGATTGCAGATTTCATGGTTCAAGGTGGTGATCCTACAGGAACAGGCGCCGGTGGTCCAGGCTACCAGTTTGAAGACGAAATTCACCCAGAATTAACACACAACAGACCAGGGACGTTGTCTATGGCAAACGCTGGACCTGCAACAAACGGTTCTCAATTTTTCATTACACACGGCGCAACGGATTGGCTAGATGGTAAGCACACTGTTTTTGGCTACGTGATTGAAGGACAGGATGTCGTGGATGCAGTTGCTCAGGGAGATGCCATGGACAAGGTGGAAATTATTCGTGTTGGCGAAGAAGCTCAAAATTGGGATGCAAGTTCCATGTTTACCACGGCAAGAAGTAAGGCCGAGGAGGCAGCTAAGGCCGCTCAAGAAGCTGCAGATGCAGCCATTCAGGGCCTAAAAGATCAGGCAGAAACCACGGAAAGTGGATTGATGTACATCCTTGAAGATGAAGGTAATGGACCCAAGCCTACGGCCGGACAACAGGTTGATGTTCACTATGAACTAAAATTGGTGGACGGCACGGTAGTGGATTCTTCATTTAGTCGTGGAACACCACTTCAAATCCCAATTGGTGTAGGTAAAGTGATTCCGGGATGGGATGAAGGCATTATGTTATTGAATGAAGGTGCTAAAGCGACGTTGATCGTTCCTTCAGAATTAGGATATGGTGCTTCAGGTGCAGGTGGCGTGATACCGCCAAATGCGACGCTCATCTTCAAAGTAGAGTTGGTAAAGGTCGGCTAAGCGCCCGCCGTAGCTATAAAAAAAACCACCCCACGGCTTTGCCGCGGGGTGGTTTTTTTTGGTTTTTATTTTATAAAAACGCTGAACTGTTAAAAGAGGTTTTTAATCAAGCGCTGTACCAATCTTTCTTTTCCGCTGGTGTACGGCGGGGCTAGAATTTTATTGACCGGGAACCCCCACTGGTAAAATGCGCTTCGGGCATTGGTGAATTCTAAAAAGCCTGCGTGCCCATTGGTTTTACCAATACCGCTATGTCCAGTGCCACCGAAAGGCAGGTAGTTGTTTGCGATTTGGAGCAGACTCATATTCACTGCAGTGGCACCAGCGCGCGTTCCTTGTTGTATGGCTCTAATGTTTCGTTTGCTCTTACTGTAGATGTAAACGACTAACGGGTGTTCACGAGAATTGATTTCTAGTAATGGTTCTTTTAAATCAGTGTAGCTAAACACAGGCAAGAGCGGACCAAAGATTTCTTCTTTCATTAATGCACCTTCCTTTGAAGGGTTGATAAAGACGGCCGGAGAAATCTTGCGTTGTTCAGCATTAGTTACACCTCCGATAAAAGGAGCGCCACCTTCTTCGGTAGCTTCTCGGAGCATATTGGTGAGTCGTTTATAATGCTGATCGTTCACTATACGCACATAGTCTTTACTTAAGGTAGGGTCCTCGCCGTATTGTTGTGAAATGACTTTAGCGACACCGAGCTTAAAATCTTCCAGTTTTCGCGCATGCACGTAGATGTGATCGGGAGCAATGCAGATCTGTCCGGCATTCGTAAATTTCGCCCATGCGACGCGCTGTCCAGCTTCAAATGCATTGGCCGTCTCATCAACAATCGTTGGACTTTTTCCTCCCAATTCTAAGGTGATACTGCACAGGTGTTTACTGGCCGCTTCCATCACTATTTTACCTACCGCAGTTGAGCCGGTAAAAAAGATATGGTCAAAGCGTTCCTTTAGTAACGCGGTCGATACATCTACGCCCCCTGTAACTACGCTTGCTTCTTCCGGCTTAAAAATCTCTGCAACGAGTGCGGCTAGAGCTGCGGACGTTTTTGGCGTATGTTCAGATGGTTTTAAAAGAACTGTATTTCCAGCGGCAAACGAGGTGCACAAAGGATGCAGAGATAAGAAGATAGGATAATTCCATGGTGCGATGACCAGGGTACTGCCTTTTGACTCAGGTTGGGTATAAGAAGAGGATCCGAACAGGAATAACGGTGTCTTTACTTTTTGCGGTGCGGACCAACCTTTTAAGTTTTTACGAATGATCTTCAGATTATCCAATGTTGGGAAAATCTCGGTTAAACCAACTTCTACCGGGCTTTTACCAAAATCTTCGTGAAGGGCTTTGGCCAATTCCGCTTGCCATGGGCCTTGTAGCGCACGACGCAACTGGTCCAATTTCTGTAGTCGGTATTTTAAACTAGTACGCGCTTGCACTGGAGCATGGGCGCGTTGTAGGGCGATTATTTGATCTAGGTTCATCGTTTTTCGTACAAATGGTCCGGGCCGTCGACGGGGCTGTTGTAAAACATTAAATAGGGCGGGCAATACACTATTTGACCCCAAAGCGTGCTCACGGATGTGTCTAAGTTTAACGAAAAAGAGTACCAACTGTTCTCTAAGGACCAATTCCCTTCATACAACACCGTATCAGCACCATTCACGCTGTAAGTGC
>JAOMWM010000067.1 GCA_028357285.1 Schleiferiaceae bacterium | reverse complement strand
TAAGTCCCGCGGGTGCGGCAGGATACTGGCAAATCATGAAGAGTACGGGTCGTGAAAATGGCCTTGAAATAAATAACGAAATTGATGAACGGTACCATATCGAAAAATCTACGCAAGTAGCCTGTGATTATTTGAACGAGGCTTACGAGCGTTTTGGGAATTGGACTTTAGCCGCAGCATCTTATAACATGGGAATGGCAGGAACAGCGCGACGGTTGGCAGAGCAAGGAGTAGAAAGTTATTATGACCTGCTTCTGAACGCTGAAACGGCGCGTTATGTGTACCGTATTGCAGCAGTAAAGCACATTCATGAAAATCTCGAAGAATTCGGCTATGTTTATCATCAGGATCAGGGTTATTCTTTTCCCGAGATGGATACCATTTCTATCAATACGAAGGTTACGGACTGGATCAGCTGGGCAAAAGCACAAGGAATAACCTATAACACGCTCAGAGTATACAATCCATGGATTCAAAGCCAGCAATTATCAAATTCCACAAACAAAGCATACCATATTTGGGTTCCTTCTAAATGAGCGAAAACATAGAAGTCTTTGGCGCGAGGGCGCACAACCTGCGCAACGTAGATGTTGCCATTCCTAGAAATAAATTGGTTGTAATTACCGGTCTAAGTGGATCGGGTAAAAGCTCATTAGCCTTTAATACGATTTATGCGGAAGGCCAACGCCGTTATATGGAGACTTTTAGCGCCTATGCCCGACAATTCTTAGGAAGTATGGAGCGACCGGAAGTCGATAAGATTGAAGGGCTCTCACCCGTAATTTCAATTGAACAAAAAACTACTTCACGTAATCCTAGATCTACGGTAGGAACGGTAACGGAATTGAGTGATTTCCTTCGCTTGTTATTTGCCCGTGCATCGACGGCATACAGTTACAATACCGGCGAGAAGATGATTTCCTATTCTGATGCACAGATCGTGGAATTGATCGCTGAGCGCTATGTCGGTCGTAAAATTGCTGTTTTAGCGCCAGTTGTGCGGGCGCGGAAAGGTCATTACAGGGAGTTGTTTGAGCAGATTACGCGTATGGGCTTTATTCGGGCCCGCGTTGACGGCAAAGTGGTTGAGGTGAGTAGCGGATACCGTCTAGATCGATACAAAACGCACGATGTTGAAATCGTGGTAGATCGCATCATAGTAGCGGCGACTGCAGAGGCACGGATTGCGCAAAGCGTCGAAACTGCGATGAGTCATGGCAGTGGAACCATTGCAGTGTTAGATTTAGAGAGCGATGAATTAGCGTATTTCTCGAGACATCTTATGTGTCCGACGAGCGGTATAGCTTACCAGGAACCTGAACCTAATACTTTTTCATTCAACAGCCCGAAGGGTGCATGCCCCATGTGTGACGGCCTCGGAACTACCAAACAGGTGAACCAACGAAAGTTGTTTCCAGATCCGAAGCAAACTATTAGAAAAGGTGGGATTGCGCCAGTTGGAGAGTACAAGAAAAATTGGATGTTTAATCAACTCGAAATTATAGGGTTGAAACACAACTTCACCATGGATACCGCTGTTGAAGATATTCCAGAGGCAGCATTAGAGATCATTCTCAATGGTAGTAATGAAGTGATGACTATAGAACACAAAGCTATAGGCGTCACGAAAGAGTATAAATTGAACTTTGAAGGCATCATAAACTTCATCGAGGCGCAAGGTAAAGATGCGAAAAGCAGAAGTATACAGCGTTGGGCGGACGAATACATGGAAAACGTTACCTGCACTACGTGTCATGGCGCACGCTTAAAAAAGGAAAGTCTTCACTTTAAAGTAGCGGGTCAAAGTATTTCGGAAGTAAGTACCCAAAGTTTAATTCACTTCGGTGAATGGATCGACTCCTTAGAGCAAAAATTGGGCTCAAAAGAATGGCAAATCGCTGAGGAAATTGTAAAAGAATTGCGCGCTCGGAGTTCGTTCCTTCTGAATGTTGGGTTAGGATACTTAAACCTTAATCGCAGTGCACGAAGTCTAAGTGGCGGTGA
>JAOMWM010000066.1 GCA_028357285.1 Schleiferiaceae bacterium | reverse complement strand
CCTTTGAACGAGCCATCTGATCTTCGTAACGCGGATCCGGAATAACAGCCAGCTTGTACAAAGCCGAAGCCTCGATGCTGTAAAAGCCAAATTCTTCAACTACACGGCCTTGAACCTTATAGAGTCCTTTACCGCGGAATGGAAATTGAGCAGCAATGTTTGGAAAATGTACGCTATCTAGAAAATCCCCGTTCTGATCTACAAATGTGGCGAAATTCATACGATCTCCTTTTTGCGTCTTTGTATCCTTGACCGTAACCAGGTAGCCATAACTAATCACAAAATGTCCTAGCTTCTCTGGCATCTCTACGGCTGTAGTTCCCTGATCCATAGGTTCATCTGCTAATAAAAACGGATCGGCCAATGGGAACCCAAGCAATTCTATTTCGTCGAAAGCCCGCTCTAATGCCGATTGCTCCAAGAGCGGAACCTTGTAGTCGTGTGAACTGACCGCTCCTTTAAACAGACTAGGTACTGCAGCGGGCACAGCAGACTGTTTATGTCCCTTTAACATGTGGTGCGCTTCCCACAATAATGTTTGTTTGGCTACGCCAGTAAACCTAAAGGCGCCTATTCTGATCAGCAGTGATAATTGTTCAATGCCAATAGGTACGCGGTCTATAAAATCTGTAAGATTACTAAAGAGGCCTCCCTCCTGTCTTTCCCGACCAATGGTCACTGCTACGGTCTCATCTAAACCGTGCAGCAAAACAAAACCTAAATAGATTGTTTTTCCGCGAATGACTGTGGGGTAATCACCCTGCTGTACACACGGAGCTTCCACTATTCCGCCAAGTTTCCTGGCCTCGTGTACATAAAACTCCGTACTGTAAAAACCGCCGAAGTTATTGATGACAGCCACCATGTACTCCAGAGGATAATGTGCCTTCAAATAGAGGCTTTGATAACTTTCAACAGCATAAGAAGCACTGTGTCCTTTAGCAAAAGCGTAGCCCGCAAAACTTTCTATTTGACGCCAAATATCCTGTGCTAATTCTAAACTATATCCACGTGCTTTACAGTTTTCAAAGTACTGATTTTCAACACGTTTAAACTCCTCTCTTGAACGAAATTTCCCAGACATACCGCGGCGCAATACATCCGCTTCACCTAAAGACAAACCGGCAAAATAATGCGCCACTTTAATCACATCCTCTTGGTATACCATCACCCCAAACGTATCTGGCATAATATCAAGCAATACAGGATGTGCATCTTGACGCCGCTCTGGATCGGTGAAGCGCAATATGTATTCGCGCATCATGCCACTGTTACTAACCCCCGGGCGGATAATGGAACTCGCTGCAACTAAACCGAGGTATGTATCCACTTTTAGTTTCTTAAGCAGCATACGCATCGCAGGCGATTCGACGTAAAAACAACCCATGGCCCTGCCGTCGCGCAAAATAGATTTGATTTTCTCATCCTGTTTGAATGCCTGTAAGTTTCGGATATCTAAGAGTGTATCCTCTGGTTTATTCTTACGGACAATGTGCAACGCATCTTGAATTTTAGAGAGCCCGCGTTGACTAAGGATATCAAATTTATGAAGTCCTATATCTTCTGCCACCACCATATCAAATTGCGTTGTTGCAAAGCCTTTCGGTGGTAAAAAAGTCCCTGTATGGTAATGTATGCTCTTTTCAGCAATCAAAATCCCTCCAGCATGAATGCTTAAATGGCTTGGAAATCCCTGGATATATGTGCTGTAGCGTAGTACGAGGTGGCCTAATTGGTCCAATTCATTGCTAGTAAACTTCCCCCTACTCAATTTATCTATCTCATGTTTAGGCAGACCAAAAACCTTCCCCAATTCACGAACTACCGCGCGGTATTGAAACGTATTGTAAGTAGCTAATAGCGCGGTATGCGGAAAACGTTTAAAGATGTATTGAGTAATATCGTCTCGATCGCGCCAGGAAAAATCAAGATCAAAATCTGGTGGAGATGTCCGGTACAAATTGATGAAACGCTCAAAATATAAGTCTAATTCAATGGGGTCTACATC
>JAOMWM010000065.1 GCA_028357285.1 Schleiferiaceae bacterium | reverse complement strand
TAAACTACCTACAACATTTTTAGCTGCTGTAAACCACTTTACGCCATAGCCATTGTCTTGGTAGAATTCTTCCGCCCAACCATAATAAGCTTTTCGCTGACCTAAATTTGTATAATCACCTGATCTGACATTTGCTGTATTTAAGGCTGCTGCTTTATTGAAAGTAGAACTCCTTCTTGTTACAGCTCCTGACCAAGAATTAGGATGATACATTCTATCAGAATATAACCAATGACCTTGTTTCCACATATCTTGTCTTGACAATGCTTTATTACCTAAAGCTTTTTTATAAGCAGCATAAGAAGGGTATTCAGTCCTCCCACGCTGAATTTTAAGATAATGTCGCAAGAAGGTCATGGTCTATTCGTCTAAAATGTCATTTAAGTTAGGAAAAATATTTTCCGCAACTTTTGAAACGCGATTCATTGATATAAATCACTCAATTTTTTGAAAGCAATTCAAGAAAACCCACTACTTACTTACCGCTAAAAATCACTCATCACGGCTTAGTACATGCCTTGTAGGGTGTAAAGGCACTCAATATGAAACTCGCTCCAATGATACGAGAGTAAGACTTTTGACTTTTTATGTCCGTATTCCATAGATTGCTGATGCCACTCGGTGGCTTTGTCCAATAGGCTTTCTATGTCGTCGAGGTAATCCAATACCTCTAGGGAGGGGTGTATGGATTGATGTTTTTTAAGCCTGGCTTGAAATTTTCGCAGTTGGCCGCATAGGTTTTCGATGTCCCGCGGGACACATGGGACACCTGAAGGATGCTGGCGGGACAATCGCAGCTCCTTGTCCACCCATTGGTAAATCTCTTCGGCGATGGGATGTAGTTCCTGGGCGGCGCGCGCTTGCTCCTGCCGCTTCTGAATGGCAAGAGCCTGCTTGTGCTCGAGGTTCATTTTTTCAAGTTTCCGTTGATGCTCAAGCTCAAGTTTTCTCAGCGCTACTTTTTCGTTGGTGTTTTCAACATTTCGAGTGGTGCTTGATTGCGATGCTATTGATGGTTTTTCATTTGGCACCTGGTTTCTGTTAACTGTAATATGATCTCTAGCATTATCTGAGGTTTTAATCCACCGATCTACTGTGGATTTACTCGTGTTTAGAATGCGGGCGATTTCGCGGATAGAATGCCCATTTTCTTTTAGGTCTTGAGCTTTAAATTTTAACTGCTCTGGGGAGTCTTGGGGCGTTTGATTCATGATGGTTGCTTTATTAAGGTTCTTAGAATTTGTTTAGTTGCTCATATGGTATGAACTGGGAATAATGGTGTCTTATAGCTGTCTCGTATCATGATACGAGACAGTCCAGGGGTGATGGTACAACGAGGTAAAATAACTGTATCTCTCACATTGTCAAGCGATTAAAATCTTCCCGGTTGTGCCAGTCCACTGTATCACCTGTGATACATGTATCAAGTTGATACAGCATCGTCTTGGTACTTCTGCAGCGTTCGTTGGACCTTCATTTTATCGCACCCAACACGCTGTGCAATCTCGCGACGTGACATCTCGTTACCGCTGTGCAGGTCCAGGATCTCTTGCTCTAGTTCAGTAGGTCCTGCGCTTTTCAGGTGGTTTCGCTCGTGATCGTACCCTTGGAAGTAGGCTCCCAGAAAATTGTTCACCTTTTTGATGGTCATCAAAATGACGTTGTCCTCGCCGTATTGAAATTCTGCCGAGCGCACCTTCAATTGCTTGATATAGATTTGGTTAGGATTTGAAATACTCTTGCCAATACAGATGACGGCATCGGCAAAGCGCGACAGACCCGAAGAGCCCGCCATGTCCTTCAAGCTAATGGGCTTGTAGGGTGCACGTTTTGGGGTGTGGGCGATGATCAAGATGGAAAGGGCAAGCTCTGATTTAAGCTGTTTGAGTACTTTCATCAGATCATTGGCTTCCTTTGCGCTTTCCAGAGCATCGCGGCTTAAAAAGGTGATGTTGTCGATGACCAGCACCTTGCATCGGTGCGCGATCACCTCCTTTTTGATTTCACGAAAGAACGTCTTGTCGCTGATGTTGATGTCGGCCAGGTTTTGTTGAAACTTCAAGATTTTCAGGTGATCATGAAACTCAAACTCATCTTGATAGTCATCGGAGTAGCGTTTGTGAAATTGTTTGTCGCTCATTTCAAAGTCGCAGTACAAAACGCCTTGCGATGG
>JAOMWM010000064.1 GCA_028357285.1 Schleiferiaceae bacterium | reverse complement strand
AAGAAAAGTAAAACTAGGCGTTTACTTTTTCGATAGTTTCTGAATCGTAAATCCAATGATGAATAATCCTGTGCTCACGGTACCAATGAGCAAGAGTTCGGGTGCTCCCATCCAATGAAGGAGTTTAAAAATGACACTTCCGACCAATGCGCTGACTCCCACTCTTCCTGTAATTTTGACAAAGTTTTTCATGAAGTCAAACATAGCACATTTGTGTTATATCTTTGACTCGTCTCAAAGGGGTGCCTTAAAGTCTTCGGACCTGCGGGCTGAGAACATACCCATAGAACCTGGGCAGGTAATGCTGCCAAGGAACGAAAAGCAATAGATGTGTAACGACGCGTTATTGCCCCTTGACGTGGTTTAACAACCAAATTTCATGAAACATGTAATGTGTACAGCAGCAGCTGTAGTTTTCTCGCTATTTGCCACTGCACAAGAACTGGCCGATTCGGCTAAAATCGACATTCTCTTGCTACCCAACGTGGAGCTTAACGAAGTGAATGTACTGGGCACTTGGGCGCAAAAAGACGACCCTATCGCACAAATTAACCTTGCGGAAAAGGATATTGAAGCACTGAATACTGGGCGCGACCTTCCTTACGTATTACAAGATGTCGCCGGCGTAGTGAGTTTTTCTGATGCCGGGAACGGTGTTGGGTATACGAACATGCGCGTTCGTGGTTCGGACATCACACGTATCAATGTTACAGTTAACGGTATTCCAATGAATGATGCGGAGAGCCATGGCGTATTCTGGGTGAATACACCAGATCTAATGTCTTCAACCAACGCCATCCAATTGCAAAAGGGGGTAGGTACCTCTACCAACGGTTCCGGTGCATTTGGAGCAAGCCTTGGATTGAGCACCTTAGGTGCGGGTGAAAAAGGCGGTCGCATCACTTTGGGCGCTGGATCGTACGGAACGCAGCGGGCCACATTAGAGGCGAATACTGGGAAATCGGCCAGTGGCTTTTGGATGAATACGCGCATTTCCTCTATCACTTCAGACGGGTATGTGGAGCGCGCATCTTCAGACTTACAATCGTATTACGTGAGCGCTGGTTTTGCCGGTGGCGGTCATTACGTCGAGGCTATACGCTTTGGCGGTGGCGAACGTACCTACCAAGCGTGGTACGGTGTCGACTCTACTACAATGTATGGGGGAGCCTGGGATGCAGCACCGCGCACGAATGCAGCGGGAGCTATTTACGATGACAGTTGGAACGTTGTGGGCACCTACGATGATCAAGTAGATAACTACGGGCAAGAGCATACCCAATTGCACTACCGCTTCGCTAATTTATTTGGTGGAACCTTCGCGGCCGCTTTGCACCATACTGCTGGCGCGGGTTATTATGAGGAATACAATCAAGGTTCAGTCCTCGGATTGAGCTTCATGGACTTTGGACTGATGCCATATTACACCGCGGCGGGCGACACTGTTTCGTATGGCGATGTGGTTACACGCAAGTGGTTAGACAACGACTTTTATGGCGCAACTTCTTCCTGGACCTACGATCACGGTGACCACCGTATTCAGTTGGGCGGTGGCGTGCATCGGTACGACGGGGGGCACTTTGGCCGTGTGATTTGGGCCAACAACCCGAATGTGAGTACCCTTGCCGGCAATTATTACCAAGGTGATGCGCGCAAAGACGATGCGAATATTTATGCGAAATACGCACTTACGCAAAACCGATTGCTAGTCTACGCCGATGCGCAATACCGCTACGTGAACCACAGTTCTACTGGTGGCTCAGCAACGGGATCTGCCTATTTTGATCGCACCTTTAATTTTTTCAATCCCAAGGTGGGTTTGACCTATGATTTAGGTAAGAATGAGATTTTCGGGCTTTACGCTGGGGTAGGGCACCGCGAGCCGAACCGTACAGATTTACAGTATGCGGCATCCGCAGATGAACTCGATGCGGAGCGCATGCTTGATATGGAGTTGAATTATCGTAAGGCAGGAGATCATTGGGCCCTTGATGTGAACGCCTACCGTCAACAGTATCAAAATCAACTGGTACTCACAGGTGCTATCGATGCTCAGGGTTACCCCATCCGCGAGAATGTCGGACAGAGCTTCCGCCAAGGACTAGAGTTAACCGGTGCGTATGAGTTTACGTCGACGCTTTCTGCTACGGCTAATGTGGCGTTGAGCCAAAATGAAAATGTGAACTGGGTTAGCGATCCGCTGTCATCTTTTGTGGACAATACACCGATTGCTTTCTCGCCAGGCGCAGTTGCAAGTGCACGTCTTTCGTACGCGAAGAAAGGTTTCGAGGCGACACTTTGGAACCAATATGTAGGCAAGCAGTATATGTCGAATGAGGGGAAAGAAGCACATAGCCTACCTGCTTATCATGTGATTAACGCACGTACTTCGTACACTTGGAATTGCAGCGATATGCAAC
>JAOMWM010000063.1 GCA_028357285.1 Schleiferiaceae bacterium | reverse complement strand
ATTCAAGAATCTCGATGACTTAAGAGCGAAATTGATATCGTTAAAAACGCTGATGCAGTTAATAGTTTATGTACGGTATTTACCGTACATGGCTTGCGCGATTGCAGGAATAATAGCAAACCCATTCAATGCCCTCTTTTACTTATCTTTAGCTACGCAGACTTGCGTCTACTTTAGTGACAACTTTGCCCCGCAAAAACGGTTTGGATTAGAACCCAAACCGCTATTACTTTTATACATTGTTGTATGCCGTTTTTTATTCTTTCAAAATTTTAAATGATTTTTGTATTCCATCTATACTTGTAATTAATATGTACGTGCCTTCTGGAATTTTAGATAAATCAACTGTAGTTTGCTGAGAATTTATATTTGAAGAGTATAGTTGTTCACCAATTACCGAAAAAAGCTGTAGT
Source organism: Schleiferiaceae bacterium (assembly GCA_028357285.1). Lineage (GTDB taxonomy): Bacteria > Bacteroidota > Bacteroidia > Flavobacteriales > Schleiferiaceae > UBA10364. The sequence continues at coordinate 2,127 of JAOMWM010000063.1, read as the reverse complement.
CTATCTCGTTCTGAAAAAGATGTCTGGTCAACTTTTAATGTTAAAACATTATTTGTGGGGTTTGGATAAATGATTATCTCATTATCAGCATTCAATTCTATTAAATCAGTTGACAATAAGCCACTATAACATTGATTAGAAAATGCGGTGCTTAATTCGGTACTGACGGTTAAAGTTGCTGTAGAATCTTTACAAATACATCTGCCGTCATTGAAATTATAAGTCATATATGCTGCATCTGTTTCAAATGCTTTAAAGGTACATTGCTCAAAGGTTAATGAATCGCTTACCGTTAGGGTTGAATGTGTCCAATTACTATATAATATATTTCCACCAGTCCAATGGTTATAACCAGATTCTTGATTAAAATCACAAGGCTTAAAAAATAATAAATACAAAGTACCTGTGCTTCCTGCACCCGATCTTCCACCATAATTTACTGCTATTGTTCCGTCACCACGCAAATCTCCAATAAAGGAAATAGATCGTGAAAAACGAGCTTCATTACTAAGAGCGAGATCAAATCCGCCATCAGTATTATTTATTCTTGTAAAAGTTTTTACAGTTTTGTTTGAGTTTAAATATAAAATATAACCCCAACCTTCGTCTTGTTGATTTGCACCTGTCATTAAATCTGGTACACCATCGCCATTCAAATCACCAATTTTAGATAATGCGTGTCCAAAATTTGCGCCTGCTGTTCCATTTGGGTTAGCTCCTGTAGTTAGCGTATCAGTAAAACCATTCATTCCTTCTGTAATCTTCAGTTTTGAAACCACATTGAAATTATTTGAATCAAGAGATAGTATCCAAATTGCTCCTTTTCCTCCATCAGACATAAACGCTCCAACAGCCATTTCTAATGTGCCATCATTATCTATATCACCCAGCATAGCGACTTCTCTTCCGCCAAATTGGTCATTGTCTGCTAGACCTGTTCCAAAACCCCCTTGTGTCGAACTGATATGAACAGAATTTGCTGGAACTACATTTGAAGAAGCATCAAAAAATAAGATTTGTATTGCGCCCCTTAGAATACCACCTTGATTCGACCTAGGATCGCAAGCAACCAAATCAATTCTACCATCATTATTTAGATCACCCACGGCTGAAAGCCCTTGAGCCATAATATTAGAATTTTTAACAAAACTCTTAACCGTACCATTACTATTTAGATGAATAATGTATAAAGCTATATTTGTTGAAGCAGGTGCAGAAACTGCAATATCTGGAATATTATCACCATCATAGTCTCCTATGCCAGCTACTCCATAACCGAAGAAATTATTTGCGAGAAGGGTGTCTGTAAATCCACCCTGTGTGGCAGAAATCTTTTGATTACTTTGAACAGTACCATCATTATTCATAAATAGTATGTAGACTGCTCCTGCGTCAGTTGCTCCATCATCATCAGAACGAGCACCAATTACGAGGTCAATTACACCATCTCCATTAATATCACCTGCTTGGTCATGGTCGCGTGCAAATCTGTCTCCCGCATCTAAAGTTGCAAAAAATCCACCAGAACCTTCCTCAATTTTCACAAAACCATCGGGTCCCCATTGAGTGGTTACTTGTGCATTCGTAAAAGTTGCTGTAAGAAGCAATGTAATAATGGTTGTTAGTTTATAGTATCTCATTTTTTTAATAGTTTTTTATTTAGACATCAGTTTTCTAAAATTCCTTCGGTCGAGTTTTTTGAGTAATACTATTTGGACTAATAGTTTATCTAAAGGATTAATTTATAGTGGTGGTTTTTTTAATGGCATACGACTTCTTTTATGCTCTGGTTTATGCCCGTTGAAAGAAAGTCCATGGCAGGACTCCCCGCGGTATTGAGTTCCCTCGGTGCAAAAATGGCTGAAATGCGATCGAATTTGTCATATTCGTACTGCATAGCATGTCCGTTAATACCCACTGTGCGACGGAAGATGCGCCAAATTGCCAACCCATATGAAGGTAAGAAAATATCTTAAGGTCAAGCGATAGAGTAGGTGCTTTTGAGATGCCTCTCTGGCAATCGCGGAAGTGTTGTTCGGAATATTCCGAACAGACGTTTGGAATGATGTATAATTCAAGAATCTCGATGACTTAAGAGCGAAATTGATATCGTTAAAAACGCTGATG
>JAOMWM010000062.1 GCA_028357285.1 Schleiferiaceae bacterium | reverse complement strand
TTGATCTTCTTCGAGCGGGATATCGGTAACGGTACTCATTTTTTCTACTGCCGTCAGTACGTCGTAGATCGGTTCCATAGTTAAGATGAGCTTTTCCGCAGAGTTGACAATAAGGATGATGACAATTTCAGAAGCAACGAATTGGCCGACATTTATTTCATTTTGAATAACAAGCAAACCGCCGATGATTAGCAAGCCTAGGGTAACAAGAGCTTTAAATCCAACAATATTAGCGTACTGGAAAATCAAAACTTTCCAATGTTTTTTACGGTGAATGAGGTATTGCTCTACCAATTGATCTGTTTTCTCTAGTGGGAGCTCGGTGTGTCCCGCTCTTTTAAACGTATCCATGGTTCTGGCAATTTCCTTTAACCATTGAGCGATTTTGTATTTAAACGTGCTTTCTTTCATGCTACTATCGAGACCTCTAGGACCTGTGTAATAGAGAATGGCAGCGAGTAATGCAATGAGCGCTAATCCAAATGTGATAAAGAAAGGGTGATAGGTGGCAAGAAGGATGAGGCCAATCACAATTTGTAGCGTCGAAGCGCTGAAGTCCATCAAGATTTTTGAAAGCCCTTTTTGAACATTGAGCGTATCGAAAAAACGATTGATAAGTTCAGGTGGATAGGTGCCGCGTATCGATTGGTTTTGAAATCTAGGGATGCGGTATGTGAATTCGAACGCTGCTCTTGTGAAAATACGTTGTTGTAATATCTCAGAAATGGATAATTGGAGTACTTGTAAAACGCCTCCAATGATAACCCCCGCAGTAACTAAGGCACTAAGTATAACCCAGCTCGTACTAACAGTACCTGCTTGGATAAGCCCTATGATTGCTTGAACTCCAAGAGGTAAGCTGAGATTTACCAGTGCGTAAAACAGCGCATAGGCGTATAAGTAGAGGATATCGCGACGGTCTTCTGAGAGCATTGCGATAAATTTCTGAAAGGGATTCTTCGTCATTATTTACGTAAAGATTTTAGCGTCATATCAATGAGGAATTGAACGATCTCCTTCTGACCCCCAGAAGAGTCAGAGAGCCTCGGTAGGTGTTCAGCGAAAAACTGTTGACTTTGTGCTGCCTCTATAATAGTCGCGAAGAGGCTGTGTGGATACGGATAATCTGGATTGATTTGCAGTGCAAGCTGACTTAAGGTTTCACAAATCTGTTTATAGCCTAAAAAGTAGCCTTCTTTATTTTCCTGGTCTACGTCTTTAGTCAGGTAAATTTTAGGGTATTCTGCAACTACAACGCGTTGCAAGGCGCGCTCATCGACATGAGGAATTCGTTCGTCTTGTTCCATAGGAAGGACTAAAAGTTCTATAGCTCGTTTCAGTTTTTCTTCCGGACTATTAAGTAGCATGAATTCTTGGGCCATTTTCACTTCAAGCCATCCCCAGTACCAATTAATGAGATAGGTCAATAATTGATGTTTGTTTTGAAAGTAGCGGTACACTCCAGATTCAGTACTGATAATTTCTCGGGCAACTTTCTTAAAGGTCAAATGCTCGTAACCGAGCTCGTCCATCAACGCAATACTTTTTGATAGTATGCGTTTACCCAGCTCCGTTTCATCGGGATTTTTACTGTAAAGCTTCGCGCTAATAGTAATGTTGAGTGCATTCATAGTGTTGAGCTAACGTATGTAGAAAGCAATTGTTTAGCTCTGCAAAAATAATAGTAATACTATCGTTTTGCAAAAAGAAAATTTCACTGACTCCAGAAAGCCTACCTTTGCCGTGCTCTGTTAAGTTAACAGAAGCGTAAAAACAACATATGACCTTTGATTCATTGGGGCTTAAGCCTCAAATTCTATCCGCCTTAAAAGAACAAGGCTATACTCAACCGACACCTATTCAAGCCCAAAGCATACCCGTCCTCTTAGATGGTTTTGACCTGCTCGGTACCGCTCAAACGGGTACAGGTAAAACAGCAGCGTTTACCATCCCTATCATCGAGCATTTACTCGAAGCTCCTAATGAACGCAAGCGAAGTATAAAAGCTTTGGTGGTTACACCAACACGCGAATTGGCCTTACAGGTCGCTGAAAATGCGAAACGTTATTCTTCAGGGACAAGCCTTCGCACTGCCGTTATTTTTGGTGGTGTTGGTGCAAATCCTCAAATAGATCAGCTCAAACGCGGCGTTGATATTTTAGTTGCTACACCTGGTAGATTGCTAGATTTACAGGGGCAAGGGTTTGTTGATCTGCGTAACCTCACACATTTTGTCTTAGATGAAGCCGATCAAATGCTGGACATGGGCTTTATTCACGACATCAAAAAATTACTTCGTCTTCTTCCCTCAAAACGCCAAAGCTTGTTCTTCTCAGCGACCATGCCGAAGACCATAATGGAGCTTAGCGGGCAGATTCTAAAGCCAAATTATAAACAGGTTCGTATCGCCGTTGAAAAGCCAACAGCGGAACGTGTGACACAATGCGTGTATTACGTTAGTAAAAGCGAAAAGCCATCGCTTCTTATTCACTTATTGAAAGAATTAGAAGGAAGCGTTTTAGTCTTTGGTCGAACGAAGCATGGCTGTGACAAAGTTGTTCGTATTCTTGATAAGAAAGGGATTCGTGCAGCTGCTATTCACGGAAATAAGAGCCAGAATGCGCGTCA
>JAOMWM010000061.1 GCA_028357285.1 Schleiferiaceae bacterium | reverse complement strand
TGTCTTTTGTGCCGTCAAGGCCACAGGAAATAAGGCCGCAATAAGCAATGAACGTAGGGCTGTTATCATCATGAGAATTCGTTTTTCCATTCTACCAATACTTTATCTATTCCGTTAGGATTCTTTCCTCCTGCTGTGGCGAATCCAGGCTGGCCGCCACCACCGCCATTTATGTGTTGCGCTAAGGTCCGAACTGCATTGCCTGCATGCCATCCTTTAGTTGCAACAAGATCGTCACTTAAACCAATGCTCAAGGTGACCTTACCCTCTAATACGTTGCCCAAAATAACTAACGTGCTTGGAGTAGATTTCAATTTAAAGACTAAATCCTTTACACTCCCGGCATCAAGCGAGGTACGCGCAACGATGGCCCTTGCATCATTAAATGCTACGGCGCTATTTTCCAATTCCTTCACCGCCCCCATTGCTTTCTCTTTTCGCAATGTGTCAATTTCTTTTTGCGCGGCAGTCTCTTTTTCCTTTAACTGCTGCAATGCACTGGCTAAATCCTGCGGATGCTTCAACACCTCTGCCGCCGCGCGCAGTTTTGCGAGCTCAGCGTTGACATAGTCTAAAGCACCTTTGCCGGTCACCGCTTCAACGCGACGCACACCGGCTGCAACAGCTCCTTCAGAAATAAATTTAAAGAGTCCTATAGAACCCGTCGCCGGTACGTGAATACCTCCACAAAGCTCAACAGATGAACCAAATTTGATGGCACGAACGGTATCGCCATACTTCTCACCGAAGAGTGCCATAGCTCCCATATCCTTTGCCTCGGCAATAGGAATGTTACGGTATTCTTCGAGCGCATAATTGGCTTGAATGCGTTCATTCACTTTTGCCTCAATGGCAAGTAATTCTTCTGCACTTACTTTTTGGAAATGAGAAAAATCAAAACGCAGGTAATCTGGTCGTACGAGTGATCCTTTTTGCTCCACATGCGTCCCCAGCACTTCACGTAAGACTTCATGCATCAAGTGGGTCGCACTGTGATTTTTCGCTGTTTCATTGCGATCAGCAACGTTCACCGTCGCCTTCCACTGACCACCTAACTCCGCGGGTAAATCATCGGTAAAATGCATAATGACCCCATTCTCCTTTTTCGTGGTCGTTATATGTAGAGTACTATCGCCCTGAACTAAGGTACCAGTATCCCCGATTTGGCCACCACCCTCAGGATAGAAGGGAGTTAAGGAAAGAACCAATTGGTAAAATTCCTTCTTCTTAGTACTCACCTTACGGTATCGGGTAATGCGAACATCTACCTCAGTATAGTCGTAGCCAACAAATTCTTCTTTATCGTCGTCTTCTAATTCAACCCAGTCGTCCGTACTGAGTTTCGTCGCCGCACGTGAACGTTCTTTCTGAGCCGTCATCTCTGCCGTAAATCCGGCCATATCGACCGTGCGCTGATTCTCGCGCATGATCAGTTCAGTCAAATCAATCGGAAAACCATAGGTATCATATAACTCAAAGGCACGTTGTCCATCTAATACTTTCGCATCCCCTGCCAGAAATTCTTCCAGTTTCGCTAAACCTTGCGCAAGCGTTTTCAAAAAGCTGTTTTCCTCTTCCTCGATCACCTTTTCAACCAATGCACGTTGCGCCGAGAGCTCCGGGAAAAATTCACCCATCTCTTGATCTAAAACTTTAACAAGTTTAAACATGAACGGCTCAGTTAGATTCAAATAAGAGAATCCATAACGAATGGCACGTCGTAGAATACGACGAATGACATAGCCTGCTCCGCTGCTTGCTGGTAACTGACCATCCGCTATCGCAAACGCAACTGCACGTATATGATCCGCGATTACACGCTGCGCTATATCCGTAGCTTCAGACCCACCGTAAGTAGTTCGAGAAAGGGATGAGATTTCCGATAACAACGGTGTAAAAACATCGGTGTCGTAGTTCGATTGTTTGCCCTGAAGGGCCATACAGAGACGTTCGAAGCCCATTCCTGTATCGATATGTTGCGAAGGTAAGTTTTCCAATTCTCCGCTGGCTTTGCGGTTGAATTGCATAAATACCAAATTCCAGATTTCCACGACCTGAGGATGATCCGCATTCACTAAAGAGGCACCATCTATTTTTGCACGTTCAGCGTCACTTCGTAAATCCACATGAATTTCAGAGCAAGGACCACACGGTCCTATTTCACCCATTTCCCAAAAGTTGTCCTTTTTGGATCCATTGATGATACGGTCATTCGTTGTATGCTTTAACCACATGTCCGCAGCCTCATTGTCGCGCTCCATCTGTTCATTTGCATCGCCACCGAAGACACTGATATATAATCGGTCTTTATCGATACCGTAAACCTCAGTAAGTAATTCCCATGCCCAGTCAATCGCTTCTTCCTTGAAATAATCGCCTATGGACCAGTTCCCCAACATCTCAAACAGTGTATGATGGTAAGTATCGTGGCCAACCTCGTCTAAATCATTGTGCTTTCCACTTACGCGTAAACACTTTTGGGTATCAGCGATGCGGTTATTTTTAGGCACGGCATTCCCTAAGAAGTAATCTTTAAACGGGTTCATTCCGGCATTGATGAACATGAGCGTTGGATCGTTTTTGTTCACTACGGGCGCGGATGCCACGATTTCATGGCCTTTTTCCTCAAAAAACTGGAGGAATTTGCGACGTATCTCCTTAGAAGTCAGCATACTGTGAATATTTCCCTGGGTAGG
>JAOMWM010000060.1 GCA_028357285.1 Schleiferiaceae bacterium | reverse complement strand
CCTTTTTCGGTAGGCCCTTGTAACGGATAAGTAATAACCCGATTGCGCCGATGGTGAAGAAGAGGAGGTAAATTAATAATTGGCCACTCAAACCTAAATCTACGAAAGCATGAACGGAACTGTCGCCCAATACTCCGGAACGCGTTAGGAATGTAGAGTATAAAATGAGAAGGAAGGTGAGTATGAGTAGAAAGAGCGCAGAAGGCATTACGCCACCTTTATTACGTTGAATGAGCAGCAAGTGCGCACCCGCAGCCATGGTTAACCACGGTACCAATGAGGTGTTCTCCACAGGGTCCCATGCCCAAAATCCTCCAAAGCTAAGTGCTTCATAAGCCCAGGCACCCCCCATTAAGATTCCAACTCCTAAAATTCCTACGGAGAAAAAGCTCCAGACCAATGCACTGTTGATCCAACTCTTATAGTCTTTACGCAATAAAGCCGCTATTGCATAACTGAATGGCACTAGGGTAGAGGCAAATCCTAGGAATAGCGTAGGTGGATGAATGGTCATCCAGTAGTTTTGAAGCAAAGGATTTAATCCAGAACCGTCTGCGAAATTAGGGAAACGTGTAAGGTAGTCGGCAAATTGAGTCCAGGGTAGACCTACATTTTCACTCAATTCACGCACAAGAATAAAAGGGCTGTAGCCGATATGAAGATCACCGATGTAAACGCCTAAAATCATGCTCACTAGAAAAGCTTGTACGGCGGCAAAAACTCCCACCACTGGTCCCTCAAAAGATTTAGCACTGTAGGTTAAAATCCAGCCGAGTACGGCATTCCAGAACATCCACAATAAGAACGACCCTTCTTGACCCTCCCAGAATGCGGAAAATAGATACCGCGGCTCAAGGTCCAGCGACGTGTGCTTCCATACATAGTCGAACTCGAAGTAGTGGTTCGCCATTATAAAGAACAACGTACCTATCAAACCAAACAAGGTGGTAGCGTGGATCCTGAAAGCCAGTCGGCCTAAAGTCTTCCATTGCTTACCTTTTTGGTAATAGGCAATTGCAGAGAGTAAAGCAAAAGCAAAAGAAAAGGCCGTCAATCCGCGACCTAATTCTGCTGCCCAAAGGTGTTCACCTATGTAGTTCATAAGAAGTTATTTGTAGATTTTATCGCTATCTACTTCGTTTTGTTCGTTGTATTTCGACGGACATTTCATGAGAATTTCAGTGGCAATAAATGTAGTATCTGCATCATATCCAGTCAGCGTAATTTCTTCAGAGCGTTCAAAATCTTGTGGCTTTGGCTCATAATAGACGACGCGCTGCTTCTTTCCTTGTTTGTCAATAGCTCCAAAAGAGAATTGGACCGATTTGGGTTCAAAAGCCATTTCCGCATCTAAATCAAGGAAGGCAATGACTGTTGTGGTTTCGCCCTCTGCAGAAGCGGCTGTCGTAAAGTCGCTATATGTGGCACTATTACCCAATTTCACTAGCGTATAGCCTATAAGAACTGCAATAGCAATAATGATAGCCACCTGACTATTTTTCATCCTCGAGCTTTTTAATTTTTCTATCTAAGGAGAATAAATAAGCTCCAAGACCAATGAAAATGATGGTGATCACACCGATAACTACATTCATTTTTTCATTCTCGTACATCACGCTGTCATTTTGAGCTGCAGCAGCTATGGGAGAAAAGGCGATGATTAGGGCAATTAGCTTTTTCATTCTTCTAAGTTTCTAATTCTATAACGCAAAGAGGCGATCCAAGTTCCCACTAAAATCCATCCAAGAACCGCAGGGTAAAACACGAGACGTAATCTATTATCTAAATCGTACGAATTAAATCCGGGATTACCCCCATTACCAGGGTGTAAGCTATCTGTCATTCTTGGTAAAATACCGATGAAAACAATCATCATCACAAAGGCAAATATGTTGTAGACACTGCTAATTCGTGCTCTTTTACGAGGATCGTCAATTGAGTTTCTCAACACAAAATAGGCTAGATAAATGAGCATTGTGATTGCCGTTCCATTGAGTTTAGGGTCGTTAGTCCACCACGCACCCCAAGTAAATTTTGCCCAAAGCATACCGGTTAAAAGCCCCATAAAACTAAAAAACATTCCAGTCTCTGCTAGACTGATGCTTCTTCGGTCGCGTACCATATTTTCTGATGAAAGAAAACCGATGGCATTACCAAAACTTGTAGCCATCATCGCGACCATCGCGAACCACATACTTACGTGGTAAAATAGGTTGCGAATGCTTTGCTCAACAATGGGAAGTTCGGGGACCTCTGACCATAAACCATAGGTAAGGCTGAATAGGATTAAGAGCAGTCCTGCTATTTTGTAGGGTAGTCCTTTCATGCGTGTTTTTAATCTTGCCAAAGATACGGAAAGAGTAGGTAGGCTAGTAGTCCAATTCCAATATCTAATGCACCTAAAGAACCTAATAAATTATAGGCCTCGTTTGTAGGGACACCTACTATCGCTTGAAGATTTAAAGCGCTGGTTAATTGTAGAATAGGGAGGAGTAGCGGAATCGCCAAAATAGCGCCTAAAGTCGCATTTCCTTGAGTGCGTTGTGCTACACCGGAAGTAAGCGTAAGCACCACACTGCATCCTATGCTGCCTAAAAGTAATGCGAGGCCGAATAGAGTGTTATTGTATACTGGATTGCCGAAAAATACAATAAAGAGTCCCCAAGTGACAACGCTTATCACTGCAATGTATGCGCTGTTAAACAGGAGCTTTGCAATAATCGTCGCCCCAGGACCAGCGATTGTTTGGTAATAATAGAAATAATCATTCGATTCGAATTCGAAACTTCTTGCGCTTAACTGGATTGCTCCGAAGAACACTACAATCCATAGAAGCGTATTCCATACTTTATCTGCCGGAGTACTCCCGCCA
>JAOMWM010000006.1 GCA_028357285.1 Schleiferiaceae bacterium | reverse complement strand
ATAATACGTATTCTGAGTTAAACCAGTAGCTGTATACGAAGTTGTCGTGCTAGAATAAGAAGTACCTGTACCTTGAGTAAAGCCCATTGGACCTACCTCAATGTTGAACGCAGCAGAGCTAGAAGACCAAGAGATGGTTGCTGAAGCTTGCGTTGTAGCAGCTAAAGACAAACCAATTGGTTCTGGACATGGGGGAATATCAGTAACCGATACGTCATCAATACAGACGTAATCGTAAACACCAATTTCTCTTCTCAACATAAATGCAATTCTTGCATCACCCGTTGTAGCACCGTCTAAATAAACCGTGTATTTGTTATACGCAGTTGCCGTAGCGTAAACCGTATCAACGATAGTCAAAGAACTTGGCGTTCCCGCAGCATCGGTTAATCCAATGATGACCTCACCAGGACGACCTACTGAGGTAGTTCTAGCATAGAACTCCAATTGCTTCGTCGCCGAATCAAGACCTTGAATCTCAGGAGTGATGATCATAGTAGTATCTCCATATGCCGTAGAAGTACTTGTGCTTGAAGATCTGTAACCATATAAGAAGTTCGTCCCTGAATTGGCATAGAACGAATAGTTACGATTATAGAAGTATGGGTAGTAGAATGAGCCAACACCATCAGTGTAGAAATCCCAACATTGAGGTAAAGATGGGTTAAATGCTGATCCAGTGGTTGTATTGTCAAAGTTCTCACTCCAAGGTGTTGCGATAGCCGCACATTGAGTTAACTGAGCAAGAGCTGCAGTAGCTGCTGAAGAATCAGTAGCTGAACATAGCGTAGTTACAAAAAAGTCATACGAAGTTGCAGGGTCTAAACCTGTGATGTATGCAGTATCTGAATATACCCACATTGTATCACCTGTACCCGGCGTGAAGCCAGCTGTATCATACTCAACCAAATGGTAAGCATAAGCAGATGCGCCTGCATCCCATGAAACTGCTGCATCGTATGCACCTGTCGTTACCGAAAGGTTAGTAGGCGCTATACAACTTGCAAGTGAATTACACTGAGCAGAGTACTGCGTTGCACCTGCTGTCATCAAACCACCATTAGGCGAAGAATAAAGCGTAGTACCGTAAGCATCTTTAACAATGTACGTACACTCACTAGCGTAAGAACCACCAGCTTGCCATATGAAATGAGCGGTGTCCTGGTAAGCAATAGTTAGCGTGTATGAAATGAAACTACCACTACTCATACCGTAAGTAGTTGTTCCACTAGAAGTAACAACGTCCATGTCATTACCGTTCCAGCCGTCACCGTAAGAATCGTACAATTCTAATGTAACGGTTCCACAAACTTGAGGTACCGGTGCAGTTGCACAATACGCCGTGTATTGCGTCGAACCGGCAGTCATCACATTCCCCGTTGGTGAAGAATACAAAACTGTACCAGAGGCATCAGTAATTTTGTACGTACACTCACTGGTATAGGAACCACCAGCTTGCCAAGCAAACTGCGCCGTATCCAAATAATTTACCGATAACGGTATCGAAATAAAGCTACCCGATGATAGGGTATACGTAGAATCACCACCAGTGAATTTTACGTCAATCTCGTTGCCGTTCCAACCGTCACCATAAGAATCATACAATTCTAAGTTAACAGTACCACAAACCTGCGTTTGTGCTAGAAGCGTACTTCCTGAAAAGAAGAGCGCTACGAGCAGCAACGAACGAGTTAGTAATTGTTTTTTCATAGCTATTATAGCATTTAAGTTAAGCGAGCGACTAATATCTCAAATTGGACTGCGAAAGACAAGGAATTAAGCAAGGAATTTTCATGTCTTCAAGAAAGATGACTTAGCATTATCAATTTGGCATGTTTAGCCCTAGAAAACCACTTAGCTACAAAGTCAATGTCTTTCTTGAAAAGTTATTAACAATTTAACCTCAAGGGCCTTGTTTACAATAGATTAGAATTCCAAACTTTGTTCATATCGGTATCTACTATCCAGCCGTTTTACGCCAGAATCCACTACGTAGCCTACTTTTCTGATACATCCTCAGACGCGTCTACTTCAAGCTGCTTTTGTCAATTTCAGAAATTTATTTTTTGGTGCCAGTAACGAAAACCGCACAATTTTCGACTTTTTCAGATTTTAAAGAATGTAAATTATGGAGCATTCCTGCAAAAAAAAATGACACTGCAACTCTCGCGTTCGATGAGAATCTTTACCTCAAGGAAATAGATTGAAAACCGGGTATAAAAAACCCCAGAACGCATTCGCGTTCTGGGGTTTTGCTTCTCTCGTGAACCCGACAGGATTTCTAAGTGATCCTGCACGGGGGCCACGGGCAAGTAATCTGCAACCCCTCTACCCACTGACGTGGGACGGTGTTTTTCATTTCAACCTACAGGCTCAAGCGAGCTTGGCATTTGATTGAAATGAAAAACCCCAGAACGCATTCGCGTTCTGGGGTTTTGCTTCTCTCGTGAACCCGACAGGATTCGAACCTGTGACCGTCTGCTTAGAAGGCAGATGCTCTATCCAGCTGAGCTACGAGTCCTCACCATACCTTGGTATAGGTATTCTCTACTGCATTAGCCGAAACAGAACCCCGAAGGATTCTGCTTTGGCTTAGTCGGGAAGACAGGACTCGAACCTGCGACCCTCTGGTCCCAAACCAGATGCGCTACCACCTGCGCCACTTCCCGAACTTGCAATATCAATGAACGTTTGTTCTTGCGGAAAGACAGGGACTCGAACCCTGGGATCACTTACGCGATCACAGCTTAGCAGGCTGTTGCATTACCACTCTGCCATCTTTCCGTTAGGGAGGGCAAATTTATACCGAAAATCGGTTTGCGCAAGGGTTTAATGCGAATTTGTGTAGTGTTGAATCAATTTAATCAAATTCGCCTTTAGAATCTTAACAATACCTACTCCGGGTATAAAATATTCTTGCAGTCTACCTCTTTGATTACGAAGCGTTTTGGACCGTTTTTACTTCCTCAGGGTATGAGATTCGGACGTGGTAAACACCGCGCATAAATTTCTTAAATGCTTCACGGATAGCATTTATTTCCTTCAGGGTAATCGCAGCATTGTCTAATTGGCCATTAGTCAGCTGGTGATCAATAACCTTGTCAATCATGGTGCTTAACGCTTCTTGTGACTTTTCAGGTAAAGAACGCGTAGAGGCTTCAACAGCATCTGACATCATTACAATGGCAGTTTCCTTTGAGAAAGGTTTAGGTCCGGGATACTGAAATGAATCAAACTTCTCTGCATCCGGATGGTCTTCCTTATATTTTCTGTAGAAATACTCCACTCTTGAGGTCCCATGGTGGGTACGGATGAAATCGATCACGATGTCGGGAAGTCGATGTTTTTTTGCCAATTCTATGCCGTCATTGATATGCCCAATTATGATTTTGGCACTTTCTGTATAACTCAATTCATCATGCGGAGAGGCTGAGGAACTTTGATTTTCCGTGAAGTATTGAGCATTAGGAATCTTACCAATATCATGATAGAGAGCGCCTGTTCGCACTAGCAGGGTGTTCCCTCCTACTAACTCCGTTGCATGCTCCGCGAGATTAGCAACTTGCATTGTATGCTGGAAGGTTCCTGGAGCTTCTTTTGACAAGCGTTTAAGTAATGGATTATTAGTATCCGATAGCTCAAGAAGGGTAAGATCCGAAACTACGCCAAAGGTGCGTTCGAAGAAGTAGATAAGTGGGAATATAAATAGAAGGACCAAAGTGCCAATAAGTGATGAGCCAAGAGGAATAGCAGCTTCTGCGTTCCACTCCATTTGTCGGATTAGATGAATAGAAAGATGCACCACAATCAAGATTCCCATTATTTTAAAGGTGCTTTGGAACAATTGACTTCTCTTGTAGATACCGCGTATGTTGAATAGAGTGATGAGGCCAGCAGCGAATTGGACCGCAATAAAATGTACAGCTCCACTAATAAATGGTGCAACGGCTAAGAGTAAAAAGATATGCGTAATTAAGGCCAATCGATCATTAAAGAAGCTTCGTACGAGAACCGGCAACAAGACAAGCGGAACCAGAAAGACATTTAAAACGCTGATAGAAGAGGCCCACAAAGTGGCTATACCCGCGCCGGTGATGGAGAATAACAGCAGATTAAGACTAGAACTATGCGCTATGATTTGAGCATCGTACGCATTTAAATAGAGTGCCAAGCCTAAGAATACGAGGATGAGATAAAGTAATGCACCTGCTCTACCTTGCCAATTTAGATCATTTGCAATGCCATCGAAATTCGCCTCCAATGCTCTGAGCATTTCGAATTTTTCCGCGGTTACTGTTGCGCCGCGTAAAACGATAGGTGTTCCTTTTGTAATGATACCTCTAAAGGTCGTAAGCGCAATTAATTTTGCAGTTAACGCACTATCTGTCAAAGAAGCATTAACAGTGAAAGTTGGACTTAAATCTATACTATCCGGTAATGCATATTGTGCTCGCAAATACTCTGGTGAAAGGCTGTTTTTCAAGCTTATAGGTGTTCCATCAGAGAGTAACACTTTGTGATTTTCGGAGGGGTGCATTAAAACGACACCACGACGCTGCCATTCTATAAATTCTGCATCGGGTACGAGCGTAGAGTCTATCGCTGAACGCCAATTTTCGATCTGAACACTGTAGTTATAATATAGATCTTTGTCAGCGATTAATTTTTGTCTATCCTCCTCTATTTTCTGTGGAGATTTTGGAAGCGCAAAGTCTGTCGGTGCTATTAAATCGTCTTCGAGCCAAACCTGGCCCAGACGGTAATCGTATTGAAATTGGGCTTTGAAAGGAATGCTCACAAACAGCAAAGCGATGCATAAAGTGCTTACTATGCTGAAATAGACCCACTTCTGTTGTTGCTGTATCCAATTCGATGCTTTCATACCAAATACCTTCGTTTCTAGAGCACCAATTTAGTAGTTTAGTGGGGTCTTTTTGACACGAACCCAAATAACATTACAGAAGATGAAAGAAGTTGTGATCGTAAGTGCTGTCAGAACCCCTATGGGCAGCTTTGGCGGAGCACTAAGTAGCGTCCCTGCCACAGCCTTAGGTGCTGCGGCGATAAAAGGCGCGTTAGAAAAAGCCGGTTTACCTGCAGATGCCGTGGAAGAAGTCTACATGGGCAATGTTTTGCAAGCCAATGTGGGTCAAGCACCTGCGCGTCAGGCGGCGATGGCCGCAGGAATTGGCAACCAAGTTCCATGTACCACTATTAACAAGGTGTGCTCCTCAGGCATGAAAGCCATCATGATGGGCGCTCAAGCCATTAAAGCCGGTGATGTCGATATCCTTGTTGCAGGTGGAATGGAAAACATGAGTGCTGTACCCCACTATTTACCAAAGGGTAGAACCGGAGTAAAATTGGGCGATATTTCGCTCGTTGACGGACTCGTTAAAGACGGGCTGACCGACGTCTACAACGCGCAACATATGGGCGTTTGCGCAGAATTGTGTGCAGAAGAACACCACATTACTCGCGAAGATCAGGATGCATTTGCGCTAGAAAGCTACCGCAGAAGTGCTGCTGCATGGGAGAATGGGAAGTTTGCAAATGAAGTGGTGCCCGTCGCTGTTCCTCAACGTCGCGGCGATGCGATCGTCGTCGATACCGATGAAGAATTTACAAAAGTGAATACGGCCAAAGTACCTCAATTACGTCCTGTATTTAAGAAGGACGGAACAGTTACAGCTGCAAATGCCTCGACATTAAACGATGGTGCCTCAGCGGTTGTTCTCATGAGTGCTTCTAAAGCGGCGGAATTAGGACTGAAGCCTATTGCAAGAATCACAGGATATGCAGATGCAGCGCAAGAACCAGAATGGTTTACAACGGCGCCTGCGAAAGCATTGCCAAAAGCCTTAGCCAAAGCGGGCCTCTCTATGGATGCTGTAGACTTTTTCGAATTTAACGAGGCATTCGCTGTGGTCGGATTGGCTAATATGAAGTTATTGGGACTGGATAAGGTAAATGTGAATGCACATGGAGGCGCAGTCAGCCTAGGGCACCCCCTAGGTGCATCAGGTGCGCGTATCATTACTACATTGATTGGTGTACTGCAACAAAACGGAGGAAAGACAGGTGCAGCAGCCATTTGTAATGGCGGTGGCGGTGCTTCTGCTTTGGTACTAGAATTGATTTAAGTAAAATAGCCCTTCTTATCTTTTATGGTAAGAGGGGCTGTTTATAAAATTGACCCATTTTTAACGTTGTGCTTTGATTAGCCCGTAAATTGTGACCTGTGAGCGAATTTGACAAAGGCATAGCGTTTCTCAGTGTGGTCCCCATGCGTGGAGAGCCATCAGATGCTTCGGAGCAGGTGAATGTGGTGCTGTTCGGAGAGAGTTTTAGTATTCTCGAAGAACAACCGAAATGGATCCGAATTCAGCTGGATCATGATGGCTATGAAGGTTGGATTGACCGTTTACAGTACCAGCCCATCTCCCCTTCCTACTATGAATTATTAGCTACTACTCCGCTTAGAGTAAGTTTAGATCCTGTCCAATTATTGCAAGGAACAGGGCCTACGGACTATCCCTTGATCGTTCAAGGCGCCTATTTACCCTTTCTTGATGCCGGTACAATCCGTCTCGAGCAGCAATCGTATTCTTTTGAAGGCGCCTTTACCACAGGAAGAAAAGATCGTAATGAGTTGGTAGACTTTGCTTTTTCTTACCTCAATGCGCCCTACCAGTGGGGCGGGCGTACTCCTTTTGGCATCGACTGTAGCGGATTTACTCAAATGGTTTACCGATTAGCAGGCCACTACCTTCCGCGAGATGCTTCCCAGCAAGCCAAAAAAGGAACAACGCTTAGCTTTTTAGAAGAATGCCAACCTGGGGATCTCGCATTTTTTGATAATGCGGAAGGTGCCATTACCCATGTAGGTATCGTACTTGACGATTTTCATATTATCCACGCCAGCGGCCGTGTTCGGGTGGATGGGTTAGACCACAGTGGGATTTACAATGCAGAATTAGGCCGTCACACTCATAAACTGAGGGTTCTGAAACGGATGATTGATTAGCGAGCAAGTCCCTTCACTATATCCCCTACGGTGTCCCAAAATGCATCTAAACTCAGCAGATGCTTCTCATACCAACTAATAATTTCAGTCCATTGCTCTTTGTCGTAGAAATAGGCATTTTCCAACGTAATGGAGATTCTTGATACTTCTAGGCCACTCTCCAAATAGTGTGATTGTTCATAATTCACTCCGTCACCCCATTCTGCTTCTAACAGCCTTCGCAACTCTACGAATTGATCGAAAAGCAATGCTCTAATCTCCGGATCTTTTTGCTGAATATCGATTGCTATTCCGACAACTGGCGCTGTTAACATCCTAAAATAGAGACCTTTTACGCCCGTTTTATAGGATTCCCACCGTCCTCCGCCGCCGCCTTTGCTGTGATGACGAGACATGTGCCGAACGAATTGATTAAAAAAGGCAGTATTCAGTGATTTCTTTTCTTCTCTCGAAAACATTTTTCAACTTTAAGGTCTATGACGCAATATCGTAAACTTGATGGTACACCAGTAGAAAATAGCGCAGCTTATGTTAAAGCATATATGCAACAATATCCAGAAGCTCTGTTAAGCGTAGGATCCGATTCTCAAAATATAGGTGGACACAGCTTATACGCAACAGTTATAGCCTTTCGTCATCCAGGAAAAGGAGTGCATTATATACTCACCAAACGCCGCGAACAGATCATAATGGACATGATCACACGCCTTTTCAAAGAAGCAGAAGATAGCATTAACACTGCGGAGTATTTGCGTGGAGAAGGTATCGACATACCTATAACAATCGACGTTGACTACAACGAGGATGAAAACCATGCTTCGCACAAAGTGATTCCTATGGTTAAGGGCTGGATTTTAGGCTTAGGCTATGACATGAGCACGAAACAGAATATTCAAGTTGCGTCCGTAGCTGCAGATCATTTGCTCTAAGAACTGTGCGCTGAATCACGCCCCGTGCTCTTTCAACTGCTTAGTTTCGAATAAAATATCGAAGTATGGGATTACTATCATTTTTATTAGGCGGCTCAAAGAAACAAGACCGCATTCTTGAAGCATTGCAGGCGGGAGCTAAAATCGTGGACGTTCGGACTCCGGGTGAATTCAGACAAGGCCATGCGAAGGGCGCAGTAAATGTTCCCATGGGGAATTTGGCTCAGAAAACAGCGCAACTTCAAAAGGAGAATCAACCCATCATCTTGTGTTGCAGAAGCGGTGCACGCGCTGGGAACGCCGCATCTATTTTGCAAGGAGTTGGCATTCAGAGTATCAATGCAGGCGCTTGGCAAACGGTGGCTAAACTTCAATAATTCGTACAGAATATGGGCGTTTCTTAAACACATAGGGAAACTTTGCGTTGTACTTTTGAATAAACTCTGATAACAGATGCGTAACCCTATATCCTTCCTAACCGCAGCACTTTTATTTACCGCCACTGCCTTCGCGCAGAATTTAGGAACAATACAAGGTGAAGCGCTCGATGCGCTTAATTTAAGCCCGCTCGCAGGCTGGGAAGTGGATGTCATACAAGGTGATTTCCAGCTCGAAACGAAAGTAGATGCTTCTGGAAAGTTCTCTTTCCAAAAACTGCCTACGGGACTTTACAACATACGAGCGAAAAGTCCGAAAGGTCAGATTCAAACCCTACACGAAGTACAGGTGCGCTCCACGAAACCGACTTTTGTCAGTTTATACGTTGAACGAATCACTTCTTTAGACGAAGTTGCCGTTCGAGCAGATGCGTTTCACCGCACCCCTGAAACGCCACTGAGCATCAAAAACATTAACCGGAGTGAAATGATGCGTATGCCGGGTGCAGTTTTAGATCTAAGTAAAGTCATTCAAAGTTTCCCCGGTGTGTTGCCCAAACCTTCCTTTGGCTATGCAGTTGCTATGCGCGGGGGTGCGCCGAATGAAAACCGCTATTTATTAGACGGTATTTCACTACCTACTGTAAATCATTTTAGCATTCAAGGCGCTTCTGGCGGGGCTGTAAGCTTGATCAATCTTGACCACATCCAAGGCATGGATCTAATCACTGGCGGATTTCCGGCAGAAGTCGATGATGCCCTCTCGGGCGTTTTATTACTTGAAGGTAGAAACGCTAGAACGGATCGTTGGGGTATTCGTGCAACACAAGGTGGTACAGATTACGGCATCACCTTTGAAGGACCGCTAGGGAAGAATACTGCGGTTACTTTGAGCGGTAGAAACAGCTTTTCGCAGCATTACTTCAGATTGTTTAATATTCCAGTGCTCCCTGCGTATCAAGACGCGCAGCTTAGAATTCACCACCGTTTTGCGAAGAATAAGGATTTGACCATCATCGGAGTCGGCGGTTGGGATCAATACCGACTGTACAAAGACGGTAGAGGCAGCGATGCCCTACTTTATAATGTTGGCTACATTCCAGAAGGGGATCAACAGACCGAAGTTATCGGAGCGCGTTACCGAATATTTAAAGACAACGGTCGTTGGGAATATGTTCTAAGCCGCGATCATGTAGGCAATCAAGCGGAGAAATACATTGGAAATACCGGTATTCTTGAAGATCGCCAATTGGCCTATGCCTCTTCAGAAACCAATACCCGAGCGAATCTGACCCATTATGTCGTCTCTGAACAATGGCAATGGAAGTATGGATTGAACTTTGTACACCGGGACTACGATCTCGACATGACTAGCGTTCGATATAATAACGATGAAACGGTACAACGCATCGATACGGCAGATTACAACTCTGCCCTTTCTTTTCAAAGTTTGGGTGCTTTCACGCACGCGACCAGAAATTACCTCGAAAACAGACTCAGTACGAGTGCTGGTTTGCGTATAGACATGCACAACGTTAATTTGAATTCATTGTTAAGGATTTCTCCACGCGCGAGTGCTCAGTATCATCTAAATGAATCTTGGGCGGTACAGAGTAATCTGGGCTGGTACAATCAACTCCCACCGGCCATTGTGATGTTGGCAAATGAAGCCAATAATTGGACCACGTATGGGACGGGACCGGGCTCTGTTGCACAAGCGGCTACAGGTGTTGAATTCCAGAATGGCGAGACGTATCGTTTTTCATTAGAAGCATATTACAAATATTACGGTAGCATGCCTTATTTATGGGATGATGAGCAATCTTTCTCACAAGCTATTGGCGCGTATGTTGCCGTCGGTGATCAAGTGAGTTCTCCTGATGCCGAAGGCCGATCTTATGGATTTGAGCTGTTTTTACAACAGAAACTCAAGGGGAGCTATTGGTGGACTTTAAGCTATAATTATGGGCACAGTGACACAAGATTAAACGCCTCTAAACCATGGCTTCCAACAGTTTGGGACAACCGGCATAACGTGAATTTTGTACTAGGTAAAGTATGGGGAAAAGGCTGGCAAATCGGGACTAAGTACCGTTGGGCCACAGGCACACCCTACACACCTTTTGATGCAGATTTGAGTGCGGTGCGTACGAATTGGGATATCCTGCAGCGAGGCATATTTGATAGTCAAAACATCATGAGTGAACGCCTCCCTAGCTACAGCGTGATTGATGTTCGTTTAGACAAAACCTACAACAAGAAAAATTACAGTTTGACCTGGTTCTTAGACCTTCAAAATTTCACCAGCTCCGCGATTCCATTAATGCCCTATTTAACAGTTGAAAGAGATGAAAATGGTGCACCTCTAGTGGACCCGATGAATGCTGATGCCTATTCAGTGAAAACCATATCGAGTGATACTGGGCGATTGCTTCCGACCATCGGCCTCATCTTAGAGATTTAGACCCTATTGACCTACCTTTGCCTACCTTTGCCTACCTAAACATGAACAATGCTTAAATCAATCCTTCGCAAGATCCCGCTGTTTTTAGCGAATGCAGTAATCGTATTAACTCTATTGTGTTTATTCAGTTGGCTCGTGCGTGAGACCACAAAAGGAAAGCAGTGGGTCCCGCATAAGGTAAGCCGTGCCGTTACCCATTTTTCAACGTTGCCAGACCGTTTGCTCGTAGCAAAAGCGGCAGTTGAACGTTTACCACTTGTGTTTATCCCGTCCCCTGAGGACTTTGAACCGGTGAATACCTTAGAAGAAGATGTTAAGGTGCTCATTAGCTATGCCACGGCGAATTGGAAGCGTAAAATCGTTATCAAAAATCTTAAGACAGATGAGGAGTTAAAGAGCTGGACTGTAGACCGATTAGCAAACCCACACAATAGGATCATGCATTCGCTGATGCTACCGGACAGCAGCCTCATCTATTCATTGAACGGCGTTACCGGAATCATTAAGATTGATAAAAATAGCGAGCGCCTCTGGAAACAGGACACTATTGCACATCATCACGCCATCAACATGGGCGTGGACAACACTTTTTGGGCGAATACCTACAACAAGGACAAGGGAGAGCATATTTATTATGGTGCCCAATTCAGTATTGACGGCCGCGAGTTCCCTTTTATAGACAACACCATTACCCAGTTTGATGCTACTACCGGGCGTATTCTATTTCATAAAAGCGTAACCGAAATTCTGATTGAAAACGACTTAACCTATTTACTGATCAAATCAGATTCACCGGGAGATCCGCTGCACATTAATGATATTCAGCCTGTTTTAGAAGATGGTCCATTTATGAAAAAGGGCGATGTTTTTATTTCATCACGGACAAGCTCGTGGATCATGCACTATCGTCCCTCAACCGGCGAAGTTGTTGAATTGATTGAAGGCCCCTTTATTTCGCAGCACGATGTTGATATCGAATCTGATTCGACAATCATCTTCTTTAACAACGGTGGTCAAACCCTCAAAGGGGATAGACCCGATGCACATAGATTAGCAAATGAGCTCTTAGTAGTTAACGAGCAATATTCCGGTGTTCTCCGCTATTACCTACAAAGTGGACGTTATGAGCCTATCTATGCCGAATTATTCACTCGAAACGAGATATTTTCCTTCACAGAGAGTCTAGTAGATGCCTTACCAGGCGGAGGTTACTACATCGAGGAGCAAAACTCTAGCGTATTATGGATCTTGAAAGACGGAGAAGTCAAATACAAGAACATTTTGCCTTCGCAGCATGAGGGGCACCATCATTTAGCCAATTGGGGCAGAGTAATGCCTTAAAGACCTGAATTATGACCTTTGATCAAATCATCCAATTTCGCCGCTCTAATAGAAAATTCGATCCCAATCAGCCAGTTCCTGCTAATGTGGTAGAAAAAGCCTTAGAGCACGCCACGTTAGCTCCTAACAGCAGTAATATGCAGCTTTGGCAGTTTCATTGGGTACGCGATGAAGAAAAGAAAAAGAAATTGATTCATGCTTGTCTCAATCAAAGTGCAGCGCGCACAGCGCAAGAACTGGTGGTGATTGTAACCCGAAGAGATAAATGGCGTCAAAGAGTGCAGTGGCATAAGAACCTCATTTTAAAGGATGCCGAACGCGTTGGTCGGGAAGCGAAGTCCATTAAAATGCGCTTGGTCTATTACACTAAACTGATGCCCTTCTCCTACATGAATGACGGCCTAGGAATTTTAGGATTGTATAGGAGGCTCCTTTCCTTCTGTATAGGCTTATTTCGACCTATCTACAGAGCAGAAGGACACGCACAGCAAAGAATAACAGTTCACAAAAGCGCCGCGCTCGCTGCAGAGAATTTCATGTTAAGCATGGCTTCAGAAGAATTCCACACCTGCCCAATGGAAGGATTTGATGCACATAGAGTAAAGAGGATTCTAGGCTTACCACGTCGTGCCGAAATCAACATGGTGATCGGCTGCGGTAAAGGTGAAGAGCCTGGTTTTTGGGGTCCGCGACGTAGACTGCCGTCAGAAGAGGTTATCATTAAGCATTGATGTCACTTCTACCTATTGATAATATTCATTTGGGTAGAATTTTCACTTTATATAGAATCATAAAGAATTTCAACAGCTAACTCATTGCGCCTGTTAAATATCTCATAAGGGGGATTGTAACCGAAAATGAAGAATTTATTCTCATGTTGAATCCCTTCGTCACTCAGCGCTTCCATCAACAGTGATTTATACTTTGTGATCTTCTTATCGCTTGTCCAACCACCGAAGGTCACTACAGCTAATGTTTTTTTTGGTTCCATTATAAACTCAATCGACTTTTCATTAGGCAATGGCATATCACCTCTTTCTAAAACGTTAGGTATCATAAACATAACGCGCATATTATCCTCCAAGGTCATGGCCACAGGACTAGTCATTGCAATTCTTTGCTTACGTTCATTTCCTCCAAAAATATAATTCGCTAAAATAGAAAAGCCTTTACTTGAACCTTGTTTATAAGAAGTACTATTCAAACGTATTGATGTGAAAAGTGCCGCTTCATATTGCCTAACCTCAAAGCTGTTATATGTTTTATGCACTTTATAAGGGTATTCTTCAATTCTCTGATTAGAAGCCATAGACTTGGAATAATAGATTAGACATACAGATACTAAACTAAGGAGCAATAATGCTGTAACAATTCTTCGCATACCTCGAATGTAGTATATGATCTATAAACTACACCTTTTCAATTACACAATCAACACGGTAAGACAAAGTGAAAGGTATTAGGATAAAAAAAGCCCCGCGCTGCGGGGCTTTTCATTTTTATCTGAGCACTTATTTATGGACTAACTAAGTTCACACTCACATTCACGTAGAATGGATTTGTTAGAGCATTAAGCTGTGCGTAATCTGGAGAGTCTAACAGACCAAATGCACGGTAAATATCTGGACCTGAACCTAGGCGATCAACATCGTAACGATAGTTGATACGGTACCCAGCTTGAACAGACATCCAAATAAAGTTCTTTAATGAGAACTCGTAAATTGCCCGTACGCGGATTTCTCCACGACGGATCTCTAAATCTTCGTCGCGAATGTCAAAACCTGGCAGGTTTTCATACATGCGGAACGACTGACCTTGTAACTCATATCCCAAGAATACCATATTACGAGGGTTGATAGTTCTCCTTACATGAACTCGAGCTGGGAACAATGCTTCGGTACCCCATTTGTTGTTTGCGCTCGTTTTATTGTACAAGATGACAGGAATGTAATTTAACTCCCCTACACGGTATGTACGTGCAACACCCACAGCCCACTGCTTCTTTTCTGTAGGACGCCTACCCCACAATACAGCCGCCGAATATTTCAAATATTGTGCAGGCATCAGTGAAGAACCATAAGTACCGCTCATATCTGCAGACCCTTGAAACAGGATAAACTGCTCTTCATCCAGTGGCTTATAAATTGTCGTATTAACTCCTGATGTGCGAAGCCCATTCTCAGAAAGCGTCTGGTGCAATGGATTATCTGAAGCGGATGGCGCTTCAGCATAATTGTAGGAAGTGTTCCAATAATTTGCTCCCATCTGCCATACAAGATTGGTCTGGCTAACTACGGGAAGGTTGAATCCAGCACGAATACCTGCTGTTGAGTTCACCTGGAGCCCATCTCCACCTCCAATGGTCGTGCCATCTGATGCAGTCATATCGCCAGCAGTAATAGTATACGGCCCTTGGAAATCATACCCAAACGAAATAAGCTTTGCTGGAGAAAGTCCTTCAATCTTAGCATTAGCATAACGCTTGATACTTTCATCCTCAAAGCCGAGGTCATCATATAAACTCCAATCAATGTCGTCATAAGAATCTGTTGATTCAGTCTCCGTTTGAGCAAAGATTGGCGTTGAAGTAAGGACGATTGTCGCCGTCGTTAACTTCAAAAAGTTACGCAACATGTATTACTTTTTCTTTTTTGAAGGCATTTTTAAACGCTTCCATACGTCTGTACGTCCAATAGCCTCTACGCCAATGTAGCCACGCATATCCAATGTATTATCGTCACGCATTTTAATGGTACCACTGTATGTAGATCCATTGTTTGGATCATAAAGCGTTCCTTCTGACCAAGTATCATCACCTTGATAAACAAAGTCCTTACACATCCGGAAACCTCGTAAAGGGACATTGCGTAAATCTTGATTAGGATTGTTAATATCCGTTCTAGGATTACCATCGGCATCATTAGGCTCGATAAGCCATACTACACGACCGTAGTATTTATTTCCAATACGGTCAACTTTGATACGTGAACGGCCATTTGATGGCTCCCAAATACCTACAAGTTTATCTCCAGGATTCTCTTTCTCTTTTTGTAGATCGAAACTTAATGTTCCAAAGGCTATGACAGCGGAAACTGCCAAGAATGTTAATTTACGAAGCATGGTCTTCTATTTTATAGTTAATTCAAGTGTAAAATTCAATTTAAAGTCACGGTTGCCGTCCCAGTAATCTTCGGCTAGGTCCGCATCTAATACCACGTATACTTTACCGTCCTCCATAATTTCACCGAGTTCGGCCTCAGCAGCTATATCCAATAAGACTTCAGCTGCACCCTCTTCTAATGGGTTTTTGACTGCTGCCTCTTGCATTGAGACATCCTCATTATCGCTAGCGAAGGCTACAACAAAGGCATTAATTTGAGAAAAGCCTAAGCTGTCATGTGGAAAAACAGTGGCTGTTTTTAAACGCGCATCACTGATTCTCATTCCTTCTTCAAAGGCGTCACCTAGAACATCGGCTAAATCAATAGAGATCTCAGTCTGTGCGCCGTTTGGACCAGCAAATAAAGGACCTTCAAGGCTAAACTCCAGATCATTTACCGCGTATTCATGAACTTCTCCAGGGCCTGAGCAGCTGGTGATCATCAAAACTGAAACTGCAACGATCCCAGCTGTTTTTAGAAATTTATACATAATCGATCTTTTTAAGAATTTGGAAATATAAAACAATAAAAAGTGCGGTATTGCCTTGCTCTCTATTTTTTGCTGATATACCGCCTGCGATTTCTAGCCAATCGCGTCTATATTATTGTCGATAACATGCGAAAGGTAATTGACCGAGGAATTCTTTCTAATCTAAGCCTTTACTACCTTGCTTATTCTTAAGGAATACAGCACGTGCACGTAAACAACCCATTTGATTCAAATTATAAATTTTCTCCTCTGGTAAATGCCGTTCCTGAACTAGAAGCATTCATAATACCGGGGAAGTTTGCGAGAAAAAGCATAGACTTTAGTGACCCAGAGGCTGTTTATCTATTGAATAAAGCACTGTTAAAGTGGCGTTTTAACGTGAATTGGACCTTAAAAGAAGGACACCTCTGCCCTGCTGTTCCCGGACGATTCGACTATTTACTGCATGCAAACGATTTGCTGCCTAAGTTGGAAGGAAGAAGAAGACGAATGCTGGATATCGGCACAGGTGCATCACTGATTTATCCGCTTTTAGGAACTGCTGCCTTTAACTGGGAATGCGTTGGATCAGAGGTAGATAAAGAGGCTATTTCTTATGCCAAGGGACTGATTCGAATGAATGCAAGCATGCTCGGCACAAAGATTAGACGGCAAGAGTTTAAAAGCCAAGTCCTTCCTGGTATAATCGAAAAAAAGGAACAATTTGACCTCTTAGTTTGCAATCCCCCCTTCTACAAGAATAAGAGTGAGGCGTTAGCAGCAAATGCCCGTAAAAACAAAAACTTACACGGTAGGGAGAAGACGCATCATAACTTTGGCGGCAGTGCAAACGAGCTCTGGTATAAAGGCGGGGAAGAATCATTCTTAAAAAAGCTTGCGATAGAAAGTGCCGAATATGGATCGCAAATTCATTGGTTTACCTGTTTAGTTTCAAAAAAAGAACATGTCCGCACCTTCAAACGATTCATACGTAAAGGGAACCCAACAGATTTAAAAGTTATTGAAATGACTCACGGTAAAAAGTCCAGTCAATTCGTTGCTTGGACATTTCAAAATCAGGAGAATGAGTCAGTTAAATAATCCACTGCACGGTGTAAAGCTGCTGCATATGGTAGAAGCTTTGGTTGCATTTTATGGTTGGGAACAATTGGCATTAAGAGTGCCTGTGCGTTGCTTTACGTTCGACCCTTCTGTTAAATCCTCTCTAAAATTCCTACGAAAAACGCCGTGGGCACGGGAAAAGCTAGAACAACTCTATATCGCTACCTTTCCAAATGGCGTGGAAGAAAAGCTGTAATTACGCTTCTCATTCATTAATTGTACCTTGAGACTGCTCTATAATGCTCATTCATATGAAAAAAATCACATACTTATCGCTGCTTTTAACCCTACTATGCTCTATTAGTGGCAATGCGACCCATCTCATGGGAGGAGAAATCGTTGCGCAACAAATTAGTGGATCGCAATATCAAATTGTAATGACCGTGTACAGAGATACTGCCGGTATTCCAATGCAAACCACAGCACAATTTGACATTACGGATTCGGCAGGAACAAACGTAGCTACCTTAACCACTGCTTACGATTCTGTTTTAAGCGGAAATGCATTACCCATGTACCCGTATGGGGTTGAAGTTTATTTCTTTATTGATACGGTAACCTTTGTTAATAGTGGCACTTACACTATTGGGTGGAGTAATTGCTGTAGGAATGGAGCAATACAAAACATATCGACTCCGTTAAGCCAAAGTATGTTCCTGCAAACGAGTGTTACCGTATTTGATAGTACTTCTAATTCTACACCGTGGTTCCTTGTTCCAGCGTCAATATTTTTGCCCTCAAATACACCATGGCAATACAATCCACTACCTTTTGACCCTGATGGGGATTCATTGTTTTGGAGCTTATCCCAGCCGCTGAAATCACTAAATACCGCTTGTCCCGGTTATACTTTGCCACCCGGTACAGTAGCTAATCCTATGACCATTAATCCAATCACTGGAACTATCACGTGGACTGCAACAATGCTAGGGAATTTTGTCACATCAGTATTAGTAGAAGAATTTAGAAACGGCCAGAAAATAGGTGAGATACGCAGGGATATGCAATTTATTGTTGTTCAAACGAGTATTACTAGTCCTATATGGAATGCAGGTAATTTACCCGTGGACAGCTTAGGCAATGTGTATGTTAACTTGATTCAGAATTCATCATTTTCATTATCTGTTTCTGGCTATTCACCGAATGGTTCTATCTTATACGCCGACGCATTTGGCGAGCCCTTTTTCACATCTCCTAATCCAGCCCAGTGGACGAGTACGGGATCAGGATCAAATGACACTATAGAAGGAAATATTCTCTGGGCGCCAAGCACCGCTCAAACTAGAAGTACTCCTTACATTCTAGCTTTGCGACTTACAGATGGATTTTTAGCGCAAGACCTATCCATAATATTTCAAGTCTCATCTGGGATAGGGTTAAAAGAAGAAATGACCCACTACCTCACGTATCCCAATCCTGCCATAGACGGGGTAACTATCACCCCGACTCCATTCAAGGTTTGCCTTTACAATAGCCTAGGTCAACAGTGGGAGCTTCGTCAAGCCCAGGCGAATGGTCGATGGGACATCAGCGGAATCCCTAAGGGTTCATACATTCTACGGTGCTTCGATGATACCGGAAAACCGCAGGGTACAACCCGATTAGTGATACAATAAACTTTAGAGCCGGCTTTTATGAGCCGGCTTTTTTTTGGGCTACTATCGTCTTTAGTATTAGGCACTTTTCTGTAGTATATTACAGGTCTAATTACCCAAATTCAGATGAAAAAAATTGTATTCCTAGGAGCTGCGGCTGCGCTCGTCTTGAGCTCCTGTAACCCAACAGAAGAAATGCACACCGAAACTGCACACACCGACTTTCAGTGGCAAGTAGACCGCTTTGCAGATATCAAAGTATTGCGCTACCAAATCCCTTCATGGGATGATCTCAAACCGCAACAACGCATTTATGCCTATCACCTTACGCAAGCAGGATTGGCAGGACGTGATATTATGTGGGATTGTAATTACCGCCATAATTTAGAAATAAGAAAAGCGCTCGAGGCCATTCTTTCCAGCGATGGCGTTGTTGATCGTGAAGGTCAGCAATACGTTGATTTTGAGGTTTATGCAAAACGTGTATTCTTCGCGAACGGTATTCACCACCATTACAGCAACAAGAAATTTTCTGCCGATTTTGACCAGGCCTGGTTCCTTTCTGCATTAGAATCGATCGGTATTACACTTTCGGAAGAAGCGCAACGCGCGATTTTCGATCCTGAATTTGATGCGAAGAAAGTGAATCGTGCTGATGGCGTAGATCTATTACTGGCTTCTGCAGTTAATTTCTATGCCCCGAACATCTCGCAGGAAGAAGCGGAAGCTTTTTACGCTGCGAAAGTAGATGCCGACCCGGACCGTCCAGTTAGTCATGGGCTAAATAGCCGTCTTTCTCGCAACGAAAACGGAGAGATCTATGAGGAAGTCTATAGCGCACGCGGACGTTACGCGAGCAGCATTCAAGAAATAATTGGTCACCTAGAGAAGGCAAAAGATGTTGTGGAAAATACTGACCAAGCGGCGGCATTGAAACTATTGATTGAATACTACGAGACAGGAGATCTCAAAAAGTGGGATGACTATAATATCGCTTGGGTCAAAACAACCGGCGGTGATGTAGATTACATCAATGGCTTCGTAGAAGTATATAATGACCCTATGGGATACCGCGGTTCGTATGAAACTGTTGTTCAAGTCAAAGACTTTGATGCGAGCGAACGAATGGCTGTGGTCGCAGATAATGTACAATGGTTTGAAGATCATAGTCCTATCATGGATGACCACAAGAAGGAAAGTGTAGTGGGCGTAAGCTATAAAATCGTTACCGTAGCCGGAGAAGCCGGCGATGCAACTCCCGCTACGCCTATCGGTGTAAATCTTCCTAATGCAAACTGGATTCGCGTTGAACACGGCTCAAAATCGGTATCCTTAGGCAATATTGAAGATGCATACCATTCAAGTGCTGGCAAAGGGATGGCTCAAGAATTTGGGTTTTCTACTATGCACAACGAGCGTGCAGAAAAGTATGGAGAATTGGGTTCTAAGATGCATACTGCACTTCATGAAGTTGTAGGTCATGCTTCAGGAAAGATCAACCCAGGAGTTGGCACTCCAAAACAGACTATGAAAAATTATAGCTCTACTCTGGAAGAAGCGCGAGCAGATCTCGTTGCGCTCTATTTCATAGTGGACGACAAAATGCAGGAGATTGGTTTAATGGAAAACAAAGAACCGGGCTATGCAGAATACGATAACTACATGTCTAATGGAATGATGCTCCAATTGCGACGTATTCTTCCAGGTGATGACATAGAGGAAGACCACATGCGTAATCGTCAACTAGTAGCGTCATGGGCATTCGAACGCGGACGCGAAGAGAATGTAGTCGAACGCAAGGTGATCGATGGTAAGACCTACTTCGTTGTAAACGATTATGAGAAGTTACGTGGATATTTTGGTGAGTTGTTGCGTGAAATTCAGCGTATCAAAAGCGAAGGCGACTTTGAAGCCGGTAGAAATCTTGTGGAAACTTATGGCGTTAAAGTAGATCAAGAACTTCACGCGGAAGTATTGAGACGCTCAGAGCCGCTAAATTTAGCCCCTTACAGCGGGTTTGTAAATCCTGAGATGGTGCCCTTATTTGAAGGGGACAGTATCGTGGATATTACCGTTGAATACCCTATGGATTTTCTGGGTCAAATGTTGCGTTACGGAACTACATATAGCTTTGAATAGGAGTTAGATGAAATTAATAAAAAAGGGCACCCTATGGGGTGCCCTTTCTTTTTGAGTAAAATAGAAGCTTACGTTATTGAATAAAAGGTAACTTGTAAAGGACCTAAAACACCTTTAGATGGAGCATCAGATAACCCTTCACTACAGAACCTATGAGAATTGGCGCAAAACTTCGGTCTTTTCTAAAGAGATTACCGAACGACTCGAATCACTTTTAAAAACGGCACATGCCCCCTACTCGAATTATCCTGTATCAAGCGTCGTAGTAATGCAATCAGGTGCAATGATTGTAGGCACGAATCAGGAGAATGCTGCCTTCCCTTCAGGCTTATGTGCTGAACGTGTAGCGGTTTTAGCCGCGAAAGCTGCCCATCCACACGAAGCTATTCAAACGGTTTACATCATGACCGGAGAATCCGAGCGTGAGCCTGCAGCGCCTTGCGGATCATGCAGGCAAGTGCTTCATGAAACCGAATTGAGACAAACGGAGCCTTTTGAATTGATCTTACTGAATAAGACGCACAATGCTTTGGCATTCACTGGCGTCAAGGGTCTACTACCATTTAGTTTTACCCTACCTAGATAATGCGTTTAAAGTGACTCTAAAAAAGCGATCAATTGCTCTTTCTCTGCAACAGATAAATCCAATGGTTCAATTCTAGAATCCGTAAAACCGTGATTTATGCCTCCTGCATTGTACTGTTCTACAACATCGCTAAGCGCAGCTATAGAGCCATCGTGCATGTAAGGAGACGTCATCTGCACCTTACGCAGTGATGGAATCTTAAAAATGTACCTATCACCGCTTTCATTCGTCAATAATTCTCGACCATAATCACTAGAATCGACAATGGCTGTTCCATTGTTTGCAAATCCGTAGTCTGTGAGTAAAACTCCGGAATGACATTGAACGCAGGCTGCCTTCCCATAAAATAATTTACCTCCCTTGATGGCCTCATTGCTCAATGCACTAGCATCGCCCTGAATAAAGTGATCAAAAGGAGAAGAAAAGTCAACGATGGTACGTTCGAAATTCGCTAATGCTCGAACCAATAAAAAAGGAGAGGCCGTATCGCCATAGACGGTGAGAAATTCATTTCTATAGCTGGTATTTCGATTCAATCGTCGAACGGCGTCAACCACATTATGTGCCATTTCAGTCGCATCACCCAATGGAACTAAGACTTGCATCTCCAAAGACGGGACCCCTCCTTCACGCATGAAATAAGGCTGGAAACCAACGTTCAGAAGAGATGGACTGTTACGTTTGCCTAATGCTCCACCTACACCGGGTGTAACCCTGTCGTTAGTCGCAAAGCCCAGTTCTGGTTTATGGCAAGAACCGCAGCTAATACTAGAGTCTACACTCAATATAGGATCAAAAAAAAGTCGTTCCCCCAAGGTTGCCGCGGCAGCATTGTTGGGATTATCTGTGGGGTATTCTATTGCGGGGTAAGCAGTATTAAGCCCTTCAAAAAAAGACTCATCGGGTACGCATGAACCCAAGATTAAAGTGAATAATAGAAACTTAAAAAGGCGAAGCATACCTCGAGTCTTGAATCAAGCTCGTATCGGTTAAGGTTTTTAAAAAAGCGATTAAGGCGTCTTTATCCGTTTCATTAAGCATCAAACCAGTTCCCATGGTCATGGCAAGGGCAGGATTTAGTGAAGCGTTATTGCGCAATCCTTCATTATAGTGGTCGATCACTTCTTCCAACGTGTTAAAACGTCCGTCGTGCATGTAAGGAGGCGTGAGCTCGATATTTCTTAAAGTTGTAACTTTCATTGCACCTCGATCCGACTCTAATCCAGTCACATCATAGCGACCGTCATCATTATAGATACTGTCTAGTCCATTATTCATGTACTCCTGAGAACTAAAGTTTTTACCGCCGTGGCAATGGCCACAATCCGCTCCTGAAGTTTCCGGGAAATATGGATTGTATTCTTCAAAGAAAAGCTCCATACCCAATTCTTCTTCTTCTGTGAAGGTAGCCTCTCCATCCAGGAATAAATCATATTTACTGCGGTAAGAAACTATGGAATTCATAAACTGTTCCAGCGCAAGACTGATGCGATATAACGTTATGTTTTCACTACCAAAAGCTCTAAAAAACTGATGCGTGTACAGGGTATCCTGTTCCAATTTTTCAACCACATTCTCCATGGTTTCATTCATTTCTAATACATCCTGAATAGGAATGATGCTTTGATCTCGCAATTTTTGTGCGCGGCCGTCCCAAAAATATCCATTCGTATTCCACAACATATTCACGGCGCTCATTGCTTGGCGGTGCCCCAAGAATCCATCTATACCTGTAGAAAACCTGTTTGTATCTGTAAATGCGTTTTCCTGCTTATGACAAGATGCGCAGGCCATTGAGTTGTCCCCCGAAAGACGGGTTTCATAAAACAACATGCGTCCAAGCTTTACGCCTTGCACTGTGAGCGGATTGTCAGCCGGTAACTCGGGTTCTGGAAGCCCACCGAAATCTAATGGGTAAGGCGCTGTATCCCATACAGGCTCGGGAGCTTTCGCACATCCCAATGCAACAAGTAAGGTGATACTAAAAAACAGTGCTTTATTCAACATGGATTTTACGTACCGTTGTTTGTCCCTCTAAAGAGCTGATACAGAGGATAAACAAACCATTTGCATTAAGGTTCACATTATTCGTTCCTGGGTCTAAGGTACCGTTCATAATATTTCTTCCGAGCATATCCAAAACTTCGTAAGTCCCTACCTGAGAAGATTCAATAACGAATTGGCCATTAGAAGGATTGGGATAAATACCAACAACAGGAGTCTTCTCTGTTAATCCCATAGCTGCATTGCCTTCGCTCGAAGTGAAAACGTAATTATTGATGTTGTGTAAGGTCTGCGCTGCCCCGCCAGTTTCACCATGACTAATAGGACCTGAACCTAAATTTATACCCCGGAAAAGCTCATTATAATCTGCCGTTATCGTGATCAATAGCGTATCAGAAGCGACGAGCGTTCCTGAAGTAGGCAAGGTCAAATGGGCATAATTTCCATCGCCTAGACCGTGGAATTCGAAGATTTGGCTAAAAGTACTACCGCCTAAACCCTCCGCAGCAATAAAGCGGTATCCTGCTGTCCAACCCCAATGCATGGAAGGACTTTTCGGTGCTAATGGATGGTTAGGATTATAGGTCGTTGGATCCAAATGGTTTAGAGAGGTATTCACACCTACCGCAAAACGAATACTTTCCAGGGAGTCAACGGTAAATGTTCCTAAGTTTAAGCTGGTTTCGCTAAAGCCGTCTACTAATGCCAATGCCGCTGCCGTATCCGAAGAACCACCGTCATGCACTAGAATAATTTCATCCATGTAATACTGGATCCTATTCAGTTTAAATGGATTACCTAAATTATTTATTCCCTCAACGCCTGTGGCACAAGTATCTGTGCCAAGTCTGTGTTCAATATTTAAAAGAACCGTTTTGCTCTGAGAATGGGCTACAGTAGCAAACAATAATGCACTAAATGCGAAATAGATTTTCTTCATTGTCGAGGTAGAATTTTTACCTTGACAAGGTACGAATTTTGTAACTTTAGGTACTTAAGGGTCTTTTTTATCTCAAGAGCGACCCTTGTCCTAAACCCATTTGACATGAAAACAAAAGAAGAGATTGTAACGAATTGGCTCGTGCGCTACACCGGCGTCCCTTTAGATGAATTTGGAGCCTACATCCTGCTTACTAACTTCCAACATTACGTTGATATTTTCGCCGCTCTAACAGGAGCGGAAATTCAAGGCAGAGGTAAAAGTATGACCAGCGCTACTCAAGACGGGATAACCATAATAAACTTTGGCATGGGATCGCCAAATGCAGCAACAGTGATGGATCTACTGAGTGCTATAAAGCCAAAGTCCGTCTTGTTCTTGGGAAAATGTGGTGGGCTTAAAAAGCGAAATACCATTGGCGACCTTATCTTACCCATTGGTGCTATTCGAGGAGAAGGAACATCGAACGACTATTTTCCTCCAGAGGTCCCTGCAATGCCTTCATTCGCCCTTCAAAAAGCCGTAAGTACTACCATTCGTGATAATAATATTAATTATTGGACCGGGACTGTCTACACAACAAACCGGAGAGTTTGGGAGTTTGATAGTAAATTCAAAAAATACCTAAAAAAGGTTCGTGCCTATGCCATAGACATGGAAACAGCAACCTTATTTACGGTCGGGTTTCATAATAAAATACCAACGGGGGCCCTCCTACTTGTAACAGATCAGCCTATGGTCCCTGATGGAGTAAAAACTATGGAAAAAGACGCTGTCAATTCTAAACTTCATGATGAACGACATGTACAGATCGGTATTGATTCGCTCAAGCAACTCATGAATAATGGAGAAACGATCAGACACTTAGTTTTTTAAAACCTTAGGCGCTCGCACACGCCTTGCAAGCGCCTTTAGCCGAGATATTTATTTCTTGAAAAGGAAGCTGTGCGAGACTGGATTTTAATTGGTCTGAAATTTCGACGCACTCAACGCCGCCACAAGAAGAGCATTTTAAATGAAGGTGTTCATGATTATGCAGCTGTCCAGTGCAACCGAAACAACGCGCATAAAATGACTCTCCATTCTCTTCGTAGGCTTTATGGATTAACCCGTATTCGGTGAGCGTAAGAAGCGTTCGGTATAGAGTGATTCGATCGAATTCGTGTAAAGCATTTTGCATCGTGCTATACGATTGTGCAACTGCAGATTGACTTAAAGAATCTAATACTGCGATACGAATTTTAGTTTTTCGTAAGTTGAATTGTTCCAGTGTTTCCTCGCTCGTCATCTTAAAAATTTTGCAACCAACTAAAGGTAATATTACGTCCTAATGCATCCGCAAAATAACGCTGTCTATTTAAATAATCGCGATAGGTCGTATTCATCAGATTCTCAATACCAATTCTTATTTGCGGCTCATTTTTCCAAGCCTTAAAAGTACCACTTAAAGATAGATTCCAAAGATGATATCCGTCCGGTGGAGGTGCTAAATCTAAACTAGGATCCCAGTTCCATTGCGCCGCCGAAAATCTATGATTCAAAGAAACGGCGAGATTTCTCCACTCCTCCCATTCAGCTATTTCATAGTGCAATTCGTTCAATCCGCTCAAAGGTGGAATAAAATTCAGCGGTAAATTTTCAGAACGATTACGAGCAAAAACATAGGACCAATTCGACTCTAACATCCAGCGATTGCTTAGAGTGAATCTAAGCTTTGCGTCGCTACCGTAAAGTAATGCATCACACTGCTCGTAGGTGAACACTGGGAACGCACCGCGAATGGTTAATCTATACTCTTGAGACGGCTGTAGGTATATGTAACCGTTAAAGACATGTCCAAAGCCATTTAGATCTAGGTGAAATCGGTCACCCAAGAGTCCGCGTAAGTGAAATGACCCTTTTAAACCTTGCTCTTGATTCAGATCGATCGATCCCTCTTCAATGCCACTAACACCTTGATGTAAACCAAAAGAATACAGTTCATTTATCTCCGGGGGTCTTTGCTTGAAGGCTATTTCTCCCAAGATTTGCCATTTTTTATCCAATGCGACAGTTCCACGTGTTAGCAATGCAACACTATGGTATCTATCTGCAAAACGTTCTATTTCTCGAGGCTGAGTGCTGGTTAAACGGACCACATTACGTGCTACGTAGTCGTATCGAGCGCCGGTCTCTAATTTAAATTTACGCTTCTGAGTCCGGTACGATACAAAAACGCCATTAGTGAATGACGTATAGTTAGGGAGTAAAGGAAGAATTCCTGTTTCAGGTAAGTTCCAATTGTTTTTACCTGAAAACTGGTAGCCCATTTCGAATTTATTTTCCAACGACCAAACCACCTCATTCTGAATATTGTATTGTAGCAAACTCAATGCAGGCTTAACACTACGACCACTGCGTCTTATGTCGAATTCACGCCGTTGGTTGCGCTGTACAGCCGTATTTAATTCGATTTCCCCATTTTGAAGTTTAAAGGCGATGGCCGATTTTAATTGGTGATGATGGACTTCTTGGCGTGGAGCATTTATGTTATAAGAAAAAACGGTATCGGTATAAAATGGTTGAATTCTAGTGAAAGCGGCTTGTAAGTCACTTAAATTCCCAATATGGCTTCCTCGTAAGATTCCGAATTCAGCACCATAATAATTGTAAAACGTCTTCCAGTCTAACCGGGTGAATTGCTTGTGTAATTCTGCATTTAAATGGTTCTGGTGCGTTCCCGTATTATTTAGGAAATAATCTGGTGCGCTTCGATCACCCATACGCTTAAATGTGCCACCTATTCTCCACTGATGCCGTTTCAAACCTCTATAAAGCTGGGTGTTTACAGTACCTCCCCTCCCATTTGTTTCTGCTGTTGATGCTACTTTACCATGGAGATGCGGATCAAAAGGTATAGGGCTTGACTGCAGAACCACGATTCCGCCCATATGGCTTCCAGGATAACGAATAATCCCGGTACCAGATACTACACTAACTACTGCTGCCGAGTTGATATCTATTTCAGGACTGTGATCTGTTCCCCATTGCTGACCTTTATGTACTACGCCATTGTTTACAATAGTCGTTCTATTTCCAAAAAGCCCTTGTAAAATAGGAGATCCAATATCCGCCCCATTAGCGATCGTGCTAACACCGGATACCTGTTCGAGGGCTGCAGCTAACGATTTATGGCTGTTCGCATCTAATGCCAATTTACCGAGGCGTCGTTCGTCTAGAGCATCTTCATGATGATCATGAACATCCACCTCGTGTAACATATTCTGGTGATGCTCAAGGGCAACCCTTAAAGTTGTATCCTTATTTAAAATTAAAAGCAATCTTTGGGTAGGGCAACCCACATGCTGGAAGATGATATGATAATCTCCTAAGCAGATGTTATCTAAGGTGAAATGACCTTCTTCGTCTGTCCAAACTTCTAGTCCAAGCTCTTGCAGATATACGCTAACCTCCTCCATCGGAGTCTCGTCGTGCACATCCAGAACAACTCCATGAATAGTGTATAAACAAGTTTGGGCAGCTGCTGGAAGCAACCACCCAAAACTCAAAATAACTAGTAGCTTTACTTTACTTAACAACAATTTCAAAAACAACTGTTATATCCGTTTCACCGCCAGCGTTGGTAATATCGCCATCGCTAACTCCAGCCGCAGTTTTAATAGGCTCATGTCGAAGAATAAAAGTGTAAAGCTCAGACCCTGTTGAGCCTGTGGTTAATTCAAATTCCAAGCCTAGTGGATTCCCGTCATTATCTTGATCGCTATAGGTAAATGTACTTTCGCCAGAACTATAAAAGAAAAACTGATGATCATCTGCTTCATCAAATACTTCCGTAGTAATATCTTCTGCTGGTGATACACTTTCGTTTAAAAGCGTTAGGCTACCTGTATATACGGTATTAGATTCTAGGGAATCAACGGAAATTACTGGCGCCGATCCTCCATCACCATCCATATCGACATAGCTTAATGTAGCGGTAGATGTTGGGCCAACTAAATCGACACTAAACGTCGTAATCAACTCCTCTTCATTTGGATCCGAAGGATCAACGGGCTCACAAGAGTATAAAGCGAGTGCTAGAATTGGTAAGATTTTGTAAGTCATTTTCATTATATGATGTTTTTAATTAAAACAAATATGCAACAAATGCAACAATGTTGCAAAAACTAGATTTGACAGTCATACATATATATAAAAAAAACCAGCGCAATGCGCTGGTTTTGAATACTTAGCAGAGAGGAAGGGATTCGAACCCTCGATAGAGTTGCCCCTATACCAGCTTTCCAGGCGGGCCCTTTCAACCACTCAGGCACCTCTCTATTGGAAGGGGCGAAATTAATTGAAAACTTACGAATGACAACAAGAATGTGAGAAATAAAAGCTGTATTTTTGGTAAGTGTAAAATGTACACTTAACATGCGTAACCGATTGGCCCTTCTTATTTTATTGGTAGCTCTTGCCGTAAAGGTTAAAGGTCAAAGTGATACCTATTTTGTGCTCCCCCCTTTGTATGAATGGCAGGCAGGAGATCATGATATATTCCTGTACATAAGCACGAGTGCACCAAACGCTTCTGTTTGGATCTACAACAGTGACACTTCATATTCGCAGACTATAAATGTCACCTCTAATAGTGTTGGAACCGTCAGCTTAACCACCCCAGTACCCGGCCTATTAAGTACCTATGGCGCCCGTGAATTGAATTGGTCCAATTCAAAACGTTACAAAGACGCTTTATTTGTTGAGTCCTCCGCACCTGTAACAGTTACCGAACAAATAGTTGAACCATTTAATCAAGACATAATAACGGCGAAAGGACGTAATGCGCTTGGAAAAGAGTTTTATGTTGCCTCTCAGACGCTCATTACGACCACCGTAAGTGGTGCGTTTTTAGGGTATCATGGGATGCATTATATAAGCGTAGTTGCCACTGAGGATAATACTCAGGTTAAGTTTCAAGCACCCACCGGTAGTATTTTTGATAATGGTTTAGATAGTGTTGTGTTCACACTAGACAAGGGGCAGAGTTGGGTTTCCACTATGGAAGACGACGACGCTTTACTAGGTACCTACATCACAGCGAGTAAACCCATAGCCGTTACGGCTGGCGGCAATCACTTAAAAAATTCAAGCGCTAATCATGGCGACGCCGGAATTGATCAGGTTACTCCGGTTGAACACTTAGGTACAAAACATGTGGTCTTGAGAGGACTGGCAAATTATCCTAACGATTACTTCATGTACATCGCTACTAAAAACGGCACGAATATAACGGTCGATGGTGTTACCATTCTAAATAATGCAAATGCAGGAAGATCAGGGACCTTCAGTATGCAGGGAAACTCGAATCAACCGGGTAAGCCTTTTGTAATTGAAAGTAACCACCCTATTTATATTTTTCAAGTAACCACTGGGGCAATCACACACGAACCAGAACAGGGAATGGCACAGATTCCCCAAGTAGAATGCACTGGATCAACCTACATCCGCTACAATAGAGCTTCTGGCCTGTCAACAGCCGCACTTGTAACCATACCTAGTGATGCAGTAAATGATTTAGAATACAATGGTGTCAGCATAACACAAAATTTAAATATAGCAGTACAGCAAAGCACATATGACCCTTCTTGGTCCGGAGTATACATTCCATCATCCATATTAACGAATAACTTCACTCTCGAATGCCCCACCGCTTTCCACGTAGGAATACTGGCAGGGCAAGGAAATACGACCGGATTGTTTGGGTATATCAGTGGCTTCGACGACAATTTAAAATTGCTTGATCCAACCTCCGCATCTTCGGTATCCGCCATCGATTTAGGTGATCAATGCGGTGACTCTATACCTTTAGTATTTTCCTTTACTTCTTGCACCGATAGTATTTCTGTAGTTGGAGCAACCATACTGGAGGGAATCGGAACAATCGCAGATCCTAATGTCAAAGACTCTATTCTCTACCTTCTGCCCGATGGAGATTATTCAGGTCCGTTTGAAGTTCAAATCACCGTAGCTGATAATCAAGGCGCAACAGATTCATTGACCTTTATTCTGAATTATTTAGGCGCGGATTATGATCCTATTACCGTTCCTAACTTTATAACTCCCAATGCAGACTATATAAACGATAATTGGTCTATTGTGACCTCTGAAAGTCTAGAAATATTTAATCTGGATATCTACAATCGTTGGGGTACCCTAATTTACACTACTGACATTCCTTCTTTTGAATGGAACGGGAGAACCCAAGCCGGTAATCGAGCTGCACCGGGCGTTTATTTTTACGCCATCCAGACCACGTTTAGATGTGGCACCTTAAATAAGGCAGGTGCTTTACACATCATCGACTAATGATGGCACTATTTCACATCATGAGATATTCAAAAAGGTCCGTTCTTTTTAGAAGGTTTGGAGTCTTTATTATGTTATTGTCTTTTTCCACTCTGCTGAAAGCACAGAGTGACACGTATTTTGCATTACCCCCACTTTATGAATGGCAGGGCGGACAACACACCATTGATTTACAGTTTAGCGCCTCTTCTTCCACTTCAAACGTATGGATTTACAATAGTGACACTAGTTACTCCCAAAATCTAGTGGTAACACCAGGTGCATTAGTGACTACGTCGTTAACAAATGTGATTGGTGGTTTATCGAGCACGTATGGTGCGAGAGAATTAACGTGGTCTAACTCGAAAAGATATAAAGACGCATTATTCATTGAAGCTTCGCAGCCAGTAACCGTCACTGAACGCGTCAAGCATCAGTTTAATCAAGACATTATAACGGGCAAGGGTACAAATGGAATTGGGACAGATTTTTATGTAGCATCTCAAACCTTAATCCTTAGCACAGTGACCGGTAGCTATACTGGTTATTATGGGAAACACTATGTGAGTATTGTAGCTTTAGAAGACAGTACAGAAGTATTAATTAAGGCTCGACCCGGTAATGTATTTGATAATGGAAATGATTCCGTTGTCTTTATCCTGGACAAAGGACAGAGTTGGGTAAGTACAATGGCAGATGATGATGAATTGCTGGGTACCCGAGTTACTGCTTCCAAACCTATTGCGGTAACCGCAGGCGGAAATCACCTCAAAAACTCCAGCGGAAACCCCGGAGATGGAGGAATTGATCAAGTGACCCCGGTTGAACATCTAGGTATAAAGCACGTAGTTCTGCGAGGCCGTAGTACCTATCCTCAAGATTATTTTATGTACATCGCTACAGAAGATAATACGAATATCACCGTTGATGGTGTCTCCGTACTTACGAATGGCTCAAAAGGCACCTCTGGTACGTATAGCTTACCGGGCAATGCAAACCCCGGTAAACCCTATGTTGTCGAAAGTAACTTACCCATTTACGTTTTTCAAGTCACTACGGGCGTTGCAAATGGGAGCCCTGAACAGGGTATGGCGCAGTTACCGCACATTGATTGCACAGGTAGTACGTTCATACGTTATAGTCGCGCTTCTGGATTAACGACTTCTGCGTTAGTCACTATACCTTCAAACGCCGTCGCTAACCTAAATTATAATGGGACTCCTGTAACATCGAACACAAGCATTACCGTCCAACAAAGTACATATGACCCCAGTTGGAGCGGAGTGTATATTGGGTCTAATGTTCTCTCGAATAACTTCACTCTAGATTGCATTACGCCGTTTCATCTTGGAATTCTAGCTGGACAAGGATCGAGCACGGGACTTTACGGATACATTAGCGGATTTGATGATGATTTCAAATTATTAGATCCATTTACCGCGCTACCGGTAAATGACGTTCCTCTTGGAAATTTATGCGCTACTCCGATACCGCTCTACTTTAGATATTTAAGTTGTGTGGATAGCATTAATGTAATATCTGCTACCTTGACACAAGGCCCAGGAACAGTCGTTGATTCGAATGCTAACGATACTATTCTGCACGTAATTATGGACCCGGCGTACAGCGGAACAGCACGAGTCAAAGTAGTCGTAGAAGACGGTAGAGGTTATTCAGACTCCATTTTCTATGATTTTGAATATTACGGAACCTCGTATGAACCTATTTTACTAGATACGGGTGTAGTTTGTAATACACAACCCATAGTATTAGCCGCAGAGAATAATGGTTCAACAACTGGCGTGCGTTTTCTTTGGTCAAATGGAGATACAACAAGCACAACTACCGCTTATAACCCAGGTTGGGTGTGGGTAACGGTCGATTTAGGCGATTGCCAATTTACCGATAGTATTTACCTCGAAAGTGGCTCCCTTTTTGAGGCACCGTATACCGATACCGCATATTGTGACTCTTTATTCGTTGACTTTAATAATCCACTGGTTTCACAAATCTACTGGACAACGTTAGATACAACTACGTCCGAATTGTGGCTTGATTCAACAGGGATTTACCCGTATGTAGCTACGGACATCAACGGCTGTGAGTCTCAAGACACTTTATACTTTAGA
Source organism: Schleiferiaceae bacterium (assembly GCA_028357285.1). Taxonomy (GTDB): domain Bacteria; phylum Bacteroidota; class Bacteroidia; order Flavobacteriales; family Schleiferiaceae; genus UBA10364. Next base: position 20,406 of record JAOMWM010000006.1, on the reverse strand, counting down.
CTTATACCCGAACCTTATATAGACGAAGGATTTGGATGCCCGAATTATACGTTAACCGCTATAGGATATACCGCATTTATTGCCATGGAATTAGGAGACATCACCTATTCTACTCCTCAGATTGATACCCTATTCCCTTTTGCAGGATCGCACAACCTAACATTGATTGCTTTAGACAGTTGTAATAATCTTGATACCATTTCGCGCGTTCTTGAAGTAGATTGTTTAGATAATATGCTCATGTATGTACCCACAGCCTTTTCACCTAACGGCGATGGTATAAATGACACCTATTGTATATCGAGTTCGCTACCGAAGCGTACTACCTATTCGATTTTCGATAGGTGGGGTAATGAATTATTCTCAGGTCGAGCGGACGAATGCTGGGATCCTAGTACATTAGGACAAGAGATATTTACGAGTACGCTCTCCATGCGAACTTTTACAAGACTCCCTTCAAATGAGCTCCATATCGACGAATTCACGATTCATGTCCTTCCTTAATGTTCCGCCTTTGACGGCTACTTTATTGTTTAACGGGAATGATACGTTGCTCCTCAAACAGTGTTAACAAAGACCGACTTAACCTAAGGGTAACATTTCGCTATTTAGTGTATTTTTGAACTGTTCTGAAACAAACACATGGCACACCTAGATACCGCTATAGTTATTGCTTGGCCTCAATGTACTGCTCGTGCAGATGAGAGTTTAGCAATCTTCCTAAAGAAAGCTGGCGTTCTTAAGAATCTTAACATGCGCGTAGGTCATGCTGCCATTTGCCTTATTAATCCACAATCAAATGAGGTACTGTATTACGACTTTGGTCGTTACATAACTCCACGAGGATTCGGAAGAGCTAGAAATAAATATACTGATCCGGATTTAGCGCTAAACACCAAAGCCGAATTCGACGACAATGGTGACTTGCAAAATATTGAAGCGATTGCTGCGGAATTGGACAGTATATCAAAATTCACCCACGGTTACGGACCGCTTGTATTCTCAGTGAGTAAGACTATCAACTTTATAAAAGCGAAATCATACGCAGATGACATGATTCAACAAGGGCATTTCCCTTATAATGGTCTATACAAATCAGCGAGTAATTGCGCACGTTACGTTACTGAAACCATGAAAGCGGCTAATGAAGATGGAACTGTAGGAACAAAATTAAAATATCCCCTCACAGTACGTCCTACCCCATTATTTAATGTTGTAGCGGCGAAATCGGAAGATACCATTTACAGTTTTGAAGGCGGTGCGCTTCAGTATTTAGATAAATCCCGTCGCCACAGCATTTCTGATTTGAGCGCTGGGTTATTGGAAAGTGCCTTGACGAAATATACAGATACGCGTCCTGATGATGAAGTGCATGGCGATATAGAGGAGCCACAACGAGCTGTTCAGTTAGCGGCTCATGCCCAGTGGCTAGGTGGCTTGGGTGAAGGTGCATGGTTTGTTGTAGATGCAATAGATGCGCACAGCTTTAAAGGCACTAAATATGCGAAAGACGGTACACTTGAACACGAGGCCGTTTACGTTAATGAACACATTATTCTTCCTAAAGATCCTACAGTAACGTATACCTCACACTACGGGTTCTTCTCCCTTAGTATCGATGCTGTGGTGCACCGGTTCTACCGCCAGAAATAAGATCTTTGAATTCAAAAAAAAGCCGCGCATGAACTGCGCGGCTTCTTTATTTATAATCGTTGATTTTAAAAATCAACTTTGTAGTAGAATACAGGGAATAAACCGAGCTGGTAATTTTCCTGAACCCTATCGCCTTCATCTCTTTCAGGGATGTAGGTTAGTGTCAGTATGTTTTTATTGTTGGTGATGTTTGAAATATCCAAAGCGAACTCATGCGAGAGTTTAGCATAATTCCATTTGTATCCAACCTTTAAATCCAATCTGAAATACGCATTATACTGTTCCGTATTGAAAGTAGCATCGTTCACATACTCTATTTCTGACATTTCAGTAGATTTCACTTCATCAACCGTACCAAACCATCTACCTCCAATGGTGCTAACCTTCGTACCTAAATTTAGAATACCGTAATCCCCAACAGAGATGTTACGCGCCAAAACTAAATTCATTGCATAACGTCCATTAAATAGCGTATTAACCCATACGTCGTCTGCACTTCCTGGCAGTGCATCTAGGTTCTGCGAACCTTTGTATTTCGCATCAAAAATAGAACCCGTTAACAATCCGTAGAATCCGTTTCTATAATAATGCTCCATGGTGAATTCAAGACCATAATTTCTTCCTAAACCTCTATTTTCAAGTGGCTCCGCCCATAATCTACCAAAACCTGAACCGCCATTGACCAAAGAGAAGTAACTGGCTTGTTGTTCGACAGGTATATTCCACAGATATTGATAGTAAGCCTCCAATTTTAAACGAATAGGATAGTCAAAATTATGCTCCCAACCTGCAACGGCATGTGCACTCTTTGTTAGGCCCATTTCCTTGTTGTAGGTGGTTCCCAAAACGGTAGAATCATCCAATGCCTGAGAGCCTTCGTAGTAATAGAGGTAGCTGCTCTGCATTTGCGTATGATATCCAGCACCAGTGAATAGCTTATTATGTTTATCCATGTCATAATTTAACCCTAGACGCGGCTCAAATAAGCTTGTACTATTGCTGTTGATTGTACTGTGAAACGCGCTAGCGCCAGCCGTCATGGTCAAAGCATCAGTCAGGCGGTGCTTATAAGAAAGGAAAGGCTGAATATTTACGTATGTATCATCGCTGTTCCATGGCATCTCCCAATCGTAGACTACGTTATCGATTCCATTAACGATACGCGTTGAATCGTGATAACTTCCCATGATGTAATCTACGTTGACCCCTACTTTTAAGGAGCGACGTGCGTCAAACTTTTTGGTGTAATTGTAGTAGGAATGAATTTTGTCCTCGATGTAGCGGTAATCTAATATTTTCGCAAAACTATCCACGCGATAGGTTAAATTATTTGCATCTGTGGAGTCTATGCTGCGCCATACCTTGTTGTTTACCGCGTGAATGTTTGCACGAGAGGCGGCAACCCCCATTTTAGCATAACTCATTTTACTCAATCGTTTACTGTAGGTCGCGCCAACAGTAGCCATGTGCGTATCGAAATATTGATCTCTATCTACGGTACCATAGCTTTCAAATTCTTCAGTAAAAGGATCACCGTCGGTACCTGAAACGTCAATGGTTAGATTAGAAGTACCGCCGATACCCCAAAAACTCAGTTTAGAACCGTCTTTTTGTGGGAAAGAGAAACGAAAGGCTCCATCTGCATACAAGGGCACAGCTGTAGTCCCGAGAGGAATGCCTAAGGCATCCGCCATTCCCAAGGTACTGTAACGGCCTAATAACAGGTATGAAGGTGCATTGGGCTTCTCTTTACCTAATCGGCCTTCAGCCATGAGCTCAACGCCTAGTAAACCGAACTGAAAAGAACCCTCGAACGGAGTAGCATTATTACCATCGCGCATCTCAAGATCAAAAACACCAGAAATGGCATTTCCATATTCGCCTGGCCAAGCGCCAGTATAGAAATCACCGCTCTGTATGTACTTATTGTTTAAGATCGTCACAGGTCCACCTCCAGTCCCTGGTATAGCAAAGTGGTTGGGATTGGGAATATTTATTCCCTCAAATCTGTAAAGAATACCAGCAGGTGTGTTACCGCGAACGACGATATCATTTCTAGAGTCATCAGAGCCTTGTACTCCAGCGAAATTCGTAGCCATCCTTGCGGGCTCACCTCTGGATCCAGCGTAAAGATTGGTCTCTTCAACAGAAAATTTCCGCGCAGATACCAAGGCCATCTCATTTTTCACATCACCTCTGGGAGCTGCAACGACCTGAACCTCGTCGAGTTTCACCGTACTTTCAGTGATCTCTACACGAATTACTGCTTGCTTTGCGGAATTAAGTTCCACAATGGTACTCTTGGGCTCGTAGCCAAATAATTGGACCGCAACCACCTTACGCCCGATCTCCACGTCGAAAGAAAATTGACCGTATTCATCTGTGAACGCTTGTTGTGCATCACAAACTACCATAGCATCTGCTAGTGGAAACTTTGATTCTGAATCGACCACCGTACCACGAATGGTCTGGGTTAAGGTTTGTGCTGAAAGCATAGCGCCAAACAACAAAAGGACACTTAGTAGTATTCGTCTCATGATTAATGATTTTGTTACACCCAAGTTAAGGCAACTTTAGCAGTCATCGTGTGAATTCAATATCAACTTTGCACCAATTCCTGGCGCTTAGCGCCGAATTCCATCGGATGTGGTAAATCGTATCTCATTACCGAGACGTAGCTTATATTCCAAGAACCCCGACGGTTGCAGGATGTTTCAAAAGCCATCCCGTTAAGCTTCGCCTAGTTTCATGCGCGGGCAGCACTTCATGTAAAACAGTATCCGATCGAAACATGACCATTCTGTTCATGACCGGCTCAATCAGTCTTTCTTGCGGCTTATGCAATTTCAAGGCACCACCGTGCTCCGGTTCCCAGTTCTCGTTAAGATAAATGACCACTGAAATCATCCTGTTTTCACGACTGTTGAATTGGTCAAAATGGGGTTTGTAAAACGCACCCTTTGGATACTTTGCAAGGTGAAATTCGTATCCTCGAAGCGATAAAAACAGTGATTCTGCTATAGCAGCTCTTACGGCATCCATCCCTTCAAAAAAAGTCTCCAACTCTGGCATTAAAGGACGATCGAGCCAATGAACGAAGTCCGATCTAATCTCTGATATTCGCGTGCGCTCTTTACCTGGGCCTATTGCAGCAGCCTTTAGTCGATCCTCTGCCTCCACTGAAGCGAAATACCTAAACACTGTTTCCAAAACAGATGGAGGTAAGAATTGATCCAGCACTAAAAAATGCTTTTCGGCGAATTGGTCCATTCCTTTGTCCCATTCCTCACCTTTAAATGTAGGCCACATGTTTTATGTATATCAACTAATAGAAGTCTGAAAAACGCTTATTACCCTTACCATAGTATTGCCAAACCACTGATTCTGGGTAAGTCCCCTTCAGGTCACTGAAACGTTTAAATGGGTATTTAGCTGTTCGCGCTCTTGAGCGTTGAATACTCGTGAACTTGCCGTAGAAATCGAAGTGAGCTCTGATGATGGCAAAGGTATGCTTTGGTTTGCCGGCCAATAAGAACTGGATTCCCGCAAGTCCATCGAGTAGTAAACGAAGAAAAATGACGCCCAATGCTGAAAAATGGGGTAAATTTTTCATGACGATAATCAGGTTATTTCTGAAGTTTAAGAATGTCTTCTTCGGATTATCTGCGCTTAATGTGGCTCCTCCCAGATGATAAACGGTACTTTCAGGCTGAACCCATACCTCAAAACCCGCGCGTTGCATTCGCCAACACAGATCAATCTCTTCCATGTGCGCGAAGAGCATGGGATCTAGACCTCCTAAGGTTTTAAATACCTCCGTACGAACCGCTAAACAGGCCCCTGTGGCCCAAAACACTTCTTTTGGGGTGTTGTATTGACCTATGTCATTTTCGAGCGTACCAAATACCCTACCGCGACAGAAAGGGTATGCCCACCGATCCATGAATCCGCCGGATGCTCCTGCATATTCAAACTGCTCTGGAGAACGGTCCCAACGTATTTTCGGTTGTAAAGCTGCACAGTCAGGATGATTTTCAAAGTGCTCAAGAATAGGGTTAAGCCATCCAGGAGTTGTTCGAACATCGCTATTTAATAATATCGAAATAGGCTCCTGAATTGCCTTTAAACCTTCGTTGTATCCCCCAGCATAACCAAGGTTTTCGCCAGTCTGGATGACGGTTATCTCGGGGTGATTCTCATTTAAATAAGCAAGGCTTTCGTCTGAACTGTCGTTGTCTATGACGTAAACTTTATGAGGAGCACTGTCTTTAATTACGCCCGGTAAATACGTTTGAAGCAACGATTTTCCATTCCAATTTAAGACGGCTACGGCGATGGTAGTACTCATCCTGTTAATTATTGAATTGGTCAAACCAGGTACCCTGATTCCCAATAATTAATGAATTTGAAATTCGCTCTCCGAAATTATCTCTGCTGTATTGTGTTGAAGTCGCATCGATATCTGGTCCTGTATTTGAATGACGGGACAAATGAAATTGCCACTTGTGATCTTTTACTTCACCCATAGCGCTGCTGTGTATCAATGTATATTGACGGCCGACTAACTCTTGATCAACAAATACAAACACCTGGTTTTGCTGTATTGGAGTACTTGAGCTCACCAGTCTGTCGTATTGCCAGATTTGATAGGGGTAGTTCTTTCCGTCGAATGGACGTTCCTCAACTAAAGAAGGTGCACCGTATTGCAAAAAGACGCGACCCATTTGGGTTCTATAGCCAGGTAAGGTCTTTGACCCAAATTCAGCATCTACCTGATCCACAACCCTTTTGTAACCTATCCAAGATTCTAACGCTTGGTCCGGTGCTTTCTCCTGCCAAAAACGTGTCAAATAAAATGCAGCCCTAGCGGTATCCATGGACTCCTTTAGATTCATTAACAACCTGCGCTCAGCCAGAGACGCCAGTGGAGCAATCATACTAAGGTATTCAGGTACTTCGTCCCAATTTCCCCAAGATTTTTCGAAAGTTGCTCTCGTTAATACACCTTCTAGTAAAGATGCATCAATCAACATTTCATCATTGTACCACATCAATGACTCCGAGGCCTCCTTAATCACTGTACCACTAGCATCTAAAAGTTCAGTTTTGATGGCATAAGCGCCGCTATTTTGTCCATCCATTGCGTAGCTTATGCGAATTGGATTTACCCCATCCTGTAACCTTTTGAAACCTTGCGTACCACTTACTGCATCGCCTGAAGCATTTTGAAGCTCGTACCTGAGGACATATTGTCCTTCTTTAATGTAAACCTCAGAATACCATTCAATGGGGACATTTTCGAATACAGGTAAACCCAAGGATGGCTTAGGAATTACTGCACTGCCTGATTTTTGGTAGACAACGTTGTCCGATTCTAGCGTATCTAAAGCGATAGGATTGGAAAGATAATAGGCCTCCTCTCCTTCAAAATGTAGGGTATCTTCTAATTCGATAAAATCGCCCGTAACATCGTCTGTAATAACGATTTTTAAGACCTGATGGGTCCAATCTTCAAAGGCGAATGTACTTTTTTGAAGTAATAATGGAGCTCCTGAGGCACTGTCTTCTTGCGCGTAGTTAAAGGTAAAAGCATCTAACTTTCCGGCCGTTTGCACAACAACTTTAAAAGAGGTAACCCAATTGCTATCCGCATTCAATTCAAACCCTATTGTACTGGCATCTAACGTCGTATACAGATCCACATAAGGTGTACCTTGAGCCGTGACATATATGCTAGGATCAAGTGATAACCTCATATTCTGGGCTTGTACAAAACAAGTCGCCGTAAGAGTTAGTAGGACAATTTTTACTTTTAGAAGCATACCTCAAATATAATTGCATAATTATCCTTGCAAACAATCAAATCCTGTTTAAATTTGCCGCCCACTCGGGAAGTTTTAAAAGCTTCTCATCGGAGAGATGGCAGAGTGGTCGAATGCACTGGTCTTGAAAACCAGCGTACCGCGAGGTACCGGGGGTTCGAATCCCTCTCTCTCCGCCAAAACACCTGAAAACCAGCGTTTTACGCTGGTTTTTTTATTCCCATTCGCGAACGAAGCTCGCTTCAGTGAGCGGGATGGGTATAAAAAATACAGAACGCTGAAGGCGGATTGGTTTTCAAATGTTTTTGGAAGGGCTCCCACTCAAGGGATCTTTTGAGCGAAGCGAAAAAAAAATCCCAGCCACCAAAGCGACTGGGAACAAGCTTATTCTTGGCTACCCTCTTTCAAACAAGAGGATTTATCGCTGCACGAACAATTCGTACAACCTGAATTACGGTTTAGTTTAAGACGCCTTTCTGCACCATCCTTAAGTGCTGACTTCTCATCGAACCAACCTGATCTTCTCAACATAACTTCACGAGGTGTGTAAATACCCAGCTGGGAATGTGGTCTATCCATGTACGCATTAATTGTCTGCTCTAATAAGGCATTAAGCTCTTCAAAATTTGCGGCAAAGAGAATGTATTTGTACTCATTCTTCATCGTATGAAAGACACGCTCAATCATAGAATTAGACGAACGAATATTCTTCCAAGCCACAAGATGGTTCACCGCAAAGGTCACTTTACTATCTATCCTTTTATTCTCTGAACCTCCATCAGTCATATAATTAAGGGTAGCTTTCTCTTCTGTGCCGTTGTCCATTTTCACAATCGGCCGTGTGGGTTTCGAATCTACAAATGCCTTTTCTAAAACCTCCACTGATATCGCATTATCTATTTTATCCGCAAGCCGCCAAGCGAGTACAGCTCTACTGTAATTATCCATCACACAATATAAATAGTGCTTTACTCCGTCAAGCGTCTTTATAATACTGATATCCGCGTGCCAGATTTCGTGCAAGCGTTCAGCGCGAACCAAATTAGGTGTCCTAGGTGCCTTCCTTTTTTGATATTCTGTTAGTAATCCTCTCGTGTATTTGTAGAATGTAGTCAAGCTCAATTTCAATTTTCCTTTTTTGAAATTATCTGCCCATATGGCAAATTTATTTGGTCCACCCTTCTCTACAATTTCTTCAACAAATGCTCTTTCTTTCTTTGTAAGCTGTCGTGGACGTCGTTTAATACAAACATTATCTGCACTAGATAAACAATGGATATTCGACTCGAGCTCCCACCCACAAAATCTTGTCGTACTTACGTTAGTGACCTTCAAGAAACGCTTTCGAGATATGACTTTAGGAAGCGACTCGACATAGGCAACATATTTAAGGCGATGTTTTGTCAAAAATTTATCGAACGCCTTCTGACCCATTGATTCTATGATAAAGTCAATAAAAGCAATGTAGGTACCAAGCATCTCTTTCTCTCGTTTCTTATTTGATAATTGACGATTAAAAAGCTTTATCAAATCCTTTTGCTTCTCTGCTTCAAGCATTTGATGGTAAAAGAAATCAGGTGTTTTCCTTCGCCATTCCGAAAGCGTCGTTCTTGGAATTCCCCTTAGTTCTTCTCTTGAGTATAACTCCCTTTCTTCTCCTAGACTGACCGCTAACTTAAGCTCTAGCGGATAACGTGAATTTTTGTGATTCATTTTTCTATTCTTTAAATGATTATGAAAACCACTCCTTACCAACAAATCATATAAAGAATTGAATACATGAAGATTGAATGATTCATTTAGACATATATCAAAAGACATAAGTATCCTAAAACCTAGAAACTACTTAAAGTTTCTACGTACATACAACAAATCACACATAGGGAACTACACCCCTTAATTCACCATGTACCAAGAGCTTTAAAAGCAAATCGGCTTAGAGTCAAAAAGAGGTAGGTCTATAGAAACCTGAAAATTTATTCAATAAGGCAGGAGTTGAACTCCCTAATTCCGCACTGAAAGATAAGTAGAAATTTGTACGGTAAATACCGTACATGGCTTGCGCGATTGCCAGAGATGTCACCGAGCTTAGGATAATCATTACAGATTCAATGATTGCGTGTACGAAATGACAAAACGAAAAAGTAAAATTGTCAAACTCGTTGGAACTTCCTATTTTAGACGGATAAGAGTTAGTTCTAATAGTAACCGATTAGTTCAATTCAATAAGGTACCGAGGGTTCGAATCCCTCTCTCTCCGGGGTACAATGATCTTTATCCGTTTTCACCAGTGGGGCAACTCGCATGGCCATACAATCTGTACCTACTCCACATTTTTAAAAACGAGAGATACGATGCGCTGGACTATGCCGCGATGTATTTATTGGCTTTCCCTCAATTGCTCGACGATTTTGAAGAAACGCACTTTGCTACGGCTGAATTAAATTTCTTCAGGGCCTATGCCACGCAGAGTCTGGAAACCAAATCCAGTTCTCCTATTTACTTTGAGATCGAAACTTTGTTTTGACGCAAACCTGAAGGTACTGAAAACACTGAGGTTTTAGAATTATACGTGATTCCAAACGTGTGTTCGGAAAATTCCGAACACTACTTCCGCGATTGCCAGAGAGTAATCTCAAAAAGCACCTACCCTAATGCATTGGAATTATTATAATTTTTTATCTTCACATTGGTTGGCATTTTGGCGCATCTTCCGGAGAAGCCCTCTGTCGGAGGAGAACTATCCAAATCGTAACCCCGCTTGGAAGCAAGCGCTGTTAATTACTGATTTTCAAGGCAATACAAGAAAAGGTTCTAGTACCCCTCTCTCCGAGACAAAATGCTACTTATGTAGCTCCACCGTTAATTTTAAAACGATGACATATAGTGTATTGAGGTTTTTATTGCTGATTTCAGTGGTGTTGAGCTTCGGGAATTCCTGCGAGAGCGAATGTTCAATTCTTTTTAGTGAAGTTGAGAACCTTGAAAGTGAAATTGATAGGATTAACTATTTGAAATCAAACCCTAAAGAATCAATATCTTGTTTGATCAGTAACATTGATACACAAGATAAAGGTGTTGTTGGTCATCATAATCCTTACTCTTCAACATTTTACCCCTATTTCATGGACTCCTATCTTGGCATAAACCGTGCGTATTATGTGGAAATGGTTCTTTCAACTGAAAAACCGAATGATGAAGAAATAGAAACTAATTCTATGATGGGGGTTATTCTACCTGTGGAAGATGGTCAACCTGTATATCGAGCCCTGGACTATGAGGAGATTAAGGAGATTAAGGAATGTTACGAGGATTGGTGGCATCAGAATGAAGAGAGAGATATCCATGAATTACGATTAGAATGGTCAAAAGGAAAGCGGATACTAGATCCACATAGATTTATATGGCGTTAGAATGATGGGATGCTAAATATGAACACTTCAATTTTATAAAATCGGTACTGTTTACTCTGTCAAAACGCATATAGAGGAATAGGTTATAGGTTTAACGGTAAAGAGCTGGATGAGGAGACGGGACTTGCGTATTATGGGGCGAGGTATTATGACAATCAACTGAGTATGTGGTTGAGTGTGGATCCGTTGGCGCATGAGTATCGAAGTTTGAGCCCTGGAGAAACTTATATAGGCTGCCCCGCAGAGTATGGCAACCAAATCCTTGACCCTTCTTTAATTTGAGAATGAAATCCTATTTTGATCCATTAGTGAAGATACTGAAGACACTAGGATTATAGTTTTATACGTGGTTCCAAACGTCTGTTCGGAATATTCCGAACAATGAATACGTAACAGAAGCTGGCTAATATGAGAAACGAACCTTCGGCAAAATCCATTATATTCGCCTTGTTAAGTCAAGCAATTGGGTGAAATGCCCTCCGCGGCCGATTGGGTTGCTTAGCGGGTTGACTTAGCGAAAAGAGTTCTTGTAAATAACTGATTTTGAGCATATTGGAGCGTTGGGTTCAAAACCCTCTCTCTCCGTGGAAGAATTACTCAATACAGAAGACAATTGGCAACTGGAAGCAGATATTCTATTTGCTAGTCAAAACAGTAACTGGTACAATGTTTATATGGACTTAATGGCGCAAAGCCCTTATCTGGATCACAGTATTATTGAATCCTTAATTTTAGACCCAACTTTCCCAGATTTGATGCTCCGAAACATAATGCTTGCCAATCCCGATGCACCTAAGGCCTCACATTTAATGGGTTTGATTTATCAGAGAAACATGCCAGCATGGATTGTATCGGATATTGAAAACGGTACGAGCAGTTATGGCGCTAAAGAGAAGCTTGAGGGAGAAATCGCTGCTAACATTGGTATCCAACACGATGCGATTTCTTCAATTCTTGGTTTGTATGCTGCCAGTGAAAGCTACAACGGATTAGATAGTATCGTTGATTTATTGGAAACACGAACTGAAATATCTTATCAATATATGTTAGCCGACGCTTATATTGACAATGGTCAACATAATTTGGTAAACACGTTGGTTAGCGGCATCCCTCAATTAGCAAATTATTCTTCACAAGACGCCTTGGATTATGCTGATTTTCAATCATGGTACAACCTTCGTGTTTCTATGGCTGAAGAAGGGCTTTCTTGGACAGAAATGAATGAAACGCAAAAAGCAACCGTTATAGCTTTAGCCAGTTCAGGAAATGAAAATCTTCCTATGCTTTGGGCCAATTCGGTTTTGGATTTGTTAGGCATGTCTAGCTATTATGAGGAAGAGGTACGCATACCTGATGTGCCGTCATTCAAAACGGAGAACAGTAATATTGAATCGGTTAACCCTGAAGCTTTGATCCGAGTATATCCTAATCCAGCAAGCGACCTTGTCCAAATATATGTTGGAGATGTATTGGATGGAATGGCATTGCTGTATAATTTAAATGGAGTCCTTATTGGTAGTCAAGAACTTAAGATGGGAACAGCTATATTTGATTTATCTACCCTCGCATCAGGAACTTATATAGTTAAAGTCCATTCTGAGGAATCAGAACCAAGAAGTATTAAGATTGTTGTACAACATTAAAATATCAAAAGTCAAGAGGGCGTTTATCGCCCTCTTGCTATTTTTTCCATTCTTTGGAGAAGCACAGATCTATTTCAATAAGCTCTATGCTCCGTCATTAGATTGTAGGAGCATTGTTGCTTTGCCTGACGGAGGATATTACACACCAAGCCAAATACAGCCGATATCGGGAGGCGTTGGAGTTAGAAGTTTGTTTTTAAACGCTAATGGCACAATCAGCATAGAAGATTCTTTACTAGAGGTGTTAAAAAACAACTATCCTAAAGGTGCAGGAGGAAGTACATTACGAAATGAATCTATTTATTCTCTAACAGGAACCATTACACCTGAAATATCCGGTGGCTTTGCCATAAGGAGATACACCAACAACACTTGGTTTACTGGGCCAATCATTCAGTGTGAAGATTCATTAAGAACAGTTGGCATAACTTCTACTTGGCAAAAAAATGAATTAATTGTTACAGGGGTTGTCACCAAAGATATTGGTAGAACCGATCCTGTTGGAAGTCTTTATTTGAGTGGATTAGACAGCTTGGGTAACCGAAACTGGGAGAAACTATACCATCCGCCTGGTAGTATGCACGCCTATTCCTGTCATAGTATCATTTCCACCAGTCGAAATAGGTTAGTGGTAGGAGGTGCTAGATATCGCTCAAATGACCTCCAAAGTTGGGAATCCTACATCATGCTCACAGATAGCACGGGTAGAAAGCTAAAAGATCGTGTTTTTAGAAACCCTGAACACGGAAATACGCGTCTCATTGCTCGAGAACTCAAAAACGGAAACTTTCTAGTGGTTTATGGGAAAGGTACCGCAAGCAATGGCGATAGCTACTATGAACAAGCTTTCAATATTACAGTTGCGGAGTTGCACCACGCTACTCTGGAGACGGTCTGGGAGAAAGAGTATTTCAAAATACCTTATGACGGATTCTCAGGTACGGCAAATTTGAGGTTTGTAACGGATGTCCTTGAATTGACGGATAGCACCTATGTCATTTCTGGTACCTTAAAAGATTTCATGAGTGATTCCAGCTTCTTCGTTACAAATCTTTCCTTTCTTTTATCGGTATCAAGTAAAGGAGACTCCCTATGGTACAGGGATTACCTATATGATAAAAATGATATTAAACGATATGACGCCAGTTACATCACCGACATTGATAAAACCCTAGATGGCGGAATCATATGCTCCGGTAGATATTTTAACATCGATTCAACGGGAAGGCCTCAAAGTAGAGGCTGGGTCTTAAAACTGGATAGCATTGGCTGTACCGAACCCGGTTGTGATACCGTCTATTTTAAACATCTAGACAAATTCGCATTTTACCCCAACCCTATTACAGATGGAATGCTCTCTATTGAGATTCCAGAAGCAAACAACATTCAAATCCAGATTTATGATCTCAGTGGAAGGCATGTGTTAACCCAACAAGCCTCATTAGAACATGGCATGCGAAGGATAAATCTCTTTGAAAAAAGAGTCATCCCCGATGGGATGTATGTCATTCGAATACAATCAGATGATAGCCGAACGTTTAGTGCGAAAATTCGAATACAATCACGGTAAGAAAAGTCTTTTCCAGTGAAGCTAGGCAATACGAACCTTAGCTACAAAGTGGGTTCGAGACTTTTCGAACCAAACTGATTGTCTGAAGAACGAGCTTGTAGAGAATCGAACCTTTAGGTGAAATCCTTTATATTCGCCTTGTTAAGTCAAGCAATTGGGCGAAATGCCCTCCGCGGCCGATTGGGTTGCTTAGCGGGTTGACTTAGCGAAAAGAGTTCTCGTAAATAACTGATTTTGAGCGTATTGGAGCGTTAGGTTCATTCCCCTCTCTCTCCGCGTGACCATTAAACTCCATTGGTGACTCGTAGCTAAAGTCTAGAATTCCGTGTAGGTTTTCACTGACATTAGCTGATATATTAATATCGGCACGACGAAGCTCTTGAACCAGTTCATGGATTGGCAGGGTGTTAGTCATTCTATAATTGTTTATGATTTATTGCGGAAAGGTCTATTGATTTTCCCATTGTATAGAATGACGTCGATTAGCAATTTTTTACTCTTTTTAGGCTAATACACCATTGTGAGTAACTCATCAGAAGTGTTATTACTATCTACATGGAAATTTGAATTCTGTGAGTGTGGTTTTAAGCTACTCAAATTCAAAGAGTTCCTTCAAAAGAGGCGAACTCTTTACCTGCTGGTCCTTATCAATCAACCCTTTGTCCAATTCAATCAAACCAAACCTGTCCAAGAATCTGGTAAAAGTCCTGACTTTAAAGCAATTTGCGAAATAGCTCTCTCCAGTGCCATACGCTGTGTCAATGAACCCAACAGCAAGCTGAGGGAAGGCCTTTTTGTATAGGTCTGAATAGAATGCTGTTGGTTGTGGCTTATGTCCATACTTGTTTAGCAGATAAAGTGTATACGGCCACGCTACCTGTCCAACGGGCTCGTCTGGGTATCCGTCCATATACCCCCAGTTAAACTGCTCCGCATAGGCTTTTAGTAGATACTTAAAGAGTTCTGCTCTGTCCTTCATGAGTTTCTTTGCCTTCTTGGTCAGATAAAGTTTATTGTGCTGCATGCGCACTAGGCCACTTAATCTGGCAACATTATGCAATGCATACATCGCTTCCCATTGAACTTCTCGCGTGATTGGCTTGTTCCGGTAATCCAGATAATCATCTCGAACTATTCCTTTCGCGTATAGCTCACGCAAGACGCCCTGTTGTAGCGATCCCGTGCTCGTCAACTTCATCGACTCTGTCTTCTCATTAAACAACCTAATGAACTCTTCAAGCAGCCTAGCAAGAGGGATACGATCCAGAACATCGTCTGTAATAGGTTTTTTGAATCTAACTACTGAGTCTTCACTTATAGGATTATGAACCAATTGGTGCATCTCCGCTGCCGAGAGGCCGCAGAAATCATCTATCGGCCTATTATTTGCTTCGTAAATGAAGGGATCTACGTCCATAATAATGGGTCATTCTATTGCAATGATTCTAAAATACCAAACTCAAACGTAAGACTACACAATTACTTAAAAAGAAAAGAGAGCTGCATTACATAAAAAACAACTCCCTTTTACCAAACCAATAAACCTAAGCTACCAAAAAGGTATGTCCAAATATAAATGAATTGACTCGGGGTATACAAGAATTGTGAAAAAGTAGAAATTATCCACATTTAACCCCTTTGACTTGGGTTTTGATTACCCAATATCGATAATATCAAGTGAATAGATCCAGATAAACAAATCGTTTACAAAGCAGACTTCAGTCCAAATTCCGCTGATGATTTACAATTCGTTGTGTTCCTAAAATGCAATTTGGATTTAACTATTTAGAAACCACATACCTTTTACTCGATAATTTCCTGAATTCATTAATCGTATGACATAAGATTTCCTTTCATGAAGTCGATAAGAATTCTTTCTAGTCCACATATATGCTTGTTTTTTTGAATGATCCAATATCACAAAAGACAACGTTTGTAGCCAGCCACCGTCATCAAGGCAAAAAGGAAGGTTTTCTATTCTAATCTCTTCTCTAAAACTTCCTTTGTAGATGAGTCCATTTCTAATCACCAACAACTCTAAATCTGAATCAGTTAGAGGAGATTCCATTTCAAAATGAAGCTCGAAATCTTGATAAACTACATTTTTACAATTTTCATATGATCCTTCGAAATGATCAAATACTTTATAGTCTGAGTATCTAACTTCAGCTGAATCTCTTGTGCTATAATCAGTACATCCGAACATCAATGTACTCATAATTATTGTCCCTAACGGAAAGTTAAATTTTAAAATATACTTCATATTAGTTTTTTGGATAAAAGTTCATTTCACCGCTGTAAAATCCAAAGGGACTACCGCCTGCTGTTACGGGATGAGCCGCGCCAGTCGGCATGAAGGCTCCACCGTCAATTAAATAATTCGCTGGTGCAGCACGAGGAAAGCTAAACCTTCTTTCAGACCAAGTACCGAGAGTAAATTGGTAATCTGTTCTTACTGGAAATGCTACAACATGAGCCCCAGTAGCATTAGCTAGTTTTTGTGCTAAACTTTTTGATGTTTTCATCATAAATGTAGGTCCTATGAAATTAATGTTACTGCCTGTTCCAGTTCTACAAGCATAAGAATATATTGTAGAATTGGTGCCATTGAATGCGCCAGGGTTAAGATTAGAAACATTACTTGCGTCCAATTTGTACTTACTCTCACTCTTGCCTTCGTAACCAAACTCAATAGATCCTGGGAGTCCGTGTGAGTAAATTTCCATTGTGGTTATTTTATCATTTTCTCTAGCGCCTGAAAGTTCACCGCCAGAACTAGATTTTGAGTTTACATAGTTAGTAAACTCTTCAGATGAATTCACCTTCACAAGTGTACCTCCATAAGACTTAACGGATTTTTCAATTGCTGATAATTGATCATCTGTATAGCCTTCTGTAAAAATTATCATTGACCTACTTTCATTTGGTGAGTTTTTGGACATTTCTTTTATTGCCCTAATACCTTGATTGGCAAACATTAATTTATTTCCAGCGCTGTTATCAGACTGAGAGCCAACAACAACAATGTTTTCCATTCCATTTGGATCTATATATAGAAGGGGGTTGTTATTCATTGCTGTGTAACCAGAGACTGATGGGTACTCAGCAGCTTTTAGGTCAATACTTAACCAAATACTCACTTTGCTTTGATAATATCTTGCACTGTAATACGCTAGTCCTGTCTCTGGATCCAACTCTTTGCCGTTAAACCTATATGGCG
This sequence comes from Schleiferiaceae bacterium, assembly GCA_028357285.1. Taxonomy (GTDB): domain Bacteria; phylum Bacteroidota; class Bacteroidia; order Flavobacteriales; family Schleiferiaceae; genus UBA10364. The sequence goes on along the minus strand of JAOMWM010000006.1, from coordinate 3,085 downwards.
AACTAAATCCATACGTGTTTGCATTCCACTGATGCATCTGTTCACCCCAAGGGTTGTACATGAAGAATTCATGGGCATTTCCATCCTTCTCGGTAATGAGGTCCACATTTCCTAGGTAATCAGGATGATACCAGAACATGATTCTTGACGAACTGCTGGATTCAATACCGTTTGATTCAGTTGTATTTACTAGGTCAGGATAGTACACATACACGGATGGCAGCGATAAATTGTCACTTTTATCAATAGCACCCTTTTCTAGTCCAACAAGAATGGAATTAAGGTTTTCTATAGCTAGACTGGAAATGTCTATGCTCTCATCTTCTTGTGTTCCTTTTTTCGGACCATCAGAATCAGACTCACCGGTGTAGTTAATTGAAATATCCGTTGCCACACGCTGAGTGTTCATATAGTAGTGTTTGGACACCTTATCACCTCCAGTCATCCCTGTGATGACGTAGTACGGGTTTACATAGACTGTATATGGATCCAGGTTGTGTACCTCATCAATAGTTTCATCATTGACATAAACAGAGCTAACAAGTACAGACGACTTCATAATGCGCTCACCCTTGTAGTCATAGACGTAATGGTGGATGCCTTGGTCATTACTTACACCAACGAGTTGTTGCTCTTCATTCCAGAAAAACTCTTGTGGATCTCCCATAGTCGGATCGTCCATATGTTTGATGCTACCTGAGCTATTGTACTGATAGGTAGATTGTACGTTGTTATCCTGGTCTTGTACGCTAACAAGTTGGTGGGAATTATTACCGTTATAGTTGTACTGAAGGTCATAGTTAAGAGACGCCACACTCTGGAAGCCAACTCCTGTACCATCCTTTGACAGAATGCCTCCTGCCTTGTTGTAGCTCATATCCAAGGTGTAGGTGTAGCTTTGACTGGATTGACCAACTTGAGAATGGTCGTGGCTCTCAAAGCGCCCAAAGGCATCATAGGTGTAGCTATCGCTGAATGACTTTGTACCAGTTGAGCCTAAAAGGCTGCCATGGACATCTCTATCTAGGCTGGAAACCATTCCCTGCTTATTGTATTCATACTGACGATCAAGGAGGGTTGTTGTCAAGGTATTTCCAGAGACATATCCTTCCACCGTTGATCCCATTAATGTTGCTTGCTTTTTCGTATTACCAGCATCGTAGGAATAGGATGTTGATGTGCCATTGCCATAGTTAATCTCACTGATTTGACCATAGCCGTTATACTTAATGTTGGAGATCACATCTTGACTTACGCCATTGACCGTTGATGAAATAGATTCTAACTCTCCATTGGAGGTATAGCCATACTCTACTTCATCGCCATCAGGGTAAGCTGCTTGAAGAATCCTACCAAACGAGTCATAGTGTTTAGACGTAACAAAGTTTCTGAGGCCGTACACAGGAACATCAATGGTCACATCTTCTTCAGAGACTTGACCTAACTCATCATACTTAAGATGGTCAACTTTAAAGGACTGGCCTTGTTTAATTTCTACAATGCGTCCAGCGCCATTCTTGCCATCACCCTTGTAGCCGTAGGCATACTCTATGTCATAGAGGTCAAGACCTCCAGAGTTCGGCATGGTCTTACTCCAAAGCCTGTTGTAGTTATAGTTCATTGAAATCACTCCGCCGACATCAAAAGTGGCCGGTGTTTCAATCGCTGTGACATTGCTGGCATTATCGTATGTGGTTCGTGTAATACCACGATCAGGATGGTCTTCCTCTAAAACACGCCCCGCAAGGTCGTAGGTGTAGGTAGTCATTGCGCCAATGGGGTCTGTTACTTGCATCAACTCACCAATCTCATTGTAATTGAACAGCGTAACGATATGATCACTCGGGGTGGCGCCATAGGTGATTTGACCAATCTTACGTCCTCTCGCATCAATGTAGCTAGCGGCTACCAAATCAGGCGTTAGATTGCCCGTCCCTAAACTGCTAGAAACTGAGGATTTTTCAAAGTAATGAACTGATCCATTAATATCATTGTTCCAGCCAAACTCCATAATTGTAGTTGTCCACTGCCCGCTACCAACGGATTCAGCTCCCCAGCTTTCAGAGGAGAGTGCCCTGCTATTGTAGTCATAGGAGACATTGCGTTGCATCAAATCATTTGAAGTGTAAGTCTGGTCGATATACAAATCACCAAACGTATGAGTTGAAACAAAAACATCTGCATAGCTCTGTTCCAATCGTCCAAACTTATCAAGAGTCTGTGGTCCTGAAATAAGGAATTTGTCTTTGGTACTTCCAGCAGTTCCGGATTGATCAGCATGAATTTGAGCAGCCTTACCCATGCCATCCACGATGGTTGCAGTACGCACATATTGCGTCATTGAAGGCCTTCCGGATAAGTCTACCAGACTGCAATTCATGGGTTGGTACTGCACTGAAAGATCCGCATTAGAATTTGCTGTTCCAAGGTTGTGTTTGGTGATGGCCACAGCTTGTGTCACAGTACCACCGCCATTATCAGAATACAAAGTGTACTCATAGGAAATGGTAGGTGCACTTCCGAAATTATATATCTCCTTAGGCGCCCATATATTCTCAATACGGTCAAACTGATCGTATTGATACACCATGGGGTGGCCATTGATACCAATACTCTGCAACAATAACCCCGTTTCAGGGTCATATTTGTTACATACACTCTCTCCAAACTGGTTGGAAACGGTTTCAACAAACTGCTTTAATGTGTTGTCATAGGTAAAGCTTGTCATCGCTCGCTGGCCAGCATGGTTTTCTGCTCCCGTGATGCTTAACACATTACCATAGCCATCATAGGTAAGATCAGTCTTTGCATAATTACCATTGAAGTCCAGTGTTGTCCTCATAGACTTTATGGACTTTTTATCTGATGTAAGTCCTGTCACTTCACTTTCGCGCACAATATTATTTGCTTGGACATTACCTACATAAATGGTGTGTTTTTTAAGCACTCCTGTTCTTTGATCTGCATCACTAGGAACGAAATAGTCCATCACAGCAATACGATCCGAATGATACGTTGCATTGGAGAATAAGGGATACGAACCTACGACCTCTCGACTGCCCGTAAGGTATTCTAACGTCACTCA
>JAOMWM010000059.1 GCA_028357285.1 Schleiferiaceae bacterium | reverse complement strand
TAGTAGGGGCGTAAAATAGCATAAATCCACCTCCGCCAGCCCCTAGGAGCTTTCCTCCCAGTGCACCTGCTTCGCGACCTGCTGCATATGCCTCAGTTATCCGAGGGTTAGTAATCCCAGAAGCGAGTTGTTGTTTCAAAAGCCAATTTTCGTGCAATAACGAACCGAAATCATCTAGATTATCGGCTTCAAGTGCATCACGTAATTTGTAAACCAGACTCACCATAGTGGTCAAGGCTTGAAATTTAGACTCTTGTGAGGTGTTCTCTTTTTGTTCTGCTAAAATTGCACTTGCAGATCTTTGATTGCCTAGATAGTAGAGCTTTAAATTGGTATTTAAAGTATCTCTCGTTTCGTTAGAGACATTGACTGGATGCACAGCTACCGAGCCATCAGGGTTAAATTCAATTACATTTAAACCTCCAAAGGCTGCGGCATATTGATCTTGCTTACCAATGGGTTCTTTCAGTAAGTCTATTTCGACACGACATGCGCCAGCGCCAAGTTCCGTTTTACCGTACGAACGTCCCGTGTAGGCACTTAGATTGTGAAGTAAGCCTACCGTAAAACTAGAACTGCTCCCCATGCCCGTTCCACCCGGTATATCAGCAATAGAACTTACTTCAATACCATTCAGATTGAAATCTTCTAAAACAGTACGTAAGATCGGATGCTGTAAGTTCTTTACATCATCGACCGTTTCCGTTTGAGAGTATTTACAACGGATTTTATCCTTTTCAAAAAAGGCATGTGTACTGATGTACATGTATTTATCGATGCTTGTGCTAAGAACAGCGCCAGGTTGCTTTTCGAAATAAGCGGGAAGGTCGTTTCATCGAAAAGTTGGGAACTTACAACCCGAACACCAATCCCGCAACAATCGATTTGAACTTCGACTCTACCTTATCTTGGGTCATGAAAGGTGCTCAGCCAACTGATACTGCCCGTGCAATTTTATCATACCGTGGTGTAATGATGAAAAAGCACTTGCTTGAAGGTGTTCGTAAGGGTGCTTTGACAGAAGAACAAGCAGATGCTAAATTCGAAGCTTGGGTTTCTGATAAAGAAAACAAAATCGAAGGAAAAGTTCAGTCACTAAATGATGCCGCACAGGCCAGCAAATCTGCACGACTAGCTGCTGAAGCTGAAGTTAACAATGCACGTAAAGCTGCTATTGAAGCGGCTAACGCACCAGTTGTAGAAGAAGCTCCTGCTGAAGAGGCACCAGCTGCTGAAGCAACAGAAGAAGCTCCTGCTGAAGAGGCACCTGCTGCTGAAGCAACGGAAGAAGCACCAGCGGAAGAAAGCGCAGAGTAATTGTGCAAAAGGAGCAGTGTTTTTCACTAGGTAAAATCACTAAACTCCACGGGTACAAAGGAGCTGTGGTCCTCCATATAGACTCTTCTACTCCACAATACTTTAAAGAATTGGAATCAGTTTTACTGGAAGTTAACCAGGAACTGGTTCCTTTTTTTGTTTCATCACGTGGTGCATTAAATGGGAAAAAATTAGTGCTCTCTTTTGAGGATGTGAGTCCTGACGAAGCGAAAAGAATAGTGAATGCATCCGTTTATCTTCCTAACAGCATGCTGCCTGAACCGAAAAAGGATAATAGCTTCTACGACAAAGCCATAGAAGGGTATACTGCCATTAATCAAGGTGAAAATATTGGACAGATTGCTGAAATCATCGAGCAATCAGCACAAAACCTATTCCGTATTCAATCTAAGGAAAATCAGTATTTGATACCGGTAGTTGAACCGTTCATTGAACGTATTGATCACAAGAAAAAATCTATTTATTTTGATTTACCCGAAGGTTTATTAGACCTTTAAATCAAGATGAAAAAGCCACTTCCTTACGATCCTAGATCACTTCATTTGATCTATTCGTCGCTATTGCTTCTGCAACTGGTTGTGACTTCTGTGGTTCTCTATGCCGCTCAAGAAAATGCAGTGATTACTTTCGATATTCAGCATTTGACAAACACTGCTGCCCCCGTTGCAGCGGGTTTAAATGCTTTCTTCGGAAAATGGATATGGACAAGGGGTATGCTACAATTAAGCGCCGAAGACGAATTGGCGGATAAACTTCGAACCTTAACAAAGGTTCATATATGGCAATGGGTTGTTGTCCAATTCGCAACAATCCTCCTCCTCTCCTACACGCTTATTGAAGCCAACTTCTTTTACTTCATTTTTGCTTTGGTGAATATTATCTATTTCATCACCTTGCGACCTAAGATTTTTACTTTTAACGAAGGCATATGAATTATACGAAGCCTTTTAAAATGAAGGAGTTTGAAGTAGCGCACGACCAATGTGCTATGCGTGTAAACACGGACGGCTGTTTATTAGGTGCCTTAGCTGCTTCAAGCGCAGTTGTAAGTGAGGTTCAACGGGTGTTGGACATAGGTACAGGTAGCGGAGTCATTGCCCTTCAACTGGCCCAACGTTTTACAAACGCTTTTGTAGACGGAATTGAAATTCATGGTCCTAGTGCGAAACAGGCAATGGATAATTTCAGGAACAGCCCCTTTCATTCCAGAATGGTCTGCTATCATCAGCCTGTACAGGAATTTGAGATGAATACCTATTACGACATCATCGTTTCTAACCCGCCCTATTTCGAAGAAGGACCTACAAAGAGTAACCAGGGAGTTGCTGCTGCGCGACATGCACTTACGTTAGATTTTAAGAGTCTAGTGATGAGTGTTTCTGGGCTTTTAAAGCCAAATGGCAGTTTTTGGGCTATTCTTCCTTGTGACAGAAAAGATCGGTTTCTTGACGCTGCATTGGATGAAGGATTATTCCTTAACGAAGTCATACATATCAAACCAAAAGAAATTAGGGACGCGAACCGCTGTATTTTCGGATTAAGCAA
>JAOMWM010000058.1 GCA_028357285.1 Schleiferiaceae bacterium | reverse complement strand
AAGAGGTCGTGGGTTCGAATCCCACCAGGGCTCGAACCATATATTTTACCGTACTGATTATCAGCTATTAAACCACTCTTTGCAGTCGTGGTCACCAGTTTGGACACCACATTTTCCAAGGGACGAGAACATACCCATTATGCAGGCCTTCGCAAGGCTGGATGTAACGTATCTCAATAGCTCTGCGCTCACACCACGCAGTAAACTCCTTAGAGATGAACTCTGGCCCATTGTCAACACGGATGACCTTAGGCAGCCCAATCTCTTCTTCCAGCTGATTAAGTACACGTGTTACCCGTGTTGCTGGAAAGCTCAACCCTGGCTCTACGGCCAGGGCTTCTCTGTTGTAATCGTCTATGACGTTGAACATGCGTACTCTACGTCCGTCTGAGAGCGAGTCACTCATAAAGTCCATGCTCCATACTTCGTTCAAGCAGCCTGGTGTCTCTAGTGGCTGTTGTATGCGCGTGGGAACACGCTTTTTGTGCCTTCTGCGCATACCTAACTTCATGCCTCGGTATACGCGCAAAACACGTTTACGGTTCCAAACCAAGCCTTCTGTTCTGATCCTGTTGTAGTACACATCAAAGCCGCGGGTGGGAAGGTCTTCAGCCAACTCAGTCAGCTTCGCCACAACTTCACTGTCGTCTTTCTTTGCTTGATAGTACCACATAGATCTGTGCAGACCAACAACGCTACATGCACGCGCTATACTCACCTTATAGGCCGCTAGCAAGTAGCTCACCATAGCACGAAGAACAGAAGGCTTTAGAACTTTTTTGACAAGATGTCTTTTAGCATCATGTTGTCTAAAGACTGATCCGCATACATCTGTTTAAGCTTGCGGTTCTCCTCTTCTAACTCTTTTAGTCGTTTTAGTTGGCTAGCTTCCATTCCGGAATACTTCTTACGCCATCCATAAAAGGTGGCTGCGCGAATGCCCAACTCTCTACAGAGATCTTCAACACGTTGGCCGTTCTCATTGGCCTTGATCGCTTTGATGATCTGACTTTCTGTGAATTTACTCTTCCTCATAGCAGGTCTAATTTAATCAATTAATTACCTGTCCGATTTTTAGGGAAGTCTACATTTTTAGGGAAGTCTACACTCACCCTAAGCATAAGGGGTGCACCGTTTTTGTTTTCTCTTTCTTGTCTTAGAAAGAAAAGGATACTGAAGGTCGATTTAGACTTCATACAACGTAACTATTAAGTGCCTTGAGGTGGGTTAACCCCAAGGCGGGTTACGTCTTCCAGATTCGCATGATCAAAGTAGAAAACACTACGCAACCATCACCTACGCAATTCGCCGCAATCGAGCGAAACTTTCACGAAACCCAAGCGGGGCAAGGACTTCGATAAAACCATACCCCAAAAAACGATGGGGTACGATTTGGGGTACGGGCAATTTCATTCAATTGCGTCGACCTGCGTGGTCCAATTACTCAAAAACACTTGTATTGCGTTGAATTTCTGCTAGTTGCGTGAAGGTTCGAATCCTATCCAAAGAGCCTCTCTCTCTGGGTTCGAAAACCCCTCTCCGCATACCTAGGGTGCCAAAATGTACCAAAATGCTCAAAACCAACGTTTTGGGCATTTTTTTTTACCCAAACGGGTGTACCAAAATGCACCAAAATGTACCCCTTACCCCATCCTTTATATCACCGATTCACCAAAACCTTTACGACCCCTGTCCCTTCGGCACTGGCATAAACAACTAAGTACATACCATTGGGTAGATCCTTAGGGTCCATAACATTAACCCACTTTCCAGAAACGTCATAGAGATTAAATCTAACGTTTATATCCCTACCATCTAGCCAGTTATAAAATTCAACCTCCAACGGATCCATTTGGCTATATTCTGCAATGTTTATTAAAGCAATAGAAAATCCATTAGAATCAACCTTTTGATATCCACTAGAGGTAGTATCCACATACTCATAGTTATAGAAGACTTCATAACTAAAATAACTATTTGAAAAATTAAAGCTTTCATTTACCGTGTCTACATAATAAGTCATAAAAGAATTGGATGCAGACATGCCTACACTATAAAATAATTCTACAGCTATTGTATCATTAACATTTGAAACAACACTATCTAGGTTAAATTTTAGGTTGTCCGGCCGATGGTGAGAAAGCACGAGTAGAATTGAATTTGAAGACTTGGAAACGACGGCTCCTATATCTTCTTTCGGATAGTTCTGAGCGTACAACGAAGTAGACAGAATTAAAAAAAATACAATTTGACGCATAATAATAACCTATTTAATTACAAAATATATATGATCTAAAACAACACCATGTTCCTTAATATACAGAACATAAATCCCACTCGGAATTGCACCTATATCTAATTTTTGAACTTTCCTAGAATTAACACTCGATTTTTGACTAAACACCTTCATTGCATTCTGCACCGGAGGCTTGGGTCAGCAATCAAAAATTTTAATGTATCGGAATAGCTTTTATATGCATTCTCTATTGTCGTTGAATTCGTATACGACATAAGAAGAGAGTCAGATTGCCTCAAAAGTTGATCGTAATGCTTGCTGTTAAATACAGCAACTGAAGACACAGGTTCATTGACCTTAGCAGGGTATTGCTTACAACTGGTAAAATAAAACATGATCAAAAAATAAAACATAAATTTCATCTTAGTTGTAGATAATATGTTATTCACTATAAAGCCATTTTTTAAAGAAATAGAAATCCTCTTCAGGAGTTCCCCATTGAAAGCTACTGTTTTTGAAGAATATCCATTTTACACCGTTAAGATCTCTATCAACTGTTTGCCCCGGAGAGAGAGGTACTAGAACCTTTTCTTGTATTGCCTTGAAAATCAATAATTAACAGCGCTTGCTTCCAAGCGGGGTTACGATTTGGATAC
>JAOMWM010000055.1 GCA_028357285.1 Schleiferiaceae bacterium | reverse complement strand
TTTTTTACCATCCTCCAGAGGCTCCTCCACCTCCGAAACCTCCACCTCCGAAGCCACCGAAGCCTCCGCTAGAGAATCCTCCACCTCCGCCAGAGCGTCCCATACTACCCATGGTATAGCCGGAACCCATGCCCCACCCGAAAGGACCAGTGCGGTAGCCACCACCGCCACCACGAGAATTACTAATGAGGTAGATGATTATAAAAATGATTATAAAAATGAGTTTCCTGTAGTTCTTAAAATTGATAACTCCGTTAGCGTTTGAGCGTCCGCCCTTACCTTCATAGGTGCCGTTAAGCACATCAAAAATGGCATTGGAACCAGCAACCAAGCCTTTGAAATAACTGCCTGCTTTGAACTGCGGTAGAATATCGTTTTCAATGATTTGCCTAGAAGTGAAATCGGTTAGATAGGGTTCTAGACCGTATCCATTTTGAATAGAAATTTCTCTATCTCCAGAAGCGACGAGGATGAGACAGCCATTATCCTTGCCTTGCTGCCCAATCTTCCAATGCGCCGCGATTTCCGCAGTAATTAGATTAATATTATCTCCCCCGGTGGTTTCGACCGTTACAATCGCAATTTGAGTTGAGGTGGTATCTGCATAATCGAGCAGCAGGTTCTCAAGGTAAGCCTCTTCTTTCGGTGAAAGGATGTCGCTGTAATCTGAAATTAATCGCTTCGGCGGCGGAGTATCCAATAAATCTTGCGCATTCTGACCGAATAGGGAAATAGGCAATAACAGCAGAAGTATCCAACGTTTCATAGGCTAGCCTTTAGAAATTTCATTGGACAACTCGTCTATATCATCATCTTGTCGTGGGAAAAATTTACCAAGGGCTTGGCCCGTTTTTTCTACACCTGCAATCAGCCCTTCTGAGAAATGCTGTACTTTAAATTCACTAATCATAAGATCAATGATTTCTTGCCAGAAATTCGTTGGAACTTTCTCATTGATCCCTTCACCTGCCCACAAGGCGAGCGTTCGATCTTCAATAGCTAGATAGAACAACACACCATTTTTTTCGGCAGTTTTATGCATTTCTAACTTACCGAACCACTGTTTTGCGCGCTGTTGTGCAGAAGTGTTACCAGTAGTTTTTTCTAAATGAATTCTAATTTCTCCAGATGTTTGGAGTTCAGCCTGAGTAATGGCATCAACTAAAGTTTGTTCTTGAGCTTCAGTGAGTAGTGAACGGACGTAGTCGCTCATTAGAACTGGACTTCAGGTGCAGTTTCGCTTCCGGCATCTGCCTCGAAGTACCCCTTCTTTTCAAAACCAAAGCTCGAAGCAATAATTGTTTTAGGGAATTTGCGAATAGTTGCATTGAATTCTTTCACGCTTACATTAAATCTGTCGCGTTCAATCTTTATCCGATTTTCAGTCCCTTCCAATTGACTTTGTAGTCCAAGGAAATTTTGATTCGCCTTAAGATCTGGATAGCGCTCCACTGTGACCATTAGGCGAGAAAGTGAACCGCTGAGCTGACTCTGTGCGGCTTGAAAGTTCGCAATAGCTTCAGGACTAAGATTATTTGCATCTACGTTTATGCCTGTTGCTTTTGCACGCGCTTCGATAACACCCGTTAAAGTTTCTTGCTCAAATTCCGCATATCCTTTCACTGTATTTACGAGGTTCGGAATAAGGTCTGCTCGACGTTGGTAGGCGCTTTCCACTTGCGCCCATTTTCCATTGGTCTCTTCGTCTAAAGTAACCAGCCCATTGTACGCACCGATGACCCAGCTAAAAAGGGCTATGAGGATTCCGGCAACTATTAATAAATTGATCGTTGATTTTTTCATTATCGGGTGTTTTGGGTACGGTTTAAGTCGCCTTCATGGTTCGGAGAATTTTCTGCAACTCTCTTTTGATGTAGGTCAGTTTTTCAACCACTTCGCGTTGCGCAATAACTTCGTCTTTTTTCGTGGCTTGAAGTTTTTTTCGTGCGCCTTCGATGGTAAAGCCTTTGTCTTTCACCAATTCTTTTATCGCTGCAAGAAGCAGGATATCTTCTTTCGTGAACTTGCGGTTGCCGCGTGAGCTTTTCTTCGGTTTGAGTTTAGGAAATTCTTTTTCCCAGTAACGGATATTGGAGGCGTTGATTTCCAGCAACTCAGCTACTTCCCCAATGGAGTAGTACAGTTTGTCTAAATGATCCAATGTAATTCCGTTCATAAAGGAAAGATACGCTCTTTTTTGCAGGCTAAGGTAAACTTAGTCGAAGCTCTGGTTCGAGTGGCTCGAAATGATGAGCATTTCTTCGTATTCTTCAGGAGAAAGATCGTTAAAGAAGTAGTTGATCGGATTGATTTTTCGACCATCTTTCATCACTTCGTAATGCAAGTGCGGCGCAGTTGAAGATCCTGTAGACCCGATATATCCGATGACATCTCCACGTTTTACGCGCTGTCCACGACGAACTTCGATTTTACTCATGTGTGCATATAGCGTCTTGTAACCAAACCCATGGTCGATAACAATATGACGTCCATAACCGGAGCGGCTACGTTTGTAGGTAGTTACTTTTCCATCACCGGTGGCATATATAGGTGTCCCTGTGGGAGCAGAGAAATCTGTACCCCAATGCATTTTTCGTACTTTATATATAGGGTGTATGCGGTAACCGTACCCCGATGCCATTTTCTTGAGACTCTTATTCGCAACAGGTTGGATTGCTGGAATGGCTGCGAGCATTGCTTCCTTATTACGGGCCATCTCTACCACGTCGTCAAAACTGGTCGATTGAATATAGGCACGACTAGCGACCTGATCCAATTTTTTGCGGGTATCCATCAAGAGCTCTGAATTTTCGAAGCCTTCAAGGTTACGGTAGCGGTTCGCACCCCCAAAGCCAGCGGTACGAACTTCTGCCGGAATAGGGCCTGCTTCAAAAATGGTCCGATAAATTTCGTCGTCGCGTTTTTCAATATCGCCAAGGACCTCTGTGAGCTGGTCTAATTTTCCATCCATCAGCTCGTATTGAAGTACCATGTTTTCCAATTCGCGCTTCATTCGACGCTCCTTTGGGCTCTCAAACCAAAGATCAGCAGCTAGGTAGAAAACCACACCAAA
>JAOMWM010000057.1 GCA_028357285.1 Schleiferiaceae bacterium | reverse complement strand
TATGATTATAGTTCTTGCTTGAACTTGAAGACTATCGTCAATGGTCAAAGTATGATAACCACCTAACTCAGTAGCCAATTCCGTTTTAGAAACCAATCCAAAGCGTATATCTGTTCCAAATCGCTCTGCTTGATTCTTTAGGTCTTCCATCATCGCATTGCCGTCTGTACCTTGGGGATAGCCCGGGAAATTGTCTACTTCGGTGGTCGTCGTTAGCTGTCCTCCCGGTTGAAGACCCATATACATGATGGGATTTAAATCCGCACGAGCGGCGTATATAGCTGCAGTATATCCAGCTGGGCCTGAACCAATGATGATACAATCGTGTTGTTCCATTATCTCTGTGTTTAGAATTCCAAATGTAGGGTGAATTGGTCCAATTTTTTATCACAGGACCCTATCCACGGATAGAGTTTTTTAATGAGTTATAAACGATGATGAATGTTAAGCTTTTCGTAGCGTTTTACGCTGTAATTATGGCGGTTAGTTGTACGCCGACTAAAGTGGTTGTTCCTTTAAATGATGGCCAATGGCAGATAGGGGTGACGCAAGGTCGTCCTCAAATTAATGAAGGATATCTACCTGTCATTGGCGCCTATGCGGCAAAAGGAGTTTCTTCGACTAAAACAAATTATGGCGGGATTCAATTTTCTAGCCTGCTTCTAGGCGCGGTCCAATTAGAAGCCGGTCAAGTCGCAACTTTAGTCCCACAACAAGGTTTCAAACCCGGTATTTCTTACAGCTACGGAGCCCAGTCTTTCTTGAGTACACGGGACTATACCATTCGTTTCTATCCTGAGGCAGGATTGAATGCATACCTTCAAAATGGTCCGCACATTTTAAATGCATCTGCCAATACCTGGGTGGATCCGACTTGGTTCTTGGCGGACTTTGGTAGAGGGCAGATCCTCGCGCCTTCTTTTAGTGCGGGTTATAGACTTCGTTATAAATGGTTCGAAGCCCAATTGGAATATAAAATACTCAATCCGACCCGTGAGATCCACATACCTCAAAATTATATTCCTAGTACCGCTGGTCTTGGGGGTAGAGGAACATTTTGGGGAATTGCCATAAATTTCTAGACATGAGAATATTACTTACACTTTTAATCACCAGCATCCTACTTCAATCCTGTACGGACGTGAGTGCAGCCCTGTTTGCCGGCGGCAATGGGACCTACGACTTTAAAAATGAACCGTTGGATATACAATACCATGTAGATGAAACCAAGATTCATTTAATGGATTTCCAATCCGATAATGATACTGTCTACGCCCTATATGTTGGCGATCTTGCTCAAATAGCCACGGATACCATCATTTTTTATTTGCACGGGAACGCGAGCTCTATGGATATGTTCTGGGAAACTGCAGGGTTATTCGCAAATCTTGGCGGATCCCATCATTTTGGGTTTATGATGTATGATTACCGTGGCTTCGGATGGAGTACCGGGCGCTCCACAGGTGCAGAATCCATGGCTGCCGATTACGACGCGGTGCTTTCCTTTTTACAAGCACAAGGCCTAACAAGTGATCGAATGGTTGTAGTGGCCAATTCTTTAGGTTCACTTCCTGCAGGACCCGCCGCTGCTGGTGGATCAAGAATTCCTGTTCAAAAATTGATCATGGAAGTGCCTCAAAGTACAGCGAATGTCATCATGCAAAATGCAACAGGTTTAAGTCTACCAGCTTCAATGATAACGAGCTATAATTTTGATATCGGTCAAAACATGGAGGATTATACGGGTGAATTGCTTTGGATGCACGGTACGGAAGATGCCGTCGCGCCAATAGAAACCGCCGAATCTGTAATGCAAAAACATCAAGGTGCCTACTATCAAGAAGCTGTTTATGAAGGCGCTGGACATGGATTGCGATGGGATATAGGTGATGAAGAATGGTCCAAAGTAGTCTTAGACTTTATACGTCACTAAGCATTCATCAAAACTCTATTTCGCAGTATATTTGCGCCCTATTCGGGATGTAGCTCAGGTGGTAGAGTACACGTCTGGGGGGCGTGAGGTCGCAGGTTCAAGTCCTGTCATCCCGACTAAATATTTTGTAAGTAACTGTAAAACAGGCGCCTATGGCGCCTGTTCTTGTTTACTCCCCGTATAACTCCCCAAGAGACGGGCTAGTCTTATTGGGCAGCCAATAGCGGGCAATTAAAAAAGCAGATGCTTGGATTATTGGCGCCTTTTATAAGCATCGGTTAACGCGAGTTTTCGGTGAATTGTAACAACCGAACCAGTATCCTCATAGGTACTCTGGCATAGTCTTTGTAATTTCTAAGCTGCACGCTAAATACTTGCCATAATGAACTTAAAACCAATCATTTTCTCACTTGTTGCTATAATTCTCACATCATGTGTAGTAGTTTCTCCTGGTACGGTAGGAGTGAAAAACAAACTCGGTAAACTAGATAACAAAGTTATTCACCCCGGTATAGTAGGATTGAATCCTTTAATCACGCGAGTTATTACAGTTCCGACAAGAACAGTAAACCTTGAGGTCCGTTTGAACCTACCTTCGAAAGAAGGATTGAATGTTATGGCGGAAATTTCAATATTATATCATATTGAGGCAATGCAAGCACCAAATGTAATTCAGACCGTTGGAGAAAATTATGAGCAGGTCATGATCCTTAGTGTATTTAGATCTGCGGCCGCTGATGTGTGTTCACGTTACATGGCAAAAGACATGCACAGTGGTCAGAGGGCTGAAATAGAGGCGGCTATTAGCAATCATATGGATAGTTTATTGATTGATCGAGGATTCGTAATTGAATCGGTTCTGATGAAGAGTATCAGCCTGCCTCCCGGCTTGTATGACGCTATTGAGAGCAAACTAGAGGCAGAGCAAATTGCCCAACGTATGGAATTTGAGCTCGAACAAGAGCGTTTGGAAGCTAAGCGGAAAAAGATTGAAGCGGAAGGTACTCGAGACGCACAAAAGGTATTAGCGGAAGGCCTTACCGACGAGATTATTAA
>JAOMWM010000054.1 GCA_028357285.1 Schleiferiaceae bacterium | reverse complement strand
AAATCGTAGTCCTCCCGCTCTAATGAAGCTTTGAACTGCCCTCCGTTCATCTTAGTAAAAATCATACCGGATGCGCCACGCATAGCTACGTTATCCGCATGAAAACCAAAGGGGCTCTCGAAACTAATGCCATAAACTCGAATCTCTTGCTCAGAGCTGATACGCATTGAAAATCTATCTTCAATCGGAACATCGATTGCAAGTGTCCACTCGCCTGCTGGAAAGATGCGGGTAGAATAAATAGTATCGGCCACCAAAATCTGGACGATGGAAGGTGATGCGCCCTCTGCATGCATTTTAGCCGTTGTAAAATTTCTTGCTCGACTGTATCCCCATTTCCGCTTTTTGAAGGCTACTGTCCCAACAAATTGACCACTATCATTAGGTTCCACTAAAGTGAAAGAGCCTAAATGCCCATACTTCATATCTGAAAAGGCAGTATCGCGACGTCCAAAAACCGTCTTACGTACAAGCCCATCTTCACTTTCAAAAGCTAGAGAAGATGGTGCGACCAACGGTTGGAGCGCTACATAACCGAAGCCGGCACCGCCGTAGTTACGCTGATAGGCATCGCGTAATTGCATAGTAATACGATCACCTTCTAATTGCGAATCCCCGAAATGAAGCACTCTAACTCGAGAATTCGGATCGGCAGATAAGCGCCCCAATGCCTCAAAAAATGGGGCGAATAGCTTTACATCTACCAACTGTATAGCCGTATCTAAAACAACCGGTTCAGCCACTGGCAACATTTCCGTCTCTTCGGAGAGTAACGGGGCCGTCACGGTATCTGTTTCTTCTATAAGCGCATCCAAAACGGAATTTTCCGGAACCGCAATTGCTTTGCTGTCAGAACTGTCTTCGGACCAAAGCGTACCTAGTAATTCACCCGGGGTATAATATCCAATCTCGAAAGGACCAACCTGCCATTTCTCTTTTGGAGAAAGGAAACTCAATCCCAGCATAAGGGTTCCTAATGCAAAAAGAAATAAGAGAAGATGTGCCGGTTTATTCATGCCCTAAAGGGTACTAGGGTATTTATCGGGAGAATAATCGGTAATGGTTTGGGTATTGATTTTTAGACGTTCACCTGCCTTGATCAATTCATCGACTTTATTCCAAGTCTTGATATTATCTGCGCTGACACCAGGAAACTTGTTGGCAATGCCCCACAAAGTATCCCCAGGCTTGACCTCATAGGTAATGTATACTCCAGCCAATGCCAGCGCATCTTTTTTCGGGGCATCTTTTTCAGATGTTGGAACTGCTTTTTGACTTTTTTTCGGCGCAGCGGCAGCCACTTGAACGGATTCACGCTTATTCGAAGGCACCCAAACGGTTAGTTTTTGACCAGGGTAGATCGTATTGCTTTTAATGCGGTTCCATTTCTGTAGGTCACTTACCTTAACTCCTAAGTTTGTACTAATGCGGCCTAAATAGTCACCGGAGCGCACCGTATAAGTAATGGCATCGTGAGTGGATGGATCAGGCATAAAGGACAATACTTGTTTTCTACGCTTTTCATATTGCGCAAGTAAGTCTGCTTCATACCTCTGCTGCTGTTCAACTAACGTGGTCCAATCATTAGGAGCAGGCATCCATTCTACTCCATAGAGCGCCGCACCCTTCGGCAATACATCGCGAGTTAAATGAGGATTAGCTGATTCAAGCTCGCGCAGTTTTACGCCACCCTCGTCAGCCACTACACTGAGTAATACTGTTCCTGGGGCTGCTCTCACTGTAGCTTGAAGGGCGTAATCAGATTCTAGTCCATAATAACTACTCGCAGCCTGTTTCCCCTTCACTGGATCAAAGCGCTCGTCTACGAAATCGTTGATTGTCAGTCCCATTTTAATGGCTTGCACTCTCGTCAATGCAGGGACTTCTGTTGACTGCCATCCTGCCGGCTCAAAAGTTGCAGGCGAACGCACTAATTCCCACTGCGCTTTAACTAGTACTGCCACAGCGGAAGTGTCCTCGTGCAGGGTGGCCGCCTGCATGACGCCATGACTGCTAAGCAGTAGTATAACAATTTGAATTTTAGTGGAAATACGCATATAAACAAATATAACGTTTGCCCAAGCCAATTCCATCTATCTAAAGCCGCAGAAAAGTGAAGTTTTCCTCATCGATTTGTGAAAAACTCTTTCAATTAAAATCTAAGATATTGTGTCGATACTTTGACCGTGACTGATGTATTAGAGCACCTCGCAAATGAGGTCATAATCATGGGCCTCAACGACTTTAACCGTGCAGAAATCGCCGATTTTCAGATAAATATCCTCACCTGGTATGAGCACTTCATTATCGACATCCGGACTGTCAAATTCCGTACGACCTACAAAATGTGCACCTTCCTTACGGTCGATCAGTACGCGGTATTCCTTGCCTACTTTTTGCTCATTTAGTTCACGACTGATGTCCATTTGAATGGCCATGATTTCATCCACGCGTTGTTGCTTCACTTCAGCTGGGACGTCGTCCTCAAGATTGAAGGCATGCGTATTTTCTTCGTGGCTGTATGCAAATACACCTAATCGGTCGAAACGCTGTTCGCGAACCCAATCCAATACGACCTGATGGTCTTCCTCCGTTTCGCCGGGATAACCGGCAATCAAAGTAGTACGAATTGTAATGCCCGGCACTTTTTCGCGCATCATCGCCAATAAAGCATCCGTCTTCGCTTTTGTAGTACCACGACGCATACTCTTCAGCACTGGATCAGCGATATGCTGCAGCGGAATATCTATATAATCACACACCTTCGGCTCCTCGCGAATAATATCTAAAACATCTTGTGGGAATCCCGAAGGAAAGAGATAGTGCAGACGAATCCATTCAATTCCTTCTACTTTAACCAGTTCTTTTAAAAGCGCTCCTAATCTGCGCTCTTTATATAGATCTAACCCATAGTACGTCAAATCTTGAGCAATGAGAATCAATTCTTTAACCCCTTTTGCCGCTAATTTTTCAGCTTCTGTGACTAAATCTTCAATCGGTGTTGATTTGTGACCACCACGCATTAATGGAATCGCACAAAAACTACACGGACGGTCGCAACCTTCTGCAATCTTTAAATAGGCAAAATGCTTTGGCGTCGTAGTCATACGCTCACCTACCAATTCGTGC
>JAOMWM010000056.1 GCA_028357285.1 Schleiferiaceae bacterium | reverse complement strand
TATTTAGCCTGCATTCCTTCTAGGCCTTGGTTAACATCACCAATTTTGCCTGAGTCTTCCCCGAAGACCATTGCTTCAGGATACTTAGCAAATAGAGCATCAAAATTATCTCTAAGAACAATACGCGCATCAACCATATCTTGAGTAGCATACTCAGCTGACGTATGATCGAGCAATGCCGCCTCAGATTGAACGCTGTAAAGATGAGAAGAGTAACGTTCGCGTTGTACCGCTTCTTCTTTTGTTAACCAACTTTTAAGAGGAGTAACATCTATATTACCATCTCCCGTAACGGTTCGAAGTGCTTTGCGTACTGCTTTAAACGAATGTGCAACCTCTAAATCCTCGTGAGATTCCAGTTCCTTTATTGTATTCGTTATGAAGATTCCTTTTTCACCTTGCGTTTGAATGGCTTTTAATAGCGGTAGGACCTCGTTTTTTAATTGGTTAGGGTGACTTTGATAAATGCTCCAAGCTTCTTTTTTCCCCTCACGAGCAAGCTTCTTAGCTTCTTTCGTTATTGCGTCCAATTCTTCTTGACTGGCTACCTCGTGTGCTATGATCCACTCGCCGAATTTTAGAATACAGTCGAAATCTTTCTCCCACTGTAAACGCTCAGTACTTTTATAGCGTTCGTGTGATCCAGATGTGCTGTGTCCTTGCGGCTGTGTCATACCTTTCACGTGAATCATAACTGGAACATGCTCTTCACGAGCTACACGTCCTGCATGTAAAAATGTATTAATAAGAGCAGGGTAGTCCCAGGCTTCAACTACAAAAATATCATAGCCATTACCTTTATCATCGCGCTGAAATCCCTTCAGAATTTCGCTTATGTCTTGCTTAGTGGTTTGATATTCCGCACCTACTGAAATACCGTATTCGTCATCCCAAACAGAGATGACCATGGGTACCTGTAAAACACCTGCGGCATTAATAGTTTCAAAAAAGAGACCTTCAGAAGTAGAGGCATTTCCTATGGTCCCCCATGCGACTTCCTTTCCACTATTCGAAAATTTATCACTACCCTCGAACGAAACCTCTTTGTATACTTTCGAAGCTTGTGCTAATCCTAATAAACGCGGCATTTGTCCCGCAGTTGGGCTTATGTCAGAGGAGCTGTTGTATTGCTGAGTAAGATTTACCCAGTCGCCGTTCTCATCAAGAGATCTAGTCGCAAAATGACCATTCATTTGACGACCACCTGCCATAGGTTCTTCTTTAATGTCAGTTACAGCGTAAAGTGAGGTGAAGAAGCTTTTAGCATCCATTTCACCTAAAGCCATCATGAAAGTTTGGTCTCTATAATAGCCACTTCTGAAATCCCCTTTTTCGAACGCTTTCGCCCATGCTATTTGAGCCAATTCTTTTCCAGCGCCAAAAATTCCAAACTTAGCCTTGCCTGTAAGTACTTCGCGACGCCCCATTAATGAGCATTCACGCGATAAAGCGGCGATTTTATAGTCTTGGAGTACTTCGGTCTTATACTCCTGGTAACTGATTTCTTTTTTTTGCTTTTCTGTCATGCGATAGGGTTGAGTTAAACTCTTTGCAAATATACGACAGAATCGGTGCTACATCAGACGCTTGAAGACAAACAAAACGAACAGGGTAATGACTATTAGTAGTAAGACTTGAATACCGCCACCTTTATAGTGAATCTTGTGCAGTCGTAGGTCCTTGCGGTAACTGATGAAGAGATAAATCAAAAATGCAATCGCAAATATTCCCGCAAAAATCCAATGTCCAGTAGTAATGTTTTCCATGTTGTAAATTTACAATGCAATCGTTCAAAATAAGCAAGACATGCAGACACAGATTAAACATGTAGAAAAGTTCCACGATACCTTCGGAATACCTAATGAATATGCTCCAAAAGCTGACGTTTCTAAGGATATTATCGCTTTAAGACACCGCCTTATGGCTGAAGAAAACGAGGAGTATCTCGAAGCTGCAATACAAGGTGATACAGTGGAAATTGCAGATGCCTTAGGTGATATGATGTACATTCTCTGTGGGACTATATTAAGTCACGGTATGCAACACATCATCGAAGATGTTTTTGAAGAAATTCAAGCAAGTAATATGAGCAAACTAGGGGAGGATAGCAAACCTATTTACAGAGCAGACGGTAAGGTGATGAAAGGCCCCTCTTATTTTAAACCGAACATTAAAGCTGTTCTCGAGAGGAAGTGAAAGGGGAAGTAAGGGATGATTTATTCGGCCGCAGCTCAAAAGCGGGTTGACAACCGGGTAACCATTCGGGTACTGCTGATTTTATAGGAGTATAGAGTGCCTCGACATCACGAGCCATCTTTATTCGTTCCAAGGCTTCTTCTTGAAATTGAATTTTCATCCAAGAACAACTGCTAGTGTTTGAACCTTCAATGTTACCATCTTCACTCACATTATGGAGCAGTGCTTGTGCATTTCCGTCAATACGCACACTCTTCAAAGTATTGTCGATAAAGTTGCCTTTTAGCTTCGTTCCAGTGGTCTGATCATAGAATAGTGAATCCTTTGTCGTCGTTGTAATGGTAACATCTTTGAGCATAAATAGGCTATCCAATTCGTCTGCTTCCAATTTCAATGCTGTGGAGTCGGCCCCAAATTCACTATTTCCACTCCACAAGGTGGGAGAAGGGTAGAGTGCCAATTCTTCTGTAGCCTCTCGAAATAAAAAATTTGGACTGATGCCCTGAAAGTCCGAACTAAAAAAGGACGTCGAGCCGAACAAATGAACGATTTTACTCGAGTCTAATTCAGATCGTATCTTTAAACTATCGCCCTTTGCGTAAATCGTATCATTATCCAAACTTTGCTCATAAAATACCGGTTTATAGGCATCTACATAAACTGGACTCTTTTTATAATCGATAAAATCACTGCGGAGCACAAATCCTTCCGCAGAATCTGCTACCATTGCGTTACCATGTAACGTCCCGTCGTCGGAATTTAAAAAGTAATAGAGGCTATCTGTTTCGATATACTGATTCGGGGCTATCATTTTTGCACCACCATATAATTCGAGTAGGGTTG
>JAOMWM010000053.1 GCA_028357285.1 Schleiferiaceae bacterium | reverse complement strand
TACGTGGATCCCGTGAGCGCTGAGCAAGCCGTGGGAAGTGCTATCGAAGGAATGTTAGAAGAATTGGACCCTTATACGGTTTACTATCCCGAGGATCAGATTGAAGATGTCCGATTACTTCAAACGGGAGAATACGGTGGTATCGGTTGTGTTATTCAGAAGATAGATGCCGCAGTCCTTATTTCAGACATTCACCCAGGGGGACCCGCGGATAAAGCTGGTGTACTCGTGGGTGACATATTAATTTCTGTCGACGGTAAATCCCTCGAAGGCCTTCGTGTGAATGAAGTAAGTACCTTACTTAAGGGAACTCCCGGAACTGAAGTGAAGATTTCTGCCAAGCGCTTCAATGCACCGTCATTGAACTTTGCTTTTGACCGAGAAAACATTACAAAAGATGCCGTGCCCTTTTATGGTATGCGGGAAGACGGTGTGGCATATATCTATCTTGAGTCTTTTACGGAGCAAGCAGGTGCACAAGTCAAAAAAGCCGCTTTAGCACTGAAAAAACAAAACCCAAAAGCATTGATACTAGATCTTCGCGGCAACGGCGGAGGCTTACTTATGGAGGCAGTGAAAATTGTGAGTTTATTTGTTTCCTCAAGTGACACATTGGTTTCTACTCGAGGCCGTGGAGGTATCGTTCAAGACGTTTATCGCACCATCGGCCGCCCTGTTCTACCTGAAATACCACTGGCTGTACTTACAGATGGATCGAGTGCTTCGGCCAGTGAGATCGTAGCAGGAGCCCTTCAAGATCTTGACCGTGCAGTAATTTTAGGTGAGCCGAGTTTTGGCAAGGGATTGGTTCAACAAATCCACCCCTTACCTTTTGGGGCACAAATGAAAGTCACGGTAGCAAAATACTACACGCCGTCGGGACGTTGCATTCAAAAAGTTGCATATGACCGCGATGCGAAAGGAAAGCGAATCAAAAAATCGGACCTACAAACATTCACTACAAAAAATGGCAGAATCGTAGTCGATGGCAACGGTATTGCGCCGGATTCGCTCCTCGTAAACGACTATTATCCTGAGTTTGTGGCTGCCTTAAGTGCTGAAGGTTTGGACTTGCAATTTGCTGCACGTACTATTGGAAAAATTCCAGCAGATATAACTGTCGGAGACTATGAAATTAATGATGCCATATGGACCGATTTCGCTAATTTTCTAAATAAGGAAGAATTCACCTACGAGAGCATTAGCGAGCTACGTTTAAAGGATTTGCAAGAATTGGCCGGCGACATGGATTATTTAGGTGCGGAAGATTTAAAACCCATTCTTGACAATATCAAAGCGCGTAAAGACCATGTATTAGAATCCGAAAAAGAAGCGATCAGTGAATACCTCTCCGATTATCTCATTCAACGTAAATATTCTATGCCCGGTGCGCTTGAACGCGGATTGCAAAAAGATGAAGTTATTGCACGTGCAGCAGAAATTGTTTTAAACCCACAGACGCTGTCGGAACTTCTGAGCGTTACACTTTAAATGCAAAATCGAACTTTTCTCTTATACTCTGGTGCTGTTTCAGCGATTCTTCTGCCCTTCGCTTTCGAGTGGCTCAGTCCGCTTTACGGGCTCATTTTGGTCGGAATTGCACTTCTAATCCAGGGCAACTGGCACTCCAATAAATGGCTGCTCCTAGCCTCTGCAGCTTTCCTTGACTGGGAACTGATCAGTATTTGGTGGAGTACTTATCGAAGTGAAGGCTGGCAAGATGTAGTCATGATTCTTCCAGTCGTGCTGATGGGGCTTATCGTGGGTTCCAAGCCGAAGGGAATGGAGGTCAAAATGTATAAAAATTGGGCACTGATTTTTGCCTATGCCACCGTTGTGGCGTGGAGTTGGACAGTCGCGGAAAGTGTATTCAAGTACGGATGGGTGCAATACAATGACCTTGAATTAGGCGGCCGATTAGGCATTCACTACCAGAGCCTCTACCTGCTCGTTGCCGCTTTTATTCTTGAGGCATACCTCTGGGACGATGTGAGCAAAAAACGCAAGCTTCTTCATGCGTTATTAATTGTATGGCTACTCTTCGGCTGCATCATGCTCAGTGCACGCATTCACCTTTTGCTCCTACCTGTTTTTATTCTCGTGCGCACGCTGGACTTACTGCGGGGAAAAATCGCAAACAAGAAAAAGGCGAGTCTCTGGGCAGCCGGAATTATCATAACCATGGTGACGCTCATGGCCGTATTGCCCGGAACATCAAGACGACTTACTGATCTTAAAAATGAATGGCGCAGTATCGATAGAATGGTTGATGGCAAGCAAACCAACCACCGAGTCTATTTATGGAAATACGGCTGGAATGTAGCGAATGAATCCCCTATTATCGGAGTGGGAAACGGAGCCGGCGATGAACTACTGCACGAGGCACTTCAATCATGCGATGCGGTATTCTACAAGAAAAAAGAGCCGTATTACCTGCACGAATTCAAATACGATTTTCACAATATGATTCTGCAGAACTTCGCAGAAGGTGGGATCGTCGGTGTTATATTACTGCTGTTTCTATTTGCCGTAGGATTCTTGCAGTCTCAAGGACCCTGGCGTTATGCTTGGGCATTGTTTTTCTTCACAGGAATGACAGAAAGTTTATTGGAAAGGCAAGCAGGTGTATTCTTACTTGCGTTCTTAATCCTGCAAATACAGACGCGGAATTCGAGCACCAAGCCCCGTTAAGATTTCATAGGAAATAGTTCCAGCATCATTTGCCATTGTTTCCGCCGATTGCTCTAGGCCTATGAGGACGGCTTCTTCTCCAGGAGTGATTTGTAAATCACCTAATTCAACCATAACCATGTCCATACAAACGCTGCCTAAAATGGCGCAACGTTTTCCTCGAATGTATACTGCTCCTTTACCCAGCGATAAACTGCGCTGTAAGCCGTCCGCATAGCCCACAGGTAAAGTGGCATAATGAGTGATTTCTATTGCTTTAAACGCCCTCGAATAGCCTAATGTTTCACCGGGCTGGAGCACACCGACTTGAGACACCGTGCATTTCCACGCCAATACCTCTTCGAGACGGTCAATACCGTCGTAGGTCCCCAAACCATAGAGCCCTAAACCCAAACGTACCATATCATGCTGTGCTTGGGTATGTCGGGCAATTCCATAAGAATTTAAGGCATGTGCTTTAGCGCTTGGATAGTGGTGACGGATTTCTTCGCAAGCCGATTCAAATTGGGCCAATTGGGCTTTCGTAAAT
>JAOMWM010000052.1 GCA_028357285.1 Schleiferiaceae bacterium | reverse complement strand
CCGAATATTACTGGCAGCGAAGCAACGATGTCCGCTGCCCTACAGAGTGCCGTTATTTCGCTAATACAACGTGAAAAAGATCCTTTTCTAGAACTACTTGATCGAACAAATTTTGATTTACTCCAGCAAGAGCAAGAAGCCATCATAAATGGCATTACCAACGAGGCTGCAGTGACACAGGAGCTTTTGGCTGCGGACGGATACCTCAAGGTCATTATTACCCACGCCCATGAGGAGGAAGGGAGACTCTTTCAAGAAACCAAAAAAGGATGGGAGAAATACTACGTTACTGAGAAAAACGAAGAAGGAGAAGAAATTAAAAAAGCTAAATATAAGAAGGTGACCTACATGGAATATCATAAACGAAATGAAGCCGGTTATGATATGCAAGTTGCTTTGGTTGAAAGAGCAACGTCGAAAATATTATGGACAGAATCGTATCATCAAGATTTTAGCGACGAAGTTCATTACGTCCAGTATTCCGGAACAGGAAGCTTATATTCCGGCAGTTGGCGCTACCAACATAAGGCACACCCTAGTGATCGAAGGTCAAATGATAGCGGACGGCTAAACCGGTTACGAAAAGGAAACAAACGCGTTAAAAGCACATCTTCCATGAGGAAAGATGCCGTTGGAATACTTGCTAAAAAAGCCGCAGATTACGTCCTAGCGCAGAAGTTAATACGCGAATGAGAAACCTAACCATACTTTTTATTGCGCTCCTGCTTTGGGGTTGTGGCACAAAGAAGAATGCGCCGCCGTCCTGGATTTCAGGAAAGCCAATTGACGCTAATGGGGTCTATGTTTATGGCATGGGGAATAGCTTCATTAATCCAAACGTACCCTATCAGCAAGCGGCACGTTCAAATGCACTAGCAGATCTTGCACAAGAAGTTCAAAGCGAGATCTACGACGAAACCAAACTCTTGCAAAAAGAAGATGCTGGGGGTTTTAATAGCGCGTTTGAATCGAACACTACATCAACCTCATCCCTTCGCTTAGATGATTATGAACTAGTTGAAACGTATGCCGATTCATACCGTTTCTATACCCTTTACAGGCTCGACCTTGAATCCTTTCTGCGCAAAAAAGCAATACAAGATGCAGCAGCTATGGAATGGATCAATACTAAAGCCTCTGAGGCAAAAAATCCAAATCTTTCAGCTTCCTCTCGCTTAAGCGCCCTTATTGACGCATTAGACAAGGCCCACGACTTTCAATTGTTTGAGGACATCCGATACAGAACGAAATTAAATGCGAGTGCCACTGAGGCTTTTCGGTCGATTGAAAGCGTTGTTGGGACGCTCGACTGGCTTCTGGAAAAGCCGGCCTATTTAGGTTTACCCGCAACGTTTCGTGTACTGCACGAACAGCCGCAACAACGTCAAGAGCAGATCCCTCTTGCACTTTCTTCAAGCTCGGGACAATTTATTCTTCAAGAACAAACCATCCAATGCATACACACAGGCATTGAAACCCGCGTCACTCTGTTCTTTACGTGGGACTGGGATCGTATTAAATCTGCCCATACTGAAACAAAAAGTTGGCTAAAAAACAAGAGTCAATGGGGAGAGTCCATCGCTGTAAATTTTCAGAAGCCAACGGTATTCATAGAGAATACTGGAGTCGATGAATTGGTCGATGATCTCAAAAAAAGTCTATCAAAAGACTTTACTATAGGTAGTCGTAAAACTGCACAACTAGTTCTAAAATTCGATGGGCAGCTGGCTTTAGAAACCGCAGGAGTTGGGCAGGCACGTAATGCGTTGGTACGCAACAAAGTGCGCATCGCGGGGCAATTTTCACTTTCTTCAACTGAAAACAACGCAATGATTTGGAACAGCGCCACGATATCTGGAACGGCCATTTCCGCATCTCAAGAATCGGCTTTAAACAGTGCGAAATCTGAATTCATGGATGATTTCAAATACCTTCTCCTACCACAGCTTCTGCGCAGTTTAGACTTCTAAATTATGCTATGCGCGCATAGCATAATTTAGTATATTGGGTTCATCATTAGAAGTATGAAACCAAAAGAAACCTTTGACTTTCAAATCAGGAAATCCTGGATTGCATTGTCAAAAATGTACAATGAGCAAGTTGCCCAATACGGTCTGACCGTCGCAATGGGCTTCGCATTATTGAACATCGATATTAAAAAAGGAACACCTTCCACATCCCTAGGACCGAAAATGGGCATGGAAAGCACTTCTCTAAGTCGTCTATTAAATAGTCTTCAAAAGCAGGCATTGATTTCAAGAGAATCGAATCCGCATGACGGACGAAGCGTTTTAATCAAATTGACCCAAGAAGGCTTGAAAATGCGCGACTACAGCCGCCAGGCAGTATTGGATTTTAATCACCAAGTTTTATCCGAAGTGACCGAAGAAGAAGTTCGTGGCTTCTTTAAAGTGATGACTAGAGTGAGTGAAGTAGTGGAAACTCATAGAGCAGAAGAAACCATTAAAACGACCTAAGCCTGCGCTTTAGCGCAAATTCAATAGGGCACTTTGCCCCAAACAGAGTGACTAAGCGCTGCCTTGTAATTGGGCGGCGTTTTTTATTTCCGCCACTTTTTTTTGTATTTTTCGTCTTTAGAAACCTTACGCCGCCATGAAAGAAGTAAAACACTGTCCCAAGTGTTCCAGCGCAAGCTATGTAAAAAGTGGGATAATTAAAGAACGTCAACGCTACCGTTGTAAAGAATGCAACTACTATTTCACTGTCCAAAAATTGGGCAAACGCATCTCTGATTATTATGTCGTAAAAGCGCTTCAACTATACATAGAAGGAGTAAGCTACCGTGAAATTGAACGCATCTTAGGTATCTCACACGTTAGTGTAATGAACTGGGTCAAAACGTATAAGATTAAAAGGCCCCAGCTCCAGCACAATCACAGACCCAGTTTTGAAGTTCTTGAACACGAACAGCTTCTGGAACGTATGAAATCGCCAGAGTACTTAGAGCAGAAAGGCCTACTTATTTCGGAGGTAGAAGGTAAATTTTTTGTCCTAAATTGGAATCAGAACCAATAACTGATGGACCAATGGATCAAATTCAACTAAGGGCCTTCTCAGATTATGAGAAAGCCTATGCTGCATCAATAATTGAACCCGTTAAATTCTGGGAAAAAATCGCAGCAGCATATAGTTGGCAAGAACCTTGGCATAAAACGCTTGAATGGGAATTTGAAACGCCCGAAGTAAAATGGTTTCAAGGAGGCCGTCTGAACATTACTGAAAACTGCCTTGACCGCCATCTTAAAGAACACGGAACGGATATCGCGCTCTTGTGGGAACCTAATAACCCAAAGGAACAAGAAGTACGCCTTACGTTTAGAGAGCTGCACAATGAAGTAAGTCGTTTCGCTAATGTCTTAAAGGCGAAAGGCGTTAAAAAAGGGGATCGGGTTGCAGTCTATATGCCGATGATTCCTGAATTAACCATTGGCGTTTTAGCGTGTGCACGAATTGGCGCGGTACACTCCGTAGTATTTGCTGGATTTTCTTCGAATGCATTAGCT
>JAOMWM010000051.1 GCA_028357285.1 Schleiferiaceae bacterium | reverse complement strand
TAGAATACCTTACGGGCAGTCGAGAGGTCGAAGGTACGCATCCCACGCACAATCTCGTATATAACCTCGTATCAGCAGAGGTCGTTTTGGTTTCCTTTAAGATAACCAAAAGGACGATGCGCCCGGATATGAGTTATATACGTTGTTGTGCAAAGTTTTAATCGTTATACCCTGAGTACTTGATATTTGTTACGATTCCATTTTCTAATTCAAAGGAGATTGAAGTTAACCCCTCTGTTTCAGATAATACGAATTGGCGGGTGTTTGAATTAATTGATTGACAGTTTGAAATAGAACAGAACTTATCTCCTACACCAAAGCCAAATTTTGTTTTTATTCCTGTTGAATTAAGGTCCATTCGAATTACCCATAACTCACTTTCGGTTTGATAAAATGAGACATGTGAATTGTTAAATGAATATTTTAATACCGTATCAAAAGTATTTTCAACATGTCTATTGATAAATACTTCTTTATGTAATTCTACATTTTCCATAGACTGCATTTGATTGTAGATCATGCTTTGCACGCAATGGTTGAAATTCGGTCGATTAGTTTTCCGAAGTTCTCGAAGTCGGATAATCTGAGAGGAACGAATAAGCTGTCATTCATTTTTTGAGCTGTCCCATACATTCTAATCTCTTTTTCCTGTGTAGAAAAGTCACACGAAATGAAGGTAGACGCAAGTATGAGTATGAATGAAATTATTCTCATAAGGCTGCAATTCAAATGCACCACAACGGTTTGGCTATGGTGCGTTGCAGGATATTAGACAAAGAGCAGATAGTATTATTAGTAGGTGTTTCATTTTATGCTTGCCAATCTCGGCTATTAAGCGTGGCGCGAAGCGACATGATTTATAGCCATTGTTGGCATCAGTTTATCTTTTTTTAGTCTACAGAGTTCACAAAGTGATTTCTTTCCTTAATGAGCTCTTTAACTTCATTTTCATCTAGTCCACCAATTATTGTAAGGGTAAAACCTCCGTCAATTTTGTGGGATTCGAATTCGTTTAATGAAATTGGTCTTGAATGCTTTATTGCGGCAAGTTCATCATTCTTAAACAGAAGGGATATTCTATCCATAGGAGAGGGGTCAACTATAAATTCTTCATAAATGAAGTAAGCCTCTATATCGTTTTTATGCCAAGAGTTATCAGGCTCAAAGTCTAGAGCATTCATAAATGGCTTCAATTCATTGATTGTTCGCTGTCCATTGTGTATCATTTCTGCTAGCGCTACTTCTGGAACCGTTGATTGAATAATGTTCTGTTCATGAGTCATGCCAGCTATGAATCCGCACTTTTCATCATCATTTGTCATCCAAAACTCAACGGTGTCTAGGCTTTTTCCAACTTCGATTCCGTCTAGAAACAAACGTTCATTTGGTAGTATTCGGAAGTTTTCAAGCTGCTCTTCGGTGAGGTTGTCAGCAAATAGACCTACTTCAAGCCATTTACCTTCTTTCATACCCGTTTGGATACGCGTTTCGTGATTCAAACTAAAAAGAAGCCTACCGTTCGCGGTTGCTCTAATATTGGCAGGTCCGTTAATTCTTTCACCCAAAATCATTTCTTGTCCCCTCGACTTTTCTTCTGGACTCTTTTGATCGTTCTTGTTTGAATTTGTACAAGAAATCAAGCACAAAAGGAGAATCGATATGGTTATGGATAGTTTCATTTATAAATTGATGCCAAGTCACGTATATGACTTCGTGATAAGCTTTGTGGTTTTGGTTTAGCTTTTCTGAAGGTAACCAAAAGTGCAACGCGTCCGATCATGAATCATATACGTTGTTAGGCAACGATCAATCATGGAAGAACTTGTAGCTACCGTTCATTACCTGATCAAGCGTAGGGGCTTCTAGGTTGAGTTTCTTCTGGTTCATACGTTCAGTAAGTTCTTCAACTTCCAGAACTAAATCTTGAGGAATGGAGTTTCCGTGACCTTTGGTAAAATCTTCGAGCTTTTCGGTTATTCTCAGAAAATCAACCACATTTCCTCCAGTTGGTGCATACGTGAATCCACAGAGTTTTTGGGTAGCCCAATACTCACATTGTAGGTGATAGGATGTGCCGTCCTTGGCACTCGTTATGTTAGGTTGATATTCCACATGGATAAGTGCTACGGTGAACAGGTCTCTCAGAAGTTTCAATTCTTTTAAGGTGAGTGTTTTGGAGTACTTAGAAGTAGAAGGATTTTCATGAGAATGTCTGAACTCTTTTAGAACTAGGAATCCCTCGAAGTCTTTGTTTAAAGCGATGTAGAGGAATGAATTCTCAAAAATTAGGGAAGGCTCTGTATAAACGGAAGCGATTATGTTTGTACGTCTTCAAATAAGTTGGACATTATTGTTTGGAGCAATTTACAAAAAAATTGCTGATTTACTTCTAAGGTGATTTCTTCTTCGCTGTTTCATAGATTTTTGTTTTAGTAGTCGTCTTTGTTCAAGGATTATTTTGTTCGTACCGTTATAAACGCTAGCTGGTGTGCAGTTATTTAGGGATTCGTGATAGCGTTCGTTGTTGTAGTATTCGATGTACTCGTCAATAGCTTTTTTTAAATCGCTTAAGGAGTAGTAATGGTGGAGCTTTACGACATTTTTCATGGATCTGTGATACCGCTCTATCTTTCCTTGTGTTTGTGGATGATTGGGTGCTCCATGCACTTGCGTGATGCCTTTTTCTTTCATGAAGTCTTTTATATCCTCAGAGATATAACATGAGCCGTTATCGGACAAGATCTTTGGTCTTCTACCCTCAGGAAGTCCAGTCTTTATCAGTGCTGCTTCCACATTACGTTCTACATCCGGTGTCTTCATAGTCGTGCACAGTTCATGATGAATGATGAACCGCGAGTAATCGTCCATAATACTTGAGAGGTAAAACCATCCCCATCCTTCTACCTTGAAGTAGGTAAAGTCAGTTTGCCACATCTGATGAATACGCGTGGTTTTATCCTTGAACTCATTTGCGGCCTTAACCAAGATGTGATTGGGGCTTGTGATTAAATTTACTGCTTTCAGGATCCGGTACACAGAGCTCTCTGAGATAAAATGTCCACTGTTATCGGTCATAAAGGTGGCTATCTCACGAGGGGAGTCCCCACTCCGATCTAAGGCCACTTCTATCACCTTCGTTCTGTAGCTTTCTGGGATCTTATTCCATGTACTGCGGCATTTTTTATCTTCTAGTGCATCGGGACCGCCTTCAAGGAACTTGTTGTACCAGCTATAGAACGTTGACGTACTCACGTTAAGCTCCTTCACCGTCCGTTTTAACGGAAGATCAGAAGACTCTACCAGTCTTATAATCTCCAACTTTTCTTCTTTCGTATATCTCATGTAGCGCTGATAAGGGTCTATTCCATGCCTTTCGATAGCTTTTTTAAAAAGCGGTTACGAAGTATTTCCTCGGCTAAGGCTTCTTTAAGTTCACCGTTTTGCTTACGCATCTCAGCAACCTCACCGCTATCTGCTTCACGTTTGGTATCACCGTTTAAGCGTGCCTTACCAGCGTCCATAAAAGCCTTGCTCCAGCTATAGTAGACGGATTGAGCAATACCTTCTCTTCGACAGATCGCTGCAATAGACTCATCACCGCTTAACCCTTCTAATACGATAGCAATCTTTTCTTCAGGATTGAATAAGCGCTTGGTACGACGTTTTACATCTTTGATAATGGCCTCTG
>JAOMWM010000048.1 GCA_028357285.1 Schleiferiaceae bacterium | reverse complement strand
AACCAATTCCAACAATAACGTTAGATAAACTCAAAGCAATCTCAAAATCAAAGGCTTTTGTCGCAGCAAATGCCCCTAGAGCAACAAGTACTAGTCCCATAATTCCTCCAATCAAACAGAGTACAACGCTCTCGGTTAAGAATTGGAAAAGGACCATAAAATTCTTCGCTCCAAGCGCCTTTTGAATCCCGATTTCGTTTGTACGCTCTCTGACGCTCACAAACATGATGTTGGCAATACCAAAACCACCAACCAGTATAGAAAATCCTCCGATCACAGTGCCGACTATACCCAACACTCCAAAAAGAGAATCCAACTGATTTTTAATGAGCGACGGATCGTTCAGCGCAAAGTCATCATCCGCTCCAGGACGCAGTCGACGCAAAGAGCGCATTATCCCAGTGAGCTCATCTTTCAATTGGTCTAATGGCACACCTGGCTTAGCGCTTACCATAATCAGGTTTTGATCGTTTCGATCGGTATTGACCACAGTGCGAACAAACGTAAAAGGCACAAGCGCTTGACGATCGTAGCTTTGACCGACTAGGCTTTGACCAACTTTTTCAAATACTCCTATTACAGTTAGTTTTTGGCCTTCAATGGTGATGCGCTCTCCTACACAGCTCTCCCTGTAAGGAAAAAGTCCTTCAGCAATATCTGCTCCAATTATACAGTAGGGTCGACCTGCGCTCATCTCTAACTCCGTAAAATAACGGCCTTGGGCAAGCTCAAAATCCCATATTTGCGCATATTCAAAGGTTGTACCTAGTACTTCGATGCCACTCGTGCTATTGCTTTCAAATTTTGCGGTCGTCCCATTTAAAGAACTTCCAAAAGCGATATTTTGAGCATATTGACTGCGTTTACGTAGTAGTTCTGATTCACTTTTCAGCGGGACAGGGCGATTTAGATACTTCCACCAAGCATACTCACCTCCTCCACCCCAAGGCCATTTTTGTATGTACACGACGTTATCGCCTAATTGGCTCACGCTGTCTCGAATGTTCTTTTCTAATGAATCTACTATGGAATAAACAAGGATGATAGCGAAGATGCCAATGGTAATGCCCAATAGGGACAATAACGTACGTAACTTATTCGCTGCCAGAGAAATAACAGCAAACAGAACGCTTTCTCGAATAAGTCTTAATAATAGTAGCAACGCGGTCAGGATTTCCTTCAAAATTAGCAGAATAAAAAGACAATCCCACGGCACGAAAACATTACTTTTGTTTCTTCCATTATTTTTCAAACACACACACGTTGATGCGCATCCAAAACGCCTTAATTTCTGTATTTCACAAAGATGGCCTAGGCCCTATTGTTGACGCCCTCAAAGAGATGGGTACTACGATCTACTCCACAGGAGGAACGCAAGCCTTTATCGAAGATCGCGGCATTGCCGTTGAACGTGTTGAAGATTTGACCTCATACCCTTCCATCTTGGGTGGTCGTGTAAAAACATTACACCCAAAAGTCTTTGGCGGAATTTTAGCGCGAAGAGCGCATGAAGGCGATCAAGCACAGATGAGTGAATTTGACATTCCTTACTTCGAGTTGGTAATCGTTGACCTCTACCCTTTTGAAGCAACCGTGGCTTCAGGAGCAGTAGAACAAGACATCATCGAGAAAATAGACATCGGGGGGATTTCTTTGATACGTGCAGCTGCTAAAAACTTCAGCGATTGCTGGATCATTTCGAACATGGGACAGTACCAAGATGCTTTGGCTATTTTACAAAGTGAAGCTGGCGCAACTCTTGAGGTTCGTCGCCGCTATGCATTAGAAGCATTCGATGAAAGCAGCCATTACGACACCGCCATTCACCGCTATTTTGCAGGCGATCGTTTAGATTTAAAAATGAGCAACCGCAAAAAACAAACCTTGCGTTATGGGGAAAACCCGCACCAAGAAGCGGCCTTTTTCGGTAACCTAGAAGATGCACTCGAGCAGATTCATGGAAAAGCGTTGAGCTACAATAACCTATTAGACATTGATGCAACGGTCAATCTGATCAGAGAGTTTGACGAGACGACTATCGCAATCATTAAACACAATAACGCATGTGGTTTAGCTACACGCACCACTCTTGCAGCAGCCTGGGATGATGCTTTAGCAGGCGATCCGGTGAGCGCTTTTGGCGGTGTTATTGCAGCGAACAGAACGGTTGATAAGGCAACCGCAGAGAAAATGAATACATTATTTTTCGAGGTACTCATTGCGCCTGCATACGACGAGGACGCCTTGGAAGTATTACGCTCAAAGAAAAACAGGGTATTACTACTTCTGAAAGATTACGAGGTACCGGCATTTAATGTCCGTACTGTTTTAAATGGAACCCTCGTTCAAGCAAAAGATGCATTGACAGAGACTGAGGCCGACATGGAGACCGTAACAAAATTGGTTCCGACTGAAAAGCAAATCGCCGATATGATATTTGCAGCGAAAGTCTGTAAGCACACAAAAAGCAATACCATAGTTTTTGCCAAAGACGGACAACTGCTTGCGAGCGGTACAGGTCAAACCTCACGTGTCGACGCATTGAATCAAGCTATTGAAAAGGCCGGACGCTTTGGATTTGACCTCAATGGTGCTGCCATGGCATCTGATGCATTTTTCCCATTCCCGGATTGTGTAGAGATCGCTGATAATGCCGGAATCACCTGTGTCATTCAGCCCGGAGGTTCCATTCGTGACAAAGAAAGTATTGCCTATTGTGATGAAAACGGAATGACTATGGTTACCACCGGAATTCGTCACTTCAAACACTAATTTTTATTACCTTCAGCACATGGGTTGGTTTAGTTTCATGACAGAAGATATAGCGATTGACTTGGGTACAGCCAATACGCTTATCACATATCAAGACAAGGTGGTCGTTGACTCCCCGTCTATCGTTGCGCAAGACCGTCGCACGGGTCAAATCATTGCCGTTGGGCAAGAGGCAAGACAGATGCACGGTAAAACGCATGAAAATATTAAAACCATACGACCCCTGAAAGACGGTGTGATTGCAGATTTCGAGGCATCTGAGCACATGATTCGTGAACTCATAAAGAGTATCCCTTCCTTCAAAAAGCGTTTATTCCCGCCTAGTTTACGAATGGTAGTTTGTATTCCTTCGGGGATCACGGAGGTTGAGAAGCGAGCTGTAAAAGATTCTGCAGAACGTGCAAACGCAAAAGAAGTATACCTGATTCACGAACCCATGGCAGCCGCTGTAGGAATAGGCGTGAATGTTTTGGAACCGAAAGGTAATATGATCATTGATATCGGTGGCGGAACGACAGAAATCGCGGTACTGGCCATGGGCGGCATTGTATGTGACAAGAGTATTAAAGTCGCTGGTGATGTATTTACCAATGATATTGCACTATATATGCGTGCTCAACACAACCTTTATGTTGGTGAGCGAACAGCAGAAAACATCAAAATTGCGGTTGGTGCAGCTCAAGAAGAGTTAGATGAAATTCCAGAACCTTATTCTGTTCAAGGACGTGATCTTCTTTCTGGAAAACCAAAGCAAGTTGAGGTTACCCACATGGAAGTGGCACGTGCCCTTGAGAAAAGTATTACACGTGTTGAAGATGCCGTAATGGAAGCGTTGAGCAATACGCCTCCAGAATTGGCAGCAGATATCTACAACAGCGGAATCTATCTTGCTGGCGGAGGCTCAATGCTTCGAGGTCTAGATAAACGTATTTCGGCGAAAACCGACTTACCTGTTTATGTTGCTGAAGATCCATTGCGTGCTGTCGTTAGAGGAACGGGTATCGTGTTGAAAAACATCGAACACTTCAAGACGATATTAGAAAGCTAAATAAAACACTACTATGCGGCAACTGATACTTTTCTTGGCAAAGTATCGAAGCACTCTGTTGCTCATAGTGTTCGTACTCATTGCG
>JAOMWM010000005.1 GCA_028357285.1 Schleiferiaceae bacterium | reverse complement strand
GCATTATCCATATCTATATCCATGGTGACATAGAAATGTGGTGCATTATTTTTACTCTCAGACAGACGGCTAGCGATAACCTTACGCATCTGACTTACCGGCGTATCCGTAAAGCTCTCTACACCTGCAGGAACTGTCGGTACCACCGAAACACCCGGTTGCGGAGAAGTGTGAATGGCAGGATTGAAGCTGTCAATATCTCTTTTAACAATACGACCGTGATCACCACTACCCTTAACCATGGAGAGATCCACCCCTTTTTCAGCCGCTAGTTTGCGAGCTAAAGGTGATGCCTTAATACTTCCGTCAGTTTCAGTTGCTACTGGTGCTGGTGTTGGTGTTGGTATTGCAACTGGTGCTGCAGCTGGGGCAACCGGCGTTTCTTCTACTGCAACGGCTGGGGCAGGCGCTGCCGGAGCTGCTGGCTCCTCAGCTGGAGCTGCTACTTCACCGCCTTTTAATGCTTCAATATCCTCACCGTCCTCACCGAGGATGGCTAATACAGTATCAACAGGTGCTGTTTCACCCTCACCCGTTCCTATATAGAGAAGCTTACCTTCTTGTCCAGGAAAAGCTTCGAATTCCATCGTTGCTTTATCTGTTTCGATTTCCGCCAATAAATCACCTTCATTAACAGAATCACCAATTTGCTTGTGCCACTTTGCTACAACCCCTTCAGTCATGGTGTCGGAAAGTCTCGGCATATTAATTACTATCGCCATCTAGAATTAGTTTTTGATGAATGGGTAATCTTCTTGAGCATAAATCCCTTGGTACAATTCAGAAGCATCGGGGAAATCGCTTTCTTCAGCGAATTTCACACATTCCGCAACTAAATCTTTAACTCGCTGAATAATGGATTCGATTTCTTCCTCTGTCGCCCAATTTTTCTCTTTAATCTTATTCAAACAAAGCGTAATAGGATCTTTTGCTTGATACTCTGCTACTTCCTCTTTAGTTCTGTACTTCTGAGGGTCCGACATTGAGTGTCCTTTGTAGCGGTAAGTTCTAATTTCTAATAAAGTAGGTCCATCACCGCGACGTGCACGTTCTGAGGCTTCATATACCGCGTCATAAACTGCGATTGGATCCATACCGTCCACCGCGCGATTAGGCATATCATAGCCTTCACCTAATTTATGAATAGGGGTCTGGCCGGCTGTACGCTCGACAGAAGTGCCCATAGCATATCCATTGTTTTCGACACAGAATACTACAGGCAATTTCCATAACATCGCGAGATTGGCAGTTTCGTGCCAAGCACCTTGACGAATGGCACCATCGCCCATGTAGGTTAAGGTTACATTCTTGCGGCCCGCATACTTGTCCGCAAAAGCGAGACCCGCGCCTAATGGAATTTGACCACCGACGATACCGTGACCACCCCAAAAGCCTTTATCAGGAGAGAACATGTGCATAGAACCACCCTTTCCTCGAGAGGTACCTGTCACTTTACCCATCAATTCAGCCATAATACGTCTTGGATCTTCACCCAAAGCCATAGGTTGAACGTGGTTTCTGTAAGCGGTTATCATATTATCCCCGTCCTCCATAGCATAGGCAGAACCTGCTAGGATAGCTTCTTGACCATTATAAAGGTGAAGGAAACCACGGATTTTCTGTTGGATGTACAAGGCTGCAGCCATGTCTTCGAACTTTCTCCAGAAGAGCATGTCTTCGTACCATTTAAGGTAAGTAGCTTTTGTGATGCGCTTTTTTGCCATTTCTATCGATGTGTTTTGTGGAGCAAAAATAACGCAAAACGCCACCTAGCAAAACAACTTTGTATATTTAGTTCTGCACGATGAAATTAAAGTTGTGAAACTTTGATAAATCGGTAAAAATCGGACTACTGTGCTAAGAATCCGTCAATGTTGAAGGCCATAGAAAAACGCAATGTATTCTCTAGCGGCGAACGGGTGGTTGGACTTGCTGGAATCAAATAAGCCATATCTATGGTAAACACTTGATAAGCTAGACCGAAACCTAAAGTCATATACTGACGATTCCCCTTAAGTTTGTGCTCATGCAGGTAGCCTGTGCGCGCGAACAAGAAGTCGTTGTATTTGTACTCCATACCGAAGTTATATATATTCTCTTGCAGCATTTCTTCGAATCCACCTGGCTTTGAAGCTGGATTGAAACTCTGGAATACCCCCATCAATGGTGTAAGATCGTTGTCGTCAATCCCTGCGATGATTTCACCGTTCGTTCCTAACAGTGGTGGTGTAGGAACTAAGAGTCTATTAATATCGAGATATACCG
The DNA here is from genome assembly GCA_028357285.1 of Schleiferiaceae bacterium. Taxonomy (GTDB): domain Bacteria; phylum Bacteroidota; class Bacteroidia; order Flavobacteriales; family Schleiferiaceae; genus UBA10364. Next base: position 81,319 of record JAOMWM010000005.1, on the reverse strand, counting down.
AAAGTTTGTTGTAGTCATCTATTTCCAGGTGGTACCCACCGCCTAAACGAAGATTTGTAGGCAAGAAATCAGCATTACCGCTCTCCGAGTAAGCAATTTTAGCCCCGAGGTTTGTCATTGCTATGCCTGCGGAGAAAGCTTGACGACGTCCGCCTTTGATGTTATTGTAATCGCCTTGGTAGTAGAAACCTAAGTCCGCGGCACCACTTTGTCCTGGTTTTGTTTGCAGGCCCTGAACAACTTGACCCTGTGCAATGTCTGAGAATATCCAACGAAGCGCCGTTCCTGCGCTCCAATGATCACTTAATTTCAAGGCGTAGGCCACATCGAAGTAAAACTCATAGGGATTGAAGGTACCCATGCTATTGCCTTGCTCGTCTGTAAAGTTGATCTCTCCTAATGAGAAATAACGCAATGATGCACTGATTCCTTGACGGTCACTCAATGCTTTCGTGTAATTCACATATGCTAAATCTATATCTGGGACCAATTTTGACATCCACGGCGTATAGGATAGCGCCATAGAAGCCTTTTTATTTTCTAGGAACGCTAATTTTGCCGGATTCCATGCGCTTGAATTTGCATCCGGCGTGCTTGCAACACCCACATCGCCCATGGCACCGGCCCGAGAATCTGGGCTCACCAATAAAATGGGAACAGCGGTAGTTACCACATTGTATTTCAAATCGTTCTGGGCTGAAACCTTAACGGTTGTAGCGAGGATAAGCAGTGCTAAACTGAGTTTTTTCATGTGTAATAGCTTCTTGCAGCGCAAGTTTAACGTATATATATGAGCTTTTCTTGTATTGTGGCCGATTTTCCATCAATTAATCGCGTCCATTCCACCCGTACGGAATAAAAACCTGCCCCAGGAGTTTTACCCGATTGTTCCGACATGGTAAAGGTAGGTAACTGGGTTGTTGCATCATTTAAACGTAAGGTCTGTGTACGCTGCCAAACCAATTGGCCCTGATTGTTCGTAACGGAAACTTTTATCTCGCCCTCTTCGCCCTGCTCTTGATGGGTCAATTGGAATTTCACCTGATCCGTGAAAGGATTTGGAAACGCAATTAACTGCTCTAAAACTGGGGTGCTGGGCTCCACCACGATAAAGGCAATACTATCGTAGCCCCATTGATTCAGAACGTCCCAAGCCCGCAGTGATAAAGTATGCTCGCCTAATGCAAGGTCATTAAATGGATAACGCAATGATCCTCGTGTAAAATCATCTAAATCCGATTCATAATAATCGTTCACATTGATTGCCTCCCCGTCCAATGTTAGGGTCATGTTGTGACCTATTCCTAAGCCCACCGCGTTAATTCCACTTTCATCATAAAGTAAACCGAGGCCTGTGGCATCCGATTCGACACCACTGCCTGAAGTGAACGTAGTATCATTCATAAACAACCGCACCTCTGGACCTTCCGTATCGGTAATAAGACCATTGAAAACTCCTCCCATTAATTGATCGTTCGAAGCGCCCCAAGCGTCCGTCTCGTAATCTGTAGCATAGGCACTAATCTTTGGAGGACCGTAACTCAAATTAATATCCAAGGGAACCCTAAAAGCCACGGTATACTTCCCGTTCACCACACTCGCTTGGCCTTTAAAAACGGCATTGTTTTGTGTCGTAAAATTAAAAGGAGTCCCACTCTGATCATTCAACTTTGTTTGTTGCGTTTGCGACTTATCGAAGACGGTCACCCATGCTTTTCCATTAAAATTATTAAATAACGCTCCGCTCTGTGCATCCCTTACACTGCCTTGAATTTGCACCCATGAAAGGGCTTTCAACGTATCTTGAAAATCTGACCACGCCATACCGTTAAGGGTATCGAAACTCATTTGATGTTTTGGACGCGCGAGTGGTAAGGCAGCATCACCGATGAGTGAGAATTTTATTTTATCCCCACTATTGTTGTTGTTTTTCGTTTCTCGGAGGACATCACCTAATCTAGGGTTGTCCAATTGCATCATTTCCTCATTCAACAAGGAATTTAATGCATACGTACTGTTGGTTGCAAAAACACTTCTTGTCGTCGAAAACAAACCTATTGCTCCACCGCTTGGATTCAAAAACAATTGCTCACCAGCACTGACGCGCAACGGATCATCGAAACGGGTAAATTCGCAAGTAATAGTCGTGACGACCGGTTGCTTCGAAGTGTTATTCCATCCGTTGATGTCCTCCAATTGCAATATGCGTTCAGTAGTCCATCCTACCTCTCCCCCATGACCAACAAATGAAACGGCTAAAGCTCCTTGTTCTACCTCATTGAATAGGGCTTGACGCGCCTCTGGATAACGCTGCGAACCAGGCTTGGTATCTTGCAAATACGCGTCGGAATAGATTTTAATTTGATTCAATTCTGCTCTCGTGGTGTCCAAAGTTTTTGCCAATCGATCTTGATAAACGGCGAATTCCTTTTCCCAAGGTTCATCTGCATCATCCACCACAAAAATCCCGCGGGCGCGCCATGGTCCGAAACGGTCAGGACCTTGCATGTAATTCGCGATTTTTGCAACTGCGTCTTCTGCCTCGCTTACCGTTCGAACTGGAACTCTACCAATCCCAATGTCTAAATCATCTAAATACCAATTCACACTCTCTCCGAAATCTAGATACCCATAAAAGTCGTCTGTGATGTACGAAGTGATCAATGAGAAACTAGCATTGGTATGGTAGGTGGGCACTAAATTTGACTTTGGTCCCGGCAGTATCCCCTTATAGTCATAAGACGCATCGCCAAACAATGTGAGGTATTTAAGCGAATTGTAATCGGCATAGGTCTTCACAAGGAATTTTCTAATGGCGCCGATATCGGGATTTCCCGTATTCATTACGTCATATATATAGGTTAGCGAAACCACTTCAGAAGTGACACCAGACGCGCGTTCCAATTCCGCAAGAGCGTTTGCAGCATCTAGCAACGAATCGGTCGTAATAACGATACTTTCAATTCCATTCAAATCAGAAAAAGTTGCCGTTTGAATGTCTCTAAGATTTACTTTCTCATCTACACTATGGACCAGAGGTGCATCACAATCGCCGATCCTGTAGGCTCGGGGCTTATCTTCATGCGAATACCACTTAGTTCTAGCTTGATCCGGGCCCAAAGAATTTACAATTGCTGGTTCTACACGCGTTGAAATTTGCTGGTTTTCAATACCGAAAATTCTTAAACAACTGCTCCCTTCGACTTCGAAATGTGAGTAATTACCTGCACCTCTAGGATGATTGATCATGTTTTGGTTGGGATACACCTCTTCTTCTGAAGTTTCCCAATCTACGATCATTTCATCCAGCCACATAGCTGCTGCATTATTCCCTACTTTATCATAGGAAAGGGTAAGCGTCGTACTTTGATCGGCAGTGAAATCCACTGTGAGTAGCTTCTCCTGGACATAATTACTCACTGAACTCGTTTGTACAGATGGAAATGTTACAGTCTCGCTTTGTGAGCCATACTGAACGGTCAATTTCGTGTTATTCGTGCTCGAGCGTGCAACTGCTTTAACTTGTACTTTTATACTGCTGCCGGGCACGGGCCGATTGGCATTGGAAGTACTAACCGTAGTTAGATCACGAAAATCATAAACTCGTGTTGTGGTGAAGTCGAATAACTCACCCATCCATTTACGCCCCGTACCAACTAAATTATACATGGCCGTATCGTAGACCCATGTCACTCTTGCGTTTAATGCTCTGCTACTGTCTTGTTCAGCGACTGCTTCAAGGGGAATGGACTGGTATGCTGTATTTCCCCCACTGACTAAGAAATATTTTCGATCGCTATACGGATTCGAGACGTAGGATGATTTACCTAAAATTGCATCAAAGCTGCTGTTGTAACTCGGGGGTATGTAGAACCAGAATTCTGTATCATCATCAATTATACTATCGGAATCAAAAATGTGATAGGGAATTGAAAAATCATTACCCATTGGCTCATTCGAGCTATTTTGGGGAGAGAGGTTACCGTCGATACGACAACGAATTTCAAGCGATTGGTTACTAGAGGACTCCGCGAGTATGCCTAAATTCAAAATTTCACTACCGCTAAGCATGTACAAGCCTGAAGATTCTTCTCCCCAGTTTTGCGGGCCTGTTACTCGGTGATTTAAGGTTTTGAAACGGATATAAGTCCCCATATCAAAGGACATCTGGCCCGCAACCAAAATCGGGAACAAAATGACACCAATAAGAGCTATGATTTTTTTCACTCAGACAAATCTAATACGTAATAGATAACAATTGGCCTAAAAAAAGCGTTTAAAGAGGAACGTCAAGCAAGTGCAAAACGTACTTTTTTTGCTTATACTTGTTGCTTGAAAACATAGGTTAATCCATGAACGCAGTAAAAACGCGCATACTAACATTGGCTACAGGCTTGATTTTTAGCACTTTGAGCATCGCTCAAGATGCCCATTTCAGCCAGTATTACGCCAATCCTATCTATCTAAATCCAGCATTTGCAGGTTTAGAAAGGTGTCCTACAGTACATAGTAACTACAGAAATCAGTATCCTGAGCTGGGAGTTTACCAATCTTACTCTGCCTCTTACGACCAATACGTCGATAAATTAAATGGTGGTGTTGCCATCATGGCGCTTAAAGATGATGCCGGAAATGGTGCATTAAATCTAACTGAGGTAAGCGGGGTTTATAGCTACCATCTAGAAGTAAATCGCAATTTCACTTTACTCAGTGGTTTTCAAGCCACGTTCCGTCAACGGACGTTGGATTGGAATCAGTTCACGTTCCCTGATATGATCGATCCTTTTTATGGTTTCGTCTTACCAACAAACGAAGTAGCTCCCGGCAACAACTACAACAACCACCTTGACCTAAGCTTCGGTATGCTTGGATTTACTGAGCGTTGGTACATCGGCGTAGTGGGTCATCACCTTACCGAACCAAATGAAGCGTTTTTAAGTCAAAGTCGTCTTCCTTTAAAATTGACAGCACATGCTGGTGCGAATATCCCATTGGGTAGAAAGCGTTTACACAATAGTCTGCAGTCATACATTGTCCCTAATGTAGTTTACCAACAACAAGGTGCTGCTTCGCAGCTAACTGCAGGTGTGAGCTTTGCTCGTGGACCCTTAGCGGGTGGTTTAGCACTTCGTCAAGGAAGTTTTAATCCAGATGCTGTGATCTTCATTTTGGGGATTACGCCTCCAGATTTACCATGGACTTTCGGTTACAGCTATGACTATACCATTAGTGACTTAACCAATACCCTAGGTGGCGCTCACGAAGTAAGTATGGGATACAAATTCCCTTGCCGTTCGCGCCGCAGCAAACTTAAAGCACTTAAGTGCCCTAAATTCTAAGAAGCCTAACAACTGTTTATCATATGAATAAGTTTATCCAGTTTTCTATTGCCACTATTTCAGCTGCGCTTCTCGCCAGTTGTGCGGGTCCTGAATCTAATTCTACAGGCTGGGCAATCAATAACAAAAACAACGGTGGATTTCAAGCGAATCTAAATTACCAAGGACAAGAAACAGGACCAGGTCTTGTGTTCGTCGAAGGTGGTACGTTCATGATGGGTCAAGTCGAAGAAGACTTTATCAAAGATTGGAACAACGTTCCTCGTCGTGTAACGGTCAGTTCTTTCTACATGGACGAGAATGAAGTGACCAACTTAGATTACCGCGAATACCTTTACTGGTTGCGTCGCGTCTACGATTATGACTACTACCCAGAAATTTATCGTTCCGCCCTTCCTGATACACTGGTATGGAGAGACAAATTAGCATACAACGATAACTTCGTAGAGAACTACCTGCGTCATCCTGCATACAATTACTACCCCGTAGTAGGCGTGAATTGGTTGCAAGCACAGCGCTACTGCTCATGGAGAACGGATCGTGTCAATGAAGCAATCTTAATTCAGGAAGGTATTCTTAGAGAATTACCAGAACAAATGGATGCGGACCACTTCAACACTGAAGTTTACCTCTACAAGCAGGAGTATGTAGCTCAGAATAAGAAAGGTCTAAAGGATCTTAATCCTAACTCTGCTTTTGGAAAAGAAGGTCGTCCAGCACGTATTGAAGACGGTATCGTTCTTCCGAAGTACCGTCTACCGACGGAAGCAGAATGGGAGTATGCCGCATATGCCGACGGTGGTAAACGTATTTACAATCGTGTAGCTGATAAAAACAAATACACTTGGAATGGTAACGCAACACGTAACCCTGACAAACAAGACCGTGGTGACATCCTCGCCAACTACAAAAGAGGTCGTGGCGATAACATGGGTACATCAGGTTGGTTGAATGACCAAGCAGACGTCACTATGCAAGTTCGTTTTTACCCGCCAAACGACTTTGGTCTGTACGATATGGCTGGTAATGTTGCCGAATGGGTTTTGGACATCTACCGCCCTGTTAGCTCTTACGACGTAACTGATTTCCGTGCCTTCCGTGGTAATGAATTCAAAACTTATGATAAAAACTACCAAGACATTGGTTCTTTAGAGGTCTTACAAGATCCACAAAAAGAAGTTCGTAACGGTGACACTGTTATCGTTCGTCTTCCGGGTCAACTGCCGGTACGCTCAGTCACCGTAGAAGAAAATGTAAAACGTCGTAACTATCAAAAAAGTGATTACCGCGATTACGTTGATGGTGATAACGAGAGTTCAATGAACTATGAAAACCCTGTCGAAGAGGGTGAGGCAGCCATGTACGATTACGGCAATAAAACGCTTATTGGTAATACTACTCGCGTATATAAAGGTGGTAGCTGGAAGGACCGTGCCTACTGGTTGAGCCCAGGTACGCGTCGTTACCTCGAAGAAGATCAGAGCACGGATTACATTGGTTTCCGTTGTGCTATGGATCGTGTTGGTTTCCAAAACGAAAGTAGTGGTAGAACTAAACGTCCTGCAAAAGTGAAACGTCACAACTTCAAACGTTACAAAATGTAATTTGAATTACGTTAAGAATTTTAAAGCCCCACCTTCGAGTGGGGCTTTTTTGTACCCTAACTTTCCGTAACAGAACAACCGTATACTATGCGAGTATTTGAAGCTTTTCTTTCCTGCGGCAGCGTATGCACAGATACACGATCCATTATACCCGGAAGTGTATTCTTTGCACTTAAAGGTGCCTCGTTCAATGGAAACACTTTTGCACTACAAGCGCTAGCGGCAGGTGCAGCGTTCGCCGTTGTGGACGAACATGTGGGTGACGATAAACGCCTTATTAAAGTAAGCGACGTACTTACGGCGCTGCAACAATGTGCGCTTGACTACCGACGTCACTTGAACCTACCAGCGATAGGACTGACGGGGAGCAATGGAAAGACTACGACCAAAGAATTGTTCCATGCTGTTCTGAAAACAAAGTATAAGGTCCATGCTACAAAAGGCAACTTCAACAACCATATTGGGGTGCCGCTCACGATACTCAGCGCGCCTAAAGAAACCGAGATACTCATTGTTGAAATGGGCGCAAATCATCAAAAAGAAATTGGGCACCTAGCATCCATCGCCGAGCCTACTCTCGGATACATTACGAATTATGGGAAGGCGCACCTCGAAGGATTTGGCGGTGTAGAAGGCATCATTAAAGGCAAAAGCGAACTGTATGATTACATCGCACAGACCCCGAAAGGTTTGGCCTTAGTCAATGCAGACGATACAATCCAATTGGAAAAAAGTGCCGCTTGCCGTCAAACAACTTTCGGAAAAACCAACGCGCAATTCACCTACGCCGTAGAAGAGCACGATGAATTTGCAGGCATCCAGTTTTCAATAGCGACAACATCCTATACTGTTAAAAGCAATCTCAGTGGTTCCTTTAATTGTACGAATCTAGCAGCAGCAGTAGCGCTGGGACGATACTTTGATATCCCCGCGCCTGCCATAGTTCAGGCTTTGACCGACTATGTGCCTGCCATGAATAGAGTGGAATGGCGAAAAACTGCTTCGAATCGGGTTTTATTAGATGCCTACAATGCAAACCCAACAAGCATGTCGCTCTCCATTGAAAATTTTACTAAATGGCATGGGGACGGATGGCTGGTGTTGGGCGATATGTTTGAACTGGGCGAAGCAAGCCCAGTGGAACACCAGGTAATTGTAGATTTGGTACAACGGACCAACATGGAGGAGCGTTGTATCCTCGTGGGCAAGCACTTCAGCGGAACCGCTTGGCAGGGCCTGCAATTTGCGACGACCGGAGATTTAGAAAGGCATTGGAAAGAAAACGGCGCCCCGAAGGACGCCGCTATTTTATTGAAAGGTTCAAGAGGAATTGCACTTGAGCAACTCCTTCCCTTGCTTTAATTAAGAATTCTTAATCATATCACGCGAAATCACGATGCGTTGGATCTCTGAAGTACCTTCATAAATCTGAGTGATTTTTGCATCACGCATCAAACGTTCTACGTGGTATTCCTTGACGAAACCGTATCCACCGTGGACTTGAACGGCTTCTGTAGAAACCCACATTGCAGCTTCTGACGCTGCCAATTTTGCCATCGCACTCTCTTTATCGTAAGGCATGCCCTGATCCTTCAACCAAGCCGCTTTATAAACGAGAAGTCTAGCCTGTTCAATCTTCATCTCCATATCCGCCAACTTGAAGGCGATGGCTTGATGTTCGTGAATAGGTTTTCCAAACGTGGTGCGTTCCTTTGAATAGCTCAATGCCAAATCAAGTGCACCCTGAGCAATACCTAAAGCTTGAGCTGCAATACCAATACGCCCACCACTTAAGGTTTTCATTGCGAATTTAAAGCCGAATCCGTCTTCACCTAATCTATTTCCTTTAGGCACCTTCACGTCGTTAAAGAGCAATGTGTGCGTATCCGATCCACGGATACCTAATTTATCTTCTTTCTTACCAACCACGAATCCTTCCATGCCTTTCTCTACAATCAGGGCATTAATTCCGCGGTGGCCTTTTTCACGATCCGTCTGTGCAATAACCAAAGCAATTTCACAAGTACCACCGTTCGTAATCCAGTTCTTCGTTCCATTCAGTAAATAATGGTCGCCCATATCCACAGCGGTTGTCGCTTGAGAGGTCGCATCCGAACCTGCCTCTGGCTCACTCAAACAGAAAGAACCAATGATTTCTCCGGAGGCTAGACGAGGTAAGTACTTCGCTTTTTGCTCAGCCGAACCGAAGGTTTCAAGCCCCCAACAAACCAAACTATTATTCACACTCACTACAACAGACGCCGAGGCATCTATTTTCGACAATTCCTCCATGGCCAGAACGTAACTCATGGTATCCATCCCGGAACCACCATTCTCTGGTGATACCATCATGCCCATGAAGCCTAATTCGCCAAGTTTCTTAATTTGTTCTGCAGGGAATTCCTGCTTTTCATCTCTTTCAATGACTCCGGGTAACAGCTCGGTTTGCGCGAAATCGCGCGCTGCATCACGAATCATCAAATGCTCCTCTGATAGGTTGAAGTTCATCGATTATTCTGTTTATTATTGGGTCTTACAAATGTACAACGCACACGTCAATGTTTTAGGCTTAATGAGCGGAACCTCACTCGATGGGATGGATGCCGCTGTGGTCCAATTTTCAGCGGACCCTAAAACAGAGTGGAAACTACTGTATTTCAAATGCTTACCCTACCCTGAAGCGCTAAAAAAATGCATTGAAGCAACCTATGAAAACACCCATTTAAGCGCAGAAGCGTCGACTGCATTCGCGGCATGGACTACGGAAGTCATTCGCCGCATTCAGGTCGATTTTGACGGGAACATTGATTTAGTTGCGAGCCACGGCCAAACTATTTTTCACAAACCCGATCAGAAACTTACCTTCCAGGCCGGTTGCCTGCCAGAAATTGCCAAAACTACCGGACTTCCACTGGTAACCAATTTCAGAGTTCAAGACGTGTTGCTGGGTGGCCAAGGTGCTCCGCTCGTCCCATATGGAGATCACAAACTCTTTGGAAGTTATGAGGCAGCACTCAACTTAGGTGGTTTTGCCAACTGTAGTTTGGGGGCGCCACTGCTGAGCGATGGTATTTCTGCCGCATTCGACATTTGCCCACTGAATAGAGTTTTAAATACCTTTGCAAATGAATTGGGCCACGAATACGATAAAAATGGGCTTTTCGCACGTCAAGGTCGCATTAACCCATGGGTTTTGGACCAATTAAACAGCCTCCCCTATTACGACCTGCCTGCCCCCAAAAGCTTGGGTCAGGAATGGATTGATGCAACTTTCATTGAGCTTGTTGATGTTCTTGCACCGAAGGATGCCTTAGCCACTTGTGTTCAACATATGGCGGATCAAATCGGCATGCATTTGGAGGGGAAGCATACCTTAGTCACGGGTGGCGGGACTTTCAACAAAACCCTTTTACAAGCGATAGAAGAGAATGGCGTAGACATCGTATTGCCTGAGAAAACCATTATCGAGGCAAAAGAAGCCATTGTCTTTGCCCTGCTCGGTCACGAGCGCTTCATGGGCAATGCAAATGTCATTGGCACCACTACAGGTAGCGGAATATGGCACAGTTCTGGCACTATATTTCACCCCTAAAACGTACCTTTAGGCTCCCTTATTAACAGAGCATTAAATGAAAGAACAACTACGCGCTTTTGAAGAGCGCCCCGCGGAAGTGGTCTTCCACTGGCACGACGCTGAAACCGAAGCTAAAGGCTGGGTGGTCATTAATTCGCTTCGAGGTGGTGCCGCAGGTGGCGGCACAAGAATGCGTCCCGGGCTTACAGAAAATGAAGTCCTTTCGCTAGCTAAAACCATGGAAATCAAATTCACCGTAGCAGGACCTGCTATAGGCGGTGCGAAAAGCGGCATCGATTTTGACCCTAATGATCCACGTAAGGAAGGCGTTTTAAAACGCTGGTATAAGGCGGTTTATCCGCTACTTAAAAATTATTATGGCACCGGTGGTGATCTCAATGTGGATCAAAAAACTGAAGTTATTCCCATTACCAGTGAGCTGGGTATTTTACATCCACAAGAAGGCGTTCTGAACGGTCATTACCAGCCGGGCGATTTCGCGAAAGCACGTAAAATCAAACAACTTCAAAACGGCGTCAGTCTTTCTGTGGATGCAGAACGTCTTACCCCTTCAAAAGTCGGCACCTTTAAAGTGGGTGATTTAATCACAGGCTATGGTACCGCAATGAGCGTTGAACATTTCTACGCAATCTGGGGCGGAGACCTTACCCAAAAAAGAGTGATTATTCAAGGCTGGGGCAACGTTGCATCAGGTGCGGCCTACTACCTCAGTCAAATGGGTGCTAAAGTGGTCGGTATTATCGACAAAGTTGGCGGGCTCATAAATCCGGAAGGTTTTTCTTTCGAAGAAATCACCGATCTATTCAACGCAAAAGAAGGCAACGCTTTGGCAGCGCCAGATATGCTTTCATTTGAAGAAGTGAACAAGCAAATCTGGTCGATGGGAGCTGAAGTTTTTATTCCTGCTGCTGCTTCGCGACTCGTCAATAGAATGCAATTAGCCCAAATGCTAGACAACGGGCTGGAAGTTATTTCCTCTGGCGCAAATGTTCCGTTTGCAGATCAAGAGATATTTTATGGTCCTATCGCAGAACTCGCTGACTCTAAATGTGCAGTAATTCCAGACTTTATCTCAAATTGTGGAATGGCACGCGTTTTTGGTTACTTAATGCAAGAAGATGCCGTGGTTGAAGATGAAGCGATATTTGAAGACGTTTCAATCACCATCTTTAATGCACTTCGCGACGTTCACGCTATTGACAATCAATCAAACCTTATTACATTTAAGGCATACACTAACGCTCTGAAACTGCTCATATAATGATCTACACTTTAATGCTGGTTGTATTTGTTCTTGGATACGCCGCGATTGCTTTCGAACACCAGTTAAAAATTGACAAGGCTGCCGCTGCCTTAGTCACTGGCGTAGTAACCTGGACCCTGTACGTACTCACTAGCCATCACGTGCATGAGGTCGAAGGCGAACTGTTGCACCACCTCAGTGAGATCTCTTCAATCCTGTTCTTTTTGATCGGAGCCATGACCATCGTCGAACTGGTGGATGCGCACGAAGGATTTTCGGTGATTACGGACAAAATAAAGACTACGAATAAAGTCAAACTGATCTGGATCATCTGTATTCTTAGTTTCTTCTTCTCCGCTGCTCTTGACAACCTTACAACCTCCATTGTTATGGTGAGTTTACTACGAAAACTTATCGCAGATCAAAAAGACAGATGGTTCTTTGCCGGGATGGTAGTAGTTGCTGCAAATGCAGGTGGTGCTTGGTCACCGATAGGTGATGTTACAACAACGATGCTTTGGATCAAGGGGCAAATTACCGCAAGCGCTGTAGTAACAGATTTAATTATCCCTTCACTATTTACGCTTTTAGCGCCCTTAGCAATACTTACGTTCCGTTTGAAGGGAAATGTAAAGCGTCCGCTAAAAGCAGAAATAGCAGATCACTACACTGACCCAACCACGCCTTTTGAACGCAATTTTGTATTCTTTGCAGGTGTCGCTGGACTTATTTTCGTTCCTATATTCAAAACGGTAACGCATTTGCCTCCGTTCATGGGAATGATGCTTTCACTAGGGGTTCTATGGATCATCACCGACCGTATGCACCGTAGAAAGCCTGCTGACGTAAGACATCATTTGAGCCCCTTAGGTGTGTTACAGAAAATCGATACCCCTTCAGTGTTATTTTTCTTGGGAATTCTACTTGCCGTAGCGTCGCTTCAGAGCATGGGCCAATTAGGCGATCTCGCCGTAGCCCTAGATAACAGCATCGGTACGGATACTGAAGGTGGTGTATTCATCGTAAGTATTATCATTGGTCTTTTATCCTCTATCGTAGATAACGTACCACTCGTAGCCGCTGCAATGGGAATGTATGACGTCACTGCCGACGGCCTATTTATGCAAGACGGCGTATTTTGGCAATTCCTCGCGTACTGTGCGGGAACTGGTGGTTCTGCTTTGATTATAGGCTCTGCCGCTGGCGTTGCAGTGATGGGATTAGAAAAAATACCATTTGGTTGGTATTTAAAGAATATTTCACTGCTTGCGCTCGTTGGATACTTTGCAGGGGCGGCTGTTTATATCCTAGAACGCACATTGTTCTAGAAGGTATTCATCTTGTTGATATTTCAAAAGCCCCCGCGTTGCGGGGGCTTTCTTTTTATGGATTTTTGAGTAAATCAGTCAAAACAAATGAGCACACTATTTCTACAAATTCAAACCGGTGCAGAAGCCGTAATAGCTGAAGAACCTACGGAAAAAACCATGTCAATTCTGGAGTTAATGACTTCAGGAGGAATTGGAGGTATTCTAATTATGACCTTCCTAGGTATACTGAGCATCTTCGCGGTATACATCTTCCTCGAACGTTTTGGCGCCATTCGCAATGCAAATAAGGTGGATCCAAATTTCATGAACAATATCAAAGACATGGTGCTCGACGGCAAGCTTGACGCCGCTCAAGCTTTATGTACTGCGGAAAGTACACCTGTGGCTCGAATGATTGAAAAAGGAATCTCGCGAATTGGCAAACCTCTTGGCGATATCACACAAGCGATTGAAAACCAAGGGAAGTTAGAAGTTACTCGTCTAGAAAAAGGTCTCCCCATGCTCGCGACCATATCTGGGGGTGCGCCAATGATTGGTTTCTTAGGAACCGTTATTGGTATGATTTTGACGTTCAAGGAGATGGCAAACGCCGGCGGTCAAATCAAGCTGGATATGATGGCCGAAGGTATTTACACAGCCATGACGACCACTGTCGCTGGTCTTTTAGTGGGTATCATCGCCTATTTCGGTTACAACTTCCTCGTGACACGGGTGGATCGTGTGGTCTACAAACTAGAGGACAGCGCAATGGCCTTTTTAGATTTATTGCACGAACCGGCCTAAAACAACGATATGAATTTACGCAGCAGAAGCAAAGTTAGCGCCGAAGTCAACATGTCGTCCATGACAGATTTGGTCTTCCTATTGCTCATCTTTTTTATTCTAGCCTCTACCCTAGTAACCTCGAGTGCACTTGACATTGTTTTACCGAAAAGCGGTGCGCAAACCGTAAAAAAGAAAAACATCACGCTCACAGTAAACGAATCATTAGAATTTGACGTGAATGGAACCATTGTCGGGTACGACCAGGTTGAACAGCGCCTAATGGCTGAAGCCCGAAAATTAACTGATGGCGAACAAGCAGTGGTGGTTTTACGTGCGGACCAAAGCATCCCTACGGGCGAAACGGTACGACTTTTGGACATAGGTTACAGGAACAACTTAAAAATGATCATCGCAACTGATCCTAAATAGGCATGGCATTTAACGAGCAACGCAATAAAAACAAGGCAAAGATTTGGACGGTCATCGTCCACATCCTACTCATGCTTTGGTTTGCGTTTTACGGCTTAACCTACCAAGACCCTCCTCCAGAGGAAGGAATTGCTATTAATTTTGGCTATGAAGAAACGGGAGCTGGCGAGAACACTCAAGCAGCCCCTACCATTCCGCCGCCAACGCCTACAACCCCAGTAGAAACCACACCAGTTCAAGAAGAAGTGGTTACCCAGGATGTTGAAGACGCCCCTGTTATCGAATCTACCGATGACCCGACTCCAACCCAACAAGAGGAAATAGTAGAGCAGCCTAAGGAAGAAACTGAAGAACCTAAAGAAACCGTCCAGGAACCCGAACCTGATCCACAGCCAACTGCAGAAGAATTAGAGCGGCAACGCCAACAAGAAAGGCTGAATCGCATGTTCAACACCACCCGCAACGGAACTGGTCAAGGTGAAGGAGAAACTACAGGCGGTGGTGATCAAGGAGATCCAGATGGGGATCCGTTAAGCCCGAATAGAACTGGAAACGGCGGAACTGGAGGCAATGGTAAATACTGGATGTCTGGTACGCCTATTACCCTACCCGAGCCGGAAACGGGATGTAATTATGAAGGTGTAGTGGTCATTAAAATAGCCGTTACGGAAGCTGGAAGCGTTTATGAAGCAGAACTTGCTCCAAATAATCAAATTCCCGATTCGCTACCTAAATCTAACTTTGGTTCTAATACCTGTTTGGTGAATAAAGCGAAGGTGGCCGCACGTAATTCTAAATGGAGTGCAGACGCCGGGAACAGTCGTCGTGTTGGATTTATAGTCTACCGTTTCGAATTGCAATGACGTACATACAAGCAGTACAGTGGCTGTTCGATGCAGTTCCTAATTTTCAGCGGGACGGTGGGACGAAAGACTACAAGATAGGTCTAGAAGGTCCAATGGTATTGTGGGAAGAATTAAACTTTCCAGGTAAAACGATACCAACAATTCACGTAGCAGGAACCAACGGCAAAGGCTCCACGGCACATGTTATAGCATCCGGTATGAAAGAGATGGGACTTCGTGTTGGTGTGTTCTCCTCCCCGCACCTTTTTAACTTTAGAGAACGTGCTAAGATTGGCACTGAGCTTGTCCCTGAAGACTATGTATGCCAATTCGTGGAAACAAACAAAGAATTCTTCACAGCCGGAGGTTTCAGCTTCTTCGAGCTTACTGCCATGCTTGCATTATCGTGGTTTGAGCGGGAGGCTGTGGATTGGATTATTTTAGAAACCGGCATGGGCGGCAGGTTAGACGCCACGAACATTTGCCTTCCAGAATTGACCATTATCACCAACATCGGACTCGACCACACCCAATGGCTCGGCAATACCTTAGATACTATTGCCGCCGAAAAAGCCGGCATCATGAAAGAAGGTGTTCCCATCATTATTGGCGAACAGCATCAGGATACCAAAGAAGTCTTTACAAGACATGCACGCATTAAAAATGCACCTCTATTTTGGAGCGCAACTTTCGATATTGCTACAGACTTAAGCGGCAACTATCAGCTATTTAATAGTAATACCGCCGCTACAGCGCTGTCATTATTATTTCCGGAGGAGCGTGCCCTGTGGGAACTAGGGTTTTCTAGAGTAATTCAGAATACCGGACTACAAGGTCGGTGGCAACAAATTGGCGCCAACCCAAACATTATTTGCGACACAGGACACAACGAGCATGCATTGAAGCACATCGTTAAGCAGGCCCACGAAGTAGCAAACCACGTCCATTGGGTGCTAGGAATGGCCTCGGATAAAGAACATGGAAGAGTCTTGAACGTATTTCCGAAAACGGATTCATTTTACTGGACCTCTTCAAGCGGCCCTCGAACGATTGATTCAGCAGCGTTAGCTGAGATTGCGTTAACTAGCGGATATCATGGAGCTGCGTATTTTAACGTACAAGAAGCTTTAAACACAGCCATAAAACATGCAAAAGAAGATGACCTTATCTTTGTAGGAGGAAGTACTTTTGTAGTAGCAGATTTAAACATATGAAAACACTTATTTTCACTTTTTTAGTACTCATTCCATTTCTTTCTAATGGTCAAGCGGAGGAATTGAAACAGCGTACCGCATTATTTCTTGAGGAACAATCCGAGAGCTTTAAAGTCAAAGAGCTTAACGGGAATGAACCGGATTACGGTGTTTTACCGGAAACCCAATTCATCCATCATTCGTATTTCCAACTCAAACAATTAGAACGAGAAGTAAATGAACTTGGCAATAGTGTGAAGCCAAAATATCATTTAAGCACCTATGCATACGAGGATGAAGAAGAATTGAAATATGCGCTGAAGTTCTGGTTCAAAGAATTTATAGGCGGTAAAAGAATAACACCAGGTCGTGACTACCGTACAGTCGACCACATCTCTCCTGGGATCATCATTATTGAGAAAAACTACATCGCCCTTCTCACTCTAAGTTGTTACAGCACTGATATGGAAGAATTCAGAGACTGGCGAAGCAGCATGCTCGGTGTGTTTGGGAGTCCTAATGCCATGATCGTCGAACTAGGCTGTAATGGACCTATCGAGTGGACGAAAAATGCACCCGACCCAAAAGATCCTAGCTGGCGACGTTAAGCCCTGGGTCTCTTCATACGATTTTTCCCTACAGACGACCGCCCTTTTACAGCATCGAAATCTTGACCGTATTCTTTACGATCCGGATTCAAAAGGGCTAAACCCGCGACGATGTCATGCATCGTTACTGCCTCGGCTCCATCTAAATCTGCCAACGTTCTAGATAGTGCCAACCAACTCCGCCTCACTCTATTCGAAACGTTATGCGTGGCTGCCATTCTATAAAAGGCACGCCAGTCCCTTTTAGTCATCTGCGAATATGCCTCTAATTCATTTAACGATAACTGGGCGTTCTGCTTACCCTGTCTCTTAATCTGCATGATCCAGGCTTCGTAAACACGTTGATAAATAGCTTCCGAACGTTCGATGACTTCCTCCTCCTGCCAACTCATAGAAGGTACGAACAGGTAAATATCAAAGCGCTCCATGAGTGCACCACTCAGTATGCCTTGATAACCCGATAAAGACGAAGCGGTACACCTGCATTCCCGATCGTGATGTCCGAAATTCCCACAATGGCAAGGATTCATTATTCCTATGAGCTGATGCACATAATCATTCATGGGCTGAAGCAACATGTCCCGAATGCGTGCACTGGTAGCGTGCAATTCATCTACTAGATACACACCGCCTAATGTGCCTAGAACATCCCCTAGCAATCTTGGTATTGCAATGGGAGGGTCAAATGGGAGTCTCGTGTTCCGAAATTGCTGTATCACCTTTAAAGTAATATCAGGTAATGAGCCGAAAAACTGGCGTTTAGTTAATGGTGGACTGCGTTTCAAAAAAGGACGTAGGTTTTGGAATACCGAACTTTGTTCTCCGCTAGTACCTGAAGAATGAATGCCATTGAGCCACGGTAGGTCACAGGGTGTGATAGGTGGTAAAATAGAAGGCAGACGTTCACAAAGCATCGTTTTCCCCACTCCTGGCGGCCCTACTATCAACGCGTGATGTCCGCCTGCGGCAGCTACTTCCAGCGCCCGCTTTAGCGGGCGCTGGCCGGCCACCTCTGAAAAACAACCAAAGGCAGCACGCTGCTGACTCCACTGCGCTAACTGAGGTTCTGGTGGCCGGAGCGCGGCGTTAGCCGCTGCTGGAAGCTGTCCTGTTTGAAAAAAGGAAACGGCCTCTTTCAAAGAACGGACCACGCACAGCGCAGGGTGTTCGCGCTCGTTTAGGTAGGTGTGCTGCGCACTGTACGTGTTTAAAACAACGCCCTTTTTACCCAATCTTTTTGCCAACTCAAGCAATTGATAGGGCTGTTCTACAGGTACAACGCCTCCATCCAAACCCAAGGTCCCTGCAATGAGGTACGCTTCTAAACGGTCCGTGGGGAACTGCCCACTTGCGGCCAAAACGCCCAAAGCAATAGGCAATTCAAGCAACGTACCAAATTTTCGCGTCGTCGTAGGCGCGAGATTAATGGTGATGCGTTGGCCTGGCCAATGAAACTGGGTGTTTTTAATAGCCGTATAGATCCGTTGTTTGCTCTCCTTTAAAGCCGTATCGGCAAGTCCAACAATGAAATATTTAATTCCACGGGTGATACTGACCTCTACAGTTATGGGAGTTGCATGAAGAAACTGGACTAAGCCGGACTGAAGGGTTACTAGCATGATGAAGGGTTTTGAAGTTGTTTCTATTCAAATTGGACCCTCCTGTCGTTACTACCAAATAATGTGAAAAACTAGCTCTTTTCCACAATCAGAACATTGGGATTTACGAGAACTCGAGCACCACCTGCCCATGACTACAAAGGCTATGCTTCGGTTTTATTCGCCAATTGACCGCATGCCGCGTCAATATCCTGACCGCGTGAATGACGCACTGTTGCGACTATACGACGTTCCTCTAATATGCGTTTGTACATATCCACAGCAGATTGAGATGCTTGTGTATAGGGGCCGTTATCAATCGGGTTGTACTGAATGATGTTCACTTTTGTAGGAATGGCACCACAGA
Organism: Schleiferiaceae bacterium; assembly: GCA_028357285.1. Classification (GTDB taxonomy): domain Bacteria; phylum Bacteroidota; class Bacteroidia; order Flavobacteriales; family Schleiferiaceae; genus UBA10364. The sequence goes on along the minus strand of JAOMWM010000005.1, from coordinate 62,402 downwards.
ATTTTGCCAATGCAACGGCATCTTCTTCGGTATCGTTGATATCGCGCCAAATCACATATTCAAACGTGACGCCGCGGCCGGTCTTCGCATACCAGTACTGTAAACTTTCGCGTAAATCCACCAGTGTAGTACTACGATGGGCTAAAGGCATCAATTTCGCGCGTTTTTCTTCTATGGCACTATGAAGTGAAATGGCAAGACCGAATCGGACACCATCATCGGCCATTTTCTTGATTAGCTTCGGCACTCCGATCGTGCTCAGAGTGATGCGCTTTGGGGACATACCCAACCCTTTTGGGTCCGTAATTTTATCAATGGCTGCGAGAACGTTATTGTAGTTTAGCAGCGGTTCGCCCATCCCCATAAAAACAATATTCGTCAAAGGCCTGCCGAAGTGTTCTTTGCCTTGACGGTCAATCACCACAACTTGATCGTAGATTTCATCAGGATCTAAATTTCGCATACGCTTCAATCCTGCTGTCGCGCAGAACGTACAGTCTAAACTGCACCCAACCTGCGAGCTCACACATGCCGTAATGCGCTTATCTGTGGGGATCAATACGGATTCAACGAAGGCACCATCGTGTAACTTCACAGCATTCTTAATGGTGCCGTCATTCGACTGTTGCATGACATCCACCTCCAACTGCTTGAATTCGAAATGAGCATTCAACAATTCGCGTGTGGCCTTGCTGAGATTCGTCATTTCTTCGAAGCTATTTGCACTTTTTTGCCACAGCCATTGATAGACCTGCTTCGCTCGAAAGGCCTTTTCACCGTGCGATTCAAAGAAGGCGATTATGCCCTCTTGACTCAGCGTACGAATGTCTTTTTTAATTTCTCCCACAAGGCAAAGATACGAGAGGCCAATTGGCTCACGGCATCGAATTACGGTAAATCGCGTTCTAATAAAAAGCCCATTTTTCCTTGCTGGTAATCGCGCATGGCTTCCATAATCTCTGTCTGATTCGTCATCACGAAAGGCCCATAGCTCTCCACCTTCTCATTGATGGGTGCTGCAGCGATAAAGAACACCTTCGTCTTTTCAGAAGGAGTAAACTTATACGTGCCTGCATTAAGTTGGTACAACATATGGGCTTCAATCAAACCGTATCCCTCTAAATGTCCTGTGCCATCAAGCAAATACAACAAACCGTTTTCACCGGATTTTACCTCAAAGGTCGTAGCAATATCAGCCTCCATTGCACCGTGCGCAGCAGTAATGGGATACGAAGATTTCAATGGGCCTTCGGATGCCTCAACGACAGGGGTTCCAGAAGTAATCCGCAAATCAGGATGGCCAGGAACCTCCGGCATTTCATCTTTTTGCAACGGCATGTATTTCGGCTCGTCCATCTTTCGTGCGCTTGGCGTATTGATCCAGATTTGAATGATCTCCTGCATACCGCCTTCTTCGGCTAATTTTACCGGCGGACGTTCGCTGTGAATGATACCCAGTCCAGCATCCATCCATTGTACACCGCCGTCATCAACCACGCTATTATTCCCACGGCTGTCTCTATGGTGAACACCGCCTGACCACATAAAGGTAACGGGAGAAAAGCCTCGATGTGGATGTGGACCGACGCCTGCATTCCAACGATCAGTTCCCGTTGGAACATGATTCGCATGGTGGTGTATCAATAAAAAGGGATCAATTTGAGCTATACTTTGTGTAGGTAAGGGTTGTTTTAATGGGTGGTCTCCCATCATCACTTCATAGGCAGGTAAAGCGCGTACTACTGGCATGTTTTGCTTGGTTTAATTTGGTAAAACAGGAGATGATGTTTTGTGCGGCACCACGGGCAAACGGTCTATACGATGCCCAACAACTCCTTTAAATCTTCAATCTCGTAAGTGACTTTTTCGGTGTGTTTTATTCGTTTCGGATTGTAGAAGACTTGATCAATACCTTGCTCGCGGGCTCCGACGCAATCCGCAATGAGGTTATCACCAATCATTAGGCTCTCTTTACGTTCGGCGCCCGCAAGTTGCAGCGCACGACGGAAAATCTTCGCATCCGGCTTATTTACGCCAACCTGATCACTACACAATAAAACATCGAACATCGGCTCCAGTCCACTTTCAGCGAATTTTATGTTTTGGCTTTCATGGAAGCCGTTGGTAATGATGTGCATGCGGTAGCCGCGAGCTTTAAGGGTTTCCAGCAATTCCCGGGCACCATTAATCAAATGATTTTGATACGGGGTTTCATCAATGTATCGGGTCTCCAGCGCCCAAGCCACATCATCCGCCTTAACGCCAAAGTGTGCAAAGGTTTCTTGAAAACGAGATTCACGCAGACCTTGCTTGGTGATTTTACCTTGACGGTACAAATCCCATTTCAAATCATTAATCGTTATGTATTTCTCAAAAAACAGTTCAAAAGAAGGCATACCTAGCGCTTGCAAGCCTAAGTCATCAAAAAGAGTTCGAAGAGACATCTCGGAATTCTTTTCAAAATCCCATAGGGTATGATCCCAGTCAAAAAATAAATGTTTGTACTTCACGAACGGGTTGTTTTAGGTTTCATCCATTTTGACCACCAGGGCAATCGGTTATCTACATGGAAATAAAAAGGTGTATCGGATGCACCAAATCCTTGATAAAAGCGCGCAAGTCCAGGTATGCTGCTTCCTTCAAAATCGATGCAATGGTCTAATCCTGACTTTGATTGTATCATTTGATCTATAAGTAATGTTGGTGCCCCGATCGCTTTACCGTCGGAGGTACTCGCATTTAGCAATAAGGTGGAACGGCCTTGCCACTGCACCCAAAATTGGCCTGCGACTAAACTGTTTCCCTCTCCATAGGCTGCTAGTATCTGTCCTCGCTTCTGATACACACAAAACTCCAAAACTTTACCCAAGCTGTGCATGTTTTCATCGGTGATCTGCGTACGCTCTTGCGTCGTATTTTGCCACAATCTGATCAAATCTTGCACCGTAGGCCAATTCCCAAAATCTAATTTCGCCTTTTCAGCCTTTTTTAAATTTCGTTTCGTCTGTGAAGTGTACCCAGCTTTTAAATTCTCATAGGAGGTATTCGTGTTCAACACAAAGTTTGAAAAAGTTTGCCCAGTCCAATGTGAAGGACGCGGTACCTCTGGAGAAATAAAGAACTCACCGTACTGAACCTCAGCCATGGCGCGTTCAATAAAATCTTGGGTCCATTCTGCGCTTAACGGAATAGTTGCGAAAGGCCCCAGTGCCTGCGTACCGTAAGGACGTGTTGTAAAAGTAAAGCCCTTTTTTGCTTTGGGGAATACCGGTAAAACGGCTTCATAATCACCATAAACTACCGCTGTCCAGCCCGGAGCTACCCAATTCAAATACCAGCTAAAACCATAAGGTTGCGGTTTATTGCGTGCACCAACGCATCGATCCCATCGCTCAAAATCAATTTCGTTATGTTCTAAATACCTAAGGTTGAGCGGCATGTATAAATGATTTATAGGTTTCGGGCCAGCCTTTCCACTGCGCCTCGTGTTCTGAGAAAGTTCTATTGTGCCACACTGATATGAGCGTACCGCCGACCTCTTTAACTCTTGGGATCCATTGCTTCATTTCGTCCGTAGCCTCCTCTGGATTCAAATGTGCGTAAGTGATGTCCATAAAGGCGAATGGTCTGATAAGCAGCGGTAATTCCGCCTCCATTTCTAAATCATAAAAGGTATAAGAAGATGCCATGCTCGACCTGAAACCCGGAGTATAGGTATACCCCATACTGTGTTCTTCTTTTACACCTAAATCCACTAAATTCCGGAACGTATGCGGGGTACGCATCCTCAAGTAGTGCTGCCTTGAATGCGTCACTGGCCTTCTTAAAACTTCTTGGAGCTGAAAACGCTCACTTTGAACCTTCTCAGCATCGCTATTCGAAGCGTAGCTGGGATGTATGCCTACAGTTGACCAATCCGCAATCTCACGGAGCTTTACTGCCGCTTCGGTACTATGCGGACTTATATTTCTATCTTTTGGTCCAAAGGGCGCAAAAAGCATGAAATAAATAGCCTTAATCCCGTGCGTCTTATTCCAATTGCGCTGCTTTCGAAACGTATCATAGGGATCGCGTCGAAGATTAAAAAGTGTAGATATACGTTCCTTGAGTTTGCCAAAAGAAGCTCTGCGCAGGTCCTTCCCTAGTGCTCCTATAGTGCGGAGGGCGCCCTTACCCTTGTAAGCAAAAAGATTGTCGATATCCACCGTGGTGAGGTAGTCGTAATTTTGGACCAATTCGAAATCGGCACCCAGTAAACGTTTTCCTACCACAAGTGCCCACTCTCCAACGAGCGGTCGCTCCAAAAAGCCGTTGCTAAATGCAAAACTCTGCTTTGCCGGAAACCGTCCGTGTTCGTCAGGAATAAAAGGCAAATATTCCTCGTAACGGGATACGAGGTAAAACGTTGCTGCTAACGGATCAAAAGGAAGATCACCAATCTGACGTTGGCACAAAACAGGCATTCCTTCCCAAGCTGAAGTATAGAATTCTTGATCTGATATCTCGTGTTCCCACAGTAAACCATGAGGACTAATATTAAAAGCGTCTTGACGCATCTCAGGTGAGTAATTCACTTTGATTCCTTCCGCTACTTCAAAGGCTTCTTCTGAGGTATAGATGACCAAATCAAGCCGCATAGCGTTTTTAAAAAACACCTTGGCCGCCCATTTAAACCGAGGCGTAAGCTGTGAAGTATAAAGCGCTATTACGGCATCCATTGACCGCCGTTTATGTGAAGGGTTTGCCCCGTAGTATATTCGCTTTCTATCAAATACCGTATGGCTGCGACAATCTGCTCAGGTCGTCCGAAATGGTCTTGTGGTATACCTTCTCTGATTTCATCTAGTATGTGCTGTGGTACATCATTTAACATGCCGGCATTCATGTATCCAAAGGCAATGGTGTTTGCCGTGATTCCTTGAGTTGATACGTCCAACGCCACGCCGCGCATATAACCTTCAAGCGCACTTTTTGATGCCGTGTAGGCACTGGTGCCAAAAGCAGGTTTATGCGCAACTACAGAGCTCACAGAAATGATTCTGCCATAGCCTTTTACTCGCATGCCTTGAAGGGCCAGTTGTGTACAGCGTACTGCACTGTAAAAATTAACTTCCATCAAACGATGTAATTCGTCAGCCGTAAGCTTCCAAGAGGCCGCCGCATGAGAAATACCCGCATTATTTATTAATACATCTATACCGCCAAAAGTTTCAGTCCAATCAAAGAGGGCTTCCACATCCTCTTGGCATGTGAGGTCCGCACTGAAGACCTCAGCATGTATATCGTTTTCTTTGCAAAACGTTTTAAGTGCATCTCCCGCCCGTGTGGTTAACAGTAATCGGAACGGTTCAGCAGCCAATAAAGCGGCAATGGCTTTAGCAATGCCGCCACCGCCACCTGTTAGTAGTATATTTTTCATGAGCCTTGTGGCGTATACATAGTTGTTCCATTCTCCTTATAAGCGTCCAGTAAAACCTTTTTAAAGGCCTTAGCATCCGCCAGCAAAGATGTTGCTTCCCCAACAGTAACACGAGTAAGGGCACCTTTTGTTTCGAGTAACGGTATTAGACCGTCGCACAGACGAAGTGCACTCACTTCTGGATTGTGGCATTTTGTTACCACAGTAACGTTTCTGCCGTCTTTCAATTGTATCGGAAAAGCCTTACTGCCTCCTAAATAGATAGGAAATGAAAACGATTTCCATCCAATTGCATCTTCAACTGCGTGTAAACTGGTACCGCTGTTGATCAGTGTAGTACCAATGTAGAGTAACTGCCCACCCCTATCTAAATGTTTCATCCATGGACTTTGTTGTCCGTATGGTGTTCCATCCGTATGGTGCCCTTTCACATACATTAAGGCATCCGGTCCATCCACAGCAACGGGCTCTAACGGATGGGCACTGCGCTCAGTGGCAACCTGCGTTCGAAAGTATTCTGTTATCGCACCCATTTTACTTGGGGTTTCAACTACGTTAAATACATCTAGCGGATGCATCGCTTGAAGCGTCGTTACTGGACTAGTAGGCATGAGGAGATTAGCATTAGGACCTATGACTTCACGCAGTGCGTCAACCACAGTTTTGGGCCCTCCTTCGACGTAACCTATAGCACTCATCGAACTATGCACTAATAGATCTGCACCCTCTTTTACCCCTGCTTTACGCAATGAATCTACCAAACGCTCTTTCGTCCAGGTCTCACCTGAATTTTTCTTGTTTGTGAGTGCCTTTCGCACCTGGTCTTTTTTACGACGGCGGTTCCAAGCTAAAACAGCGGAAGGAATTAAGGATCTTAAAATATCTCTAGCGCTCATTGGACCAATTTAATTCATTCATCAAACTATCTGCCATGTATTTAGTCGCCCAATTGGGTAGACCAAATGATTCGTACCTGCCCCACATGGGAAAAGAACCTTGCAATGCACCTCCGACATCCTTCGCTGTGCGGGCACCACTCGTCGCAATAACAGAAAGTAAAACATTCATACTACTCCGTGCTTCTTCCGCCCAGAAAGCATTTGTATCCGCCCTCGCGATTTTATGCCAAAGGATGGCCAACTGAGCACCGCCCGTAGGTATAAAGGCTTCCGAACCATTCCAACTCTTATCGTATCTACCGTGTAATAATTCACGTTCTACAAATTTCTGCGCAAGTATTTCTGCTCCACCGATGGCCGCATTCTTATACTTCTCATCCTTCAATAGACATCCGGAATCAAACAACCCATCGAGTGTATAGGCGATGGTATGAATGATAGGTTTGTGGTTTTTATGTTCGGTATTATCACAATTAGCCAGCCAAAAGTTATCCTGCTGCTGCGTCAACACCCAATTTAAATGTAATCGAGCCTTTGCTTCCCAACCGTTCTTATCTGCCTCAAAGTGCTGCGACCATTCTAAAATAGGAGCTACAACATAGGTGCCATAGACACGCACCGCACCCATGAAATCATTCGAAGAGAATTTACCTTCAGCGTCTAACTGGTTCCATACCCAGAGGATTGCTCGGTGTGCCGACGCTTTGTATTTTTCATCTCCTGTAAAAAGATAAAGCGCACGCATGCCACGAAGAATTTGCCCAGTATTGAAAACCACAGAGCCTCGTTTTTGGTGCACGTAGCCGCCCGGCCAACCGCCGTCTGTATGCTGTATTTCCAGCAGCCAACTTCCAGCTTCCAATGCAACAGATACTGCGTTTTTTGCCCACGGACCTTCTTCATTTTGAGCATAACGTAAAAGTGTCGGAATAATATATCCTGTAGTTTCAGGATACGATGACGTCCAACCGCTGTGGTGGTAATAGGTACCTGAACCGCTATCCGAACCTGTTGAAATACTGTGCGTTAACCAACGTACGCCGTGATGCAACGACTTTTCAAGAGCACTCGTCGTGTGGTGCTTGCGATACGATTTTAGATACAGGATTTTATTCCACTCCGCAAAAAAATAACGCCAATGGTCGTACTTCTTAAAAAATGCAGCCCATCGCTGACTGTAGGCCAATGCTCCCATTATAATAATCCCTGATCTGAAAAGCTAAAGTAGCCACTACCGGCCACAATTAAGTGGTCCAGCAACTTGATATCTAAAGTATCTGCAGCAGCGCTTAATTTTCGAGTCATCCGCTTATCATTTTCACTGGGCTGTAACGATCCACTCGGGTGATTATGAGCGACAATAATTGCTGTAGCATTCCAATGCAACGCCCTTTTTAGAATTAGCCGCACATCCGTTATAGTACCCGTCAATCCTCCCTTAAATAATTGGTGACGAGCCAATGGTGCGTGTGCACGGTTTAAATACAAAACATGAAACTCTTCATGTGCTGGAAATTTTAGGCCTTTAAAATGTTGATACGCATCCGCACTTTTCCGTATCACATCTTTTAGCGGCTTTGGAGTGCTCCAAGCTTGGTGCAAGGCGAGAACAGCCATAATCTGTTTTGCTTTTTTCGGTCCAATTCCTTTAATCTCTCTTAACGCATCTTCATCTACTTGAAGTATTCTATTAAAGTCGATAAAGTATTCATTCAATGAGGATTCTAGCTCATCAACACCCTGAAACTGGGCACCGGCGTTCAATATATAACTCAAAAGCTTTGCCTGCGACCAATGCTGCGATGCTTCAAAAAAAGATTGTTTTTCCATGACTGTACTATTTTCTTTAACGGGGCTCTAATAAGCTAAGAGAGACCGAAGAATTATCCTACTTTTATCGCGTGAAGATTGCAGTACTAGGATCAAGGGGGATTCCAAACCGATACGGAGGCTTTGAAGAAATGGCCGCTCAAACCGCGCCATTATGGGTGAAAGCGGGACACGAAGTGGTAGTCTATACTATCGGAAATCATCCAGAGAAAATTTCGGAGTTGAACGGTGTAGCGATTTGCCACATTTTCAATCCTGAAAAGCGTCTTGGCCTTTCCGGCCAATTCATCTATGATCTCCTCTGTATTCTTGATGCAAGAACTAAGAATTTCGACGTTATACTCCAGTTGGGGTATACCACGAGTGGTATCTGGTCTTTTCTCTGGCCTAAGCATAAAACGGTTACGAATATGGACGGCTTAGAACATCAAAGGGCCAAATACGCCGGACTACTCTCTTCCTTTTTAAAATGGAGCGAGCGACGGGCCGCGAAACGCTCAAAACTTTTAATTGCTGACAATCCAGAGATTGCTAACTACCTCAGTAAATACAAAGTACCCATTTCCACTATCGCTTACGGAAGTGAAATTGTAGAGGAACCTGCCGACGCCATAGAAATTTTACAACGCAACCACCTACCGACAGATAATTTCCACCTCCATATTGGACGCATACAGCCCGATAACCACGTATTTGAAATACTGGATGCCGCGGTAAACAGCGGAGAAACCATAGTAACTGTTGGCGATTATACAACACGCTACGGCAGAAAACTTAAAGCCACTTTTCCCGAATCGAACATTATTTACGCAGGAACTATTTACGATAAAACGGTTCTTAATGCTCTGCGCACGCGCGCAACGTTTTATCTGCACGGCCACAGCGTAGGTGGGACTAATCCTGCATTATTAGAGGCTATGGGTTCAGGATCTATTGTTCTCGCCCATGAGAATCCTTTTAACGCCAGTGTGCTGGGAGGATTAGGTGCTTTATGGAAAGACGAAGACGCATTAACGCGATTACTTACCCAACGTCCGTCGGAAGAGATCCGCTCAGAGCAAGCACGCCTTTCTCGCGAACGCATTAAGGCACACTTTAATTGGGAAGATGTGGCAGAGAACTATCTACAATCCTTTGCTAGCCTAAAATAAAATGCCCCACAGTTTGCACTGCAGGGCATTTCTTCAGTTTTCTGATCTGTATTAGATGATCAACATGGCATCTCCGAAAGCAAGGAAGCGATACTTTTCCTTAATAGCCTCGTTGATCGCATGCATGGCGAGATCATGACCCAACATCGCACTGTTCATCATCAATAAAGTAGAACCTGGAGGATGGAAATTAGTCACCATCGCATCTGGTACTTGTACCTCGTAGGGTGGGAAAATGAACTTATTTGTCCATCCTTCACTGCCAGTCACACGTCCACCTGTAGTTAAAGAACTCTCGATGGTTCGTACAGTGGTTGTGCCAATAGCACATACTCTTCGCTTTTCAGCTAATGCCGTGTTAATGGTATCAGCGGTGCCTTGCGGTAAGAAATATTGTTCACTGTCCATTTTATGTTTGCTCAAATCTTCCACCTCAACTGGGCGAAAAGTTCCTAAACCCACATGGTGCGTTAGCTCCGGTAAGTGAACACCTTTGATTTCTAAGCGCTTCATAAGGTGCTTTGAGAAATGCAATCCAGCAACCGGCGCTGCAACTGCACCTTCCACTTTTGAAAAAATGGTCTGGTAACGTTCGCTATCTTCTTCTGTGGGCTCACGATCGATGTACTTCGGCAAGGGCGTTTCACCCATTTCCTTCAACTTCGCACGAAACTCCTCATAACTTCCATCAAAAAGGAAACGTAGCGTTCTCCCACGTGACGTGGTATTATCAATAACCTCAGCAACTAGAGAATCATCTTCTCCAAAATACAATTTGTTACCAATTCTAATTTTACGTGCTGGATCAACCAGTACGTCCCACAAACGACTTTCGGAATTCAACTCACGAAGAAGAAAAACTTCGATGCGCGCACCCGTTTTTTCCTTGTTTCCCCACATTCGAGCGGGAAATACCTTTGTATTGTTGAGGACCATTACGTCACCATCGTCAAAATAATCAATGACTTCGTGAAAGTGCTTGTGTTCGATTTCACCAGTGTCTTTATGAACTACCATTAAACGACTATCGTCGCGGTGAATCGTCGGTTCTTGCGCGATTAGCTCCTTTGGGAGATCATACGCGAAGTGTGAAAGTTTCATTTTCATAGCTTACGGGCTTTGAAAAGTTAATATTAAGAGAGCGGCAAAGATACAATTTCGATCCCCCCTTTGTCAAGTTTTTTGCGAACCAATCGATTTTAAACAATGCAGTTCCGACATTTGTTAAACCTACTCGCCACACATGGATTGAACGGACGCATTCAAATACAATATTATGGGAGTTAATCTACACGAAAAGTTGAGCGGTTTACGTTCAAAAAACACGACCTCAGTTCACCCAAATGTACTAGAAGGGTTTAAAACATTGCTAAACGCTCCTACTGAGGGCGAGCGAATTTTAGCGAACCTCTTCGAATCGAAAGGTGATCATGAAGTGTTGAATTTTGACGCACTCGAGACAGATAGAATTTACCACATCACGGATATCAAAAAGCTTTGTGTGGACTACCGTCTCCGGTTTTTAGATTCCAAGCGTTTCAACGGCACCTTCCCAGCTGAGGCTTTAGATACGGTTAAGGAATTTGAAATGGCTCAGGGGCGCGAGATTAAGGGATTCAAAATGATTGCACCCGCAGGTATGTTCAAATTAGCGGAGAAAGACAAAGACCCTTTACTGTTCGTCCCTATGGGCGGCGGATACCATTACTTACTGGCTAGATGGGGCAACGACTTACACCCATTACGCAAAGCTTTAGTATATCCATTTAGAGATTTCGAAAGTCTTATGAAGACCGTATTTGGATTTTGCTTGGCCGTAGCCTTACTCTTCCCGGAAAGTCTTATCAGAGGACCAAAGGATACGGGTACCATCCTGCACCTTCGTGTAATCTTCTTCTTCTGGATGGTCTTTTCTACAGGCGCAATGACTGCGCTTTACGGTTTTAGTAGAATGAAAAATTTCAATGCCAACCTTTGGAAAAGCAACTATCTAGACTAGCCCCTTAAGGCAGACTTGAAATACGCAGACCACTCTATCGGGTTCTTGGCGCCATCGGCAGCGAAGGACCCGATTTTTGTTCTACGCAATGCGCTCAAATGTGCCCCTGAATGAAGTGCCTTACCCAAGTCGTGTGCTAAAGATCGGATATAGGTTCCTTTGCCGCAAACCACACGAAGCTTTAGTACATTATCTGTAAAAGATAAAATTTCCATTTCATCAATGTGAACCGTACGTGGCTCCACGATCACTTCTTCGCCAGCGCGCGCTTTTTCATACATCCGCACGCCACCTTGCTTGATCGCTGAAAAAATGGGTGGTAACTGTTGAATTTCTCCTTGAAACTGCGGAAGTATTTCCGTTATCGCAGCAGTAGAAATATGCTCAGTCGGATAGGTAGCATCAATTTCACTTTCTAAATCATACGAAGGTGTAGTACCGCCAAAAGTGATTTCAGCAATATACTCCTTCTCCTGTCCCATGAAACTGGCAATCTCTTTGGTCTTTTTACCGACACAAATGATAAGCAATCCCGTGGCTAGCGGATCGAGCGTACCAGCATGTCCTACTTTAAGCTTTTTAAGACCCAATTCTTTTTGAAGGGTAAAGCGAATTTTCGCGACCGCCTGAAAGCTAGTCCACTCAAGAGGTTTATCCACGAGAAGGACTTCCCCTGCTAATATTGATGCTTTAGTCAATGTTTAGAAGAGTTGACTGATCAAAACGATGGCAGCCACCGCGAAACAGTAGTAAGAGAAATATTTCAATTGGCTGCGCTTTACGAGGGCGACCATCCAATTACATGCTACAATTCCACTAAGGAAAGCCGCAAGTAAACCTATAATTAAAACGGCACCGCTGACTTCTTCGCCCATAGTCTCTCCTGCGACAATATCTTTTGCATCTAAAAATGCTTTACCCAGGATTATGGGGAGCACCATTAGAAAAGAGAATCGTGCAGCCTTCGCACGGTCTATACCGAGCAAAACAGAGGTAGAAATAGTTGCGCCACTGCGAGAGATTCCCGGCAAGATGGCCACTGCTTGAGCCAATCCAACCACAAAGGCATCAATTCCCTGCACGCTTTTACGTGTTTCCTTAGCACGGTCTGCAAGAAATAGTAATACTCCGGTTAAGGCTAACATTGCACCTATAAGAAGTAATTGACCCTCAAATAAAACATCAATCTGTTCTTCAAAGACTAATCCAATGAACGCCGCAGGTAGCATTGAAATCAAAACGAAACTTGCAAACTTTGTTTCCGCATTCCATTTGAATTTTAGCACACCCGAAATCAGCTCCGCAATGTCTTTTCTAAACACTACGATTGTAGACAACGCTGTACCCGCATGCACAACGACATCGAACGTTAAGCTCTGGGCACCCGACATCTCAAGACCAAAAAGTGCTTTACCGATTTCAAGATGACCGGAAGAACTTACAGGCAAGAATTCCGTCAGGCCTTGTATGAGTCCCAGTATTAAAGCTTGGATTGGCGTCATAGCAAAAACTTAATCTTCCTTTTTCTTCATCATAATTGCTGCGATAGGCAACAACAAACCGATGAAAATGAACCACGGCGCCACACCAATACGCTGCGCACCAAAAATCTCTTCGTTGAATTCATCCGGGGCGTCTGAACCACCACCCAACATCAAAGCAAACCCAATAGCAAGCATAAGTAATCCAGCGATGAGGACTACATATTTTCTCCGGTCAAAAAGGAAAGCATCTTTATTTTCCATAGTTAATAGTATAATTCGTTCGTTCTTAATTTTAAATATTTACGTATCGCAATGGCCGTAGAAACTCCAGGCACTAGCAAGCCAATACATAATAGGGCAGCAAATACTACCAAAATAGTTTCTCTCTCAAAAAGTGCTAGGAGCGTGGGAAAATAATTATCCAACGCGGCACCTAAAGCGAGTAATAACCCCATACTCAATGCTGCACTCAGCACACCTAACACTAAACTATTTATGAGATAAGGCCTTCTAATAAATCCAGAAGTGGCTCCTACCAATTGCATGGTCTTCAACAAGAAGCGCTTCGAGTAAATGGTTAGACGTATGCTTGAATTGATCAACGCAAGTGCAACTAACAACAATACCAAAACGGCCCCAACAAGAATCCAGCTAATTTTTTCAATATTTTGATTTACCAGGCTAATAAGATCCGGATCGTAGAGCACATCTTCAATATAAGGATCCCGAAGTAGTTCTTGTCGAAGCTCTTCTAGATTACCTGAAGCCACAAAGGCGCCGTTTAAATGCAAGTCTACAGTATTTGAAAGCGGATTGTATCCTAAGAATTCTACAAAATCCTCACCTAAATCTACCTGAAGTGCTGCTGCTGCCTCCTCTTTTGTGACCAATTCTGCACTTTTCGCATAGTCCGCTAACTGCTGTGACTTCACTAATGTGCGTAACTCTTCTTCTGGAACGGACTCATCCAATACTAAAGTGAACGTAAAGTTTTCACGCACGGCCTGAGTCAATGCTTTTGCAGAAAATACGAGCGAGCACAAAACTCCAAGCACAAAAAGGACCAGAGTCATAGAAACGACAACAGACAGGTACGAGGATCGTACGCGCGAAGAAGTAAATTTTTGTTCTTTAGAACTCATTGCAGCGAAAATAGTAAATCTAGCGGCGCATTCACTAATTTCGCGCATGTTCAACACTTCTTTAACGCTATGGAGTACAACCACAACGAAATAGATAAAAAATGGCAGCAGATTTGGGCCGAAAACGGCACCTATCATGCTCCAAACTCGAGTGACCAACCTAAGTTTTATGTGTTGGACATGTTCCCTTACCCTTCAGGTGCAGGATTGCACGTCGGGCATCCGCTAGGATACATAGCCTCAGATATTTACGGCCGCTACAAAAAGCAAAAAGGATTCAATGTCTTGCACCCGATGGGCTATGATGCCTTCGGCCTTCCAGCAGAACAGTACGCCATTCAAACCGGTCAACACCCCGAAAAAACCACCGCAATCAATACTGCCCGCTACCGCGAGCAATTGGATAATATTGGTTTTGGTTTAGACTGGTCGCGTGAATTTAAAACGACAGATCCATCCTATTACAGATGGACACAATGGATTTTTATTCAACTTTTTGATGCTTGGTATGACTATTCCAGCGGAAAAAGTCGTCACATTGATTCCCTCATTCAGCATTTAAATGAGCGCGGAACTGAGGGTCTTCAGGCAGCCGAAACCGAAGTAATGGTGCTTACTGCAGAGGAGTGGAATAGCTTGAACGCAAAGGCCCAATCTGAGGTGCTCTTAAATTATCGTTTGGCCTACCGCAGCGAAAGTAACGTAAACTGGTGTCCAGCGTTAGGAACTGTACTTGCAAATGATGAGGTAAAAGACGGTGTTAGTGAAAGAGGTGGCCATCCCGTTATTCAGAAAAAAATGATGCAGTGGTCCATGCGCATTACCGCATATGCAGACCGCCTTTTGGAAGGTCTCGATCGCATCGACTGGAGCAACGCATTGAAAGAGACGCAGCGCAATTGGATTGGTAAGTCTGTTGGAGCAGCTCTGTTTTTTGACATTCAAGATCACCCTGGACGGATTGAAGTTTTTTCGACCCGTCCCGACACGCTCTTTGGGGCGACTTTTCTGACGCTAGCACCTGAACACGAATTAGTTGACGCTATTACTACGGCCGAGCGCAGCGAGGCCGTAGCAGCCTATAAAGAAAAAGCCGCATCTCGCAGCGAGCGCGATCGAATGGCAGATACAAAAACCATCAGCGGTTGCTTTACCGGGGCCTGTGCACTTCATCCAATCACAAAAGCACAAGTGCCGATTTGGATTGGCGATTATGTATTAGCCAGCTATGGCACAGGCGCTGTAATGGCAGTGCCAGCGCACGACAGCAGAGACTACGCCTTCGCTAAGCACTTCGATCTTCCTATCGAGGAAGTAGTTGAAGGAGGTAATATTACAAAGGAGAGCTACGATGCGAAATCGGGTAAAATGGTGAATTCAGGATTCCTCGACGGCATGGATTGCATGGACGCGAAGGGAAAAATGATTGCGCATTTAGAAGAAATTGGCTACGGAAAAGGCGCGACTCAGTTTAAGCTGCGTGATGCCATCTTCGGCCGCCAACGGTATTGGGGCGAGCCCATTCCTATATTTTATGAAGAAGGAATTCCTAAAACACTACCTCTGGAAGACCTTCCATTGACACTACCCGCAGTAGATGCTTACCTCCCTACTGAAGATGGGGAACCGCCATTGGCCCGAGCAGAAAACTGGACGTATAATGGATGTCCACTGGAAACTACCACCATGCCCGGTTGGGCAGGATCTTCATGGTACTTCCTACGTTATATGGACGCTCATAATAAGACCGAATTTGCCGGCGAGTCAACTGTAGCATACTGGAATCAAGTTGATCTTTATGTGGGCGGCTCTGAACATGCCACCGGCCACCTACTCTACTCAAGGTTTTGGACAAAAGCACTTTATGATTTAGGCCATATTACTTTTGATGAGCCGTTTAAAAAACTCATCAATCAGGGGATGATTCAGGGCATCAGTGCCTTTGTGCATCGCATCAATGGTGCAAATACATTCGTAAGTTCAGGTTTAAAAGACCAATACGAAACACATCCACTGCATGCGGATGTCAGTTTCTTGCAAGGCGACGAGTTGGATGTCGAAGCGTTTAAAAATTGGCGTGAAGAGTACAAGAGTGCCGAATTCATTTTAGAAGAAGGGAAGTACATCTGCAGTAGGGAGGTGGAAAAAATGTCCAAATCGAAATTCAACGTGACAAATCCCGACGAAATTGTCTTAAAGTATGGCGCCGATGTACTCCGCATGTATGAAATGTTCTTAGGACCCATTGAACAGAGTAAACCGTGGAATACTCAGGGATTAAGCGGTGTCGCGGGATTCCAACGTAAATTCTGGAAGCTCTTTCATATGGACGGCACCTTTGCGGTAAGCGATGCCCCTGCAGATAAAAATGCGCTTAAAGCAGCACATACCTGTATTAAAAAGGTAGGCGAGGATATTGAAAACTTCAGTTTCAACACTTCCGTCAGTGCCTTTATGATCGCTACGAATGAATTGACGGAGTTAAAGACAAATAATCGAGAAGTGCTTGAACCTCTAGTTCGACTCATCGCGCCGTTTGCGCCACATTTAGCAGAAGAGCTTTGGGAAAAATTAGGCGGCACAGGTTCTGTGACCCATGCGTCTTACCCTCAGCACAACGAAAGCTATTTAATCGAAAGCAGCAAGAATTATCCGGTTTCTTTCAATGGAAAAGTACGCTTTCAATTAGAATTACCGCTGGATATGGATAAAGATGCCATTGAAAAAGTAGTTCTAGAAGATCCACGTACTTTAGAACAGATCGGCGAGAAGCAAGTCCGCAAAATGATAGTCGTGCCTGGACGAATTATTAATATCGTTATTGGGTAAGGGAATCCAATTCTTCTTTTAAGCGTGTCATGTAGGATTGATACACGTCCATCCGATCGGCCGTAAGCGGCTTAGCATCCGGTAATTTTTGCTTGTACGGATCCACCTGCTTTCCGTTTACCCAAAAGCGGTAACACACGTGCGGGCCAGTAGCTAACCCTGTGGAACCGACATATCCAATAACATCGCCTTGTTTCACTTTCACCCCGTTTTTAATGCCCGGTTTAATTTTGCTCATGTGCAGGTACTGAGTAGTGTAGGTACTGTTGTGGCGAACCTTGACGTAATTTCCGTTAGCAGATGTATACTGGGCGGCAATGATAACTCCGTCTGCAGTAGTCATTATAGGGGTCCCTGTTGGCGCGGCGTAATCTGTTCCTAAATGTGCCTTCCAACGTTTTTGTACAGGATGAAAACGGCGACCAGAATACCTCGAAGAAATACGGGTGAAATTCAGAGGCGCGCGCAGAAAAGTCTTTCGTAAACTACGTCCTTCTTCATCATAGTAATCATGAAAGCCCAATTCATTTTCATAAGGAAAAGAATAAAAATCATTCCCCATGTGCGTCAGATTTGCTGCGACTACACGCTTGAGTCCTACGTAAACTGTATCATCTACATACTCCTCTTCGTAAATAACACTAAAGGCATCTCCTTTTTGTAGTCGGAAGAAATCAATAGTCCATGCATACACCTCCACTAGCGACATGGCGAGTGCTTGAGTTCCGCCCGAACGACCTACACTGAGATATAGTGCATCGTCGATGGTTCCAGAAATGGCTCTTCGGCGAACCTCACGTTCTTTTTCTACTTTTTTCGCATAAATAGAATCTTGCAACCCGATGATCCAATATTCATATTTACTTTCTGGATAAATGAAATAGGAAGGGAAAAGCGAACTATCTCCCGTGGCGAATTGGACTTCAATACCCGCCCGAATGCGACGTACATTAAACTGGTCCTCTACTGCTGCTGCAATTTTATAGATCTGTGCCGTACCAATACCGCGTTTGCCCAAAAGTGCGCCAAAACTCTCGCCTGATGCAATGGTATGTTTTTCGAAACGCAAAGTATCTGCAGGCAAAGTCAACACAACTCTTGGCTCAACGACCTCTGCCACCTCTTCTTGTTCTTCAAGGACTGTTACCCGTTCATTTTTTGAGGACATTACCCAAATTATGAGCAACACAAATAGAGCCGCTAAGGCAATCCAGGCATTCTTTTTTAAACTCATTTAACCCCTTCTATTTCTCGTAGTACGTCCTCTACCCAACTCTTACCCCATTCGGCCCGCTGGGTTTCTGTCCATAATTCCGGATAAAAAATGCGGCGCTGGAATCTCGGGGGTAAATACTTCTGCCAATTCGTACCGCCTGTAGCCGCAATATCAATTGGCTTCTTCGATAAGTAACGTACCGCTGTTTTATAATGCTGCAAGGGCCAATTCACATTGACATTCAAATCCAACAAACGCAATGCATTCTCGAGACTTGCCAATTCTTCATCGCTAAGCCCATTACGTTTTAATTCGCAAAAGCGTTCCCAAATATTACAGTGTTCATAGGATTCAGCCGCGAACAAAAAATCATCCCAGTACTTCTCGATGAATTGTACAGCCGTATAGGCCGGCTGACCGGTGGATTCTATTTTCGCACCATCGCGCCAATAAATAGCTTCCATCTGTTCTTCAATAGAGGAACTAAGTAACTCTTCACGCTTTAATTCTGCAACGATATTAATCACCGGGGCGCAGCCCAATTCAATCATGCGATATTGCGCACTTTGAAAACCGGACGCAGGAGCTAGTGCATCTCTAAAAGCCAAAAACTCGGACTTCTTCATGCCTTTTTCCATAACTCCGAAACTACTACGAAGCGCTCCGAAATAACGATTTAAACGATCTATACGCTCTTTAAAATCGGACACTTCTAACGCTTCAGCAGAAGCGATTGCATCTATTTCAATACGAGCAAGTTTGAAATACAACTCTGTAATCTGGTGATAAATTATGAAGATAGGTTCGTCCTGTACATCTGTAACAGGGCGTTGTAGACTAAGAAGCGTCTCTAATTGAATGTAATCCCAATAATTTTTAAACTGTGCACGCTGCCAACCGTCAACGTAGGTCTCAAAATCTTGGCCGGTACTTTCGATCTTACCGCGCAGGGCAGTAAGCTTTTCCATCAATTCAGGGGTCCACTCCATGGTTCTTCAAGGTTTACCTCAAATTTAACTACCTCACAATGCGGTACCCAATTTTAATAGAAAGGTTTTACACGATTTATCGCATCACTTTAGCGAGAGAAAAAGAGAACACCGATCCCACTCGTTCTTTTGAGTTCACTGTGATTTCCTCACTGTGGGCTTCGACAATATGCTTAACAATGGAAAGTCCTAGGCCAGATCCACCTTCATTCCTAGTTCGAGCCTTATCGACGCGGTAAAAACGCTCAAAGACGCGTGCTAAATCACCTTCAGGTATACCGAACCCATGGTCGCGTACATCGATAAATACACTATCGTTTTTCTCGTGAATGACCACAAGAACGGAAGACCCTACAGGACTGTATTTTATTGCATTAACAATCAAATTATCCAAAACCTGTTCTATTCGGGCAGAATCACAAACGACTTGAACGTCCTTGTTCACTTCCCAAACCACTTCCACCTCAGCTTTGTGTTTAGTTATAAAAGATTCTAGGGTATCCATCGAATCATCAATCAAATTCAGCAGTACCACTGGGCGCAATTGAATCTCGTAGAGACCGCTTTCTATCTTTGAAATGGCTTCTAAATCCTTGACCAATTCTGTCATGCGATCCACTGATTTAGCAGTACGTTTTAAAAACTTCTTGGCCACTTTAGAGTCATCCATAGCGCCGTCGAGCAAGGTATGGATGTAACCTTGTATGCTAAATATTGGGGTTTTAAGTTCATGACTAATATTACCGATATATTCTCTTCTAAACTGCTCTCGACTTCGGTATTCTTCCAGAAATTCCGACTGTTTCTTCGACCAAAGGGCAATCTCTTCTTCTACCCGCTCAATAGACTCCGGGGTTTCTTTGAAAAGAGCCGGATCGTGTTCTTTCATGATTGCAACAGTTTTTTCTAGTGCATAGCGCCGCACGAGAGCCTCAAAAGCAAACAAAAAGACCGCTGAAATGAATGAAACTATAACAACACCCTGCAATCCTAATGTATCTCGAAAGAAGATGCAAACGAGTAGAACGAGAAAGGAGGAGATAAGAGAGGTTAGATTGTTCCGCAATACTTTCATGCGGTTAATCTACGAATTTGAATCCTCAAATTTGTAGCCGACGCCCTTTATCGTTTTGATACGATCATCGCCTATCTTCTCTCGTAATTTTCGAACATGAACGTCAATAGTCCGTCCACCTACGATTACAGCTGTACCCCAGATACGATCCATGATTTCCTCTCGGGTAAATACTTTACCTGATTTGGATGTTAAGAGGCTGAGCAACTCAAACTCCTTACGCGGGAGCTCTACTACTTTTCCTTTGATTTCTATATGATATTGCTCTTTATCGATGACCATATCACCGAGAGTAGTGCGCTCTTCAGAGGAAGTAGACTCAGAAGGTCTTCGGCGCAACAGGGCTTTTAACCTTGATATTAGGACTTTAGGCTTCACCGATTTGGCGATGTAGTCGTCTGCGCCAACTTCGAAACCCGCTACTTGGCTGTAATCTTCGTTACGTGCCGTTAAAAATGCTACAATGGTATGTTCTAGACCAGGTAGTTTACGAATCTGTTCACATGCCTCAATACCATCCATTTCCGGCATCATCACGTCTAAAAGAATAAGATCAGGATGGTATTTCTTTGCCTTTTCAACCCCTTCACGTCCGCTTGAAGCCGTTTTGACTTTGTATCCTTCGGCTTTCAAGTTATAACTGATGATGTCCAGAATATCGGGTTCATCATCAACAAGAAGTATGGTTATGTCTTTTGCTTTCATGACTTTGTATCTAAGATAATTGCCTTATCGTTTCGTAAATATAAGTCTTATTGAACCCGATTTATGTCAGTTAACGCAATTAACACAAGGTTAATATGCGCATTTTGATTCCTTGACCTCAGGTTAATTTTAACTTTACATATGCGTGTTTCATTTGTAGTGAATAATAGCAAAGACAAAAAATGAAACTGAACAAAATTTATGCAATAGCATCTATTGCTGCTCTATGTGTAGCATGTGAAGGAAACGGTGGTGGTACAACCAACCCTACCGGCAACCCGCTCGAGGTAATGAAATCGGGTGTGCTAGCCGTAAACGAAACTTGGAGTACCGATTCCATTTATGTTTTAAATGGTCGTGTGGTTGTCCCAGCAGGTATTGAACTCACTATTCAACCCGGTACAATTATTAAGGGTAAAGAAGGTGATGGAGCTAATGCATCGACTTTGATTATTGCACAGGGTGGTTCTATTGACGCACGAGGAACGGAAAGTGCACCAATTATTTTGACGTCCGTTCTAGATAATATTACAGTTGGAGAACAAGCAGGTACAAATCTTAACGAAACAGACGCCGGTTTGTGGGGAGGACTCATTGTATTGGGTTCTGCACCTATTTCAGCTGATGCTGCTACGGCACTGATCGAGGGATTACCTGCGAATGAAGCCTACGCAGTATATGGAGGAACTAATTCTACTGATAATTCGGGAATTATTGAATATCTGAGTGTTCGTCATGGAGGTACATTGATCGGTGATGGTAACGAAATTAACGGAATAACGTTAGCTGGCGTCGGTTCTTCTACGGTTGTTAACCATATCGAAGTTGTTGCTAACGTTGACGACGGTGTAGCGTTTTTCGGTGGATCTGTCGATGCTTCAAATATTGTTGTTTGGGCACAAGGCGACGATGCGTACGATATCGATCAAGCGTACTCTGGAACCATCGATAACTTTGTATATGTTGCAGGTGCGGATTCAGACCACGGTATGGAAGTAGATGGACCAGAAGGTACTATGGGTGCTGGCTTCACAGCCAAAAACGGTACACTCTATGGTATGGCTGCTGAAATCGCTGATTTCCGTGATTCTGCCATGGGTACAGTTGAGAATATCTACATAACTGACTTTGATGACTCAGGTGACTGGGAAATCGATGAAACCGGAGGTGCTTACAACTACGATAACTCTTTATTAAACTTCTCTTCTATTGAAATCAACCTAAGCTCGTACTCTGCCGGTACAACTTTAGCTGATGTATTCTTAGACAAGTCAGGAGCAGTTACTTCTTGGAATCCTTCTGATTTTGCTACTTCTGTTACCACTCCTACTGTGGGTGCGGACGAAAGCAAATTAGCTTGGACGTATGCAGCAATGAAAGGCGCATTCTAAGCAGAGCTGACTTTGCATAAAGTTAACATAACAATAAAAGGCCCGAGACATCCGTTTCGGGCCTTTTTTCGTGTTTTGCACCAAATAACAGGATACGAAATGATTCGAAAAATCGCCATCTATTGTGCTTTAGTATTGAGCACTGCAGTAGCCGCTCAAAACGGAATTATCAGAGGTACCGTTTATGAATACGAAACAAGTGAACCATTGTTTTATGCAAATGCCCAAATTCCCAGTGAAAATGCAGTTGCTTTTACCGATTTCGATGGACATTTTGAATTATCCCTTGCACCAGGGACGTACAGCTTAGAAATTAGCTTCCTTGGATTAACTACCCTGATCATTCCCGATGTGAAAGTAGTTGCGGATGAAGTGGTAGCTTTTGAGAATTTACGCCTCAAACCTACGACTAACGAGCTGATGACCGTTACAGTAACTGCCTCTGCAATGCGAAATACTGAAAGTGCGTTGTTGGATGTCAAGAGAAAATCGGCCACCGTAATGGACGGTATTTCCGCACAGAATTTTAAACGTATCGGGGATGGAAACGCTGCGGCTGCGGTAACTCGTGTTCCTGGGGTGAGTATTCAAGGTGGAAAATACGTGTTTGTCCGTGGTCTCGGTGACCGCTACACGAAAACGCAATTAATGAGTATGGATATTCCTGGGCTTGATCCGGACCGTAACTCGCTCCAGATGGATATTTTTCCAACCAATATTTTACAGAATATTGTAGTACTCAAAACGCTTACTGCAGATTTACCTGCAGATTTCTCCGGGGGTTTAGTCAATATCGAATTGGTCGATTTTCCAACTAAAAAGACACTGAACATAAGCTCATCGTTGAGTTACAATCCTGCAATGCATCTCATTCAAGGCCTAGGCCACCAAGGTTCAGTAACAGATTTCTTAGGATTCGACAGTGGTTTCCGTACGAATCCGCTGCCTCAGAATTACATCTATGAAGGAATTCCTAACCCTGCCCTGGACGACCCGATCACAACGGAATTAACGCAGGGCTTTTCTCCGGTATTGGGCGCGAAAGCGCAGTCCATGCCACTGAATGGATCTTTAGGTATAAGCGGCGGAAATCAAATTAAAAAAGAGAACGGTAAAACCGTTGGTTACAACGGATCCTTCTCCTACAAAGCGAACACCACTTTTTACGGCACCCTTGGGGTAGACAGCACCCGCATGTACGAGCAGAACTTTTACCGTAAAGGAAATCAGCCTACAGATTATGCGCTTCAGGCGGACCGCACTCAAGTGGGTTCATTAGCCATAAGTAATGTATTTATGAGTGGTCTTTTCGGTTACTCCATTAAAGATGACAACGATAAGTACCGATTCACCGTAATGCATTTGCAAAATGGCGAAAGTCGTACGGGTAAATTCAAGGAGACGTCGTCCATTGAAAATTCATTTGTTGGATCTAGAGACAACTTAGAATATTCGCAGCGTTCCATCACCTCCGCTTTGTTCAACGGCCAACACAGTCGCGACGATAATAAATTAAAAATCGATTGGCGCATTGCCCCTACTTTTAGTAGCATCGCAGACAAAGACATCCGTTCGACATCCTATAGAACAGAGGATAACACTTTTGCTATTGCTCCAGGAGAAACTGGGTTCCCAAATCGCATTTGGCGCGAATTGAATGAATTCAATCTTGCGAACAGATTAGACTTTACCCGGAGTCATGAAGTTCGCGGAAGAGATGCAAAAATGAAATACGGCGCGAGCTATACCTTCAAATACCGTGATTACGAGATTTTACGTTACCAGTTGCGTGCGAAATCGTTAGGAAATTTAAATCCGCTTACCGGTGAAGCAGATGAATTGCTCTCTGAGGACTTTGTCTGGAATGTCATCACAGATGCAGGTACCTACTACAGCGGAAACTACGAAGCGAATAACGCATACCAGGGTATCCAAAGCAATCTCGCGGGATACATTCATGAGGAATTCAGCTTGAACCCACTGACAAAAATTGTAGTAGGTCTTCGCATGGAGCGCTACGACCAGTTCTATACCGGTGTAGACCAGCAAGAGGCTGCTGCTCCTGGAACGGGGATCAATTACCAATGGGAGCCAGTCTTGAATAACTTCAACCTATTCCCTACTGCTTCACTCATTTATAGCGTTAACGAAAATTCAAACCTTCGTTTTGGCGCCTTCCGCACAGTAGCACGTCCTTCGTTCAAAGAAAAGAGTGCTGCGCAGATCGAAGATGTCCTCACAGGTATCACGTTTATCGGTAATCTTGATCTTACCATTACTACCATTAGCAATTTAGATTTCCGCTACGAATATTTCTTCGAAGGCGGACAAACCATAGGATTGTCAGGATTTTATAAATACTTCCAAAATCCGATTGAATTGGTAGCCTATTCTGCTGCTGCACCTTCTAATTTCCAGCCAAGAAACGTGGGTAACGCAACTGTAGCCGGGGCGGAATTTGAGGTTCGCAAAAATCTAGGTTTCATCGGAATGAAGTACTTAGAACTAAATTCTAACTTCTCTTACATTTTATCTTCTGTGACAAGAGACTCTTCGGAGTTCGCTGCGCGTGTAGCTTCTGCTCGAGAAGGGGAAGTCATTAGTGAAACCAGAGCGATGCAAGGCCAAAGTCCATATCTAATAAATGCTGGATTGAGTTACAACAATCCTAAAAACGGATGGCAAGGCGGTCTATTTTATAATGTGCAAGGTGAAAAACTATACATTGTTGGTGTAGCCGACAACCCAGATGTTTTTGAGGTACCGTTCCACAGTTTGAACTTCAACCTATTGAAAAACTTCGGTGCAGATCGTCAATACCAATTAGGGTTTGGCGTAAACAATATTATGGACGATACGCGTGATCGTATTTTCCGTAGCTACAATAGCCATTCCCCATTCTTTAGCACATGGGCACCAGGACGGACGTTTAAATTGAGCTTCAGATACTCGCTTTAACCTCACTGCGATTAACTAATTTAGACCCGCGCCTCAGGCGCGGGTTTTTTTATGCCGTACCTCGACCATATATCAAAAGATAATTTCGAATCAAATGCACTCGCTGTATTTGAACGGCAGTATGCGAAAAACTTGCGCTACCGTAAATGGTGCGACTTATTGCGCCGAAATCCAAAGAACGTGCGCAGTCTCGAAGCCATTCCATTTTTTCCTGTAGAACAGTTTAAGGGACATGAGATTAAGACTGGAGAGTGGGAAGCCGAAACCGTATTCTCTTCTTCTACAACGACCGGAGGAACACCCAGTTTGCATTTCGTTAAATCAGTGTCAGCATATGATCAAATCTATTTGGCCGGTTTCGAGCGAGAATATGGCTCCATAAAGAATTGGACCGTATTGGCACTATTGCCTTCGTATTTAGAGCGAGATGGCTCGTCATTAGTCCACATGGCTGAAGGCCTCATCCAGGCAAGCGAATCAGAGGAAAGTGGGTTTTATTTATACAATCACCAGGATTTAATAGAAATCCTGATTCGTTTGAAGACGGAAAAACGTCCCACACTTTTATTGGGGGTCACCTTTGCTTTGCTTGATTTTGCTGAAAAGCTCACGAACAACGACTTTGGAATCGGTCCTGAATTGCACTTTCCTGAACTCCATATTATGGAGACCGGCGGAATGAAAGGACGCAGAAAGGAATTGATACGGGAAGAGGTTCACGCCTTTCTAAGAAACAGCTTTCCTGTTACCACTTTAGACAGTGAATACGGCATGACCGAATTACTTAGCCAAGCATACCTAAAAGGTTCCGATGTTTTTAAATGCCCACCTTGGATGCGCGTCTACACTAGAGATATTGCCGACCCCCTGGATACACCGAAACAGAACGGGAGCCGCGGGGCGCTGCAGATTATTGACCTTGCCAACGAACATACCTGTGCATTTTTAGCACTATCGGATCAAGGCAGGGTTTTTGAAAATGGTACATTTGAAGTTTACGGCCGACTCGACAATAGTGAAATAAGAGGCTGTAATTTAATGGTTAGTCTATGAGACAATTAAATACTTTCTTCTGTTTTACATTTCTAGCGTTTTGCTCATTGAGTAATGCCCAGGTTGTAAGACGAACAGCGAATTTCACTAACGGTGAAGGCACTTTGAGTTTGCGTGATTCAGTGCGAATTTTCGCAACGGATTTTAACAGCGGTTATTACCAAGGAACTGCACACGTATGGGTTCATGAAGACTTTGTCAATGAATTAGACAAAAGAGTTATGGCCGATGCCGCTTTACTGAATGCAAAAAAAGATACGCTTGGAACAGTATATACAAGCTATCCTTTAGACTCACTTTGGGAAAGTACAGCTAGGCGAATGTCTAAATATTACGAGGTCGTTTTATCTGGACAAGTCTTGGGTAGAGAATTAGAACGGAAAAGTTTTCCCACTAATTTCTTAGAAAACTATTTTTCCGGACAACGATTGGGTGCCGTCAATGATAATTTGAAAGATGCCTTTAAAAAGAATGGATGGGAATACCAACGTTTTGACGGGTACGAATGCTGGGCGTATCTGAATCGCAGCACAAACCCGACGACACCTGATTTTCAAGCACTTTTCATCGTACGTAGCGGCCTACCTTACTGTTTAGTAAACAAAGGTGAATCCTTCGAATATGCGAAACTGAAGGAAAGTGCCAAGCGAGAAAACGGAATGTTCTACTTCTTTCAGCGCCCAAATGATCGCTTCATGAAAGAAATCGACGATATCGTATTTAATTACCTACCGCTTTAAATGACGCGAACGAGGTAGTAATTCTTTTTGCCTTTCTGGACGAGAATAAGGTTTCCGGCGACTACATCTTCTACAGTCAGCTGCTTATCCACCGTCACTTTCGTTTTATTAATGGCAACGCCATTGCCTTGTACCATTTTTCTAGCCTCTCCTTTCGAAGGGAAAATAGTGGTTGCCTCTGCTAAGGCATCGACAATGTCCAGTCCGCCATCAAGTGTAGCAGCCGGTAATTCATGCTGTGGCACACCCTCAAAGACGCTCATTAAAGTATCATTATCAAGACCGCGAAGTTGCTCTTCAGTTGCCTTTCCGAACAGTATTTGAGAGGCTGCTTGGGCGTTTTCCAAATCCTCTTGACTATGAACACGTATCGTTATTTCTTCGGCTAAGGCCTTTTGTAGTTTACGCTGGTGCGGAGCTTCGGCGTGTTCTGCGATGAGCGCCTCAATGACCTCACGCGATTCGATACTAAAGATCTTTATATAGTTCTCCGCATCAGAATCGGCAGCATTCAACCAAAACTGATAAAACGCATACGGTGTCGTACGTTTCGGATCCAGCCAAACATTCCCACCTTCCGATTTCCCAAATTTAGTACCGTCGGCTTTTTTAATTAAAGGTGTAGTCAATGCATGCGCTGAGCCGCGACCCAATCGACGAATGAGCTCTGTTCCTGTAGTGATGTTCCCCCACTGATCGCTGCCGCCCATTTGAAGCTTCACGCCGTTGTTCTTCCAAAGGTGGTAAAAGTCGTAACCTTGGATCAATTGGTACGAGAATTCAGTAAAACTCATTCCCGTTTCGAGCCTGTTTTTCACACTGTCCTTCGCCATCATGTAGTTCACACTCATGTGCTTCCCTACATCGCGAATGAATCCTAAAAAATCAAACTCTTTGAACCAATCATAATTATTGACGATTTCAGCACTGTTCTCGCCGCAATCAAAGTCTAAGAATTTAGCCAATTGTGCCTTCTGGCTATCAAGGTTGTGATTGAGGGTTTCTAAATCCAATAAATTGCGCTCTGTGCTTTTCCCTGAAGGATCACCCACCATACCAGTAGCGCCTCCTACTAGCGCGATCGGCTTGTGTCCCGCACGTTGGAAATGAACGAGCGTCATGATCTGAACCATATTTCCTACTCCTAAAGAATCTGCTGTTGGGTCAAAACCTATATAACCACTTACCATCTCTTGGATCAGTAGTTCTTCGGTATCGGGCATGATATCGTGTAACATGCCACGCCATTTTAATTCTTCTACAAAGTTGGTGTTCATCGTGCTTGTGATGCGTTAGTTCTGAACTGCTAAAATAGCTATCATTCGTCTCTCACACCTAACTCTTCCATTAAATCTGGGTTTTCAAAGAGGTATGCTTTGAATCGCAAGTCATTCGGCTGAAATAACTGAAGGTCATCCACAAACAAGGGGACCTCAATTTCTGGATCTTTTACGTCTACAATACAGAAGCACTTGCGTTTTGTTGACCAAAGAAAGGCACCTAATCGGTCGCGGTCTTCTTCTAAACGGTATTCAACAATATCCCACTCATGAAGCATCTTACGATCGATATCGTAAATACCGATGCTTTCATCGATCTGGTTATGTTCAATTTTAATACCCGACCACCAAAAACCATCGCGACTAAAGAAAAGCGTGCGCCCGCCAATTTTCCTTGCATAGCCCACAACTTTCTGATCTTGACGTAGTCGGTACCGTTCTTCTAGCGTTGCTTCCATATCTAAATGACAACGCCCGGAGCAGATGGTTCTGTCCGGGCGTTAGAAATATTTGAAGTAGTTTATTTTTCGAATGCTGCAACTCCGCGGTCAAGCCACTCGATATAGGCTTCTACATCGAGATTGTACGCATTTTTCTCTACCAAAGGCTCCAGGTTATCGTGGCCTAAAATAACATAGAGCGGCTGGCTTACTTCTTGGAAATTTACCTCCTGGAATTCACTCCATTTATTTCCAATGTTTTTGATTTTACGACCAGTAATATCGCTGATGTATTGCTCATCTTCCGGTAACTCAGGACGCGCATCTACATATAATGAAACCAATACAACGTTGTCGCGAAGACGCTGATGAACGCGTTCATCAACCCATACATTTTCTTCCATTTTACGGCAATTCACACAGCCCCATCCTGTGAAATCAATCATGATGGGTTTACCTACTTCTTTCGCATAAGCCAAACCCGCTTCATAGTCGTTAAAACAAGGAAGTCCATTGGGACAATGTTCGCCTAATTCTGTCTGAACACTGGCCTGTTCGCCGGATACCACTGTTGTGATGTTTGGCTGTGCAAAGGCCCCGCCTCGCTGTTCAGCATAATGCTCTGGCGGCGGGAAACCTGCGATAAGTTTCACAGGAGCTCCAAAGATTCCTGGTAGCATGTAAAAGCCCATGATTAGGAAAGTCAGCGCAATAAACAGTCGGCTTACACCAATGCTCTGCAAAGGACTATCTAATGGCAAGCGGAACGCACCGAGCAAATAGAGCGCTGTTGCGAATGCAATAGCTACCCAGATGGCAAGGAATAATTCTCGCTCTAATAAATGCCACTGCATGACCATATCTGCGGTAGATAAAAACTTCAAGGCAAACGCCAATTCTAAAAATCCAAGAGTCACCTTCACAGTGTTTAACCAACCTCCGGAAGAAGGCAAGGAATTTAACCAGCCTGGGAAAGCCGCAAATAGGGTAAATGGAATAGCGAGCGCAAGAGCAAAACCAAACATTCCAACGGCTGGACCTAGCAAAGATCCACCAGAAGCAGCCTTAACAAGGAGCGATCCTATAATTGGTCCTGTACAGGAGAAGCTAACTAAGCTCAAGGTGAAAGCCATGAAGAAAATTCCGACCATACCTCCTTTGTTCGATGCATCGTCCGCTTTGTTCACCCAGCTCGAAGGCAAGGTAATTTCAAAAGCGCCAAAGAAACTTGCAGCAAAAACCACAAACAAGGCAAAGAATGCGAGATTAAACCACGGGTTAGTGGCCATTTTATTCAAACTGTCCGCTCCAAAAAGCAGGGTCACTAAAAGCCCTAACCCTACATAAATAACAATAATGCCTATTCCATAAATAGAGGCCTTAACTATACCCTCCGCTTTCGTCTTGCTTTGTTTAGTGAAGAAACTCACGGTAAGCGGAATCATTGGGAAAATACACGGCATAATGAGTGCTGCAAAACCACCCAAGAATCCTAGCCAGAAGGTCGTACCCATCCCTTTCCAGATGGACGGCACCGGGGCACCAGTGGCGGTAGCTTTAAAGTCCTCATAAGTTGGCGGTAAACACATTTCATCGTTACACACCATGAACTCCAATTCGCCCTCGATGGTGAAGTCCTCAGTATGCGGCTGGAGTTTTATAGTGAAGTCGGCCGATTCCGAGAAATAGGCCAAATCCATGTCAAAATTGGGATCAAATTCAACGTGCGCTTCCCCCTCTTCCCAGTTTCCTACTGCGGTAAATGCAGAAGAACTGTCCAACATAAATGATGTTGGGATAGGGCCTCCATCCTCAAGGTGCTGACTGTATAAATGCCATCCCGGCTCAATTTCAGCATGGACAGTGAGCAGGGTAAATTCCTCTGTGTGCTCAATACTAGTAGACCAGGTTACGGCCTTCGGTTGCGCGGAAGCGACAACGGTCAGTAGGGTGAAAATTGCGAATAAAAAACGCTTCATGTATGCTAGGTTAATTAAGGGTTGCAAGATAGGCGAAGTTATCCCCTTCACCAACTTTAGCCGATTCTGCAATGCGGTGGCCTAAAACCCAAATAATCGTATCATTTTGAAGCACGACATAGGTCTGCTCTTTGCGGTGGCGCGGCAGCCGTAGGTTATTTAAAAAATCGGACACCTTCTTAGAACCGTTCATGCCAAAGGGGCGAAAAATATCTCCAGGACGCCAGAGACGGACCGTCCAGGGAAACTCTATGGCAGATTCGCCAAGATATTCATGTTGCTCATCAAAAATACAGGCCGATTTTGGCATCCTTTCAAGCTGAAGTTGAAACGGTAATTTATCCAATGATTCGAAATTACTGACGATATACTCCTTCGTATTCCTTTCATAGGATGGAACTAGATAAAACAGTTCTCGGTCCTTAATCAACATATAATTTCTGCCGCGGGTCATTTGCCCCACCTCACCTCTGAGTACATGACCGACTTCTTCAAAGTTGAAACCGGAATCAATCTGTTGGGCCAATTTATACAACAGGTTCTGCCCAACATCGCTTTGAACCCAAGGCCCCATTTTTACCATAATCTCCTCACCAGTAGTGATGGTCCATTCACTTTTCCATTGCGACATGAAGCCAAGCAACAGATCTCGGTCGCGCTCTAGGTTTTCGATTGTTTTTTTCAATCCTCCCATCCAACGGGGCTCTACCTCATCTAAGATTGGTGCGAGTAGGTTTCTAAATTTATTCCGGGTGTATTTCAAGGATTTGTTGGAAGCATCTTCCCGCCAGGGCAGCTCGCGCTCTTTTGCGTAGTCGAATATGGCTCCTTTATCCAGGTGCGCCAGCGGGCGAGTAATTAAAGCACTGTTCATGCCCGTAATACCAATCAATCCAGAACCACGAAGCGCATTCATCAAAAAGGTTTCCCTGCGATCATCCATATGGTGGGCAGTAAAGATGTATTCAGCCCCTAACGCTTCCGCACGTTCTTGGAACCAAGCATACCGTACTTTACGCGCCCAATTCTGCACATTTTCGCCTGATCTTTTCGATGGATCTACAGTCAAAATTTCAATTTCGAATCGGTATTCTTCAGCATACCACTGACACCAACGCGCATCCTCTTCCGATTCCTCACGCAAGCCATAATTTACGTGCAACAAATAGGGACGGATGTGGTAACGGTCCAGCAAAAATTGGCTCAAGACTACAGAATCAACGCCACCACTGAATCCTAAGACCGCTTTAGATCCTGGCTTTAACTCTAACATAGAAAATGGAGCTTTGGGTACATGCCTTAAAATTACAACTATTGGTTCGAACCGGAACCGGCCGCACTTTGAAGAAGGGATTCCGCTTTAAGCAGACATTCCTCATATTCGCGCTCGGGGATACTCAGCAGCGTAATTGCGCCGCCTACATGCGCAGAAGCAACCCCCTGTTTTGCATCGAGCGCGATACTGCGAATCACAACATTGAAATCAAAATCACCGTTGGGCATGGTATACCCTAAAGCACCCGAATAAATGCCTCGCTCCGTCTTTTCATAGCGTTCTGCCAATTCCATTGCGCTGATCTTCGGAGCGCCCGTCATTGATCCCATAGGGAATGTGGCCTTAATGATATCCCAATTCGACGTTTCTGCTCGAGTCTTGCAAGTCACGGTCGATATCATTTGGTTCACGTTTTTAAACGGATAAACTCCAAAAAGCTCTTCCACTTGAACTGTTCCCTTAGCGGCCACACGGCTTAGATCGTTACGAACGAGATCGACAATCATTACATTTTCTGCGCGCTCTTTTTCATCAGCCACCAGCAAGCGTTCTTGGACGTGATTGTTTTCAACTAACCTTCTGTTGGTGCCTTTGATGGGTTGTGACCACAATTGGTCTCCTTTTTTCAAAATGTAACGCTCCGGTGAAGTGCAGAGCAGTTCCAATTGGTCCATTTTCACAAAAGCACTGAAAGGTGCCTTCGTTGCCTGCGCCATTTGTCGAAACAACTGCGCACTGTCTAGAGATTCATATTCAGCCTTAAATGCAGTACAGTAATTCACCTCATATATATCACCGCGCTGAATGTGATCTTGAAGCTTGCGGACGGCCTCGAGATAAGACTCACGCGTCTCCACTGGCTGAAAATCTAAAGTTGTGTTGCCTACTTTCTTTGATTTTTCCGTAGCCAAAACGAGCGTCAAAACATCCGCAGGTTCATCCGCATATACCGTTAAATTCCCGGCTCTATCAAGGGTCCCGACCACTTCCGGCTCAAAAAATTGTGCTTCGGGCCATTGTCCTATCGCGGGATTACCTTTAGAGAGGCGCTCAAACTCGTGACGCAATTCGTAACCTAAAAACCCAAAACGCCAGCCGCTTTCTAAGGCACCATTTTTAAGAGCCATAGTATCGAAAACAGCCTTCGCTCCCCATGCAAAAAGGAGTTCGTATTCACCCCACTTACTTGCATATCCTTGTGATGTATATAGGGCAAAAAAAGATCGACTGCTGGATAACTCCAACAGCCGATTTTCTAAAAGAATCGGATCGACTTTATGGGCCGATGCGGTATTCATTAACTGTGAATGGCGCGGTTTGCTGTTGCAGCCAGTGCAGCCTCTTTCAACGCCTCAGCGTAAGTAGGGTGACCGTGGCAAATGCGCGCAATATCTTCAGCAGAGGCGCGGAACTCCATTGCTGTTACCGCTTCCATTATAATATCTGCGGCACGGGCTGCAACTATGTGCACGCCCAACACTTCGTCGGTGGTTTGATCCGCTAATACTTTAACTACACCATCGATGTCTCCGGAAGCACGCGAACGACCTAAAGCTCGCATGGGGAAAGAACCACTTTTATAAGCGACTCCAGCTTCTTTCAATTCCTCTTCCGTTTTTCCTACTGCAGCCACTTCTGGCCACGTGTAAACAATACCTGGAATGAGATTATAGTTGATGTGCGGTTTCTCTCCTGCGATTGACTCCGCTACGAATACTCCTTCTTCTTCCGCCTTGTGAGCCAACATCGCTCCTCGAACGACATCGCCAATGGCGTAAATGTTTGGCACTGCAGTCTGTAAGTGATCGTTCACAGCGATGCGTCCACGCTCATCCGTTTCAATACCGACGTTTTCAAGACCCAATTTAGCCGTGTATGCACCGCGACCTACAGCCACCAAACAATAATCGCCTTCAAAGGTCACTTCTTCGCCTTTTTTGTTCGTGGCAGTAACAGTGACTACATCGCCATCGCGCGTTACATTGCTCACCTTTGTGGATAAGCTGAATTTCATGCCAATTTTCTTCAAACTACGCATCAATTCCTTACCCATTGCTCCGTCCATGGTCGGAATAATGCCTTTAGCATATTCAACGATGGTAACCTCAGCACCGAGGCGTTTGTAAACTGAGCCCAATTCCAAACCGATGACACCACCGCCAATGACGATCATGTGTTTTGGAACCTCTTTTAGGCTCAAAGCCTCTGTTGAAGAAATTACGCGCTCCTTATCGAACTTCGCGAACGGCAGTTCGATTGGCTTCGAGCCTGTGGCTAAAATGATGTGCTTTGCACTCACCTCAGTAGTTTCATCTCCAGCGACAACTACAGTGTTCTTGTCTTTTAAAGAACCAAATCCACGTAGTACGTCAATGTTGTTTTTATTCATCAAGTAATCGATGCCATCACAGGTAGAACTTACTACCCCTGCCTTACGCTCGATCATTTTTGCAAAGTCAATTTTCGGTGGATCGATCTGGATACCATGCGATTCAAAAGAATGCACCGCTGCATGGTAGTGCTCTGAGGAGTCTAATAACGCTTTTGACGGTATACATCCCACGTTAAGACACGTTCCTCCGAGGGTCGCATATTTTTCAACCAGTGCAGTTTTCATACCCAATTGGGCACAACGGATGGCACTTACATATCCTCCAGGTCCAGAACCTATTACAACTACGTCGTAAGAACTCATTGAATTTTGTTTTTATAAGAATAACAAAGTTACACACGCGGATTGCTTAGCGTGGTTTTAATCGGAAAAATCTGCTAAAAAGTATAATCAAAACCAACAAGGCAAAAAGTATCACGGCAACTCTACCTATCCAATTGCCAGTCTTTACATAAAAGGTCTTCCCCTCCAGCAGTGGTACGTCACTCACAATAACGCCTTCCGTATCCCAATCTAATCGGCGCAGTACGCGACCTTTTTCATCAATAATACTCGAGACGCCTGTATTTGCGCTGCGCACCACATATTTACCTTGTTCGATGGCCCGAAGACCCGAAAAACGCAGATGCTGTAAGTGCCCTATCGTATTGCCCCACCAGCCATCATTCGTAATGACTGCAATGAGATTGGCACCCGATCGGGCATATTCAGTAGCATAATCTGAGAACTCATTCTCCCAGCAAATAACCGGCGCAAGCTTGAGACCTGTTCGTTCATCCCCAAATACGGTTCGGCGCTGAGACACACCTAAGGTCCCGGAAGTACCGCCCAGCTCAATAGCCCAATCACCGAGGTAAGGCTTAAGGAATTGGACAAATGGCATGGTCTCCCCGCCTACAACCAACTTCCCTTTGTGGTACATTACGGTCTCTGCCGCGCCGTTTCGAAACAAGGCGGTATTGTAGAGTGTGTAATATTTATCGCCATAGGGACGATTAAAGACATTCGGCGTTTGCTGAAAGTCGTAGGTCGTTGCGCCAAAGATGGCCGTTTTACTGTAGGTATCTAGCAATTGATGGAGCAGCTTGTCGTTGGGACGGTTGCCGTAGTTACTTTCCTCGCGTGCCTCAGGCAGGAATGTTTCTGGCAGAACGATCAAATCTACTTGCTTTTCACCTAGATGGGTTTGAAGTAATCGGTCCACTTTTTGAATTTGAGCCGCTTCCGGTACATCCCACTTCTCAGTATATGCATCAATATTAGGCTGTACGACCGCTACCTGGATGCGTTTCGCATCTTCATTTTGAGGTACGTACCAAAGTACCAAACTCAACAATGCAGGTGTAATAAACAGCCAAAGAGCTCTTTTGGACGTTGTTCCGCGCATGTGCAGCGTATAGGCGACTAACAGGACCCATAAAGTACCACCTGTAGTGCCTAAAAATTGGTACCACTGCACCAGATACGGCATGCCGTTAAATGTATTACCAAGGTGCAACCAAGGAAAGGCTAAACCCCAATATTCATGCAATTGCTCAAAGGAAATCCAGCAGGCAAGCAAAGGCAAAACGTGCAGCCATCGTTGTGACCTGAAAGACGGGAATCGCCAAAGTAACTCTTCTGCGCGTACACTGAGCCACAAAGCAAAAGCCATAAGAGCTCCATTAATACCTACAGTCGCAATGACTCCTAAAGGATGGGCATTCGCAATCCAGTAGGTAGTAGTCGCATTCCATAAGGCAGTTACGAGATACAACCTCCAAAACCGCTGCCCAGAGCGTTTAGAAATGTCTAATAGCAATACAAAGGCAGGAATAATCAACACTCCAAGGTGTGGAAAAGTCCAGGCCAAAGTCAGTAAGGCCAAGGCCAGGGCCATCAAAATCACGATAGGTGTTTTTTTCACTGAAGACATAGCGGCAAATTAATGCATCTTTGCACCGTATGAAACACATTCCGAATCTTTTAACATTAGCCAATGCCATCTGCGGAATGATGGCCATCTATTTCATCGTCAATGCTAGCTCGACCGGCCTCGTCATTGCTCTACTTTCAGCGGCTACATTTGACGCCCTAGATGGATGGGCCGCGCGTAAAGTGGGGGTATCATCAGAATTAGGTAAGCAATTAGATTCTTTAGCTGATGCTATATCCTTTGGAGCGGTATCTGGCTTTATTTGGAGCTCAATTTTAGCGGACTTTGCACGTATGCCACAACCGTGGGCGATGCTCATAGGAGCCCTGGTTACCGCATCCAGCATTTACCGACTTGGCGTTTTCAACCTAAAAGAAGATGGAGACAAGGATTTTACGGGGATGCCCACTCCAGCAAATGCCCTTTTTGCTCTAGGGCTTTGGAGTTGGATGGGGCAATGGGAAAATTGGGATTGGATGATGTCTTTTCAAGGCACAACGTTATTGCTTTGTCATGTAGGCCTCGTAGCGTTAGCCTTGTATACCGTTTTTTGGCAAAACGCCACGTTTAAAGTGATGAGTCTAAAGGGAGGCGGGACGAAGCGTCGCAAATGGGGGCAATACATTCTTGTTGGAATGTTCGTAATAATGATTCCATTTTTTGGTGCATTGACCTTGTCAATTATCGTATTTTTGCTACCAATTATTAGCGCATTCGCCTTAAAGAACAGCGCCAACACCATTAAATAACCAGAAATGAAATTCACTGCTGAAATCAATGTAATGCCTCAAAAGGCTCTTTTGGATCCTCAAGGAAAAACGGTAAGTGCGAATCTTAAAAATATTGGCCTAGATGCGTTGACAAACGTCCGCATTGGCAAACACTTCACTTTAGACGTTGAAGCGGCTGACCAAGCTGCGGCTGAAGCGTTGGTCAAAGAAGCTTGTGAAAAGCTTTTGATTAATCCAGTAATGGAAGCCTTCGAATTCGAAGTCAAAGGCGCTTAATGTCGACCCGCACCTTGGTGCACTACTAAAATGAATTTTACTGCACACCTGCACCTCAGCCCTAACATCGCTGAAGTGCGGGTGTTCAATTTTTCGGGCGACGGCTTCAAAGGAAATACATGGCGAGCTGCAGCGTCTCCGTCACAACGACTGGGTATAGACCTGCACCGATTCATTGACGACTACACCGATCAACATCCGCTGACGAAAGCTGCCAAAAAGCACATTCGACCTTTCACGGGTAAATATTCAGCGGTAGCACTCGACTTGCTGGGTGATTATTTCCTTCAGCGCAATTGGGAACGCTTTAGACAACTGCAAGCTTCTTCTGCACAACAAAGCCTTACGGCAT
This sequence comes from Schleiferiaceae bacterium, assembly GCA_028357285.1. Taxonomy (GTDB): domain Bacteria; phylum Bacteroidota; class Bacteroidia; order Flavobacteriales; family Schleiferiaceae; genus UBA10364. Next base: position 24,881 of record JAOMWM010000005.1, on the reverse strand, counting down.
TTATTGCATCGGCGGAATCGGACATTGCGAAACACAAATCGCTACTCAAAGGCCGGGCCGCCGCAATGGCACCGTACTTACTAGAACACCATTGGCTGCTGAGCTACCGTGAAATAGACGGACTACTTAGCGCAGCACGTGGTATCGCCCAGAGACATCCGGGTGGCGCACCTCTCGTTAATTTTTTTGAAGGACCGGTATACGACTGTTTAGCACATTTGGAGGAGTGGTTTTCTGCCCTTTACCCAATGTTAATGCTCGCTTGTCAAGAATTTGTCCAAAACCATAATGATTGGGAAGAACTTTCAAAAGCATAGAATCGGTATAAAGTATGCCTATCGTATCTTTGACTAAACTTTACTAAGCATGATTTACATCAAGCGAAAAGAACACTTTTGTGCAGCGCACAAACTTTGGAACAACAAATGGGATGCTGCAACGAACAAACGCATTTTCGGGAAGTGTTCTAATGAAAATTACCACGGTCATAATTTTGAATTGGAGGTTACCGTCCGCGGTGAAATTAATCCGGATACCGGCTTCGTTATGAATTTGTTCGATCTCAAACAGATCGTTCGAGAGCACGTGATTGATGTTGTAGATCACAAGAATCTAAACTTAGATATCGACTTCATGGCAGGAAAGCAGCCTACTGCCGAAATCATTGCCTATGAATTTTGGCAGATTTTAGCGCCTAAAGTCGCGGAATACGGAGCCGAATTACATAAAATTCAATTGGCCGAAACTCATAATAACATCATAGAATACTACGGAGAATGAAAAAAGCCTACGTATTTCCGGGCCAAGGCGCCCAATACCCTGGAATGGGTAAGGATCTTTACGAAAACCACAAAGAAGCTAAAGAGCTCTTTGACACCGCTGACCGTGTGCTAGGATTTGACTTAAGTAAAATCATGTTCGAAGGGGATGCCGATGAACTCAAGCAAACTAAGGTGACCCAACCTGCTATTTTCACGATGAGCGTGATTATGGCCAAACTATTGGGTAACGACTTCCAGCCTCGTATGGTTGCAGGTCATAGCCTCGGGGAATTTTCAGCATTATGTTCAGCAGGCGCCTTAAGTTTTACAGATGCACTTACATTAGTAAGTAAGCGTGCTATGGCCATGCAGAAAGCGTGTGAAGCGAAACCCTCGACCATGGCAGCAATTCTAGGCTTGAGCGATGAAGCAGTTGAAGAAATTTGTAATGGTGTCGACGGTATAGTTGTCGCTGCAAATTATAATTGTCCTGGCCAATTAGTGATTTCAGGAGAATTCAACGCCATTGAAATGGCATGTGCTAAAGCAACTGAAGCGGGTGCAAGACGTGCACTTGTACTGCCCGTTGGCGGTGCTTTTCACAGTCCATTAATGGAACCCGCTCGTGCGGAACTAGCTGCTGCCATTGAAGCAACCGAATTTAACACCCCGGTATGTCCCGTTTACCAGAATAGCGTTGCAAAGGCAGTGCAAAACCCAGTCGAGATAAAAAAGAATTTGATCGATCAGTTAACTGCTCCGGTAAGATGGACACAAAGCATTCAGGAAATGATGACCGATGGCGCTACCGACTTCGTTGAATGCGGACCAGGCAAAACCCTTCAGGGTCTTATTAAAAAAATTGACCGCGCGAACAATGTGAGCGGAATTTCCTTTGAGTAGAGGATGAAAGAAGTTACCTGGAAAAGCCCGTCAAATATTGCCCTAGTGAAGTACTGGGGGAAATACCCTGTCCAATTACCCGCCAACCCATCAATCAGCTTCACGCTGAGCGCAGCGGCGACCACAACCACACTTAAGTACAAGCAAGGTACGGGTCAGGTAGTGGTGTTTCTGGAGGGTGAAGAAGCGCCGAGTTTTCTTCCTAAAATCCATACTTTTTTAGAGCGCACTCAGAAGTTATTTCCATTTACTCGTGAATGGGATTTTGAGGTACATACTTCTAACAGCTTTCCCCACAGTTCCGGAATCGCTTCGAGCGCGTCAGGCATGAGTGCCTTATCACTTTGTTTGATGAGTGTAAAAGAAGCGTTAGGGATCACCATCACTGACTTCTTTGAAGAGGCCAGCGAAGCAGCTCGACTGGGCTCTGGAAGTGGGTCAAGATCCCTCTATGGCCCGATGGCAGCTTGGGGAACACATGAGAACACACCTGGAAGTAACGATCGGTTTGCTGTTGCTTACAACCATATTGACCCCATATTTAAATCGTTTCAAGACACTATTTTATTGGTGGATAAGGGAACGAAAAAAGTAAGCTCGACTGTGGGTCACCAGCTCATGGAGGGTCACCCTTATGCAGCGGCAAGATTTCAGCAAGCGCACACCAACCAGACGGCGCTGTTAACAGCTTTAAGTGAAGGCGACTTAGAGGCATTCGGATCACTCGTCGAAAGCGAAGCGCTCACCTTACACGCCATGATGATGGCATCTACACCGTATTTCATCCTGATGCATCCGAACACCTTAAAGGTGATTGAAGCAGTATGGGCTTTTCGAAAGGAAACCGGTACACCGCTGTACTTCACTTTAGACGCAGGAGCCAACGTTCACTTGTTGTACCCGGCATCACATAAAGACGTAACTTTGTCATTCATAGAAGAACACCTGAAAACATTTTGTAAGGACGGGAGTTATCTATGTGACGCCGTAGGCGCCGGCCCAGAAAAAATAGGTTAATGGAACATAAAAACCCACTCTTCTACGGAAAAGTACTACTCTTCGGAGAATATGGTATCATAAAAGATAGCATGGGTCTTTCTATTCCACATACCTACTACAAAGGCGCCTTTCAGTTCAACACCACTCCCAACGCGGAGCAATCAAAAAGCAACGAACACCTTCAAGCGTATTTAGCGTACTTACAAAGCCCTGAAGCCCCGTGTCGGTTTAATTTTGCTGCTTTTGAGAACGACCTGTCGAATGGGTTATTCTTTGATTCGAGTATACCTCAAGGTTTCGGTGTTGGTTCTTCTGGCGCTCTAGTCGCGGCCATTTACGACCGTTACTGTCAAGATAAAATTCCTGCCAGTCCAGAGCAACCTTCAGATATCAAAGCATTGAAGCAATTGTTCAGCTGGATGGAGAGCTATTTCCACGGTAAAAGCAGCGGCATCGACCCAACCATCTGTTATTTAGGACTGCCTTTATTGATTCAAAGTAAAGATGAATTGGGCACTGTAAGCTTACCTGTTAATGCTGGAAAAGGAGCTGTATTTCTTTTAAATAGTGGCGCTCCGGGAGAAACGCAACCTATGGTTGCCATCTTCATGGAGAAACTCAAAGAAGAAGGCTTCCGTAAAATGCTGAAGGATCAATTTGTAAAATATAATGACGCGTGTATACAAGCGTTCGTCAATGGAGATCGTGGACCATTGTTTACAAATCTCAAGAAGCTCAGCGCCTTAGTTTTAGATAATTTCGATCCAATGATACCTAACGGTTTTCACAAACTTTGGAAAGAAGGTCTAGAAACCGAAGATTACTTTTTAAAACTCTGCGGCTCTGGTGGTGGAGGTTTTGTCATGGGATTCACTCGTGATTACGAAAGCATTAAAGACAAATTCCAGGGTTATGCCCCTGAAGTGGTTTACCGCTTTTGAAACCCATGAGTAAAAGACGCTTAAATGCGTTAAAAGTATTGGCTCTTCTGAGTCAGATTCGTTGGTACAACATTCTATTACTTCTTCTAGGACAATATTTAGCAGCACTTTTTGTGTTTGCAGATAAATATGCGCGAGTTCCCCTCTTAACAGATGCTGGAACTCACCTCAGCATTTGGGCATCCACTTTTTTATTGGCCAGTGGATTCCTAATTAATACGTTTTATGACCTTGAAGCAGATAGCATCAATAGACCACGGCAAACTTCTTTTGAACGATTAATTCGGAAAGGCACGTCACTTCGTGTGGCTGGGATTTTACTTTTTTCAGGGTTGCTTATGGCATTTTCCGTGAGCTGGCGCGCTTTAGGCTACTACGGCATCTATGCTTTTTTATTGTGGCTGTATTCCCATCGACTTAGGAATATTCCTTTTGTCGGACATGCTAGTGCTGCCATCCTAGGTCTAATGCCATTTTTCGGCATCAGCGTCTACCATGATTTTATCAGCCTACCTACCCTAGCGTATGGCATGCTGCTGGGACTCGCGTTGTTTTCGCGAGAATTAGTCAAGGATTTACTGGGGTTCAAAGGCGATATTATAGCAGGTAAGGTGAATGTTGCGGCTGTTTACGGTACCCGTAAAGTCCAATTGGTTCTTGTTATTAACACCATACTTGCTTGGATTCCTGCCTATTTCACTCGACCACTCTTCAATGAGTATGCCTCGTACGGTATTGTGACCTTATTATTCTTGTTGACCGTATCGAATCTAATTACCTTACGTTCCGTCAATGTGCGCAATCTAAGATGGGCGCATTTGGGATATAAATTAGTACTGGTCATTGGCGTTTTGACCATTCCCTTTTTGTAATTATCGAATGATGTTTAGAATGCCTTCTTTGATTGAAATTTCATCAAATGGGAGGTCTACCATCAATCTCCAGCTGTAAGCGCCCATCGGCACGGGCTTTCCTTTGTAAGTTCCATCCCAGCAATCGGTTTCGTCTTGACTCGAATACACCACATTCCCCCAACGGTTAAAAATCTCAAATTGAATACCTTCAAAACCTACCCCTTTGATACTAAAGCAGTCGTTTATTCCATCATTATTGGGAGAAAAAGCTGTAGGGATATACAGATAGAAGTCTGTTTCGACGGCCACAAGTAGGGTAATACTATCAATACATCCAAAATCGCTCGTGACTACTTGGGTCACTTCGTAGTCACCAGGGCGCGCAAAATCGTATTCAAATTCTTCCCCTGTAATTACCGTAGAATCTAAATACCATGTCCAGCTTACTTCATTTTGTGCTTTTTCACCGAACGCAACGCGCAGAGGAACATAAGGATCATTTAGATACTGAAAACCTGCAGATGGCTTCGGCATATTAATGGCTAATGCGCTATCTATGAGCAGTACATCACAGCCGTCCGATACGCTAAAGGGTACGAAAGTGGTATCGTTCCATGGTAGAATAACGCGTGGATTGGTTTGGGTTAAGTTATCGAGCCAATAAAAAGTGAGCGGATTCTCACCGCCTAGATAAACGGGTGCGAGATATGCACTATCGCCTGGGCATACACGAACCGTATCACGCTCATACCCCATGGGTTCATAAGGCTTTAAGTAAAGCTCTTGTGTGAATTCTACTGTATCACCGCATTCGTCGAACAAAACATATGTGAATGACGTATCTCCATCGATTTGAAAGTAGCGTGACGGAACATAAGTGCTATCTGCTAGCCATAATCCATCGTAGGACCCCTCAAAGTCAGTTGCCACAACAGAGAGCTCCACACTATCTCCGGGGCAATTCACTGTATCCGAAGTGGCATTTAACGTCAATGTTCCTTCCAAGGAGTCTTTATCTCGAATGAGGTAATTCATTCGTCGTACGGGATAGTTGTAACAATCCGTGTAAACGTAGTCTTGAACGATAGTCAGGCTTTCGTTAGTCTCGGGAGAATTATCATCGTATACCCAAAACGTGAGTGTATCTGCTGTTTGGTAGGGGGCTAGATAAAGCGTATCCGGTAAAACGGAAAAATCAACACCCTCTACTGCCGTGCTTAGCACCGTATCCACATAGATCGGAATCTTCATGTTTACGCTAAGGTTTGCATTCCGTGCAAAGATGATTTCATTCTTATTACATCCCTCAACCAGCATGGTGTCATTGAAACTGTTACCAACGTTTGTGGAATCGATAATCGTCAGTTTAGGACCTTTTAACGATTGCTTTTCAAGGAATACAGCACTGGATAAGGCAGCGTCCGACACATTGGCCAATTTTAGGCGTATGGTATACCAACCACCACATTGTACCTCAGCTTTTGCGGTGAATTTATCCGTGTATCCATCCAATGTAGTGATGGAACCATTTGATGCGTTGTAATAGCCACTATGCGCGACAAAATTTGGATTTGCCGAAGAACAGTTCGATGCGGGATAACTACCAGAAGGTGAACCGGAGTTGATCGTATTCACAGCGATGGGAACGTTGGTTCCTGGGATAGTGGCAATATTTCGTACCACGGTACCATTCGTTGGTGCACTCACACCGTTGATGTATGGGCCCTCCAAAAAGAATCCGAACACATCATTGAAATTACTACACGTATAGCCGTCGTATTCGTGCGAACCGAAACAATAATTGAATTTTATGGAATCCGATTGAGCGATGAAACTAAATTCGATTTCAACCATATCCTTGATGGCGTATCCAGAAGAACCCAATTGGGTTAAAACGGAAGACAGCTCGGAATCCGTAAAGGTCACATTGTTGCCATTACCGTTGGTGGCTGCGATAACATCAGAGGCATTCTGTGCAGCTACCATAACAATACCTGATTGCACGGGAAAAGCCGTATCATTCGCCTCGAAATAACCGATTTGAGTTGTATTAGCTTGTGTAAGAGGTAGTGCGTTTTGACCCATATTGTATATAGACAAAGTAGAATCTACTAGAATATTCGCCGCCATCCAATAGGGCTTTTTGTAGTTACCCGTACTATTCACAGTCATGCTGGGCTGAGCACTTAAGAACGAGCCAAGCATTACGATAAATATTAAAAGTAATTTCCGCATGCCCGAATATAGAAAATTTAAATGTTGCAAGGCACTTCAAATGTTAGCGGTTAACTTTGAGAACAGAAATATAAAAGGTTCACCATGACAGACCCCAAGACATTTATAGAGGCAAACAAAGAACGATTATTAGACGAGCTCTTTAGCCTTTTGCGTATTCCATCCATTTCTGCCGATCCGGCCTACAATGCTGACGTTGCAAAATGTGCAGAGCATATCGCTGAGCAGATGAAATCTTTAGGATTAGATGCTGTTGAGATTTTCCCGACAGCCGGTCACCCTATCGTCTATGGTGAGTGTTTGGTAGACCCTGATTTACCAACTGTTCTGGTTTACGGTCATTACGATGTACAGCCTGCGGATCCCATTGACCTTTGGGACAATGATCCATTCGAACCCATTATTAAAAACACAACGATCCACCCGGAAGGTGCCATTTTTGCCCGCGGAGCATGCGACGATAAAGGTCAAATGTTCATGCACCTAAAGGCGTTTGAAATCATGAAAAGCAATGGCGAGATTCCATGCAATATAAAATTCATGATTGAAGGCGAGGAAGAAGTGGGCAGCAGTAATCTTGAGCCCTTTGTGGCAAGCCACAAAGAAAAATTAGCCTGTGATACGATTCTCATTTCTGATACTGGAATGATTAGTAACACTACTCCTTCCATAACGACTGGATTGCGCGGTTTAAGTTATGTTGAAGTTGAGGTCACTGGTGCCAACAGAGATTTACACTCTGGACTCTATGGCGGAGCAGTTGCAAATCCCTTAAATGTTCTGGCTAAAATGGTAGCTTCTTTGCACGATGATAATGGACAAATCACGGTCGAAGGATTCTATGATGGGGTTGAAATCGTAAGTACTGAAGAACGTGCGCTTATGGCAAAAGCCCCGTTTAGTCAAGAAGAGTTTAAAGAGAGTATCGGTATCGGGGATGTTTGGGGCGAAGAAGGCTACAGCACACCGGAACGCACTTCCATACGACCGACTTTGGATGTTAATGGCATGTGGGGCGGCTACACTGGTGAAGGTGCTAAAACCGTAATTCCATCGAAGGCATATGCTAAAATTTCTATGCGTTTGGTTCCCGGTCAAAACCCGGAAGCGATTACTGAGAAGTTTATCAAGCATTTTAAAGCCATTGCCCCGGACTCGGTTGCTATTAATGTTACACCACATCACGGAGGACTGCCGTATGTCACGCATACGACAAACCCTGCATATCAAGCAGCGTCAAAGGCCTATGAAAAAACCTTTGGTAAAGCAGCCTTGCCTGTGCGAAGTGGTGGCTCCATTCCTATCGTTGCTTTGTTCGAGCAACAATTGGGTACGAAAAGTATTCTCATGGGCTTCGGCTTAGACAGTGACGCGATTCATAGTCCTAATGAACACTATGGCGTTTTTAATTACTTTAAAGGCATCGAAACCATACCCTATTTCTACGAAAACTACGCCAAGCAGAATTAATGAAAAACGAACTGCATCAGAGCGGGAGTCTTTATCTAAAGCAACATGCCAATAACCCTGTACATTGGCAGCTTTGGTCGGCAGACGCATTGGCACAAGCAGTTCGAGACCAGCGTCTATTGGTGCTTTCCATAGGGTATTCCAGTTGTCATTGGTGCCATGTGATGGAGGAGGAAAGTTTTGAAGACGAAGAGGTAGCCACTCTAATGAATGCTCATTTTACGTCGATCAAAATTGACCGTGAGGAGCGGCCAGATCTAGACGCTCGATACATGAACGCAGTCCAATTAATGACCGGTCAAGGCGGATGGCCATTGAATTGCATTGCCCTACCTGATGGAACACCGGTTTGGGGCGGCACCTATTTTTCAAAAGCCGACTGGATGGCCGCCTTATCACAAATCGCCCAAATGTGGCAAGAATCACCGCAGACCATAGAAGAATATGCCGAGCAAATGCGCGAAGGATTAACTGATATGGTTAAAGTGAGTAAAAGTGCTCCCCCAGGAATTTTCGAAGCGGCAAATTTTGAAGATGTTTTAGTGCCTTGGATGCGCGGCTGGGACGAACGGAACGGTGGATTAACGCACGCTCCGAAATTTCCAATGCCCAGCAACTACAGCTATCTTTTACAACATGGAATTTTGTCCAGGAACGAGAGAACGCTGTCTTTTGTGCACAATACTTTAGAGAAAATGGCACTGGGTGGAATCTATGATTTTGTGCACGGCGGCTTCACGCGTTATGCAACTGACCGATTTTGGAAAGTACCTCACTTTGAAAAGATGTTGTACGACAATGCCCAATTAATTGGGCTATACGCAAAAGCCTACCGCAACCATTCTACGCCACTATACGCACAAACCATAGCAAATACCGTGTATTGGTTGCAGAAGGAAATGCGGCTCGATAACGGCCTATATGCAGCCGCAGTAGATGCCGACAGTTCAACTCCAGAAAATTCCAGAGAAGAAGGCGGTTACTATACTTGGCGTATTGAAGAATTAGAAGGTATGGGCCTGCCAGATTTTGATGCATTTCAATGGTATTTCGATATCACAGAACATAGCGCTTGGGAAGGAAAATATATTTTACATCGCACGCAGCCAATTGAAAATTTAGCGGAACGGTTGAACACGGACGTTGCAACTGCCCGTGAACTATTACTGCAATGGCAACAGCTATTAACGCGTGCGGCAGCAGATCGGTTAAGTACCCATCCGAAACCTTTACGCGATCCAAAATCCTTAACCTGTTGGAATGCTTTACTGGTCAAAGGATTTGCAGAAGCCCATCGCGCTTTGCCAGAAAACGGATACGACCAAGCGGCCACCAACTTACTCGAAGCACTGATAAATAGCGTTTGGCAAAACGGCGAAATTGCCCATCAATACTTAAACGGGGAGGCAGAAGGTGAAGGTTTCCTTGACGACTATAGCAGCTTCGGACAAGCACTGTTAGAAGGATTCTTACTCACTGGAAACAGCATATATTTCGATCATGCTCAAGAAATCGCCAAGAGTATCGAACGCATTTTTCCGTTTGAAGGAGCTTTCCGAGTATATACGCCTTCCTTCGAAGCAGCTTGGCAAAAGCAATTAGAAATCGAAGACAATGTCATCCCAAGTGCCAATTCCATGTGGGCACATTTCTTTCAATCACTGGGGGTCATCGCAGACCAAAACGATTGGAAAGAGCAAGCATCATTAGCCCTGCGTGCTGTTCATAGCAAAGTGTTTAGATACGGACCTAATTTTTCGAATTGGCTTGATCTAGGACTGACGAAAGCGTACGGCGCAAAAGAGTTGGTGATCACAGGACCTGGGGCTAAGGCCGCCGTAGAGGACCTACAACGCACCCATTATCAGCCTGGAACCTTAGTACTCTTTAGCGAAGAAGCCTCCGAACTAGCGCATTTCAAAGGACGTGTGGGTCACACGCTCACCTATTATTTGTGCAGTAATAACACATGCCAATTGCCCACATCAGATCTCAACGAACTACTCAAGCTATGGAACGCCTAAAAGAGCGCTGCGGCTGGTGTAAGGGCAGTGAATTATACGAAAACTACCACGACCTTGAATGGGGTCGCCCGGTGCGCGATGAACAGAAAATGTTCGAATTCCTCTTGCTTGAAACCTTTCAGGCAGGCTTAAGCTGGATCACCGTTTTAAAGAAACGTGAAGCTTTTCGAACCGTCTTTCATCAGTTCGAAATTGCAAGAGTGGCAAACATGAGAGAAAAGGAAATCAAGGATGCGCTCCAAAACGCTCGTATCATTCGTCATGAAGCAAAAATTAAAGCTGCCATTACCAATGCACAATGTGTTCTAAAGCTTCACGCTCGCGGTACGACGCTTGTAGATTTTTTCTGGTCCTATGTGGACGGAATGCCCACTCGCAATACTTGGAAGGAGCTCAATGAGATTCCTGCAAAAACGGATCTCGCCGTTCAACTCTCAAAAGATCTTAAGGCATTGGGCTTCAAATTCATAGGACCCACCGTGGTCTATGCTCACATGCAAGCTACAGGAATGGTCAACGACCACCTTACAAGCTGTCCTTATTACGAAGTTGGAATGCCCTAAAAGAATTTCTTTTTCGATTTTTCCGCAACAAAATCTTTGAGGTAGTACGGCTCAAAATAGGCCACATCTTCGGCAACAGGAAGGACAGATAGGTGCTGTCCCATATATTTCGCGTCGGGATCAGAGTCCGCTTGCAGTTGCCAGCTCTCGGGGATTTGAGTCATGAATTGGCCCATTTTTTCTACGCCTTCGCCTATTATGGTCACATTTTCATTTTGTAAGGATTTCCAGCTATCGTCTGTGATAATCACCGCTTCTACGGCTCCCTCTGGTGTCAATCCTTCCTCGCCCAAACGCCAAACTTGAGCATAAACCTCATCTCGGCGTGCATCTAGAACGGTAATCACAAACGGAGTAGTGCAGTTGGAGAAATCAAAACATCCTAAAGTGGGTGAACTATACAATGGAATACCTGAGGCAAAACACAAACCTTTAGCGGTACTTACACCAATTCGTAAACCGGTATATGAACCAGGTCCTTTGCCTACGCAAATACCAGTTAACACCTTAAAACTGACCGAATGTTCTTCAAGTAGTTCTTTGATCAGCACATGCAAGCGTTCCCCATGAATAAAGCGGTCGCCCCTTTCCGCTCGTGTTGCAACCATTTGCTGGCCGTCCCAAAGAGCTATGCTGCAATTTTTAGTTGCTGTTTCTATGCAGAGTAACACACTTATTTTTTGTCTGTGGAGATGCGCGCGCCGCGCTTTAGATTTCGGCTCACTGCACTGTACGGTCCGGTAATCACGGCAGTACTGTCTTCTACCCCTGAAACGATGATGAATTCATCGTCTTGAATTCCCGATTCGACAACAAGCAATCCCGCTTTCATACCGTCCGGAGTAAAGACGACCTCAAAGCTCTCGTCAACGTCCTCACTAAGAACGCGTTCGTATGAGACGGCATTTGAAGAAGTGTCCGAACGAACCGTGACGGCCTGGATGGGCACTACTAGTGCATCGCGCATCTTATTCGTAATGATTTCAACAGTGGCCGTCATACCTGGACGGAAGGGATTCTTACCGTAGTTAGGTTCCAATGAAGCAAAACTGCTGTTGATCATTCGGATTTTTACTTCGAAATTGGTCACTTGATCTGGCGAAGCACCCATAGCCAATTTTGCACTATTTGCGATTTCACTCACCACCCCTCTAAACGAATTTCCTAAGAATGCATCTACCTCAATTAGGGCGGTATCTCCTTTTGTAATCTTCACAATGTCATTCTCGTTGACCTCAACCAAAACCTCCATCGTATTTAGATCTGCAATGCGCAACATCTCAGTACCTGTCATGGTCGCTGTTCCTACCACACGCTCGCCCAACTCAACGTCCAATTGTGTTACCGTGCCGTCAATAGGTGCAATAATAGTGGTACGCTTTAAGTTTTTATACGCTTCATCTAGATTGGCCTCTGCACTTTGCAATTGGTATTTAGCGCTCTCCTCTTGCAACTCTGCAACCGAAATGGCGCGCTGTGCTGCGTCGTATTCTTGCTCAGAAATAGCGCCCTTCTCAAAAAGCACCTTATTTCTTGCCCATAACTTTTTAGCCTCATCCAGCGCCACGCTACTTTGAGCCAAGCCCGCTTTCGCACTGTTCACCGCAGCACGTGCACGTGTGATGGCACTTTCGTATAAGTCTGGATTAATCTTTACCAAAACATCGCCTTCACTGACTTGCTGTCCATCGACGACATTTACTTCAATAATTTCACCACTAACCTCAGGACTCATTTTTACCTCTACCTCCGGTTGAATCTTCCCACTAGCAGTAACGGACTCCACAACTGTGCGACGGTGCGCATATCCAGTTTCAACGGTAACGGTATCTGTACTAGCGCCAATCCAGCCCTTTTTCTTAGCAACAACTAAGGAACCAACAACAACGACGGCAATGGGTATAACAATTTTTAAATTCAGTTTCATGGCCTGGAGGTTATAAGGTGATTTGATTAAATAGGTAGAATTCGAGCACTTTTACTTTAAATAAGTAATCGAATTTTGATTGTATCTCGCGACTTTTCGCTGCGAGGTATTGATTTTTACTTAGGCTCAGATCAAAGGCACTAATGACCCCTGTGTCGAAGTTTAGTTGTGCATTGCCAAGCGCCAGTTCTGAGGCTTTAGCCGAGGCTTGAGAAGCCTCGTAAAGGGCGAGCGCTCCTTTTGCATCTAAATAGGCGCGCTCCATTGTTTGACGAACATTCACTTCCGTTTGCAATGCATCAATAGTTGCATTATCGAGCTGAATTTTTGCACGCTGTACTGCCGAATGCGTCTGACCAGCATTGAATATAGGTATCTGAACGCCCACTCCTAAGAATTGGTTCCAGTTGTCTTGAAGCTGGTTCGTAATCGTATATTTTTCCGCACTTGCGGGATCCGGTACATTTATGGTTGATGGCACCTGCTCAATAGACCCGGTTAAAGGATTTTCCACTAACGTGTAGGTCGTTAGCGAAACATAATCTGTGAAATAAGGTAAACCTTGAACATAGTTGGAATTCAATTGGGCCGAAAATGATAACGAGGGATAGCGACCGCTCTGGGCCAATTTCACTCCATATTTCGCGCGGTTCACATTCGCATCCGCCAATTTCACACCAGGCTGTTTCCCAACTGCATCTTCTACTAACCCTTCGCTGTGATAACCCGACATCGCGCTTGCCGTCAAATCTACTTCCGGAGTAACAATCTGAAAAGACTCGAAATCCTCTTCCAATTGCAACATTTGATACAACATCAACTTACTGAGTACTACCGCATTTTGCGCACTGGTCACATTACCCTGGTCGCTGCTGACTTGTGCAACACTCTGAAGATAGTTGTCTTTAGAAAGCGCACCGTTTTCAAACAAAATTTCTGTTCGCTTCAAACTTTGTGTAGAAGCATCTAATTGGCCTTTTGCAACCTCAAGCAACTGCACATTCACTAAAATCTGTAAATAGGATGATGCAATATTCAGGAAGACGTTATTCGAAAGCTCCTGCAACTGGTACAAAGAGGCCATTGAATTCATGCGCGCTTGCTGCAATTGGTATAAATTTCGACCGCCATTTAACAACACCCAATTACTAGACGCTGTGGTTCCCAGCGTTTGACGAGAGCCCGGCTGCCTAGTGTTTGTAATCGGATCAATGGTTAAACCGAAGTTCCAGTAGTATCCACCATTAAGATTCAAGGAAGGCAAGAATGCCAATTCACTTTGCTGCTCGTCCACCTCTGCTAGCAACAATCCATTTCGTCCTTTCTGAATATCTAGATTGTACTCTTTCGCGTATTCAATACACGCACCAAGCGACCAACTTTCTTGAGCTGAAACACCACCAGACACCGCAAACAGTGCTCCTAGAGAAAAGAATATATGTGAAAATTGTAAACGCATATCATTAGGGTTAAGGTACCCCAAGATACATTATTTGTAGGCTTTCTTATTCTTGTAAATCTTGTATGCAATTCCCCCAATAATGAGATAAGGGAAAATCATAAGATAGACAATTCCATAATTCAACCCGGCACCAAAACCACCGCCATCGGCAGTTTCTGCTACCGCTTTACACATGGAACATTGCGCAAAACCAACGGTCGTGCTCAATAAGAATATACTTAGAAGGGCTAGTTTTCGCATCAGTAGTAGGGTTGCATGAATAGGTAAACCATTACACCTGTAGATGCTACGTACAACCATACAGGATAAGCAAATTTCACAATGCGTTTGTGCTTTGCAATATCGTTTGTCCATCCCCTGTAAATACTCAAAAGCGCAAGCGGAATAACAGGGACACTCAGCAAAATGTGTGAAATCAATATGAAGAAGTACACAGAGCGCACCACTCCTTCACCACCAAACTTAGCGCTGGGGTGGGTCAAATGATAAATAACGTACGAAATCAAAAACAAGCTGCTTAAAACAAATGCAGTGAGCATGAATGTCTTGTGGATGGTTATCTTTTTATTCTTTATGGCAAATCCTGCAGCCACTAGGCAGACAAAGGTTGCACCATTTAAAACTGCGTGTAAAAATGGAAATGAACTCACCGCACTGTTTTCGCTAATGCCTAGTCCTTCCTTCCACTCTGCTGGCAGTATCATTAAAAGAGCTACTGCTACAGGGATGATAACGCTTAGCGCGTATATCACACGAATGATTTTCTTATCGTCAGTCGAATTACTCATCTAATTTATTGTGTTTTTCACGTTCGTACTCTGCTATAAGCACTTTTATGTCTTCTTCAAGATCATTGAGCTGTGTTACGTCTAAAACGTCATAAGAGCCTACAATGTTCCCGTTATCGTCAATACGACTGCGAATATTTCCATTCCAATCGATCAAAATCGCACTTGTACTGTGCAAGAAGCCGCCCTCAGCCGTTTGATCTTCGAAAGCATTTAAATACACCCCTTTCGCAAGGGAATAAATGTGCTCCTTTTCGCCGGTTAGGAAGCGCCATTTACTGGCATTGTAATTATTCACCTTTTGGTACTGCGCTAGTTTTTCTGAAGTGTCCTTTTCGGGATCTACCGTGATGCTGACCATTTCAAATTCAGGATAGCCCTTAAATCGGCGCTCTACTTCATTCAGATGAAAATTCATCGCAGGACAAATGGTCGGACAAGTAGCGAAAAAGAAACTCAACACATAAATGGTTGAATCCATCGTCTCATTTGTCACGGCATCACCCTCCGTTCCTTGCAGCGTGAATTCAGGAATCTCATAATACGCCGTATCTACCCCAGCTTGTGTAGTCACTACAGTCTTTGGACCAACATACTTCAGGGTTTGAAAAAACACCTCGTTTTGCCCGTAAACGAAAAACAGATAAAGCAAAGCGGGCAG
Organism: Schleiferiaceae bacterium; assembly: GCA_028357285.1. GTDB lineage: Bacteria > Bacteroidota > Bacteroidia > Flavobacteriales > Schleiferiaceae > UBA10364. The sequence continues at coordinate 9,293 of JAOMWM010000005.1, read as the reverse complement.
TACTAATACTGCGATTAGCACTGCCCGATTAAAGAAGGATTTATTAATCATTATCTGAACAAGTATGAACCTTCAGTAAGAAGGATAAACGTCAAGTATGGGATTAAAATCAAGGTCGGTAGGTAAAGGGCATATTTCAGTCCTTTCTTTTCAAATTTCACGTGCATAAAAATCTGCACAATGTAAGCTGCTTTGACAAGGGTAAGTACGATGAACAAGATGTTCAATATTGATGTACCGATAACTTGAGTCAACATAAACTCCGGCTTTATAATACCTAGAGCAACTTCAACTCCTGTTATCACTAATAGGATCCAGAATACTTTCCAAATCCACCAAGTTCCATTTTGATCTGACATGATAAATACGTTTTAGACGAGATAGAAGAATGTGAATACGAATACCCAAACAAGGTCAACGAAGTGCCAGTACAAACCAACCTTTTCAACCATACGGTAGTGGCCACGACGCTCATATGTTCCCAACAGTACGTTGTAGAAAATAATGAAGTTGATCACTACTCCTGAGAATACGTGAAATCCGTGAAAACCAGTAATGAAAAAGAAGAAATTAGCGAATTGCTTCTGTCCATATTCGTTATGAATCATGTTTGCACCTTGAACAACATCGCCCGCTTCAAGTAACGCAACAGACGTTTCATGAGTAAACGCTGTACCCGCCTTACCAGGCTCCATTAAGTACATACTTTCATTTGACTTCATAGCAGAAAGAACCTCGGTTTTAGTAAAGGTCTCACCGTGATTGGAGGCATGACCTTCTTCCATACCATGAATTACCTGACTAAAACTTAAACGTTCGCCCTCCTCATTGTAAATGTGGAGGATTTCTTGACGGGCCGTTTCAACGGCACCGCTGTCACCTATAATGAAGTGATACCATTCCCAAGCTTGGGAACCAACGAAAATAAAACCTCCGACAATAGTCCACAACATCCAATTTGTCACTGCCTTGCGATTCATCTTTTCACCCGCATTAACGGCCAATACCATAGTCACGGAAGACATGATCAAAATGAATGTCATCAATGCAACATACAATAAAGGTTGATCACCTTCAAGACCCGGGAAGTGAGTAAAAACGTTTTCAGCAATAGGCCATGTGCTTTCAAACTTAAAGCGCATTAAACCATATGCAGTTAGAAAACCTGAGAAGGTCAACGCATCAGAAAGAAGGAAAAACCACATCATTAGTTTTCCGTAACGCGAGCCTAGTGGTCTTGAGCCACCGCCCCAATTGTTTTCTTCTTGCGTCATTTCAGCGGATGAAGCCATAACGGTTGGATTAAAAATTCTTAGGCAAATTTAACGAATAGCACTTAAAAAGACATACAAATAGAGCCACAATAGGTCTACAAAATGCCAATAAATACTCACAAGGGTAATTCCATGGTAATCAGCAGATGAATAACGTCCTCTGTATGCGCGAAATAGCACCACTAATAAAGCGATAATTCCGCCTGCTACGTGCAAACCATGGAAGAGAAATAAAGCGTATACCCAAGATCCAGCAGGGTGCGATTGTGCACCAGCGAAGTAGATATTATTCGCCATTAATTCCGTCCAAGCCCCACCTTGAAACCATAAAAAAGCAAAGCCAAGGAGCAAGGTTACCCAAAGCATTGGCTTAATTACGCTATCCTTGCCAGCAAGAAGCTGTCTTTTGCCCCAAATCAAGGCCAGCGAGGAAAGAACAATCACGACCGTGCTGTAAATGAACGCTTGAGGTAAGGCAAAGGTCATCCATTGCTCATTCATGACCAGTGTAGTTCTGCTCACTACGTAACCAGATGTTAGACCGGCGAAGGCCATAATGATACTTCCGATTCCTATCCACAATAAAGGCTTGGCGGCGCGGCGGCGTTGTTCTTGTAATGTTTCCATCTTAAATGAATCGGTCAATTATATAAATGATTTGCATACCTGTTAGATAAGCAATACTACTCAACATTAGTTTACGTGCACGCTTATCATTTGCATCCTTTAGTAACAAAATCGCGTTATTCAATACCCAATAACCCAATGCACCCACTGCTGCCGCACCTACCCAACTGAGCTGGAGCTCACCAGTGATGCCGAAAACAGGTAGAATACCCACCATCATCATCCATACGGTATATATGATGATGTACAATTGTGAGGGACGGTCTTTTGCTTTTGACGGCAAAAGATAATAACCTGCCTTGGCGTAATCGTCGTAAGAGAACCATGCAATTGCCCAAAAATGAGGGAATTGCCAGAAAAATTGCTGCGCAAACAACGTGCCTGTTTCAATATCAAAATCGTTCCGAGCCGCAACCCATCCTAACATGTAAGGAATAGCACCAGGTATCGCGCCTACAAAGACAGCAAGTGGTGTTTTGGCTTTGAGCGGTGTATACACCAACGTATACAAGACCACACTTAACGCACCGAAATAAGCGGTCATGGGGTTAATGACGTATAAAGCCCACAACCCAATAACCAATAAAAATGTCGCAATGAACCACGCTTCTTGCAACGTAAGTGTACCTAATGGAAGCGGACGTCCTTTAGTCCTGTTCATCAGTGCATCTCTATCCTTCTCGTAAATTTGATTGTAAGCGTTCGACGCAGCGACAACGGTAATACCGCCAAAGATCAGCAAGAGCAATTGAGCCCAACTGAACACTTCCATCCCAAGGAAATAACCTGCAACAGAACTGAATACGACAGAGGTACTCAAGCGGAGTTTTCCTAGACGCAATGCTTCCTTAATTAAGGAGGGTTTTGATGGGGATATAGTTGTTGTTTCCTGCATGGGCGGCAAAGATAAGTACTGACCTCTATCTAGCAGAACTTTAAAGCACGATAAAATGCGGGTTTAATAAGTCCTCCTTATTGTATTCCAAAGGCAGGCGCGTCTCCTTGTGCAACATGGCAAATCCAGCAGCCTCAACCACTGCTTGCCCAGCCGCTGTATCCCACTCCATAGTGGGTGCAAAGCGTGGATATACATCAGCCAACCCTTCAGCAACCATGCACATTTTAAGCGAAGACCCCTTGCTTAAAATTGCAACTTCACCATGCTGCGCACGATAGGTCGCTAAGAATGCCTCTGTTTCTTCGTTCATGTGCGAACGCGAGCCTACCGCTGTGAATGCACGATCCATTGCTACGGGTAAAGCAATAGCGCGATCTAAATGTATATCGGTAAATGTTGTTTTCGCATCTATTACCATTTTAATCGCTCCCTCCCCTTTTACTCCTAAATACAACTCGCCAGTTACAGGAACATAAACCACTCCAAGGATGGGACGACCGGATTCCACTAAAGCTACATTTACTGTAAACTCACCATTACGCTTAATAAACTCTTTTGTCCCGTCTAAAGGATCAACAATCCAAAGCGTCGACCAATGCTTTCTTTCATCATACGATAAATGCTTGCCTTCCTCACTAAGAACAGGGTGCTCCGATGTCTCGAGCCACTTCATGATTGCTGTATTACTGCGTAAATCTGCCTGAGTTAGTGGACTCTCATCGCCTTTCAATTCCACTTCTGTGGTTTCATTGTGGTACACTTCGAGTATTGCAGCACCGCCGTCAAGTGAGGCCTGAATTGCAATACGAGCTTCAGTAGAAAGTTGAAATGGTTGCATAGATTTAATGATTGAATTCAGAAATTGTTAGGTATAGAAATGCCCGAACCTTTAGGTCCGGGCATTTTTCATTGTCTTCGATTCTTTGTTTACTGTAAGCGTGCGTTGATCGGCACAGTATACTGCATACGAACAGGCTTTCCGCGTTGCTTCGCCGGTATGAACTTTGGCAAAAGCTTGATTACTCGAATGGCTTCATCATCGATAAGTTTATCAACTCCACGCGCAATAGTTACGTTGCTTACTTTTCCGTTTTTCTCAATTACAAAGTTGATGTAAACCTTTCCTTGGATACCCATTTGACGGGCCAATTCCGGGAATTCAAACTTTTTACCGATGTGCTGCATGATGTTTTGATTGAAACACATGAACTTTTCGTCTTCTGTAGCTAAGTTCTCACAACCTGGAAATATGGGTTTGTTCTCTACGACCGCGAAGTTGAAAATTTCATCTTCAGCATCTTCCACTTCTTCAATGATTTCGATTTCTTCGCTCTCATCGGTTTCGGTAGATTCAAACTCTACTTCTTCAATCTCCAAATCGTTCTCAACAATCTGAATAACCTCCGGTGGTGCCGGTGGTGGCGGTGGTGGTGGTGGTGGTGGCGTTCTATTCGTGATAATGGCAATCTCATCATCATCATCGTATGACATTTTACCCAACTGACCTGGACCGTCTTCGTAAGACTTTAGCTCCAAAAAGAATAGAGTAAATGCTAGAGAAGCGGTAAGACCAATTAATAAGAAGAGACTCTTCTTATTTTCTGCATCCGCTTTTGCTGATTTTCTAGTTTTCATGAATGTAGACTATTGTGGCGCTAAAATAGCCAAAAGTATTGTTAGCGCAAGGTGAATTTTTTAGTGTTTTTTCGCGCCTATCGCTCGAATGAAACAGGGATAATACAACTGTAATTAGAATTCACTCCCTGTTGCTTTGCTGGTTCTACTGGATCAGGGAGTGATTTTATCGCTCGAACGGCCTCAATTGCGGCAAGGTCGTCATAGGAACGAACACTTTCCACCTGGATGATTTTTCCCGTCGCATCAAAAAGAACTTCCACAAATACGCGGCCATTCTCTTCCAATCCTTCCGGCCATTGGAGTTCGTTCATAATATGACCCATAATGAAACGATTAAAACACGTTTGCTGGGCATGGGCATCTTCTTCGATATGTCCACAATGCTCAAAGACGGGTACCGTTTCTTTAGGAGTTACGTGGAACCCTGTTGAATTGTTCTGTCCTTCGAGTACATGTGTTAGTCCTAAGGCGAATACGCAAAGAGAAAGACGCATTTTCATACTAGTGTAATTTCACATTAATGGGTAAAATATACGACATCCGTACCGGCTTTCCATTCAATTTGGCCGGAGTGAAATCTGGCAATGATTGTACAACTCGAATGGCCTCCTCACCGACGAGCTCGTCGCTTCCACGAATAATCTTCGCTTGACTCACATCACCGTTCTTTTCTATGATAAATTCAACGTAGACTTTTTCACCAGAGCTGAATTGCATCATACGTTCACTAACCTCAAATTCACGGGCAATGAAGCGCATTAATTGAACATTCATACATTGATACAAAGCATCGTTGCCAATAGCATCCTCGCATCCTTGAAATATGGGCATACTCTCCACTTGTGCAAATGAAAACACCTCTGAAGGATCCACAGGATCAGGATCAATGACCACATCGAGCCCATCATCAATACCGGTAAAAAACAACTCATTACCCAGATCAATAACGGGTAGGTTATTGTCGATGATTTTAAACTGGTTTGGATTAATTTTTGGAGCCTTTTCAGCTTTCGCAGGAAGTTCTACAGAGCGTGTAACAGTCACTGGCACTATCCAGTCTACTTCTTCCGCTGAGGCCAATTCAGAACTAAAGTCTGGCAATCCGCGTACAGGCGCAGTCCACTCTAGTGCAAGAATGGTCAAAAACAATGCAGTCGTTAAGCCGATTACGAAGAATAATGGTCTTCTTTTTTCGAGGTTGGCTTTCGGTGATTTACTTGAATTAGCTCTCATAACATTCTGATTTAGAGGGTTCAGTATGTTATAAGCCAAAAACTATTCCAAAATTTTATGAAAGAGGCGACTTGTAATGATTCCTGTTATCGCGCCTACGGTATTCGCAAGACCGTCCATAACATCTGCATTTCGTCCGAAATCCATAGCTCCCTGAAGAAATTCAACCGCCCCTCCAACGCACGCTGCTGCAATCCAATAGGCAAGCATTTTTCTTCGGGATAAGCGATGCTTGTATGCTCTAGAAGAAGCAAAATACAGGAGAAGTACCCAAGAGAAGTATAATATGAAATGAACCAGCTTATCACTGATTTGTATGCTGAAACCTGGATCAAGGTCCTCTACAGGCGCAAGGCAGATGTAGAGAATAAGAAAGCCCCAACCAATGGCAGGGGCTCTATATATCCAAGGATTCAACATGGTTTTATCCGAGCATTGCTTGGTAGGCGGCAGCGTCCATTAAACTATCTAATTCTGATGGGTCTGCAATTTTCATTTTAACCATCCAACCTTGACCGTATGGGTCTTCGTTTACGGATTCTGGAGCATCCTCAAGACCTTCATTGAATTCAAGTACTTCACCACTTACGGGTAAAAACAGATCAGATACAGTCTTTACTGCTTCAACACTACCAAAGACTTCGTCTTTGTCTAAAGACTCACCTTCTGTATCAACATCTACAAAGACAATATCACCAAGCTCACCTGCGGCGAATTCGGTAATTCCTACATAGGCCTCATCACCCTCAACGCGAACCCACTCGTGGTCCTTTGAATACTTTAAGTTATCCGGAAACTGCATATGCTTTTAATTTTTTTCAAATGTAAGTTCTATTTTAATTTCTTCCACACCTATTTGCCAAGATTAAATCTGAAGGCAATTCCTGCATTTGTATTTAGCGTCGGGAAGGCATTAGAGGTTTTGAATTTACTCACGGTTTGATCGTAGTATAGACGCGCCGTCAACTTAGGTGAAAGCATGTAATCAGCACTCGCTTTCAATGACCAAATTCTCTGTCCTGCAGTCACCTGGTCTAAGCCTTCTTGAATCCGACGGATTACAGTTTGATTATCCCGTAAACTGAAATCTAATTTCAAATCGAGATTGGACGTGATTTTTTGAGGTCTACCGTCAGTGATTACATTAAAGCTTACATCCTTAATAATGTAGCCCGTACCCAATACGAATTCATACCCTTTAGTATCCGTCATCTGGTTGTTGACCAATGACAGATTTAACTGACGATTGCGCTTGATGTCCAAACGCAAGCTCGCCTGATTCTTCATTCGCATATTGATTCCTACGAAGGGGCCGAAGTTTTCTGCAATGCTTATCTGAGAGATTTGGAAATCCGGAAGGAAATCTCCGTTTGTATTTCGAATATTGTTTGGCGGCTCACCGTTTTGAATACGTTGCTGCAAGAGCATGTTGCTCTGGTATGAATTAACGGTATATAAGCTCTTGTAGGTATGGGTTAAGGTAAAACTTTGGAAGTTCTTTTTAAACCACGGAATGTTCATCAATCCATTAAAGTTCAAGGTCCAATTAGGCATCGGCATCGTTGGTCTTCCATTAAGTTCAACTTCCGAAGGAGCCCGTCCACTATATGCTGCTATGAAGGCCGGAATTAAAACATCTGCACTATTGTAACTGTACCCGTCGTAACCTTCTCGCGTTCCGGTCGTATCCTGAGCGCCCGAAATAAAACTAGGCACATAGGCCGGATCGGCTTGATCACGTGCGATGGCCAAGCGCTCTGAAACCACATTACGGTGATCTAGGAACGTTTCGTAAACCTGCGAAAACGATGAACTGTCCAGCGGTTCAAAAGCACTCCCAATTGAGAGGAAGGAAACACTGTAGTTCCCCATATCCATCGGGTTAAAATGGTAATAGCCTTCCGACAAGCCTAGCGTGGTGTCTTGCAATGGATCATGGAAACGGTAGATCGAACTACTGTTTAAACCCGCAACACGCGTAGCTGTTATTTGAAGACGAATGTCTTTCCAAGGTTCAACGACAGCGCGGAAATTCAGATTTTCAGTGAATGTTTTTTGGAATTGGCTGGGCTGTTTTGTGTTTTTCGTTAACCAATTATTCTCAGCTGCACGTTCTGCCACAGCGCTTTGTGCACCGAAGACAAAATCCACACCGGGCGCGAACAGGCTACTCGGGTCCATTCCAAAAGTTACTGGATTTGTTATAACCCCTGGCAACAACGTTCCATTAGTTTGCGAATAGGTTAGAGACGCACTGCGAACCATCATTGCGATACGAGCCGTTCCTAAGAGGATTTTTGAATCTTTCTTTTCTTTCTCATCCTCCCCTTCTTTTTTGCCTTTGCCCTCTTTTCCTGGTGCCCCGCGCTTAGGAGGAGTTCCGCGACGACGCGACTGAGGTGTAGGGCGTGCGCCTTGATTGGCCTTGCGAAGAAATGGAATCTGATTATAGAAGTTGACAAAATTGGCGTTTCCATTGAACTGAATGGAATTAGAATTTTGAATCCGATTACCGTAATACAATTCCGGGCGCGTTTTCGGATTCAATGCAGCAGTTGAATTAGACGTCCAATCATAATTTGCAGTATAGCGTAACGACGTTGAGGTGAAATCCATGAACGGGAGTTTGTTCAATGGTATTTGCCAGTTCAAATTAAAAGTCTGGTGAAATTGTGTAGGTCGTCCTAGCGTTGCTAATCCTTGAGTAATAGTATCTCTGTTGGCTTGGGTTTTCGGATCACCAGGCAATTCATCAACACGACTCTGCGCGGTAGCGTTGTAATCTAATTTCAACCCCTTACTCAGATCATAGGCAATGTCATACATACGCTTCGTGGTCAGTTCCTTGTTGTAAGTAACCGGCAGCTTAATGGATGGGTCAAACGTATTGCGCATCTGAAGCAAATTCACTTGACGTCGTACTTCCGTTCGCATACTCACTTTCGACGGTAAATAATAAAAGTTGAAATCGCGAATAAGAGCCAATTGCTTGTTCTTCACCAGATTCTTGAACGGGGCAACGTTCTGCGGACGCGTTTGGTAACTGTAGTTTAACGAAGCCAAATGCATGAATCGTTGGTCTTGAACAATATTTATAGTGCGCTTCTCACTTTCAGTGTATGCGTATGAGGTGTTGAAATTACTGATGGCAAAGGGAGAATTGGCCCAATTTATTTTTGGCCGTGCTTCTTTTGCGCCCTTTTCGCCATTCGCTTTAGGTTCCTTTCCTTTCGGACCCATCGATTGTGGACCAGGACCTCTCGGCCCAGGTGCCGCTCCTGCCCCACTGCCCTTTTCTTTTCGCACGTTGGTAAAATTCAAACTCTTCTGCATGTTGTATTCTTGACCTGCAAAACGGATGCTATCTCGATCTTCCTGGTCTGAAACATTAGCCAATGCACTTTTGAATTCAATATCCGGATCAAGCGGATTGAATTGAGGGCTTTTAAAACTCTCCGAGAAACTGAAGAACATCGGTACTTTAACACCTGCCTCTTGAGGCAACACTTTATCTAGGTTGACATTGGTCTGAACCCCGTAAGAGCGCTCTGCAAATTTATTTCGTTCATTCACCGTTTGATCGATAGAACCGAAGCCAATGGTAGAATACATTCCCGTTAAAT
>JAOMWM010000050.1 GCA_028357285.1 Schleiferiaceae bacterium | reverse complement strand
TCCATCCGTTTATTTACCAGGTTTTTAATGACCTGTTCATTGTTGTTTTCGTTTTCCTTAGCGGCGCGCGAACCATAAGCACGGTAAAAATGGGCACGCAATTCTGAGCGATCGGCATATTTCATAACAGCCATATAGGTAGGCATATCTAGGCCTAGGACATAACCCCCTTTACCTTGCTGCTGCCCCTGTTGAGCCGCAGTTTCAATCACATCTTCTGGTAAACCTTGAAGATCCTGAGTGGCCGCAGTATAGTATTGAAACGCTTTAGTTTCTGCTAAAACATGCTCCCCGAAAGTCAATGACAATGTGCTTAATTCTTCATTTAAAGCCGTTAGTCGTGCGCGATCTTCACCTTCGAGTGCAGCACCGTTACGGACAAAGCTTTCATAGGTTTCATTCAGCAAGCGCTCTGCTTCCGGGGTGTCCAGGTCTTGTCCCAATTCGTAAACGCTTTTAATACGTAGGAACAAGGGTTCGTTCAATAACGTCTCACTACTAAATGCCGTCAATTTCGGCGAAAATTCGCGCGCGATTTCCTGAATGGCATCGTTCGTTTCGGCACTATTTAAGTTGAAAAAACAGCTGCTCACTTTATTTAACTCTAAGGAGGAGAATTCTAATGCGGCCACAGTATTCTCGAAGGTGGGGGATTCAGAATTGGCCACAATGGCTGCTTGACGTTCTTTAGCAACCTGGATCCAATGCTCCAATGCCGGCAAGAAATGTTCGGGCTTGATGCGGTCGAAAGCTAAAGCTTCGTGCGGTGTGGACGGAAAATCTATAAGTGGATTCATGGAGCTCTTAACAAATTATGCGATTGCTCAAATATACTTTTTACCATCCGCAATACCTACCTTTGAGCCATGGCAAAAGAGCAAATTCAGTGGGCATTATCAGGAATGACTTGTGCAGGCTGCGCACACAGTGCGCATAGCATTGCCGCAGGCACGCCCGGTATGGAACACGTACAGATTCGCTATGCCAGCGGCAGCTTTAAAGCGACGATAGATGCAGACGTTTTAGATGTTCCTGCACTCCAAAAAAGTTTAACTGCAGCAGGGTACGAACTAACGACCAGCTACATCAGTCCACGAACGCGGATAAAGCATCAAAAAGAAGCGGTAGACCGCAAACGTAATGAACTGATTGCTGCTTCAGCGCTTGCCGTTCCCTTATTCATTGTGGGCATGATGCACATGCATGCGAATTGGAGCATTGTACTCCAATTTTCACTAGCTACCGCGCTCAGCATGTACTTCGGAAGGAACATTCACGCGAAGGCTTTTGCACTCGCTAAAATGGGCAGCACGAATATGGATACTTTAGTGAGTTTAGGCTCCTTAGTTGCTTTCGGCTATTCTATAGTGGGTTGGGCTATGGGCAGGCATGAACAGGTCTATTTCGAAAGTGCAGGCTTGATTATTTATTTTATACTCATCGGTAAGCTTTTGGAAGACCGTGGAAAGTTATCGAACAGTAAAGCATTAACTGCGCTCCTCTCTATACAGCCCAATGAGGCTATTTTGGTGGATGAAGGTGTGCAGCGAACGGTCGGGGTTGAATCGCTGGAATTGGACCAATTGGTCTGGATTCCGCCCGCACAACGCGTGCCGGTAGACGGAAAGGTCGTCGAAGGCAGAAGCACCATCGATGAAAGCACATTTACCGGGGAACCTATTCCGGTGGAAAAAGGAATTGCATCGAAAGTTTGGGCGGGTACCATGAACGGCCACGAAGGGTTACTGGTACGCGTGACTCATACAGGACGAAGCAGCGCTTTGGGCGGCATTATCGATGCTGTTGTGGATGCACAGGGCACCGCAGCCCCTATTGAAGCATTAACCGATCGCATATCTAAGGTGTTTGTGCCTACTATTTTAGGTTTGAGTTTGCTTACTGGGTTAGTGTGGCATTTTGGCTTTGACTCGCAGAAGGCAGTGGTCTATGCCGTTGATGTACTCGTCATCGCATGTCCATGCGCACTGGGATTAGCCACGCCACTAGCTGTAGTAGCGGCAACTGGAATAGGCAGTAAAAATGGATTGTTGATCAAGGACGCTGCCGCCTTGCAATTGGCCGGCGAAGTAAAATTTGCGATTCTCGATAAAACCGGGACACTCACCTTAGGAAAACCCGTAGTTACTGGGATTGATTGGAGCGACAAGGAATCGCTTTACATCGTGGCAGCTTTGAATGAAAAAGGCACGCATCCGCTCAATCATGCCTTAGCTACCTACTTCGGAAATGTCGATGGATTACCTCAAGTGAAGCGTATTAAGGCAGTTCCAGGTAAAGGGATTCAAGGAAAGATTGATGGACAACAGTACTACATAGGTTCGGGACAATTTTTCACTGAAGTCACAGGTACGCACCCTCCGATCGCACCCTATACACACACCCTCTGCTTTAGAGAAGAAGGTCTCATTGCCTTAGTATCCTTTGAAGATACCCTACATCCTGATGCACCGCTATTAATACGCGAACTGCAGCAACGTGGCATCACCCCCATTATCGCATCGGGGGATGTTGAAGAAGCGGTTGCAAAGACGGCCAAAGCTTTGGGTATAGTGAAGTACCACGGCGGATTGCAGCCGAACGATAAGGTAGAATTAGTAAAGGCTTATCAAGAGCATGGCCGAACCCTAATGCTTGGCGACGGAATCAATGACAGTATTGCGTTGAATGCCGCCGATGTAGGTGTTTCCCTAGCCCACGGAACTGCGGTAGCGCAAGAAAGTGCTGCTGTGGTTTTGACGCGAGAAGGATTACCGCAATTGGCACGCTATTTCAAACTGAGCACGCTGACCATGCAAACCATTCGAGGCAATTTATTGTGGGCTTTTGGCTATAATCTCATCGCCATTCCTATCGCTGCAGGTCTGCTGGCCGCCCCACTCGGATTAGAATTAACCCCAATGATGGCGAGTATTGCCATGAGTTTTAGTAGCTTGGGCGTAGTGGTTAACTCACTGCGACTTCATAAAAAACCCTTACAATGACATTAGATTCAAAAATCAATTGTGGCGGCTGTATCGCCAAAGTACAATCGGACCTTAATGCATTGCTCGGCGAAGGAAACTGGAGTGTGGATACGGCGCTTTCAAATAAACCATTGACATTTTCTGATGATGTAGATGTTGATGATGTCCTCGACGTACTAGAAGCACACAATATGATCGCCGAATAATGCATGTAGTGCTTCTGGCACGAAAAACCCTGTATACACAGCCCGGAGGCGATACAGTGCAAGTGGAGGAAACGGCTTCCGCATTGCGCAGCTGTGGGCACGAAGCGACCATCATCACCGCAGGTCAACCCCTGCCCCTTTCAGCCACTGTACTTCATGGGTTCAACCTTGGGAGACCGGCGGACCTATTACCCTACTTTAAATCGTTCAAAGGCAAGAAGATTCTCAGCAGTATTTATGTCGATTACACTCTTGCCGACAAGCAGCGATTCCCACGGCTTTATGCACTGGTGGGCAAGCACGGTTTAGAATATGTAAAAACACTAGGGCGTGCACTAAACGGCAGTGACCGATTCCCAGGTATATGGTTCCTATTACACGGCCAAAAATCCTACGTGCGTGCGCTCATCAAATTAACGGACCTGTTAATCACCTCATCCAAAAGTGAAGAGCAGCGGATAGAAAGTGACTTTGGTGACCTTAGTTGTGCGTTTAAAACGGTACCGCTTGGCATTGAGGCATCGTTTCTAACGCCCTTTGAGCAGCGCCAAAAACGTGAAGGCTTATTGCTTTTAGGCAGATTGGAATGGCTTAAGAATCAAAAAACCATAATCAACTGGGCTACTGAAAACAACTGG
>JAOMWM010000049.1 GCA_028357285.1 Schleiferiaceae bacterium | reverse complement strand
GGCACCTCCTGCAAAATTTTGCAACGTGCCACTTAATGCCATACCCACGGCCAGTCCAGCAGCACCGAGGATAGCGACAATACTGGTAGTCTCTACACCCAGTTGATTAATGGTCGCAATTACCACTACAGCTTGAAGCGCGATTTTCAAGAAACTCTGAAGAAATGTGGTAAGACTTGCATCAACATCGCGTAGCGCCAATGCTTTTGAAACGGCACGCATCATAATCTTCACCACGCGCATTCCTATCCAGAAAATAACAATAGCAAGGACGATCTGCTTCGCCCATTCGAATGCATTTACTTTCAATGCGTCGAGCATTACTTCAAATTCTTCCATGACTCTATTTTTTACGTGCTACGGTAAACTCTAACAGCGATTCAAAAGAATCCCGCACTTCACTCTTTGGAAAGGTAAAAAGAAGTTCCTTCGCCTTTGTAATGTGTTGCTCCATTCTTGAACGCGCATAATCCAGTCCTCCCGAATGCCTTACAAAGTCAACTACCTCCTGAACTTTCTTAGGACGATCGTGGTGCTTTTTAATAGTTTTGATAATGTATTTACGTTGTTTTGGCACAGCTTCTTTCAACGCATGAATCAAAGGCAAAGTCATCTTTTGTTCTTTGATATCAATCCCGGCGGGTTTCCCCGTGAGATTGACCTTTTCAAAATCAAACAGATCGTCTTTTATCTGAAAGGCTAATCCTAAGTGCCGACCGATCTCACGTAATTTCGAAACGCTTACCTCATCGGCACCCACGCTAGACGCGCCAACAACGCAACAGGTTTCTATAAGTGATGCCGTCTTTTGTTGAATGACATCATAATAGACCGCTTCAGTAATGTCCAATTTTCTCGCCTTCTCAATCTGAAGTAACTCGCCCTCACTCATTGCCTTTACTGCGCCACTAACATGCTCGAGTAATGCATATTCTTTAGTCTCAACCGCGAGTAATAATACACGGGACAATAAATAATCCCCTATTAAAACTGCGACTTTGTTCTTCCAAAGGGCATTGATACTAAAAAAACCACGACGCATATCTGAATCGTCTACGACATCATCATGTACGAGTGTTGCGGTATGCATCAGTTCTATTAACGAGGCGCCCCGATAGGTGCTTTCGTTAACTTCACCCAATAATTTCGCACTAAGAAAGACTAGAATAGGACGCATTTGCTTTCCCTTCCGTTTTACCATATAGCCCATTACTCGATCTACAAGCGGGACTTTTGAGCTCAAATGCATTTTGAACTTAGGCTCAAAGCGTTGCATTTCCTCTCGAATAGGTGCCTTAATATCTGCCAACTTCGCCATTAGTTCCAGCCGTTTTCTTTACAGATCTGTTCGTAGGCTTTTTGAACGTTCAAGAAGGTTTCTTTCGCAGCGGCTTGCGCCTCCTCGCCTGAGTCAACTAGACGATCTGGGTGATATTTCAAAGCCATTTTTCGATACGCTTTCTTTACCTCAGCTTCTCCCGCTCCCTTAGCTACCTCTAAAACTTTATAAGCCCAATCCGCATCTTGTCCTTTGTGGAACATCGCTTGAATAGAAGCGAAATCATAACTATTGATTCGTAGATTTCTAGCTATACGCTTTATCTCCTCGAGCTCGCTAGGATGCAAATAACCATCGGCTAATCCCAGCTTGAATAAAAAATGAATCAATTGTAACCTTGTACTGTGGGTCGTGAAACTATTGATTTGTCCACAAACCTTGGTCAAAGGGATGGGCTGGTCTACAATCTTTTTAAATACCTTGAAACTCTCATTGGCTTTTTCCTTTCCGAACATACCAACGAACTGTTGACGAACAAAGTCCAATTCGCTTTGACTTACTTTACCATCTGCCTTTATAACTCTTGCAGCCAAAACCAATAATGAAATATGAAAATCACTGGGCGATCCTTGGCGTTGCGAGGTTGCGGACCACTGGCCACTTGAACGTCGCGGCTCGGGGCCATCTGCCCCGACTAATTCGTGCATCATATTACCTAAGGCTACGCCGAGTAGTGCACCAATAGGCCCTCCTAAACTCCAGCCGAGGCCTCCTCCGAAAATTTGAAATAGTCGTTTCATTCGCAACCCAAAGATAGGTTACGTGAGCGTCTTCAATGACGAAGAGCTAATAAAATCAAGTAGCGAAAATCGCAAGCGCTGATATCCCAGCTATGATGAGAATAACTAAGCCTATCTGAGCATATAGTTGGGCCTTTGTCATTTTCGCTTCAGAAGCTCGTTTCCCCACCCCATTAGACCGAGTTCTCCGAGCATCTCGTTGTGTTGCTGCACTATTAGACATAAAAATTGAGTTGATTGTGTTCTTTAGGAAGATAAGAATTTCTTTAGGATTTAACAAATTCACTTTTTACACAACAGCATCGTAAACAAGGCTTTAACCCCCGATTAGTCTCGATTTAGACTCGTTGATAAAAGATCAAAAAAAAATCCCAAACGTTTCGTTTGGGATTTTTCAACATCGTTAAGGCCTTATTTATGATCCACAAGAGACACAATCGTCTGGATTTTCAATAGAACAAGCAATTTTTTCTTCTGCCGTCACCTCATCCTTCATTGAAGCAATGGCAGCTTTTTGCGCTTCAACGCGGGCTTCAATTTCTGCCGGAGCCGCATCAGCTTCCGTTGTAGCGTCTACCTTTTCTGAAGTTGCGGTGCCTGAAACACCAGGAGCCATATCAGTCTGTGCATTCTTTTTCACAGTGAATTTAATTGCAGATGAAGCTGGCTTAGAACGCAAGTAGTACATACCTGTTTTTAATCCTTTCTTCCAAGCATAGAAGTGCATGGATGTCAGTTTCCCCATGTTTGGCGCTTCCATGAATAAATTAAGACTCTGACTTTGATCAATGAATATTCCTCGGTCAGCCGCCATATCTAGGATATCACGCATGGAAATTTCCCATACCGTTTTATAAATGGCTTTAAGGTTTTCCGGTACTCCTTCAATGTGTTGGACAGAACCGTTTGAGGCCATGAGTGCATTCTTCATGTCGTCGTTCCACAATCCTAGGTCGATGAGGTCATGTAATAGATGTTTGTTGACTACAATGAATTCTCCAGAGAGTACACGACGGGTGTAGACATTTGAAGTATATGGCTCAAAACATTCGTTATTCCCTAAGATTTGAGAGGTCGATGCCGTTGGCATAGGCGCCATCAATAGAGAGTTTCGAACACCGTGCTCTTTTACTTCGCTGCGTAAAGTTTCCCAATCCCAACGACCACTAAGCGCACCATCTTTTACATCCCAAAGATTGTGTTGAAATTTACCTTTGGAAATAGGGGAACCTTTGTAAGTCTCGTAGGGACCGTCAACTATTGCTTGGTCTTTTGACGAAGTAACCGCAGCATAATACATCGTTTCGAAAATGTCCTTGTTGAGTTGTTTCGCCTCTTCCGAATCGAAAGGTAAACGCAACATAATGAAGGCATCTGCCAAACCTTGTACACCTAGGCCTACTGGACGGTGACGCATGTTTGAATTTCTCGCTTCTACCACCGGATAATAGTTGCGATCAATCACCTTATTCAGGTTTTTGGTCACTTTGTAGGTCACGTCAAATAACTTATCGTGATCAAATTTACCGTCATCAGTTACGAACATTGGCAACGCTATAGAAGCCAAGTTACAGACCGCAACTTCATCTGGAGAGGTGTATTCAAGAATTTCAGTACACAAATTAGATGAACGTATAGTACCGAGGTTCTGCTGATTAGATTTTAAGTTAGCCGCATCTTTGTAAAGCATGTAAGGCGTTCCTGTTTCAATCTGACTTTCCATGATTTTCGACCATACCTCGCGCGCTTTCACAGTTCTTCTACCACGACCTTCA
>JAOMWM010000047.1 GCA_028357285.1 Schleiferiaceae bacterium | reverse complement strand
CCTTGACTCAAAGCTGCGCAGCAAGGGAACACTTAGCGTGCCTAGATTAAGCAACAGATATAGCCATTTCGTTTCTAACACTAAGAATTACGTTTATGCACGTAGAGCACGTACTTGTTTAATGTATTTGGGATGTACCCAAAGCATGCCAAAGTTCTCTCCATCTTCTTTTTCTAAATGCCTGTGGTGCATTTTGTGGGCCAGTCGAATGGCTTCAAGATACGTTGATTTCGTTTGTTTGAATATAGAATAACTAATTGTAATTCAAGTAGATGAATGGTAAATTAAGGTAAAATACTTTTTTGTTTCGATTTAGACTGAGTATTAAGTCTCAATGACTATAAGTATACTTTGAATGAGCGAACGACTTCTTCAAGGCATTTTTCGCGTTCTAAACGAAAGGAATCTGTAGGACAAGGCATTTGTAATTCTAACAACAGTCCATTGCTCATACTATCACGCATGATTAAAGTATGCCCTATGATATAATCTTCTGGATCCTGCTGATAACGTCCATAGCTTATGTACCAATCGTTCAGCGTATCGTCTTTTTCGGTCACCCAGCTGTCTAGCTTCGCTTTTTGCAAATCCATCATTATTTGAGCTGTACGTTGTTCAGCCACAGAAATAAAGGCACCTTGACGTTTGAAAGGATGCACCTTAAGTAAAACGCTACCGGTACTGTCATCATTGTATCTTGCCACTTCATAATAATTGAAGTTTTGCTTACCAAATTCAGGCATTCTAACCAGATAGTCGTAGCTTAAGTTGAAGCTAAAGTCTATTGGAGGAAGCGCATAATACTGCGCTTGTTCGAAATTAAAAGTGTACCGAGCATCAAGTGCACAGGTATTTTCTTTTGAAGAACTGCAGCCTAGCAATACGGCTGCAACCAATATTGCAATTATCTTCGCTTTCATAATGTCATCTCAATTTACATATTCACTGCTTCCCCATCAGGATACCGGCGTTCCTTCAAAAGTAATGAAGGACCTGTTAGCTGGAGGAACTTTTATAGAATCTATTGCGAAGGTGCCATATGAGTGGAGATCGTTCACGACTCAAGCAGCAGCTCAGGCCAGTTATTCCAAAAAAACTCGAGAAATTGTTGCCGATGTGTTCGCTCATCAAAATGTGAATCTAAGCGCCTCTGAAGAAGATTCGCTTCGCGCCTTTCGTAAGGGTGCACTTACTATCACAACTGGACATCAACTGATGATTTGCGGCGGTACAGTCTTTTTTGAAGCGAAAGTCTTAGGTGCCGTTGGCCTCGCTAAAGCCGCTTCCGTAGAGCTCGGAATTGAGGTCGTTCCCATATTTTGGATGGCCACTGAAGATCATGACTTTGAAGAAATCTCCTCTTTTCACATAGGCGAGCATAGATTTACTTGGAGGCAGCCCGATGCTAAGGGTCCAGTTGGTAGCTTACCTACAGACAGCTTAGCAGAACAATTAGAATCTTGGCTTGAAAGCGTCCCTCTTAACGCGGCGCAGAAGGAACTCCTTCAGCCCCGACTCCAAGCATATAAGGAATGTGAAAATTTAAGCGAAGCTACTCGTCAGTGGGTGCGTCAATGGGCGGAAGGATTAGGATTACTTGTGCTGGATGGTCAAGATGCATCGTTAAAAGCAGCCGCTGAACCTCTCTGGCGGGAAGAAATGAAAGGTGTTTATTCGAAGCTGATTCAGAAACAAACTGACGCCTTAGTAGAACATAGTTACAAGGCTCAGGTCTTTCCGAGAGAAATTAACCTCTTTGATTTACGGGATGGCGATCGCCAACGATTTGAGCAAGCCGATCATCAGTGTCCGTCACTCCATATTAGTCCAAACGCCCTAATGCGCCCTTTGTATCAAGAGTTTTTATTGCCGAATCTCGCTTATGTAGGCGGGGGAGGTGAACTTGCTTATTGGCTTCAACTCGGGGAAGCTTTCAAAAAATTGGATCGACCCATGCCGGTGCTTTATCTGAGGGACAGTCTTCTTATTCAAAACGATAAACTGAAACGTGCCCTCGATAAAATTGGACAATCCCTTCCTACTATTTTGACAAATTCTGTTGAGGACTTAAAAAAGCAATTTATTGCAGATAGTGTTTCATTACAGGCAGAGGGAGAGTCCTTACAGCTTCCTCTTGAGTCGGCCATTAAAGCATGGAACACATCTTTGAAAGCAGCCTATCCCGAGCTAAAGCAACATGCCGATGCGTTGCGAGTGAAGATGACAAGATTGGCTCAAAGAACTGCGGAGACAAGGTATAGAGCACAAAAAAGAAGACATTCGGAAGCAATGGCTGCCATTGATACTGCATATGCGTCTGTGTACCCAGAAGGAATATTTTGGGAGCGCAAAGCGTCCTATTTAGATCTAGTAGGAACTCTAGGTGTGGATCCTCGCGACGAAATCGTTGAAAACATGTCAACAATAAAGGCAGGAACTTGGGTGCTGAGCAGCAAAAATTAGTGGTATTTTTGCCGAATGCAAGAAACCATTTTGATCCTCGACTTCGGTTCACAATACACGCAGCTCATAGCGCGTAGAGTCCGTGAACTCAATGTTTATTGTGAAATTCACCCCTTTAACAATCCTCCGGAGCTAACATCAGATGTAAAAGGTGTTATCCTAAGCGGTTCACCATACAGCACATTACAGGAGGACGCCCCTCAATTCGATTTGACTGGAATTAAAGGTAACGTACCGCTTCTAGGTGTATGCTACGGTGCCCAATACATGGCCTTAACTTCTGGTGGTAAAGTCGCCCCGAGTGAAATTCGCGAATACGGACGTGCGAATCTCAGTTCGGTATCTTCTTCTGATATCCTGTTTGAGGGTATAGGAGAAGGGTCTCAAGTTTGGATGAGTCACGGTGATACGATCACTGAGCTACCCACAGGCTTTCAAATTGTTGCATCGACGCATGACGTAAAAGTTGCTGGCTACAAAATCGATAGTGAAGACACCTACGGGATTCAATTTCACCCGGAAGTCTATCACAGTACAGATGGCACCCAGTTGCTGAAAAACTTCCTTTACGACATCGTTGGGGTAGTGGGCGACTGGACACCTGCACATTTTGTAGATGAAACGGTTACCGCTTTGAAAGAGCAACTAGGTAATGACAAGGTCGTTCTTGGTTTGAGTGGTGGTGTTGATAGTTCGGTTGCTGCCATGTTGTTACACAAAGCAATCGGGGAGAACTTGTATTGCATCTTCGTCAATAACGGATTGTTACGAAAGAACGAATTCACCGATGTACTTAAGCAGTACGAGGGAATGGGATTAAATGTAAAAGGTGTAGACGCTTCTGAGCAATTCCTTTCAGCACTTGCAGGTATAGATGAACCCGAAGCAAAACGCAAAGCGATAGGCCGAGTATTTATTGAAGTATTTGATCAAGAAGCACATTTGATCGAAGATGTCACATGGTTGGCACAGGGAACAATCTACCCAGATATCATTGAAAGTATTAGCGTTAATGGGCCTTCGGCTACTATAAAAAGTCATCATAACGTTGGCGGTTTACCAGATTTCATGAAGCTGAAAGTGGTCGAGCCATTAAAAACCTTGTTTAAGGATGAGGTGCGTCGTGTCGGCGCATCTATGGATATGGCAGCAGATCTTTTGGGACGTCATCCATTCCCAGGACCAGGATTAGCTATTCGAATATTAGGTGATATCACTGCTGAAAAAGTTGCGATTTTACAAGAGGTCGATTACATCTTTATTCAAGGACTAAAAGACGAAGGTCTTTATGATCGAGTTTGGCAAGCGGGCAGTATTTTACTTCCTGTGAATTCTGTTGGAGTAATGGGAGACGAACGTACCTATGAAAAAGTCGTGGCATTGCGTGCGGTGGAAAGTACGGATGGAATGACTGCCGACTGGGTGCACCTTCCTTACGAGTTTCTTGCGAAAGTCAGCAATCAAATAATTAATAAGGTAAAGGGGGTGAATCGCGTTGTATATGATATCAGCTCGAAACCACCAGCAACGATAGAATGGGAATAAAACAGTTACTTTTTCTTTGCTTTTTTGCCATTACTACATCGCTTAGTGCACAATCGGTCACTGAACATGTGGTAGTAAAGGGGAATACACTGTATTCACTTTCAAAACAGTACGGAATTACGGTAAATGCCCTTCTTGAAGCGAACCCACAAATCGCCGGCACTACACTTTCACTTGAC
>JAOMWM010000046.1 GCA_028357285.1 Schleiferiaceae bacterium | reverse complement strand
ATATCAGGAACGTTAATATCGTTTTTCAATCCGTTAAAATACCCACCCTCTCTTGCCTACGTGTGCATGACGCTAGGCCCCGCTTTCATTATGCTCTCCATGCTTGAGGGCCCCATGAGTCGTGTAAAGGAGTTTTGTAGAGTATTTGGAAAAGTTCCTTTCGCCTATTATCTCGCGCACATATTTGTAATACATGTTTTTGCTCTGATTTATGCGGAGTTTTCAGGCTTTGGTTGGCAGGTGTTTATTTTGGAAAACTGGGTGACCATGTCGGATGAACTGAAAGGATACGGAACATCGCTTTTCGGCGTCTACCTGGTTTGGGCCGTTGTGATTGCTGTGCTATATCCATTGGCAAAACGCTATGGTGCGTACAAGTCTTCTAACAAACACCTTTGGTGGCTCAGTTATTTGTAAGGCGAGATGAGGTTATCTAATGGAATCTCATAACTGGAATTCTTGTCCAAACGTTGCGAAGTGCATTCCTTCTGCTTCTAGCGCCTTGCGTCCGTCGAAACCTGAGTTACGCGCGGGATTGGAGTGATTCAGGTGAATGAAGTATATCTTCTCACGTTCCTCCCTCGGTAGAAAAGAGAACAAATGGGCCGATTCTGAAATGAACGGATGCGGCACCTCCGCCATGGGACGGGGCACTTCTCCATCAGCGAAAAAAGTGCCGTCGATGAAAGCATAGTCTACACGCGGTATAACGGCGATGATGTTTTCTTCCCACTCTTCCCATTTGTCAATGTCAGGAATGTAAAGAGCAACCTTGCCTCCTGGGTTTTTTATGTAATACCCAACGGTTTCGGAAAATTCATCGCGGTGCGGCACTAAAAAGGGTTCTACGATCAGGCCATTTTTAAGCGTTCGGGGCACACGATCTTCCAGTCCATTAAGCGTAATGTTTTGAAGCTTTAAAAGCTGGTTCCAGGGGCCGTTTTTTGCGAGAAAATCGATCATTCTTGGCATCGCGTAGACCGGGACTTTCCTCATGTTAGCAGCTTCGCGACCAAAGTGGGCGAGTCCCGTGTAGTGTCCCATGTGGGCATGTGTTAAAAAGACTGAATACTTTTCTGAGCCTGATCTTTTAAGGATTTCTCCTAACTGAGGGACAATATCGGGTGTAGCATCAAAGAGCACAGCAAGCGTTGAATCATAAACGCCCAGGCATGCGACGTAGTCGTTTGGTTTGGGCGAGGCGCAGCAGGATTTTTCACAATTCATATGCGGGGAACCACCGTCTTGAAGCGTTCCTAGCACAACGAGTGTTTGACTATGTAACGGCGCTAATACGAGGGTTAGGGCTAGCGTGATCCAGTGTTTCATTCTGAGAATGTACGGATAATATGACCGATGTGAGTTGAGTCAATATAAATGTTGACATATCTTGGAAGAACTAAGACGTTTTACTCGTCTTAGTAATAGAAACGTACTAGGACGAAAAGAGCCACTAGAATAGGTATCATCCACCAGTATTTCTTTAACATTGAATCTGTCCATTGATTAGCGCCCCACATAGTGTTCTTTTTTGGAAGTATTAAGATAGGATTTTGGGACCTTAAAATAAAAAGCCCGGCGCAAATAGCGCCGGGCTTTTAAATGTAATTAAGTCTGCGTCTAAGCGAATCTTTTCTGCGACCAACTAATGACTAATCCCAAAATAGCGCCCATTACTGCGGACAATAATGCGTCTTTTAGCACATAGTCGTATGATACGATATTGGTTATAGAGACCATTTGAAGGTCGACCATTAGCCAGAGAACAACGCTGTATATCGCACCGAATACCGCACCACCAGATACTGTAGTGATTTGAAGTTTTGGCAACAGAATGATGAGCGCGATTAACTGTAATAGCGCAACAACTAGCCCGGATACAAAATCGGGTGTTTCTCTAACGGCTTCAGGATACGCCTCGTTCCATGCAGCTATTTCTGGAAGATAAACTAAGCTGCCAAATGCTCCGCCGAGTATTACGATGACAACTAATCCGAATAGGAATGAAATTAAAAATTGTTTGTTCATGGTTTTGAAAGTTTAAGTTACTATTAGGATTTAGCTGTTTTAGACGAATAGAAGGACAATGCAGCGAGAAACGCTATGAGCCCTAATGCCTGCATTGGCACATTTACTGGAGTAGTAAAATGCTGCAGCAACCCGTTGATTAAAAAGAAGGTATAAGCCAACCCGGTATAGAGTAATACCTTTTTCGCTTCATTCAACGGAAGACTTCTTGTCGAAAAGAGAATGATCCCGATAACGATACATGCAACGCCTAATGGCCAGTGCATGGCGGTGCCTACCTCCACAGCACCTCCAGTGAGCATGTCTTCAGGAAAAGATTGTTTTGTTAATGTTTCGCCTCCGAGAATGAAGCCGATTCCCTGGAGCACATTAAGCGCCCCAATGAGGGTGATAATTGTTTTTGTTTTCATGATGGTTTTGTTTAGTACACGGAATATATACTAATTTCCCATTAAGAAAAAGAACGAGCTCATTATTAGTATGTTAATACATTTACCAGTGTTATTTTTATACTACAGAATTCTGCGTATGGGATTGACTTTAATTTCCCCACATCATCGTTTTTTCCACGCTGCCGTCGTCGTAAATTATGATCAATGGAATGTCTGTTCTGAACTGAGTTTCGCGGCCAATAAAGTCGACAATTTTAATGATTTGGCGCTCCGGTTCGATGGGTAATTCATCGCAAGGAGGTTCTAGGTTACCTATCCAATTGAATTGGTTTAGGCCGCTTGTGATTCGCTCGTCTAGATATTCAGCGAGTCCCATTTTCACATGGGCACCGTAATTATTGTCAAGAGCGTCTAAGAAATCTGAAAATTGGAACCCATAATCTTTACGGTAATAGGTATCGGATTGTACAGCACTTTTAATCAAATTTTGTTGTGACTCTAAAAGTGAATACCAATTCGAGGTATCTAAATCCGTAAGTAGGGTATCGAGGTGCGCGTTAAAGACGTCTTTGTAATAGGGGATCTCAAGAAGACGTTCAACGAGCGGGCGGTTGCTTTGGTGCCAAGCGTTAAGGTCTCTATTAGCCCAGTTTATGCCAAACCAATCGATCCCGAAGGTATTGTCCAGATCGTATTCAATGAAGACGAACTTTCCGTTGGAAGGTTGGCGGTAGAGGTAAAAGTTATTCTTGTTGTATGCGTGGCCGTCCCAGTGTCCGATAATGATTTCTGCGGCCAATGTTTTAAGGTAATGGTTGACCTCAAAATTGCGTTCCATGTAACACGGGAAATCGTCATCGCTGAGGTTGTTGAGTGAGTCTAAAAACGAGATGAATGCGCCGTAATCGTTTGAATCTTTGTTGGTTTTCAGTTCGTAAACGCCTGTGTATGAATTTGCGTTAGTGCCCCAATAATTCAAATCTGCACCCCAGCTGGCTTTGTATAAATTGCCCTGGTCGTCATCAATAAATCGCTTTTGAAGAAATTCGTCGTCGATGTGTTCTACATTAAGGTAAACGCCTCTGTAAGCGCCGTTTATAAAGAGTTTCACAAAGCTCGTTCGCGAGGAGATAATGCCGTGTCTTGTGAGAAAATAAAGACTGGTCCAGTACCGCAATAGTGAAGGGTCGTTGTGCTGGCCAACGAGGTTCATCTTTTCGATCCCCTTGAATTTCTGACCCGTCGTGTATTCATTAAAAGAGACTTTAAAACCCTTCTTTTTCGCATTACGAGAGGTGTTGCCTCGAACACGAAACCCTACATTTTGAATGGTATCTGAAAAGGAGCTGCTTTCATAGCGAAATACCCCAGGAAAGTGATGTTCACTAAACAGACTGTCTCCGAGCAATGTGTTGAGATCACTTTGAGAGACGGTGATATGCACTTCTGCCACCTCGGTTTGTAAAAAGGCGTCATTGTTTTCAGGATGCGTGAACACTTGACCTACTGCGAACGCAGGAAAAAGAAGCAGAAGAAAGAAGAAGAGTTTACGCATGGTAGGCTAAGATACGTTCCGACCGTCTGCGCACGATGATTTTGGACCTTACTTTTTACTTCGGTAAGGGATGTAGATTTGACCCGTCACGACTGCGGATAGCGTCAAGCCCCAAATCAAGATCTCCCACCAGCGATCGGCGAAATTGACGTCGGTAAAAATCAGATTAAATACTAGAGCTGCCGTCCAGACAGCCATGATGGTATATATGATTTGATTGCGTCTTTTCATGATTCGAAGTTTTTCGGTGAGGAAATCAAACTCTAGGATTTCGGAGATTTTATTTAAAGAATAAACAGACGGCTCTACCTCGTGATTTTTTATTCTTTGAATGGTTCGTTCAGTAAGTTTAGCGCGCTGAGCTAATTCTTTTTGGGTGAGTCCTTTTTGGGCGCGGGCCGCTTTTATTTTATCTCCTAAATCCATATTTCAAAAGTACTACGCGCGAAATATTTTT
>JAOMWM010000045.1 GCA_028357285.1 Schleiferiaceae bacterium | reverse complement strand
CAAATGGAACATACTCCTACGCCAGCTCAACCTACTTTCTGAAAATTCGACAGACTGCTCGCGCACTTCGGACTGCGATGAACACTACAGATCATACCATCGATATCATTGCAGTTGCGGAAGTAGAAAACCGTTCAGTACTCCTGGATTTAGCAATGCACAAAGCGATTAAAAATTTCGGTCCCTGGCAAATTGTGCATTTTGATAGTCCCGACCACAGAGGTATAGATTGTGCCGCTCTTATCAATCTCAGCACTTCTCGGGTTATTCGGAGCAAACCCATTACCTACAGTTCACGTCACTATAAAACTCGAGATGCGTTACTCCTGGTTACAAGAAGTGCATCTCAAAAAGACAGTATTGATTTAACCAGTGTCATCGTACACCTACCCTCAAAAAGAGGGGGCGCATTTAAAAGTGCGCCCTTTCGAGAGATGGCTTTATCTGCAGTTTTGGCTGAACTGGATTGCGATAGTGCACAAAATCAATTGATAGTTGGGGATTTTAACGATTTATCTACCGCAGATTATTTTCAAAACATCATGGACAGCGGCTGGACTGCCCCTGGTTTTTCACACCCTAAAAACATTAATGGCACATACAAGTTTCAAGGCCGATGGCAGCATATTGATCTCGCACTTTATCGCGGAAAAAGAACGTATTTAGGAAGAATTATTGGGCCGCAACTCTTGCTTGAAAGTGATACGAAGTGGGGTGGTTACAAGCCTAAAAGAGCCTTTTTAGGTACATTCTACACCTACGGTTACTCGGACCATCTACCCGTTTACATATTCAATGTAAATGATTGATGATTTTTCGATAAATTAGTCACTTGATAAAAGACTTATTTCGACCTATGAAAAAATTAATCGTACTAAGCGCAGTTTTTGGCGCATTATTCCTCACTTCATGTGAAACTGGAACACCAGAACCTGCACCAGCGACTTACCCTGGAGATTCATTAACAGTTACTGGCGTTGTTCGTCCATTGGTCATTGAGACTACAGGAGCTTGGTGTCAATACTGCCCCAATGGAGCAGAGATTATGGCCATGTTAGATGGTGTATTAGGAGACAGTGTAGTATTGGTAGCGAACCATGTCGGTGACTGGTTCTCGACTGATAATGAAGCTTCTGCAAAGTTTGACGATAACTTCCCTACTTCTGGTGTACCTAACTTTTATGTAAACAACACTGATGTTGGCCAGAGCCCTGCAACAGCAGCAGCAGCAGCGACAATGGCGGAAGTAGCGTTTGGTTTAGAAGCAGATGCTATCGAAGAAGGCACAAGTATTACAGTTTACCCGCGTATCAAAGTACTTGAAACAAAGACTGAAAATATCTACATGGTTCAGTCTTACCTTTTACTTAATGGTGTTGTTGCTAAAGATTACGGTGGCGGAGTAGACTTAAATCAAATCAGTTCATTACCTAAAGTTAGCACAGGTTCAGGAACAACACCGACGAAATGGGCTCAAGACGCTGCGGAAGTAGCGGGAATACCACTCATAACTTCAGGAACGATTTACACACATGATGAAGTACTTTACGATCACGCTACCACTGCGGTTGTAGGTTGGTTAGAAAGCTCTGATGCGGCTACTAGCGATACTTCGGCGACCGCTTTAGGTCCATGGGGAATGAATTTAGGTGATATCAATCCTTTGGGTAATGCATATGCAGCTGGGGACATCTACGGAACACGCTATACGCCTTTCCAATTTCATATCAATAAGCCTACGCTTCCGGCTGGTGTGGAAGCTGATTTCAGCGTAGCAACAATCATTTGGGAACTTCGTCAGGATGGTTCAGGTGGTTACGACTACATCAATGGTGTTGTGACTCACGTTCACTAATCCATCAAAAGAAACACATATTAAAGCCTCGCAGGAAACTGCGGGGCTTTTTTTTATCTATCAACGATGCCATTTCTTCTCTCCTTATTTCTGACGATTAGCTTTTGCTTGGAACAACATCAAAGCGGTCAATGGATCATTAGCAATGATGAGAATAACGTTAATCTCAAAGAGATCGGTGGGTACACAGGAAGACCAACCATTATACGCTTCGAGAACCAGACCATCGAATTGTGCTAACAAAAAAGCCCCGCTTCAAGCGGGGCTTTTTACACGGGTTGATTCCCCTATTATTTTCTACGCTGCGATCTGTTAAGATTCTGCTGGCGCTGCATTTCTTCTAAGCGGGCCTGAAACTTACTCTTCTTCTTTTCACTTTTAGGCTGTGCCTTTTTAGCTTCAATTTTAGCAAGAATGGCTTCATCATTAACGCTTTTACGGATACCCCACTGCATACTGAAGGTTACGATATTACTAAGGAAGTAATAGTAGGTAAGACCGGCAGGATAACTATTCAAAACGAACATGAACATCAGCGGCATAACATACATGATGATTTGCATTTGCTTCATCTGCTCGCTTGAACCAGTACCTGCAGTCATTTGCTGATTCATTCTAGTGTAGAGAATGGTTGACGCTGTCATCAACAATGTAAATATCGAAATATGATTCCCATAGAACGTGCTGAGCAATGGAATGTGTTGGTCCCATGAGATCAGCGCATCGTAGGTACTTAAATCTGTGGCCCAAAGGAAGCTTTCACCTCGCAGCTCAATCGACGCAGGAAAGAATCGGAACATAGCAATCAAAATTGGCATCTGAACGATTACAGGGATACAACCTCCCAAAGGATTTACACCTGCCTCTTTATACAAAGCCATTTGTGCCTGTTGTTTGGCAACCGCATCTTTTTCCCCGAATTTCTTATTCATCTCGTCCAATTGCGGCTTCAGCACACGCATTTTAGCCATGGAGCGGTAGGATGCAAAAGTCAATGGCGACATGGCTCCTTTGATTATAAGGACCATAATGAGAATGATTAAACCATATCCTAGGCCATATCCTTCAAGCCAATTGAAAATAGGCACTACAACGCCTCTACCGATCCAGCCAAAGATTCCCCAACCGAAATTAATCACCTTTTCGTAGCCTTGATCGTAATCTTTCAGTGTTTGGTAATGATTCGGGCCTATGTAAAATGTAAAGGGTAAAGTATATGAACCGTCTACGGTGGCATTAAGTGTAGCGGTGCTAGAGAATTTTTTGACGATACTTTCATCTTCATCACCTCCGTTAACAGTAGCTGCTTGAACTTCAGAGAATCCTGCTTCAGGATGAGCAATGAAGGAAAAGAAGTGTTGTTTTTGTGCGAGCCAATCTACCGCGCCAAGAGCTTCACTGTCGTCACCGCCTCGTCCGCTCATATTTTCAATATCTCCATCTTCAGAGACTTTGTAAGAATATGTGGAATAGATGCGTTCGTTACTAATACCTTTTTCCGTGCGCTTAGCCGTACGCTCCCAGAAGAGCTCTGGTTTACCGGAAGCTGCTGCTCGACCGCTGACTACCCATGAAAAATCAAAGCCATTTTCAGGCAGCGTAATGCGAACTTTTGTAGCACCATCACTCAGCACCACACCTGAGGAATTGCGCGAATCAATCACGAATTCCTTCTGATTCATGCTTTCTGCTCCCGGTAAAATCAAATCCATTGTCTGGTTTTCATTTACTAAATACAACGGTAGACTATCGTAGGTTTGATAGTCTTTAACCTGAGCAGAAACCATCCTTGCACCTTTGGTGCTAAAGGTCAATTTTAAATCATTGTTCTCTACAATGAATTCTTCTGACAAGAACCCATTACTATTTTCGTCAGCGGTTGAATCGATTGAGAATTCCTCTTGAACGACTAGCTCAGATTCGCTAACTGATTCTTGAGACTCCTCTACGACAGGTACAATTGGTTCGTCCGGCGCATTTATACTTTGCCACCAACCGAATACTCCCATAATAGCAGCCATCAGTACAAACCCGATAATTTGATTCTTATCTAACCCTTTGTTTTGGTTTTCCATGTCCTATTTGTTTTGATGGAATTCATCACAAGCCTTAATGAATGCAACGAAAAGTGGATGCGGTTTTACAACCGTACTTTTATACTCTGGATGGTATTGCACACCGACAAAGAAAGGATGATCTTCTACCTCAATTATTTCAACAAGACCACTATCCGGATTTATACCCGTAGCTTTTAGTCCGGCTTCTGTCAATACGTCTTTAAAGTCATTATTAAACTCATAACGATGACGGTGGCGCTCTGTAATGTGCGCTTCACCATAGGCTGCCCTGGCGATAGAATCCTCCGCAAGCTCACATTGCTGGGCTCCTAGTCGCATAGTACCGCCTTTATCTGTAATGTGCATTTGCTCGTCCATCAAGGCAATCACCGGTTTACTAGTTTTAGGATTGACCTCTGTAGTATTGGCGTCAGTATAGCCTAATACGTTTCTTGCGTATTCAATCACTGCAGCTTGCATACCGTAACAGATTCCGAAATATGGAATTTTATTTTCCCTCGCATACTGAACAGTAGCGACCTTTCC
>JAOMWM010000044.1 GCA_028357285.1 Schleiferiaceae bacterium | reverse complement strand
TTGTACTGTATCGTTTTCGTACGCTGAAAGGCTAAGTGTTTCTTTCGTCCAAGAGGCATTCGAACTAGTTTGTTGCTCGCCATTAATGGTCTTCAATAGAGCCACAGGCTGTCCAATGGCTTTAACATAAATTCTTAATTTGTCAATGGCTGCACCGTACATGTGATACCAAAAGGTCAGCTCAGGGCTCTGCAAGGTGTCTAAATCTATGAGCGGTGTCCTAAATTCGGTATCGGCCGTGTTACTGAAAGGAGTGGCACTCCGCGCGAACGCGTAACCGCCAGATCCGGATGTATGATCACCGGAAGGTCCGGTACCAAAGTAATGAGCGGTTGTTCCACCGCCGGTCCAGAAATAATCTAAGGTATCAGAACGGTTCCAACAATCATCAATTTCACCGTTTTGATCAGGCCATGCCGGTCCTACCCAGTTCGCGGAACTGGAAAATTGTTCAACAAAAGGTGCTGTATAAAAAGTACAGTTTGTTCTAAATCTGGGACCATCACGCCATCCGCTGACATCGCCCGTCCCACATGAATCGCGAACTTGCCATTCGTAAGTGGTTTGTGCGGAAAGCATCCCTATACCTTTAGCTGAAGTATTTGCCGTAGTCCAACTCCAAGCGTTTGTACCTGTCTCACGGTACCGCAATTGATAGTTCGATGCTCCACCGGAAGTCCAATCCAATTGGGCTGCCATTACACCAACCGCTGTCACAGCCGTATTAGCAGGTTTTGGACAGCTCGGTTCTTCGTCAATCTTTACGTCGTCAATTGCAAACTGCTGGTAAAACGAACTTTGTGTATTCGTATAATCGAAGCGAATACGTACCGTATCTCCCGCGTAGGATGTCCCTAGTGCAATAATTTTCTCCGTCCACGCAGCATTTTGAGAGCTATGAGTCGCCCCAGAAGTATCCCAAAGCGCCGACCAAGTTCCACCGAGTTTTTGTACGTAAACGTCAAAATCACCCATACTCGTCCCAAAACCATGATAATAAAAACTTAACTCAGGTGAAACCAATGTATCTAAATCAATCCATGGCGAAATCAATCGTGGATTCGTTCCGCTCACGAAGGTGGTCGTCACCTGATTCATCATGTATTGACCAGATCCAGTTGTGTGATCACCAGAGGGGCCCGTTTGCGTCCAGTTAAATGCAGGAGGACCCGGCGTCCAAAACTGCGTAGCAGATCCCTGATCAAGCCAGCATTGGTCTAAATCTCCTTGAACATTCCAGGTTGAAGCAGGATCCCAAGTTGCCCCATCAAAATTCTCACTAAATGGTGCTGTTGCGAATGAACACTGCGTTATGAAAGTAGTGTAAGAAGACCAAACCGAAGTATCACCTGCAGA
Organism: Schleiferiaceae bacterium; assembly: GCA_028357285.1. Lineage (GTDB taxonomy): Bacteria > Bacteroidota > Bacteroidia > Flavobacteriales > Schleiferiaceae > UBA10364. Next base: position 3,660 of record JAOMWM010000044.1, on the reverse strand, counting down.
ACAGATGTCGCGAACGCGTACTGAATATGTTGTGTTTGGCGTAAGTCCTGCAAGGGTAGCAGGCTTCGTCGTAGAGTTAACAATAGTTCCTCCACTAGCACCTGAGTTTCCCTGCGCATACTGAATTTGATAACCGATTTGGCTCGTGTTCAACGTCGTCCAGTTGACATTAACCGTGGTCGATAATAAATTTGAAATGGTAGGGTTTATGGGTTGATCGCAGCTTGGTGTTTCTTCGATGGTAATATCATCAAGAGCTACTCTACTCTGCGTCCACCAACTAAATGAGGTATTGCGTTTCGCTGAGAATCTTATTTGCACTGTATCGCCCGCCCACTGAGCGAGGGACTCTACATGTTTACGCCATGCAGAGTTTTGAGATGTAAATTGACTGGATGCAGTTGTAGAATTAACGGTATGTAATTGCGTCCATGAGGTAGTACCCACTTTGCGAACGCGAACATCGAGTAAATCAATATCAGCACCATACATGTGATAGAAAAATTTTAATCGAGGGACCGTGTCATTGCTTAGATCTATCGGGGGAGTAATCAGATGCGTTACTGTTCTGAATGTACCCGAAGTACTCCAACCCTCTGCCACAGCGTATCCTCCTGTTCCAGAGGTATGATCGGCACTAGGTCCTGAATTAATTGAACCCAAAGCTGGAGGGCCCGCCATCCAAAGGTAATTTCCCGTGGAAAGTAAACGGTTCCAACATGAAGGTATAGAGCCAGAATTTAACCAAGAGGATTGCGACACCCAGTTTGATCCATCAAAGTTCTGGGTGTAGGGCGTACTCTTAACACATTGTCCAAGCCCTTTTTTGGCGTAGAAACTGGTCAATGCAATGAAAAGGTATAGGAGTCGGTTTTTCATCATGACAAATTTAACAAAACTGAATACAAATTGTTTGAACAATGAGTATATACTAAGCTGCAACGAACGAGCACTAAGTTTCACTATTTTTGATTTTAGATGAACAGACTGCAACACTCACTTCTTTTGGTATTCATAGGCTGCGCTCAAATTTGCGAAGCACAGGTATTGGCCGTATTTAAATATGATGGCGGCGGTGATTGGTATGCTAATCCTACAGCTTTAAAAAACCTCAGTGCCTTTTACAATAAAAGTACAGACGCTCGGTCTTCAGTTCGTTCGGAACCCATAACTGCAGAGTCGTTGCTTGCAAGCGGTGTTTCTTTTTTACACGGCACGGGCCATGGCCGTATTATTCTATCTAAGGACCAGGCCAATCAACTGCGAGCGTTTACCGAAAACGGCGGATTTCTTCACATTGATGATAATTACGGAATGTCAACCTATGCGAAAGAAGCACTTAAACAAGTATTTCCTAAAGCCACTGTAGAGCAGGTATCGCACGACCATCCTATATTTAATTCCTTGTTCCATTTTCCAAAAGGCATGCCTAAGATTCATGAACATGATAATGGTAAACCCGAAGCAATCGGTTATTTTGTAAAAGGCGAATTAGTAGCACTACTGACCCTTGAAACGGATTTAGGCGATGGTTGGGAAGATGCAGAAGTACACGCAGACTCAAAGGAGAAACGAGAAGCAGCATTGAAAATGGGCGCAAACTTATTACATTGGGCAACAGTAAGAAACCAGCAGCTATGAAAAATTTTGAATTACAACCCTTTGCGAAAGCTTGCCTACAGCTGCTAGCATTAGCTGCTTTAAGTTTTGTATTGTGGGCTATAAAAAGTGTTGTTGTGTATGCTTTTATAGCATTGTATATCAGTGTTTTAGGTAGGCCTCTTTTCAAAATACTTCAATTCAAAACACTACTTGGTAAGTACCTTGGTAAGACAGGAAATGCTGCCATTACCCTTTTAACTATTGGGTTAATATTAAGCGGTGTTGTGACTTGGTTTTTCCCATTGTTGATCAAAGAATTTTCCTTCCTTAGTACCATAGAGTACGACCGGTTGATCGCAAGTTTAGAATCAGAATGGAACCAATTGGACGCCATACTCTCTAGTTTCGGTATTGACTCTCAGTCAGAACTGGAACAAGTCAATAAAAGCCTACAAGAATTTGCGTCAGTAGAAGCCATAAGTACTGTACTTAGCGGATTAATCGGAAGTATGGGGAATGTGATTATCAGCGTCTTCTCAATTGCATTTATTTCGTTTTTCCTGATTCGCGAGCAAGAATTGGCCCACCGTTTTATTGATTATATCACGCCCAAGAAACATCATACCAAAATCGATGCAATGGTACCCGGTATTAAGCGTGTTGTCACACGTTACAGTTTCGGAATCCTCATTCAAATCACCCTCATTTTCTTGTTGCTCTCTTTGGGCATGGGAGTAATTGGGGTTAAGGGTGCTGTCGTCCTGGCACTTACTGCAGCTGTTTTTAATCTTGTTCCTTATGTTGGTCCGCTTATTGGCGCGAGTCTAGGTATTTTATTGGGTATGGGTCAGTTATATACTACTGGGCTTGCAGATCCAGCAACAACCATTGATTTATTGCAAAGCTTGTACCTATTGATTGGTCTTTTTACCGTAGTCCAATTGCTTGACAATGTGGTGCTTCAACCTTTAATTTTCTCAAACAGCGTTGGTGCTCATCCGCTTGAAATATTCTTAGTGATTTCAATAGCCGGTACCCTACTGGGCGTAGGTGGGATGATCTTTGCTGTTCCGGTTTACAGCATACTGAGAATTGTCATTAATACGATCAAAGAAGGTTGGGAATCATCCGGTACCTAATCATATGGCACATCCCAAACAGCAAGTACATCCGGAGGATTTTAAAGGTCCAGAGGCAACAGCCTGGCTGGAATTTCATAAAGACGCAGCGGTAACAGCTCTCCGCTTAAAATTTGGCCTTAAACGCCCCTATGCGAGTTGGATCACACAATTAGAGGTACAGCGCAAGTATGCTAATAAATTCCCAGCCTTGCTTCTTAGGAATTGGATATTTCCCACAGGACAGGCAACTGAACAAAGTAGCTCAGAACGAACAGCAAATTACAAGGCATCATTAATCTCTTCTCCATTCACGGTAGATTTATGTGCTGGAATGGGTATAGACTCATGGGCATTTACGCGGCGTGAAGATTGTTTAGGACATTTCGCGAATGAATTGGACCCCGGTTTATCAAGACTTTTAAAAGTCAATTTAAAAAACACAATACACACCGCAGGCACAGCAACATCTGTACTTCCTGAACTAAAAAGCTGGTTACTGGAAAAAGATATTTCCCCTTCAGAAGTCACCATATATCTTGACCCAGACCGAAGAACTGGTGCCGGTAAGTCTGTAGCACTTCGAGATGCAAGTCCTAATGTTATTGTTTTACAACATGAGCTGCTTAAGATGAGCCATACGCTAATGACCAAGCACAGCCCTATGGTGGACTTGAACACACTGCATGAGCTGGAGTACTTGAGTGAAATTCATGTGGTTGAGTACCAAGGCGAGTGTAAAGAAGTGCTCGCAATACAGCGTGAAGGGTACATTGGTCAGCCCACAATTAAATCCGTTTTACTGCAAGAAGACAGTGTTGTGAAGCTAAGTGATACCCAGAAAGTAACAACGTTGTCATTTGTGAATGAATTGGACCAATTCTTAATTAAACCTGGGCCGGCACTGGCAAAAAGTAAATTGCACGAAGGTTTGGCAACA
>JAOMWM010000043.1 GCA_028357285.1 Schleiferiaceae bacterium | reverse complement strand
AAATTGTCCTATCGCTATAAATGCAGAGGGTAACGCTACATCTGATTCTTCTGTTACACTAACGTGGGTAGATAGCTCAGCAGTAACTAACTATATTATCGAATGGGGTCCTGCTGGCTTCACTCAAGGTACAGGTGCACCAACGGATACTGTAACTGGTACTTCTTGGTCAATCAATACGCTGGATGATGCAACGACTTATGACTTCTACATCCAGTCTAACTGTATGTCAACAAATGGTTCAATGTCACCGTGGGTAGGTCCAATCACAGTGGATGTACCTTGTTCTCCAACGGCAGCGCCATGGGCTGATGGTTTTGAGACTTCTCCAGCATACTCTGGTAATAGCTCAAACCCTAACCTACCAAGCTGTTGGGCTTATGACGGTACTTATGGTACTTCATACTCTATGGGTTATGGTTATTCATTCTATGCGTATTCAGGTAGCTATTCATTATACAACTACATGTATCAAGGTGGTGGAGATACCAACGTTATTTCTGCACCAATGATTCAAGATATTGATCAAGGTGGTTTGATGGTTAAGTTCTGGGCACGCACGAGTTCAACTACTTATCCTGGTGGATTCGATGTCGTTATGACAGATGCGATGGGTAACTACGAGACTGCTCGCACGGTACAAAACATCTCTCTAAATGGTAACACTTCTCACCAAGAGTTCCAGGTTTATTTAGATTCAAATGCGGTTCAAGCAGGCGACAAGCGTGTAGGTTTCCGTATGTATTCTAAAGCAACGTCTTACGACTACGTTTATATTGATAGTGTTCAGGTTGAAGCAATTCCAGCATGTATCAACTACAATCAAATGGCGAGCAATATTTCTAGCTCATCTGCTGATTTGACTTGGGATTACACAGGAACAAACTGTTTCAATGTTGAATACGGTCCAGCAGGATTTATTCAAGGTACAGGTGTTGGTGCATTATCAGGAACGCTTGATACCAATGTTACAGCACCTTATAGTTTAACTGGATTGAATCCGAACACGAGCTATGAATTTTACGTGCAAAACTGTTGTAACAACACTTGGGAGGGTCCATTCATGTTCCAGACGGAATGTACAGGTCCACTCGCAGCAGGTACATACTCTGTAGGTCCTACTGGCGATTTTGCAACCTTAGATAGTGTTACCAGCACGTTGAACGTTTGTGGTATCGCGGGTGCAGTGACCTTCGAATTCCAAAGCGGTTCATTCTCAACATCAACGTACATGGGTGAGATTAATGGTTCTTCTTCTACGAATACCATTACCTTCAAAGGAAGCACTTCTGCAAATGATACAATCATCGCGGGTACTGATGCAGCCTTTGTATTGGAAGGCGCGAAGTACATGAACTTCGAAGACTTGTTCATCTACACGCCAAACAATAGCGGTTTCCGTTTGAATGGAGCTAGTGACATCACAATATCGGGTAATACCATAATGTCAAATACGACATCAACTTCTAGCGCTATCAATGGTATTCTTGCCTCTGCAAGTGCTACGTCTGCTTTCTCAACTACATCTGGCGAGCATGACATTACCATTGAGAATAATGAAATTATTGGTGGATACTACGGAGTTCGTTTCTACGGATCTTCTGCCGCTCGTAATGGAGATATTGTTATCTCTGGTAACACGATGACAGATCAATACTATTACGGTATTTATGTGTACTACGGTGATAATATCGAGATTAGTGATAACGAACTTTCTGATTTCCGTTCAAACTTTGCTTACGGTATTTACCCATATCAAGTAAACGGTTGTCAAATCACAGGTAACCACATCAGCGATTTGTACTACGGTATCTACGGCTATTACTTGTCTAGTACAAGCACAGCGAATGCTCCGAGTGAGATCACCAACAACATGATCAACGCAGGGTATTACGGTTTGAACGTATTGTATTCTGATAGTTTAGGTGTATACCACAATACGGCTGTAGGTGGATATGCGGGTGTTCGTGATTACTACAATGCTGCAAACGTCAACTTCCGTAACAACATCTTTACGGGTGGTACGTATGCATTGTACAACTACAACACAAGCGCATTCGGTGACTACAACTTATACTACAGCACAGGTACCGCTCTAGGTTATAGCTACGTAAGTAGTCCATATGCTGTAACGTATATCGATTCGTTAGGCCAATTACAGAGCATGGATTCAACGATGCATATGAACTCTGTTGAAGGTGATCCGATTTTTGCCACGGCAACTGATTTACACGTGTATGGACCATTAGCGAACGACGCTGGTGACAATACGGTAGGTGTGACAGTTGATATCGATGGTGATTCTCGTCCAATGTCAGGTTCAACAACAGTAGATATCGGTGCTGATGAATATGATGTTATCGGTGATGATGCTGCATTAACAGCATTGTTAAACCCAGCTAACGGTATTTGTGGTGATGATAGTTTGATGGTGAGTGTTCAAATCGCCAACAACGGTCAAAACACGTTAACCTCATTAACTGTGAGTGTAGATATCTTCGGAACTACTATGACTGCTACTCCAACAGGCTTATCTATCCCATTCGGCGGAAAAGACACTGTTGAATTAGGCTACATTAGCAACTTCGTTGGTGGTACGTACTCAGTAGTTGCTTACACGCAGCTTACAGGTGATGGACGTCCTGGTAACGATACACTTTCTTTAAATGTAGATATTACGGACGCACAGCAAGTAACTCCGGTTTACCCTGAGTTTATTTGTGCAGGCGATGATGTAAACCTTTCAGTTACTAATCCAACACAAGGAAAAGTAATGTGGGCTTCAGGCGGCGATACTATCGCTGTAGTTGATGCAGATTCTACAATCTTACTTTCTAGTGTTATGATGGATACAACAATCACAGTTAGTTCTATCAACTATACAGAAAGTGTAGGTCAGTTGTCTCCAGGTTCAGGTTACAACTATACCGGTGCTTACGGTTTGAGCTTTACAGCATACAGCGGTATGTCTTTGGATAGTATTACTCTATTCCCTTCAGGAGCAGGTACGTCTACTATTGTTATTGAAGACGCATCGGGTACGCAATTGTACAGTATTCCTGTAACTACTTCAGCTACTGGCTGGAATCCAGAGCAGGTTTATTTAGGAGCTTCTTTACCAAGCGGATCGTACAAGATTTGGTTGAATGGAACTACTACTGGTGGTTTATACGATAACCTTAACTCATCATACCCGTACTGGTCAGGTGATAGTTCTGTAGTTATCACAGGTGACCGTAATGGTGGTACATCTTGGTACGAATACTTCTACGACTGGAAAGTAACAGTTGGTGGTTGTGCTCGTGAAGATTCTACATTCACTGTGAGCATTCACCCTGATGCAGTAGCTGCAATCTCAGTGGATACAGCGAATGCGACTATCAGTGCAACGGATTGGATGGCTAACTGGAGCACTTCTGGTACTTCAGGTGCGGATAGTATTTATGTTGAGTTCTCTAATGGAACATCTTCAAACGATACTTCCGGTACAGTTACCTTCAATGCGAACAACGCAGGTGAGACAGTAACTGTTATCGCGTTCGGTCCATGTTCTTCTGATACTGCCACATTCACATTCGATGTGAACCAGATCAGTGTTGACGAAGACTTCTTGGACGGGACATTAAGTATTTACCCGAATCCAACTCGCGGTCTATTCAACGTAGAATTTGCAACAGCATCTGCTACGGACGTTGAAATCAGCATCGTGAATATGGTAGGACAGGTGATCTCTACTGAAGTTGTAACAGTAAACGGATTATACAATAACCAGTTCGATCTCAGCAATGAGTCAGCTGGAGTATACTTCATCAAGTTTACAACGGAAGATGGAGTACTTACTGAGCGTATTACTGTTGAGTAATTAGTTCGATTAACTTGAATTCCTTAAGCCCCGGCCATTGGCCGGGGCTTTTTTTTTGTTCAAAATTCTAATGTATCAGCCTTAATTGTTATAAAATCAACGATTCAGGAAATTTGCTGCACTGATATCTTGCTCAGGTATACCATTTTCACTATAATCGTAGTGAACAAAACTATTTACCATGAAGAAACTCTATCTCTTACTGGTGGCTTTGCTATATTCTATAGGCTCGCTCACCGCTCAAGTAATGACTCAAACCTTTAGTAGTATACCTTCTACTTGGACACAGTCGAATACTTGTAACAGTACTTCTACGAATGCCTCGTGGAAATTAACGACCTCTAACCCTGGTTATGGTGCTTCAGGTTACACTGATCATACTGGTGGAACAGGATCCTTTGCCATGTGGGTAGACGGTTCATCTCCTTACCCTTGTGATGTAAGCATCACTACTGACTCTATTGATGTCAGTACGTTGACTTCACCTTCTTTAGAGTTTTACTGGTTTAAGAACAATACCAGTACATCCTATTTTGACAACAACACCTTAACTGTTGAGGTCTTTGACGGTCAAACGTATCATCCGGTATGGTCGGGCAGTACAGATTCAGCGGGTTGGCGTAAAGTGCAAGTAGATTTTTCATGTATCAGTACACCAAATGACATCGCCCTGAGATTTACCGTAAGTAAATTCAACGGTGCTGCATCCTTTTACAACGATATCATCGTCGATGATATTAAAGTACAAGAATTACCTAGTGGATTCTCTAACTGTGCTGCACCTACTGGTATTGCTGTAGGAACGGTATCTGGAGGTTCGGCAACGGCAACTGTATCTTTAGGTTGTAATTCTAGTGCCACTACCACTGTTATTTACGGTTTGGCAGGGTTTAATCCTTCAACTTCAGGTACTTCAGTAACGGTTTCTAGTGGTACAGCCTCTTTAACGTCACTAGCATCGTCAAGTACTTATGACGCGTACGCTGTGACAAGCTGTGGCACATCAACATACTCTGACACTTTAGGGCCAATAACTTTCCTTACACCATGTGCTCAGGTAACTACTCCTTACACAGAGAACTTTGATAATTCAGCAACCGGTTCGGCTTTTAATCCTTCCTTACCAGTCTGTTGGGACTTCTATGTGAATACTACGAGTTCTTCATACTATCCTTATTTCTACAACCGTAACTATTCGTTCTATGCCAATTCAGGTACGAACTTCTTATACGGTTACAGATCTTCAAGTACAAGTACATCTACCTCATATGCAGATACTACACTAATCATCACTCCTGAGATTCAGGGTCTTGATTCGGCGACGAAACAACTTGAGTTCTATGCACGAACTACTTCAGTGGGTCGTCCAGGTGAGGTGATTATTGGTTTAACTGATGCTGCAGGAACACCAAGTTCTTTGACCATAGTTGATACAGTTTATGCTACGGCAACGGCTTACAATAAATACACCATTTATTTGGATGGTGCTACAACAGGTGATGCACGCATTGCATTCATGTTGAGAAGAGAAATAGGTGTT
>JAOMWM010000042.1 GCA_028357285.1 Schleiferiaceae bacterium | reverse complement strand
CACCGAATCTTCCAGATTGTTGGGCTTACGGTAAGACGGGTACTTCAACGTCATTGTACGCTTACAACTACAACTATTCGTTCTATGCGAATGGTGGAACAAACTCTGTACGTTTCTATGGTTACGCAAGTACCACTTCGACCAACAGTGCCGATGGCGATACGCTCGCAGCGTTTTCTCCAAGAATTGCTGGTTTGAGTGGCAACGATAAGCAAGTGATTTTCAACGTAAGAACGTCATCTTCTATTGCGTACTACACGACAAAAATGATCATCGCGACTGCAGATTCAAATGCATCAATGGGATCCATCCACATCGTGGATACAGTGAATTATTCAAACGTTTATCAAGAGTTCACGGTTGATTTAGATAATGTACCTACGAACGCTTCGCGAGTTGTGTTTATGGTAGTTCCTGAATTTGTATCGGGTTACACGTATGCGTATGCTTACGCTTATTTAGATGATATCGAAATTCGTGATATTCCGAACTGTCCTATCGCACTAAACGCTTCAGGAAATGCAACTTCTGATTCTTCAGTAACGGTTACTTGGACAGACAGCTCTGCTGTTTCAGACTACATTATCGAGTGGGGTCCAACAGGATTTACACAAGGTACTGGAGCTCCAATGGATACGGTTATGGGTAGTTCTTGGTCAATCAACACGCTTGATGATGCAACAACCTACGATTTCTACATCCAGTCAAACTGTATGTCTACAAACGGTTCTTTATCTCCGTGGGTAGGGCCAATCACTGTGACTGTTCCTTGTTCACCGACAGCGGCGCCATGGGCGGACGGTTTCGAAAGTTCTCCGGGATATTCGGGTAATAGCTCTAATCCTAACCTACCTAGCTGTTGGGCTTATGACGGTACTTACGGTACTTCATACTCCATGGGTTATGGTTATTCATTCTACGCGTATTCAGGTAGCTACTCATTGTACAACTATATGTACTTAGGTGGTGGTGATACCAATGTTATTTCCGCACCAATGATTCAAGATATTGATCAAGGTGGTTTGATGGTTAAATTCTGGGCTCGTACCAGCTCTACTTCATACCCAGGTGGTTTCGACGTTGTGATGACTGATGCCATGGGTAATTATGAGACAGCTCGCACGGTGCAAAGCATCAGCTTGAACGGTAATACTTCTTACCAAGAGTTTCAAGTTTATTTAGATTCTAATGCTGTTCAAACAGGCGACAAGCGTGTAGGATTCCGTATGTATTCTAAAGCGGCTTCTTATGACTACGTTTATATCGACAGTGTACAAATTGAAGCAATCCCTGCATGTATCAACTACAATCAAATGGCGAGCAACATTACTAGCTCATCTGCTGATTTGACTTGGGATTACACAGGAACAAACTGTTTCAATGTTGAATACGGTCCAGCAGGATTTATTCAAGGGACAGGTGTTGGTGCATTATCAGGAACAGTAGATACAAACGTTACGGCGCCGTACAGTTTGACAGGTTTGTCTCCAAACACAACTTATGACTACTATATCCAGAACTGTTGTAGTAGTGCTTGGGAAGGTCCATTTACATTCACTACGGAATGTACAGGTCCTCTAGCAGCAGGTACGTATTCAGTAGGTCCTACTGGTGACTTCGCTACACTAGACAGCGTGATGAGTGTATTGAATGTTTGTGGTATCGGTGGTGCAGTTACCTTCGAATTCCAAAGCGGTTCATTCTCAACTTCATCTTATGTAGGCGAGATTAGCGGTGCAACAATGACGAATACGGTTACCTTTAAGGGTAGTACTTCCGTAAGTGATACAATCACCGCCGGTACTGATGCCGCCTTTGTTCTAGAAGGAGCGAAGTACATGAGCTTTGAAGATCTGTTCATCTACACACCGAACAGTAAAGGTTTCCGCTTGAATGGAGCGAGTGACATCACAATCTCTGGGAATACCATTATGAGTTCGACTACATCTACTTCGTCATTATACAACGGTATTGTAGCATCAAATAGTTCAACGTCAATATTCTCAACTACTACAGGCGAGAAGAATATTTCCATAACAGACAACGATATCATTGGTGGATACTACGGAGTCCGTTTCTATGGTTCTTTTGCTGCTAGAAATGAGAACATAGAAATCTCAGGTAACACCTTCAGTGATCAATACTACTATGGTATCTACGTGTACTACGGAATAGATGTTACGATAGATGAAAATCACCTATCGAACTTCAGAAACAACTTCGCCTACGGTATTTACCCGTATCAGATCGATGGTTTGAAGGTTACTAAAAATCACGTAACTGATGTTAATTACGGTATCTGGGCATACTACACGTCTACTACCGCTGCGGCCTCGTTTACTTCTGAAATTTCTAACAACATGTTAGATGCAGGTAACTACGGGTTAACGGTCTATTACGGTGACAGTGTTAATGTCTTCCACAATACAGCACGTGGATCTTACGGTTTACGCGACTATTACAATGATGCGAACGTAAATATGCGTAATAACATTTTTGAAGGTAGTCTGTATGCATTCTACGCATACAACTCTGACGCATTTGGTGATTACAATTTGTATCACAGCACGGGTACCTACCTAGGCTACCACTACGTAAGTAGTCCTTATGCATTGACGTATGTTGATTCGGTAGGAGAGTTGCAGAGTCTTGATACTACGATGCACATGAGCTCTGTAGAGGGTGATCCTATATTTGCTGGTCCTGGTGATCTGCACGTATTCGGTCCATTAGCAAATGATGCTGGTGATAATACTGTTGGTGTCTCTGACGATATAGATGGCGATGCTCGTCCAATGTCAGGTTCAACTACAGTTGATATCGGTGCTGATGAGTATGATGTTGTTGCAGACGATGCTGCATTGACGGCACTCTTAGGACCCGCAGATGGTATTTGTGGTAGTGATAGTTTGTTAGTGAGCGTTGAGATTGCGAACTACGGACAAAACACTTTAACATCATTGACAGTAAGCGTTGATATCTTTGGTTCTACTATGACTGCTACCCCAACAGGTTTGTCCATTCCATTCGGTGGAAAAGACACTGTTGATGTAGGATATGCAAGCAATTATGTGGGTGGCGTATATGCTGTTACAGCATACACTGTTTTAGCAAATGACGGCCGTTCTAACAATGACACGCTATCGACTTCTATTGAAGTGAGTGACGCACAGCAGGTTTCTCCGGTTTATCCAGATATGATTTGTGCAGGCGATGATATCACTTTAAGTGTTACTATTCCAACACAAGGAAATGTAATGTGGACGACGGGTAACGATACCCTTGGTGTTATTGCTGCGGACTCCTCGTTAACTCTTACGAACATTACTTCTGATACTACTATAACAGTTAGTGCGGTATCTTATTCTGATACTACAGGTAACGTTCGCGGTATTGGTACTGGTGGTGGTAACTATAATTTCTTCGGAACTACAGGGGTGTTATTCTCTGTAACTAAATCGGCAATTATAGATTCTGTGACCCTATACCCGAATGCTGCTGGTACAACGAATATCGCTATTCAGGATGTTGCAACGGGTGCTACAGTTTGGACTGGTTCAGCAAGTACGACAGCTACTGGTAATACTGCAGAGCAGGTTTACTTAGGTGCTACTGTAACTCCTGGATCTTACCGTATGGTCGGTGTTTCTTCAACAACGGGTGGATTATACCGTGAGTTTGGTGTATCTGGATATCCGTTCTCTACATCAGGAGGTGAGGTGAGTGTAACACAAGGTTCATTGAATAATTACCACTACTTCTTCTACGATTGGGTAGTTACCGTAGGTGGTTGTGAGCGTGAAGATTCAACATTCACAGTAGGCATTCATCCAGATGCAGTCGCAGCAATCTCTGTAGATACAGCGAACGCTACGATCGGTGCTGCGGATTGGATGGCGAACTGGAGTACTTCGGGTACTGCTAATGCTGATAGTATATACGTTGAGTTCTCTAACGGAACCTCATCAAACGATACTTCAGGTACAGTAACCTTCAATGCAAACAACGCTGGTGAAACAGTTACTATTATTGCTTTCGGACCGTGTTCTTCTGATACTGCTACGTTCACATTCGATGTGAACCAGATCAGTGTAGATGAAGACTTCTTGAACGGAACATTGAGTATTTACCCGAATCCAACGCGCGGTCTGTTCAACGTAGAATTTGCAACTGCATCTGCTACGAATGTTGAAATCAGCATCGTGAATATGGTAGGACAGGTAATCTCTAATGAGGTAGTTACTGTTAACGGACTATACAATAACCAATTCGATCTCAGCGATGAGTCGGCTGGTGTGTACTTCATCAAGTTTACAACTGATGAAGGTGTTCTTACAGAACGTATCACAGTAGAGTAGTTTACATAGCTATAAGCGATACCTTTAAACCCCGGCCTTTAGGCCGGGGTTTTTTATTTGGAGTATGTTTGAAAAAGATCAGATTGTAAAGTTTAAAGACGCTGGAGGAACTGCAAAAGTGAGTCGAATTGATGGAGACACCATCTATGTGATCGACGACTTTGGATTCGAAAATGCGCATCAAGCTCATGAACTTTTACCAGTAGTACAATGGCAAGTGGGAGCAGTTGAGCATAAGGATAAGCGAAGAGAAAAATCGGCCCCAGCGGCACAACAAATAGACCGTCTATCCGTGGACTTGCACTCTCACGAACTATTGGGGTCAACTAACGGAATGACTCGATATGAAATTTTAAACTATCAATTAGACAAGGCGAGTGCCACGGTTCGCGAAGCGCGCAGACGTGGTATTGCTAAAGTATTGATTATTCACGGAAAAGGCTCCGGTCGTTTACAAGGAGAGGTTCACGAACTACTTAGAAAGATGGGAGGCTGCGAGATTTATTTTGCCGATTTCAGTGAAGGCGGATATGGTGCAACTGAAGTTCGTATTGTGAATCGTCTGCAGTAACTTTGCATCCGTTCTTTACATTTTAAGTTTAAACATTAGATGAGCCTTATCGCTTCGCAAGAAGAGGAAAGTCCGGACAGTATAGGGTAGTATGCTTCCTAACAGGAAGGCCATGCATCGCGTGGACAGCAAGTGCAACAGAGAGTAAACCGCCTTCGGGTAAGGGTGAAAGGGTGGGGTAAGAGCCCACCGCGATTCAGGTGACTGGATTGGCACGGTAAACCTCATACGCTGAAATGTCATGTATATCGTGTTCCGTAAGGACCAGGTGACCCGCTTGGAGTTTACTGCACGAGGGGTAGGCAGATGGAGTGTATTCGTGAGGATACGCCTAGATAAATGATAAGGGCCCGCAAGGGTACAGAATCCGGCTTATATCGTCTAAGGTTTGAACTTGAAGTAAAGTTCCGCGTTATAAAGAGAACTTTAGTAAAACGGCTTTGGGATTTAGACAAAAGATTACTCCTGGATTCATCCAAAAATGGGTACAGGTTTTTAAAGAAAATGGTTTTAAAGCCGGATTGAAAATGCTGGGATGGCGGGCTGTAATCGCCATTTTCGTGTTTTATTTGATCAGAGATGGATTTCTATACATACTGTTGCCGTACTTTATAGCCAAAGGATATTTTGGATTTTAAGCATAAAAAAAACCGACCCTATAAGGCCGGTTTTTTTTGAATTAGTCTAAGGATTTAGTGACCTAAAGCGCTGAGATATCGCTCGCTTTCCAACGCAGCCATACACCCTGTACCTGCAGCAGTAATGGCTTGGCGGTAAATCTTATCCTGAGCATCTCCAGAACAGAATACACCTGGAAGATTAGTCTCGGTCGAGTCCGATTTGGTATGAATATATCCGGTCTCATCCATATCAATCTGACCTTTGAAAATGTCTGTATTGGGTTTGTGACCGATTGCAACGAAGAAACCTGTTGCAGCGATGCTGTGCTCGTCGCCAGTCTTGTTGTTTTTTACTCGAACACCTGTTAGTCCTTTGTCATCGCCTTCAAGATCAACTGTTTCCGTGTTCCAAAGTACTTCGATATTTGGGGTAGCCATCACGCGGTTCTGCATGGCTTTTGAAGCGCGCATACTGTCC
>JAOMWM010000041.1 GCA_028357285.1 Schleiferiaceae bacterium | reverse complement strand
GCTCGCGATAAAAGTTAAGGAAACCGCCGCACCCCAGAATGGTCCTTTAGTAATACCGGAGAAATCGGGCATACGCCATGCCGACATCCAATCCGCAGGTATATTCACTAAATACTTTTCAGGGAAGAAACTCGTTCCTGAAATGCGCGTACCTATCATCTGAACTGCAACAGAAATAATAACTACCCAAAGCGGAGCCGGCACAGAATGCACCCATTGTGCCCGAATCTTTGGAAATACTGAAAGTAGCAGCAAGCTAAACAGACCAATTCCGGCCGTTTTCCAAGTCCCTGCGTCGGCCCAAAACAGTGCCTCGACAGAATTGACGAATTCCAATAACAAAGGAATAGGAGCTGTACTTTCTGGATTTAATATTCCTATCATGACGTGGCTTTGCTTCGCCAATATTATGATACCGATGGCAGCGAGCATCCCCTGCACCGCAGAGGTTGGAAAAAGATCAGCCAAAACGCCTAATCGGACGGATCCCAGCAGGAATAACAAAACACCACTAACGACAATAGCTCCCAGCGCCATATAGTATCCTGCGAGCATATCTCCATTTCCTAAAGTCGTAATTGCAGCTAGAGTCACCACGGCTAATCCATTACCAGCACCGGTAATGGTTACATACGACCCGCCTAAATGCGCTACGACTATCCCCCCAACTACAGCGGCCATAAGACCTGCGATGGCTGGTGCACCTGAGGCCAATGCCAATGCTATCGAAATGGGTAGCGCTACTAACGAGACTACAAATCCGGCTTTCAGATCCGCCTGCCAATTTTCTTTGAATCCTTTAAATCCACTACTCGGCTTATTCATGAGCGTTGTCTTTAGTGGTATGAACAATGAGAACATCCGATGGTAGATCGGCCAATATGTACTCTAAATCGTGCTTAAAAATCCGGTCCAGCAGTCCCAGCTTCGTATCGGGTGAATTCACAACCAAAAGATCTGCTCGTTTTGCTTTTGCGTAATGAGCGATGGTATATCCTCGCTTGCCAAAAACATGCTGCTCTTTGATGTCTAGATTTACTGGCACTTGACAGTTTTGAAGGAGATCTTCAATACGGCTGTGCTGCTCACGTTCGATTTGCTTTCTTTTCCGTTCGCTTTTTAATTGGCTTTTATCATCGTCTGGCTTAATCAAAGACTTTTCACTTAATTCATCGACAACAAAAAGCTCTTTACTGCCCAATTTCGATCCAAGCCATAAGGAGGTACGAATCGTATCTAAAGTTTTAGGGTGGTCTAAACCATTGACCACAATACGTTCACAGGGCATGCCCTCCACTCTACTGTGGGTCAATAACAATAGGCTCACTTTTGCCTTCCGGCAAACATCGCGAGCAATACTTACTGTAAAAACCTTAAACATGTTCTCTCGAACTAGAGCCCCTAAAGCAAGCAAGTCAATATTGTTTTCTTGGCAAAGCAGACGTAATTCTTCCTTTGGATCACCCTCTTTACAAACCAATTCTACATCAGACTTGGGTATGCCTAAATCCGATAAGAAACCAGTATAAGTAGTCTCACAGCGATCATTCCATTCACCGATATGAAACACATACATCTGTGCATCACATCTCTGAGCAATCCGGTGGACTTCTGCTAGGTTTGCCTTCGCCATTGGTGAAAAGCCCATAGCTGTGGCGATTCTCTTAAAGGTTACGGGGGGTATACCTGATTTCGTCATCGTTTATCTACTACTCGTTTTAACTCATTTAACTCTTGCCTGGTTCCTTGAAAAATACGTCCTATGCGACCCTTTGGGCCGGAGGCAAACACATATTTTCCGCTGTACGCTAAGCTGTGCATGGCTGTGGTGTCCAATTCATGTAAAACAGAATCTGCATAATACATACCAGCTGTACCGGTAAAATACACATTCTGTCCTGCACTCACCACATCCGAACTATACGGGAGGTCTTTAAACTTTTCAGCCTCTGAATAGTAGGCGCTTTCAGGATTGTATTCTATAATATTACCCAATGCGGCAGTATCGTAGAGGTAATCACCTCCTACAATAATGTAACGACCGTCGTGCCAATCGTGAGCGAATGCACCTTGACTGGGAAGTCCTTGAGGTAACTCTAGCCATTTTGCTGTCCAAGTTTTTCCTTCATCTACCGACATATGTATGCGAGATACCGTGCCTCCAGTCACCATGCTCAGCGTTGTACCGTGGTAAAGAATAGACGATCCGCTTGCAGCAAAAGCAGCCTCACCATCTATTGCGATTGGGCCTTCTATCTCAACCCAATGCCGACCGCCATCTATGGTCCGTAAAAGTTTAAAGCGTCCATTTACGGGATCGCCAAAAACCCAGCCTAAAGTGTCATTTGCAAATGTGATGCCGTCTAGAAAAGTAGATTGTGTAGTATCGGAAAATACACGCGACCAGTTTGCACCGCGGTCCTCGGTAAAGTAAATGTAGGTAGGTGCCCCGGCGCTAACGGCGATGAAGTGGGAATGATCCAAGGCCCATACGCTGCGGAACTGACTCTCTGGTGCCTCGGGAATTTGCATGAATTCCCAATGGATTCCCGCATCAAGACTCAAGCAAAAACTACCTTCAGAACCGCCAACTATGACTATGCTATCATCTACTGCATGCAAACCGCGAAAGCTAAACTGCTCGCCGGCCTGGTAAAGTGGAATGAATCGTGGACGTATGGTTTCCCTAGTTTTATTACAGCCAAGTATAAACAACATACAAAGCGCCGTTATCCAACTTAAACCTATTCCCTTATGTCGCTTCAACATGCATTTTTAGCTTTCCCTCAAGATAAGTCGTAGCTGTTAAAAAGCAAAGTAAATAAAAGGCTGAACCTCAGCGCTAAGGATTTGATAAATGACCATCGTTGCGGCAAGAGCGAGCGCGAATAACGCCCATGAGGGTGCAGTGCTCACGGCCTTACGAAGGCGTGCTTTGTGAACGCTCGGAATCCAGTGGATGCAATACCCCAGTATAAGGACTGTAAAATATTTCCAGTTCCCAGCAAGCACTCCGCCAACGGTAGACCAACCAAAGTCATTTGGGATTTTTGCAAGGATTTGAATGGCGCCGTCCCAGGTTGGCGAACGGAACCATGCCCGTGTAAAGGTGATAAATACCAAAGTGATGCCTAGACCTATGGCCCTGTTGTACCAGCGTGACTTATCCGCCCATGGTGAAATTTTCTTCCAATTCTTATAGACTACTAAGCCCACACCATTAAGCGTACCCCAGGTAACAAAATTCCAAGAGGAACCGTGCCAAAGTCCTCCTAATACCATCGTCAACATCAGGTTGATGTTCGTATTAACCCAACGCTCTGCCGTTGTACTGTAGCGCATGAGCAAATAGCCTCCAGCGAATAGCACGCCTAGCAATACAGACAGTAATGGCTGGTCCACCACTAAAGCAATCATCACTAAAAAGATGAATACTATTAGATAAGATGCCATGGAACCGGTTCTATTGCCCCCTAATGGTATATACAGGTAATCACGCAACCAAGTCGATAATGACAAATGCCAGCGACGCCAGAATTCTGCAACAGAAGTGGCCTTATACGGACTATTAAAGTTTTTAGGCAGAGTGAATCCTAAGAGCATTGCAATACCAATAGCGACGTCCGTGTAGCCTGAGAAATCAGCATAGACTTGCATGGAGTATCCAAAAAGCGCACTCATGGTTTCAAAACCGCTATACAGTTGAGGATTATCGAAAACACGATCGATGAATTGGACCGCGAGGTAATCCGCGAGCACCAATTTTTTAAGCAATCCGTTTAAAATCCAAAATACGGCTAAACCTGCCCGCTCTTTTGTCAGCGCATACGGTTGATAGAGCTGTGGAATAAATTCGGAGGCACGCACAATAGGACCGGCGACTAATTGCGGAAAGAAACTGACATAAAAACCAAAGTCAAAGATGTTTTTAACCGGCTTTACATCCCCCCGATAAATATCGACACTGTAAGAAATGGTTTGGAAGGTGAAAAAGGAGATTCCAACAGGCAATAGAATTCGATCGAAAACGAAATTAGTACCAACGGCATTGTTCGTCAAAAGCGCGAATTGGTTGATTACTTCCAATTCAATTCCAGTTAAATCATGAAGAAAATCCGCAACAAAATAGGCGTACTTAAAATACCCTAGGACAAAAAGATTCACAACAACGCTCAAAGCGACCAGAGCTTGGCGTTGCCAGCGTACCTTATTTTTAAATATGGCCCAACCAATACCAAAATCTACTACTGTAGAAAATAGTAAGATGATAAAGTAGAAGCCGCTCGTCTTGTAGTAGAAAAATAAGGAAACGGCGAAAAGAAAGAGATTACGACGTGCGGTATGTTTATACACGAGGCTATAGCCCCCGAGTACCAATGCGAAGAATACCCAGAAATAGCGCTGCGTAAAAAGCAACGGACTATCCTGTTGGTAGGTGAACCACTCTACAATATTCCACTTTTCCATCATGGGGCGAGTGTCTTTAAATGCTGCTCATAGGCCTCCCAAAAGGCCCAAAACAGAAGATCTGAATTCAGCCGGTATCCCGCTCTAGTAAAATGAATTTTATCTGATTTCGCCAGACGATGTTCTTCCCAGAGCACGATACTATTTAATCCGCCCATGACTCCGAAAAGATCCCAAAGGGCAGCGTCGTGTTCTTTACTCAACTCTTCCATAACGCGTACCACATCCAAAGCATGTTTGTTTGGAGTGCGTCGCTTGTAATAACTGTCGTTGTTGGTCATGAAAATAAAGGCGCAATCTGGATTGATGGTGCGGAACCAATCCACAAGTGTATCGTATCGGGCCTTATATTCCTCCGGATGCCAATCACTGTCTGGCTTATATGCATCATTGATTCCTAAACCAAAAATGACCAGGTCGGGTGCCACATAAGCACCTTGCTCAATAAAATTCTCACTGCGCAAGAAAGACTTCGTTGCCGCCCCATTAACGCCGAGGGCATGGTAAATCAAGCCGGGCTCATCGCGGACCATCTGAAGACCTTGTAAGGTGTACTGGTGCTCCCCTTCTGCGGGTGCGTTAAACGTAACGGCGATAGAATCAACCAATACATTAAAAAACCAACAGCGTACACCTGCTATCGTATCTATATAAGTACTGTCCGGTGCTGGCGTACAAATGGGTACCATCGTGTTGCTCCGGTAATGCTCAAAAACACGAAGTTCTCTAAATGCATAGGCTTCTCCTGGGCCACTAAAACTTTGAACTACGAAACCGGCGTCTTTGTCACGTGTAATGGCATCAATGCCACTGAAACCCCAAGGACAATTATTTCGTGGAATAGAATTTCTGCAGCCCTCCCAAGTCCCGATTTTTTTCACATAAATATTACCAGGCATATTGGTATTTGCCAGTCGATGCGGAAAAAAGAAGCCACGCTCCACGTTTAACTCTGGTGCCAATTGGGCCAAATTCATTCGCATCGTATGACTCAAAGTACCGCCCTGAACGTGCGAACCACCCATATGTACAACATTTACTTTGCCCTGCCCTTCAAATATGGCACGGTCCAATTTCTCGAAGAAATGCTTCAAAGCGTCGTCCGATCCAAAATATTGGAGCGACTGTTTCGTCGTATCTAAAAAAGGATATTTCAACGAAAGAGCACCCAGAGACTCTTGTCCTTGAAGAGCTAAAGTGAACATAATAAACAATATGGCTACTCCTTGCTTCATTCTTCAGATCCTGTTGCGGCACCTGTGCCTTGATTCATTTGCTTGAATACTGCTGCTGAATCAGTCAAACGTTGCATTTCGGCGCGTTCCATGACAATTGCAGCGTTGTACTGTTCTTCTAATACCTTCAATGCCCGGACGAGCGAACTACCGACTTTACTTGCGCCTTTGGGCGTGAAATGAACATAGTCCCGTACGGCCAATGCCGGTTGAGCATCTACCCATTTCACCATGGAACCGGTACCCCCCATAACATCGTATAAATCCCAAAATGCAATTCCTCGTGATAGGAGCTCATTACGTAATTGAAGGGTTAATTCTTCTAATAAAGGATAACTCTCAAATGCTAGCCCATTCTTTCGTGCCATATC
>JAOMWM010000040.1 GCA_028357285.1 Schleiferiaceae bacterium | reverse complement strand
ATAGGCGCGACGTGACCATGGTAGAGGGACGTGACTATTGGTATCACGAAGCCGTTATGGAAGTGGGTTCAGATTGCCCCGCTGAGCCTATGGATGCCGAAGACATGCTTTTTATTTTGTACACTTCAGGTTCTACTGGAAAACCAAAGGGCGTAGTACACACCTGTGGTGGATACATGGTTTATGCTGGCTACAGTTTTAAAAATGTGTTTCAGTACGAGCATGGTGATGTGTATTGGTGTACTGCAGATGTTGGATGGATTACGGGTCACAGTTATATAATATACGGACCGCTTCTAAACGGTGCGACTACACTCATGTTTGAAGGCGTACCGACTTTTCCAGATGCCGGGCGTTTCTGGGATGTTTGCGATAAATATGGTGTCAACCAATTCTATACTGCACCCACTGCTATACGTGCGCTCATGGCCTGTGGTGACGAATTTGTAGATCGTGCAGAACTGGGGACGCTAAAAGTAATTGGATCCGTAGGTGAGCCCATAAATGCAGAGGCATGGCATTGGTACCACGATAAAGTTGGGCGCGGAAATTGTCCCGTAGTGGATACGTGGTGGCAGACCGAAACTGGCGGTATTATGATATCGGGTCTTGGTAACCTAAGTCCGCAACGACCAACCTACGCTGGTCGCCCATTGCCTGGCATACAACCTGTGCTTCTTGATGCGGACGGCAACGAGATAAAAGGAGACGGAGTTGAAGGCTACTTGTGCATAAAACACCCGTGGCCGTCCATGCTCCGCACGACATACGGCGATCACGAACGTTGCAAGAATGTTTATTTTAGTAACTACGAAGGCTATTACTTTACGGGTGACGGTGCACGCAGGGAAGAAGGAATGTACAGAATCATTGGTCGCGTAGACGACGTGATCAACGTGAGTGGCCATAGATTTGGAACTGCTGAACTAGAAAATGCCATTAATGCGTCAAGCTTGGTGACTGAAAGTGCAGTTGTCGGGTACCCGCACGATATTAAAGGTCAAGGGATTTATGCTTACGTTATTGTCGATAAGGATACCACGGATGAAGGATCGATAAGAAAATCAGTGATACGTGCATTGATAGCTGAAATAGGGCCTATCGCTAAGCCTGATGTGATACAAATAGTACCCGGCTTACCGAAGACTCGCTCGGGAAAAATCATGCGACGTATCTTAAGAAAAATCGCAGAAGGAGATACGAGTACTCTTGGTGACACTTCTACTTTGCTTGACCCCAGCGTTGTTGAGGCTATAATGGAAGACGCACGTAGACTGCGATAATAAAGACCGCTAATAACCGTCAGGGAAATGCGAATCAACACCTTGTTTTGTTTAAAATCGAACAATCTGTGATTTTTTAGACTAATTAGTTTCAAATGAGCTGCTGGCCCAAAAGTCCAGATACTTTTGCGTCAAATTCTATAACCATGACGAAGTTTCCTTTAAACGACGCAGTGCAATGGGTTGAAGCTTTTGGATCTCCACTCTACGTTTACGATGCGAATACCATTCGCGGTCAATATTTTCGAATGAAACAGGCTTTTGAACCCTCCATCGATGTGGACATTCACTATGCCTGTAAGGCACTCAATAATCTAAATATACTGAAGCTTATGCGTTCGCTCGGCGCGGGTTTAGATGCGGTAAGTTTAGGGGAGATTGAATTAGGTCTACACGCCGGATTTCGACCCGACCAGATTTTATTTACACCAAATGGTGTTGGTATTCATGAAATTAAAGCAGCTGTTGAGATTGGTGTTCATATCAATATCGATAACCTTGAAACTCTCGAGGAATTTGCTAATGAGTTTGGGAGCTCCGTGCCTATTTGTGTAAGGATCAACCCACACATAATGGCTGGTGGTAATTCCAAAATCTCAGTGGGTCACATTGATTCTAAATTTGGTATTTCCATACATCAAGTACGTCATCTGCATCGAATCGTTAACAACATGGATCTGCAAGTTCATGGACTACATATGCATACGGGATCCGATATTTTAGATATTGATGCCTTTATGCGCGGTGCAGATTTGTTAATGGATCTTGCCCACGATTTCAAAGAGCTCACCTACATCGATTTCGGTTCTGGATTCAAGGTCGGATACAGACCCGGGGAATCCGCTACAGATATTGAGGGTTTTGGTAAACAAATGAGCGTACGTTTCAAGGATTTCTGCTTAGAATACGGACGGGATTTGAAACTCATTTTCGAACCAGGGAAATTTCTTGTGAGCGAAGCAGGCGTTTTTATCACAAGGGTAAACAGCACGAAAACAACACCATCCACAGTTTTTGCACAAGTAAATAGTGGATTCAATCATTTCCCAAGACCCATGATGTACGATGCGTACCATCACATCGAAAATATAAGTAATCCTGAAGGCGAGCAGAGACTGTATACTATCGTAGGCTATGTCTGTGAGACGGATACCTTTGGATACGACCGTAAATTACATGAAGTACGTAATGATGACCTGCTTGCTTTTCATAACGCAGGTGCTTATTGCAGCAGTATGGCTTCACAATACAACAGCAGAGTTCGACCTGCAGAGGTCTTGCTTGAGAGCGGTCAAGCGTATATGATTCGCGAGCGAGAAACAACGGAAGATCTTCTACGTGGAACAGTCGAACATGGCTTGTATCAGGATGTAGTCGAACTAAGAAGAGAAGAAGCCGAGATTGCAGTACCTTCGTAAACATATGGCTACAATACGGAAAGCACGAAAAGAAGATATGGACGCGGTACACGCGCTCATTACCGAATTGGCTATTTACGAAAGAGAACCCAATGCTGTAATTATTTCCCCCGAGAACTTGAAGCAGCACGGCTTTTCAGAGCAGCGCTTTGAATGCTTGGTAGCGGAAGATCTAAAGCTTGGCATCATTGGTATGGCGCTGTATTATCCGCGCTACAGTACCTGGAAAGGTCCCACACTACACCTTGAAGACCTGTATGTAAAGCCCGAGTATCGTAATGCAGGTCTAGGTAAAAAATTGTTTGATAAGGTAGTGGCTGAGGCAGCGAAACAAAACGTAGGGAGAATGGAATGGACAGTTCTGGAATGGAACCAACCCGCTTTAAATTTCTACAAAAAATATAACGCAACGCTCGACCCTGAATGGCATTTAGGTACGTTGACACGCGAACAATTGAATGCTTTAAAATGAGTACACCTCTAGTCTTCAAATTTGGTGGCGCTTCAGTGAAAGATGCCGACAGTGTTCGAAATGTCGCTCGAATCATTGGTCTGTTTGCACAGCGCCCAATGGTCGTGGTGGTGAGTGCAATGGGCAAAACGACCAATGCTTTTGAAGAAGTCGTTGGGTACTGGAGCCGTAATGAACTAGAATTGGCCAAAGAAAAAATCGGTGCAATTCGCGAATTTCACTTTGAAATTATTGAAGCATTATTTGAGGAACCGTCCGCTGTAAAATCTGACGTTCAAGAACTCGTTAATCAGGTAAGCGCGGGTATTGATCGGGCGGATCTGTCTTATGGAGAGGCTTATGACTTTATTGTACATCACGGAGAACTCATTTCAACGAAAATTATCGCTGCATTTATTGGCAGGATAACCCCTACCGTTTGGCAGGACACTCGACTTCTTGTCCAGACAGACGACCAGTTTAGAAGGGCTACTGTGCGTTGGCTAGAAACGACAACCGCAATACATAATCGTTTGGATCCAGGTAAAGTGAATGTGGTTCAAGGATTTATAGGCGCTACTGCCTCAGGAAAACCGACCACTTTAGGTCGTGAAGGTTCGGATTATACTGGTGCTGTTTTCGCATTCTGCTTAGGAGCCGACAGCTTAACCATTTGGAAAGATGTTCCAGGAATGTTGAACGGTGATCCAAAAATCTTTCAGAATACCAGGAAAATTGACCGATTACCTTTTAACGAAGCTATTGAACTTGCTTTTTATGGTGCTTCCATCATTCACCCTAAGACCATTCAACCGCTCAAAAAAAAAGGCATTCCCCTACACATAAAGAGCTTTATCAATCCAACTGCTGAGGGCACGACTATAGGTGGTGTAGACCGTGCAACACCTGAGGTTCCTAATTTTATTCTTAAAAAAAATCAAGCACTTTTACAGCTGAAAACGAAAGATTTAGCCTTTATCGTAGAGCATCACCTCAGTGCCATCTACCAACTTTTCGTGGACCAAGGTGTCGTTGTGAATCTAATGCGTAATACTGCTACAAAAGCGATGTTCTGTATCAATCACGACCCCTTCATTGTTCCTTCGGTATTGGCAGAATTAACCGATTCGTTTGATCTAGAATTGGTCCCTGAAGTGGAACTATTGACCATTCGTAATTACCAAAAAGAAGACGAACTTAGAGAAACGAAAGGTCTCAACATATTGCTTGAGCAGCGTACTCCTGAAGTGGTACAATTTGTTTTTAATCGGTTTTAATAGCAGTCAAAACCTTCTGCGCTAATCCCGCGCCCATTTTTTCAAAACTTTCTTTGCTCCACCCCGCAATATGCGGACTTAACAACACATTTTCTCTTTCTAATAGCGATGCTAAGGCGGGTGGCAGCGGCCCTTCAAAGAGACTTGTAAAACTAGACTTCTCATATTCCAATACGTCCAATCCTGCACTCAACACTTTCCCGCAATCAAGGGCAGCTACTAAAGCGGCTGTATTTAAAATGGGCCCACGCGCGGTGTTGAGAAAGTGAATGGGTTTGTCGAATGAAGAGAAAAAATTCACATTCGCATAGTCCCGAGTTTCCGCTGTTAATGGCAGGTGTAAACTAATGACATCCGATTCTTTGTAGAGCTCGTGTAATGTGCACTCCTTGACACCACCTTCTGCGTAGCCCGTTTTGTATTTATCAAACGCAAGTACAGTTACTCCCATCGCATCAAGCAATCGTGCGAATGTGCCACCCATGACACCGTAGCCAATCACCCCCACTTTGAGGGCCTGGAGCTCACGCCCCTTGTTCGACTCACGTAACCATTTTCCCGCTTTGATCTCGCGCTGAACACGCGGCAAGTGATTGAGTAAACTCAAGAGCATTCCTAAAGCATGCTCCGCAACTGCGCGTGCATTCCCCTCTGGTACACGCAAACAAACGATCTGCTTTCTGGCTGCTTCTTCGATATCTATGTTTTCCAGCCCGGCGCCAAGACGCCCGATGACTTTAAGTTGAGGAAAAGCATGCAAGAAATCCTTAGTTACTTTCAGGCGAGAGCGAATGATGATCACCTCGGCATCTGCGTGCCTTTCAGTGAGCTCTGCTAATGGCTCTTCAAACGCACGAACCAATTCCAATCCACCTGCAATTAAACCTTCTTCGAGCAGCGGATGCGTATCGTCTAGGAGTAATGCCTTCATCAGTATCCGATGATGTAACGACCAATTTGGAAATAAATAATCAATCCAATCACATCGTTTGCCGTGGTGATAAAGGGGCCTGTTGCCAGTGCAGCATCTATTTTAAACCTGTTGAGTAACAACGGTATAAAGGTTCCAAACAAGGAAGCGAAGATAATCACAGCGAGCAAGGAGACGGCAACCGTCAAGGTGACCAATTGGTCGTAACCCAAAAGCAATCCTGCCCCATACATGGTGGCTGCGAGAATAAATCCATTTACTAAACCCACAGATAATTCCTTCCAGAGTTTTGCAATTATATTTTGCTCTTTCGTATCCGACGCTAATGCTTGAACTACGATTGCTGACGATTGGACTCCAACATTTCCTGCCATAGCAGCAATTAAAGGCATAAATAAGGCCAACGCTGGCACCGATTTTATATCGCCTTCGTTTTCGCCCAACATCAGTGCTACTATCAATCCGCCAAAGAGACCGATAAGCAACCACGGTATACGTGCTCTAGTGACTTCAAGAACAGTATCGTCACTTTCTACCTCATCAGTCAAACCAGAAGCTAATTGGTAATCGCGCTCTGCCTCTTCACGTATAAAATCGACGACGTCATCCAAAGTAATTCGACCGAGTAATTCGCCTGCGGCATTCACCACCGCGAGTACAAACAAATCGTATTTCTGCATCGTATTCGCTACCTCCTCAGCAGGCGTAGTTGATAATACAGTATGTCTTATTGGGGTGTAGAGTTCGGAAATATTTTCTGTTCTTTTCGCTGTCAATAGTTTTTTTAAACTCAACGTCCCAACCAGTATATCATCTTCATTAACCACATAAACTGCATGAACGCGGTCTACATTTTCCGCTTGAGTCCTCATTGCCGCCACACATCTAAGCGCGGTCAAGCCTTCTTGCACTTTAACGTATTCTGTGGCCATCAAGGCTCCGGCAGTATCCTCGTCATGGGTAAGTAGATGTGCAATCTTTTTTGCTTGCTCTTTATCATCGACCTTCGAGAGCACCTCTTTTGTCAACTCATCAGAAAGCTCTGAAAGCATATCAGCAGCATCATCACTGT
>JAOMWM010000004.1 GCA_028357285.1 Schleiferiaceae bacterium | reverse complement strand
ATGGCGCACATGGTAAGAAACCTAAATCCCTATTGGGTGTGATTATTCAAATAGGTCTGCTAGACATAGTCTTTAGTTTTGATAGCGTTTTAACTGCTATCGGGATGACTCATGAATTGGTCATCATGATTATTGCTGTCATCATTTCAATGGTGATCATGTTGGCATTTGCAAAGCCCATTGCCGATTTTATCGAGCGCCATATGAGTTTACAAATCCTTGCACTGGCTTTTCTAATTATGATAGGGACGGTGCTTATTGCAGAGAGCGCTCATATTGACATTCCGAAGCCGTATGTGTATAGTTCTGTCGGGTTTGCACTTGTTGTGCAGCTCTTGAGCATAAGAGCAGCTGAGCGAAATACGAAGTAATTATTGGAATCGGCCGACGAGTCTGAAATAGTCTTTAAGAACTTCGAAATTTGCTTTTTCATTGCCTTGTGTGCCACTAAGCAGCAAGGAATCTTGTCCTTGAATGATGAAGGCACGGTGGTAGTTAAATGCATTTTGAAAGAGTAGGGCTGCCAGTTGGTAGTGCTGTTCAAAGTCCATTTTATCGAGGTAGATTTTTACCTCGTTAGTATCTACGCGAACGGTAACAGTATCTCGGAAAAATTTCCTAGCGCTCGGTTCGGCGACAATATAGGCTTCATCTGCGCGCCAGTTATTCACTATAGCGAAGTTTAAGAAGGGTACAGTAGTATCTCGGAGGCATTTTAAGGAGCGGTGCGTTTTGAATCCTTGGGCGGTGAGTTCTGATCTTTCGTCCGTTCGGTATTTATAGATACGGGTGTTATTAAAGAAAATCTCGTCACTTTCTAGGACGGAATAATCGGCAGGTGCCCGCCAATCTATAAGTTTGTGTTCATAAGGCCATACGACGCTGAGTACAACGATAGCGCCTATAAAGGCCAGGGCATAGGTATAAAGTTTCTTTTCCACTAAAAAACAACAATATCAGTCCAGGCTTGTTTACTTAATACCCCAAAGAAAATAATTCATGTCTACATCTTCAAGTACAGTCGCAGTCGTTGGAGCAGGAATTGCAGGACTCAGTGCCGCAATTCGCTTGGCTGTCGCAGGAAAGAAGGTCATCGTGTTTGAACAGAATTTGTACACAGGTGGAAAAGTAACTGCATTTGAAGAGAATGGTTTTCGTTTTGATATGGGTCCTTCGTTGTTTACGCTTCCCTATCTGGTGGATGAATTGTTTGAATTGGCTGGGAGAAATCCACGCGAACATTTCAACTATCATACACATGATGAAGTATGTCGCTATTTATGGGACGATGGAACGAAACTTACAATGTATCCTTCCCTAGACAAAAACGAAGCTGCAGTGGCTTCGGTTTTCGGCGCCACCGAGGCAGAGAAATTGCGGGATTATTTTGAACAAGCACGAGTTAAGTACGATTTAACGGCTCCTTTTTTTCTGGAAAAGAGTCTGCATCGAGCCAGTACCTTTTTGACACCTGCTGTGGTTAAAGTTCTTAAAGAGATTCCGAAACTGGGGTTGTTTTCAACGTTACACGAAGAAAATGAAAAGGTGTTTAACGCACCGAAATTGGTTCAATTATTCAATAGATACGCTACTTATAACGGTTCCTCGCCCTACCAAACTCCAGGTATTATGCAAATGATCACGCATTTGGAACACAGTTTGGGGACCCATTTTCCAGTAGGAGGGATGCACGAAATTTCACAAAGCTTAACTCGTTTAGCGCAAGAGTTAGGCGTTCGTTTTGAATTGGGTACAAGGGTAGAGGAGTTTATCATTGCGCAGAATTCCATCACAGGATTAGTCGCGGGAGGAAAGAAATGGGCAGTTGACCAATTGGTATGCAACACCGATGTGAAGCACGCCTATAAATACCTTATGCCAGAAAAAGTAAAGCGTCCTAAAAAGACTCTGCAACAAGAGCCCAGTTCAAGTGCACTTATTTTCTACTGGGGGCTCTCTGCCCAATTCCCACAACTGGATTTACACAACATTATGTTCAGTGAGAATTACGAAACGGAATTTAAACACATTCAGTCTGATGGTCCGTTTTGGGAAGACCCCACGGTATACATACACATCTCAAACCGATTAGAACCCAATGATGCGCCAAAGGGCAAAGACAGTTGGTTTGTGATGGTCAATACCCCTTATGATCAAGGACAAGATTGGGACATGATAGTCCCGATGGTACGTGAAAAAGTGATAGAACGAATCTCTAGAGTCTTGGGGACATGCATTGAACCGCTTATAGAAATGGAACAAGTACTGCGCCCTCAGGATATTGAGCAACGGACTTCGAGCGTTGGAGGCGCACTCTACGGGACCAGTTCGAATGACCGGATGGCCGCATTTTTACGCCACTCGAATAAAAGTAACTCCATCAAAGGGTTGTATTTTTGCGGCGGATCGGCGCATCCAGGCGGTGGTGTTCCCCTTTGCTTACTAAGTGGAAAAATCGCGTCGGAATGGCTGATTGAAGATGAATAATATGTTAAAAACCAAAGAGTTGATTAAATCTTACGCGGGCTGGATTTTAGTGATATTCCATGTGGTAGGCTTGTTTTTGCTCGGCGGCGAATGGCGCGACCAATTAGTGGTCCTTACGCCTTTTAACCTCTTGTTACTCGCGGGTCTATTTTTATACACTACAGAGCGACCTGTAGTTAAGTGGGCTTATTTCCTACCTATATTTCTTGGTTTTATCATTGAATTGATTGGTACTAATACCGGATTTCCTTTTGGCGCCTATTCTTACGGT
Organism: Schleiferiaceae bacterium; assembly: GCA_028357285.1. Taxonomy (GTDB): domain Bacteria; phylum Bacteroidota; class Bacteroidia; order Flavobacteriales; family Schleiferiaceae; genus UBA10364. The sequence goes on along the minus strand of JAOMWM010000004.1, from coordinate 98,735 downwards.
ACAGCCCTAGGTCCAGGGATTATGGGGACGCCCTTTATGATTGGTATTTTATGGTGGGTACTGATTCGTTCGTTTTATGATCTTACTGGGGTCCGATTTCAAAGTGTTTGGATGCGCAGCATACTCACTGGACTCGCCATGACCGCAATGGATGTCTTGATTGAGCCTGTAGCGATTGAATTGACCTATTGGGAATGGGATGCAGTCGCAGTACCCATGGAGAATTACCTTGCTTGGTTCGTTTTGAGTACACTTTTTGCCCGATTAACGGCATCGGGGGATGTTCGTAATCCTTTGAGTATCTGGGTTATTGTTGTGCTTTCAGTATTCTTTTTTGTTTTAGGATCGTTATACGCGATGCAGTAAAAAAGAAACCCCGGCCAAAGGCGAGGGTTTACGTTCAGAATTAGGCCAGGGTACGGGCCTACCGGTCTTTTAGTTTCTTTAACTCTAGCTCCAACTCTTCTAGTTTTCGTTCAATGGATTCCTCCATTTCGTCGAGGTTATCTTCAATGGATTCCTCGATCTCTTTCGTATTGTAGTATTGAATCGTTGAACAGTCGGTGCAGGACAATCCCTCTGGCGTCATTTCCCAAAGGTGTCCAAGCATATCGCCGACGTACATATCTTGAACGTTGCCGATGTCGTACATAATGTTTTCAATGCTCTCGTCTAAATAGACCGTCGCACCTACAGGTAAACGCAGGGTAACCTTCAAATCTTGTCCTCTGTATAAAGATTCTTTTGGCACGGTGAAGTATTCGCTTAGTCGCAATGCTTCTCCTTCTTGTGCAGTAGAGTAGTCAAAGGATTGTGCTCGCGTACGGGCATCGGAATGGTTTCGACCACTAGCAGCATGTTTCAATTCAAGACTTGCAGTGGAAGATCGGGTCGCCTCTATATTGAATCGGACATTTTCAATATGTAGTAATTCGTCTTCTACATCAAAGAAAAACCCTTGCTCGTCTTCAAGAATGTCTGCGGTGATATCAAAACTCATTCCTGATAAAGTGATTTGATCAGTTTCTGTTGCACGTTCTCTAAAGTCTGTAATGAGCGAACCTGCGCTAATGAAAATGAGGATCAATCCAACGATGAAACTGGCAATTCCAGAGAAGGAGAGGAGTTTCGAATTGGTCAATTCTCGTCCAAATATTTTAGCGAGGAAAACCACCAATGCAAACAAAGGCAATAATAGAGTGAGTAAGGTGCCCACGCGTAATGCGAGTAAACGCCATCCGCTGCCGAATATTGCTTGAGCCCCGTCAAGACCATAGATGTAGCCGTTTAGGCTGATAAAGTTGAACCCGTCTAAATTCCAAGTACTGCCGAAAATCCCAAGCAACGCAACAATGAGGGTAAAAGCGATCATTGCTCCTGCAATGGCCAGCAAGACACCGATAAACTTAAAAATGAATGAAAAAATAGATCCGATTCCGTTCACTATAAAAGAAACAAAACTGTTGACTCCCGATTTGATTTTCTCGGTGGAAGTATAATCTTCAACTTTTGTGAAAAGCTTCTCAATATTATTGAGATTAACAGCCTCACCACGCATTTGGAGTTTTTGAGCAGTCGTTTTGGCCTCCGGAATGGCGGCCCAAAGTATCACATAGGTTAGGAACCCAATACCTGTAAAAAAGAGTAAGATTAAAAACAGTACTCGAATCCAAACGGGGTCGATGTTAAAGTAAGCACCGATACCACTGCAGACACCGCCAATCACCTTTTCGTCCGGATTTCTGAAGAATCGTCGGGTTTCCTTGCTGCTTGACTTAGGTGCCTCATTTTCAGACTCATCTATAAAGGCTTCTGGTTGTCCTAAAGTCTCGATGATGAATTCAACATCAGCTAAGCCAACGACTTGGGCGCCAGTTTCCTTCATGCGTAGGTTGAATATTTCGGCAATCCTAGCTTCTATATCCGCAATGATTTCTTCACCGCTTTCTTCTTTACCCAAAGCAGTTTTGACATTGGACAGGTAAGTTTTAAACTTTTCATAGGCCACTTCATCAAGGTGGAAGATGATGCCTGCAAGGTTGATGTTTATTGTTTTATTCATGATGGGGTCGAAGTAAGTTGTTCAACGGCGTTATTCAGGTTTTCCCAGGTACCTTTTAGTTCTAATTGGAAAGCACGTCCTTGCGCGCTAAGGCTGTAGTATTTACGCGGGGGGCCAGCGTTGCTTTCTTCCCAGCGGTATTCTAACAGATCGGCATTTTTAAGTCGCGTTAGCAAAGGGTAGAGGGTTCCTTCGACAACGATGAGTTCAGCACCTTTGAGCCGCTCAATAATGTCTGATGCGTAGGCATCCCCGTTACTTAGAATGCCAAGAATGCAATATTCTAAGACGCCTTTGCGCATTTGTGCTTTTGTATTTTCAATCTTCATCTAAAGTCTTTGTCAATGTGAAATCGCCGTAAAAGGTGAGTAATATGGCGCTTGCATCTTCACGAATTAAAAAGTGAGCTTCATCAAATCGTGTTCTACTCCCTCGTATGAACAGGATATGGTCTTGGCCATCATCATCTTCGATTGGAACTTTTTTGTAGCGTGCCTTATTGAGGAATTGCTCCCATTCGCTGCTTACTACTTTTATGTAACGCTCATCTGAAATCCGCAACCATTGCACCCGTTTGATTTCACCGTTAAGGGTGCGTTCGAAGTTTCCATTAGCAAAATCAATATCTAATGGGAGTGCGCTGAGCAATGATCCACCAAAACTGAAGCCAGAAACGTAAGGTTTGGGCTCATATTCTTCGTAAAGTTCATCCGCCAATCCTTTTGTTTGACCGAATGCGCCTGTAGTACATGCAATAAGTACGAGGTGTAGGATGTATTTTTTCATTAACCAATATTATTTGAGGCAAAGATATATGTTAAAATAGGTACTATGCAATACAAAGTACTATAATTTTTTATTTCTCTACTGGTTAGGTGATGAAAATCTCGATAGCGAGACTAGTTGAATACAGGATGAAAGTTTTTGGTAGGATCCGTTGTTGCGTCGCTTGCTTATGAGAATTTCATAGCATCTATAGACACGGATGATTGATGTAAGTTTCTGTAAATAAATAGATTATGGAAATTGTAAATGGAGTAGTCGAAGTTTTGCTGTTGTATTTGTTATTGGACTTTTTGACAGGAGTAGTGCATTGGTGGATGGACCGTTATGGTCGAGAAGATATGCCCATTGTAGGTAAAGCGATCATAGAAATCAATACCTGGCACCATGCGAATCCGCGAAAAATGATCACGAGAGGTTATTGGTATTTGTGTAAATCGGGTTGGGCAGGTGTTACGGTATTGCTTTTGGCGGTTTACTTCATTACAGGATCAGTAGCTTGGCAATGGTGGTTCATTGCGATTTTAGGTGCGAATGCAAATATCGTACACCAATGGGCGCACAAGTTTCCGGATGAAAAACCGAGACTTATACATTGGCTGCAGCGAATCAAAGTGCTTCAGCGTCCGCAAGATCACGCAAAACACCATACGAAACCTGAAACGCGCTCGTATTGCACATACACGCCATGGCTCAATCCTATTTTAGATAGATCGAGATTCTGGTTCACAGTGGAGCGGGTGCTGTCATGGTTTAAAATCTACACGACGGATCGTGTGCATTAGTCGTTTCCAACTGGCTCTTTTCGTGCACGTATGGCATAGACGAGTGGGAAGAAGCCTTCCTTTCCTTTAATTTGGAATTGGCCAGGTGCTTTTTCAGTATGCTGGAATAGAGCATATGGACTCCAATCACTTTCACCGAAGAAGGTCAAGGAACGCTCAGGGTGATCTGCGATGGGTAAGATGAGATCACTGATACTGTGGTTCCAAGTATAATTTACCATTTGATCGGCTTCAGGGGCTGCGTAACTACCGGCGCGATCTTCAATAATGACTCCAGTATTGAAATACGGGTATTTAATCTCTTTAAACTCTTCATCAAGGATCCACAATACGGGATGGAAATCCACCAGGACGAGCGATCCACCGGGCTTTAAGTAAGCAAATGCCGCATCCATCCACGCTTTAGCCGAAGGATGCCATCCAACGACACCATAAGATGCAAAGACGACGTCAAAGGTATTTTCTAAATGGGGAATTATTTGCAAAACATCAGATTCAACAAAGGTGACCTGAGTGCCGCATGCTGTATTTAACTTTTCCGCTTGTCGGATCGCTTCTGGGCTAAAATCAAGACCTACAACGCGGGTTGCACCTAAAGTCGCTAGGCTGATTGTATCTTGTCCAAAGTGACATTGCAAATGGAGTACACTTTTGCCCTTTAAATTAGGCAATACATTCCGTTCAATGGAGTGGAGTGATTGCTGGTGTTCTATGAACGATGCGTTATTGTAGAAAGCAGATTGTGGGTGCAGACTTGCCCAATGGTCCCAAAGCGCGCGATTCTGCTCTAAGTATTGTTGGTGTTCCATGGTTTTAACGTTTTAGGGACTCTTCGGTTTCTAATTGGGCTTTTTCTCTTTCGTATTCTTCGTAACAAAGAAGCAGTGAAACGAGGAATTGATAATCATTGAAGGTTCGAATCTGGGTTTCCGAATATTTGCAATAGAACATGAACGCCTCCATTTCCTCTTTTGGAATACCGGTTAAATCTTCCAAAATGGTCCGATTATTTCCCTCCTCTAACTTTCTGCGGTAGTAATCTTCCTGCTGCAATTTTCTTAATGCGGCCAATTGCTGTGGGCGCTTCCCGAAGCTGTAATACAAAAAGTCTAAAGGATTTGCGAGCGTCGGTGCAACTGCTTCTGGTATCCGAATATCCGCGTTTGATGGTACACGAGGGCTACGCTGAGGCATGGTGCGTGGATTGTTTGAGGTGATTGCATAAATACTAACTTCATCTAACAAGTAATTCCTAGGAATAAGTTTGAGCACTTGCTCTTGCCCAGCAGCTAGTGCGGCACATAATGCGCTATCAATAGGAACGTATTTGAATTGGTAGCCAATGTTAGAGAAAACGAGGGTATCGCCGTCAGCAACAGGAATCTCGAAGTAACCGATTCCGTTCGAAACGGTACCCATAAATGTCCTGTTATTGACCACATGAGAATTTGGCAATGCAAAAGTTGAATCTCTATCTACTACAGTCCCTTTCAATATGTAACTTTGGGCAGATAGCGTCGTGCCGTTAAAAGCAAACAACGCAAGAAGAATCAGTACTAAATTAGAAATACGTTTATACATGTCAGACGACGGTCAAAAGGTCATTTTTTCGATGTCCAAAGTGAGCAAAGTCCTTCCTCACAACAACAAAGCTATATTAAAGGACATTTACCTCTCTTTCTTCTATGGAGCCAAAATAGGCATCTTAGGTTTAAATGGCTCAGGTAAATCGACACTTTTAAAGATTATTGCCGGGGTAGAAAAAAGCTATCAAGGCGATGTCGTTTTTGCACATGGCTATACCGTTGGATATTTAGAGCAAGAGCCTCAGTTAGAAAAAGGAAAAACAGTTTTAGATATTGTCAAAGAAGGCGCTGCTGAAACAGTGGCCGTTTTAGATGAATACAATAGCATAAACGACCAGTTTGGTTTGCCAGAGGTGTATGAAAATCCGGATAAGATGGAGCAGCTAATGGCCCGTCAAGCGGTGCTTCAAGATCAGATTGATGCGACGAATGCATGGGAATTAGATACGATGTTGAACCGTGCGATGGATGCATTGAATTGTCCACCATCGGAGCAATTAGTTGACCATCTCTCAGGTGGGGAAGCCCGCCGCGTAGCACTCTGCCGTCTTTTGTTACAACAACCCGACGTACTCTTATTGGATGAGCCTACCAACCATTTAGATGCAGAGAGTATTTTGTGGTTGGAGCAGCACTTACAACAATATAAAGGGACCGTTATTGCGGTAACGCACGACCGTTATTTCCTAGACAATGTAGCGGGATGGATTTTAGAATTGGACCGCGGTGAGGGGATTCCTTGGAAGGGGAATTACAGCTCTTGGCTCGATCAGAAAACTAAACGTATGGCGCAAGAGGAAAAGCAAGCTTCAAAACGCCGTAAAACCTTAGAGCGCGAGCTCGAGTGGGTGCGCATGAACCCAAAAGGACGCCAAAGCAAGAGCAAAGCACGTTTGAACAACTACGAAAGTATGTTGTCTCAGGAGCAAAAAGAGAAAGAAAGCAAGCTTGAAATCTTTATCCCGGCGGGGCCTAGATTAGGTAGCAATGTTATTGATGCGAAAAATGTAAAAAAGGGATTTGGCGAGAAATTGCTTTATGACGATTTGAATTTCTCATTGCCGCCGGCAGGGATTGTTGGAATCATCGGTCCAAACGGCGCGGGTAAAACCACAATCTTTAAAATGATCATGGACCAGTTACAGCCGGATGCAGGCGCTTTTGATGTGGGAGAGACGGTTCAGATTTCTTACGTCGATCAGAGTCACGAAAAGCTGAATCCAGAAAAAACCATTTTCGACGTAGTCGGAGAGGGTACAGAGGAAGTACTGCTTGGTGGCCAGCGCGTAAATGCTCGTGCATATTTGAGCCGATTCAATTTCGCAGGCGGTGATCAAAGCAAAAAAGTAGGGGTGCTTTCCGGAGGTGAACGCAACCGCCTTCACCTGGCCATGGCACTTAAAGAAGGGGGTAATGTTTTACTTTTGGATGAGCCTACTAATGACTTAGATATCAATACATTAAGAGCGTTGGAAGAGGCGTTAGAAAACTTTGCAGGGTGTGCGGTGATTATTTCACACGACCGCTGGTTCTTAGACCGTGTTTGTACGCACATTTTAGCGTTTGAGGGTGATTCAGAGGTGTACTCTTTTGAAGGTAGTTTTAGTGAATACGAAGAAAATAAATTGAAGCGACTCGGGCGCACAGAACCTACTCGATTCAAATACAAGAAGTTGTTAAAAGACAGCTAGTAAAAGTTGATCCGAATTGAAAAAAAAATATTGAAGCCCGCAAACACCATGCGGGCTTCTTTGTTATCTTACCAAACCTATCAACAGAAACCAATTTTATGAGAATTCAACTCAGTGACGAGCGCCAGGAATTGCTGGAAATGGTGCGTCAATCGGCCAAAGATTTTGCAGAGAAAAATATCCGACCTAATGTTATGGAGTGGGATGAAAGTCAACACTTTCCCGTTCCGTTATTTAGAGAAATGGGTGCATTAGGATTTATGGGGGTTCTAGTTCCTGAAGAATACGGTGGTGCTGGTCTGGGATACCAAGAATATATCACGATTATTGATGAAATTGCGCAAGTATGTGGGTCAATAGGTCTTTCCGTTGCTGCTCACAATTCACTTTGTACCGGTCATATATTACAGTTTGGAACGGAAGCTCAAAAGAAGAAATGGTTACCTAAGTTGGCTACTGCTGAATGGATCGGCGCCTGGGGTCTTACTGAGACTGGAACGGGTTCTGATGCAGGAGGTATGGATACCACTGCTATTTTGGACGGAGACCATTATGTGTTAAATGGTTCTAAGAATTGGATTACACATGCGATTAGTTCTGAAATCGCTGTGGTCATTGCACGAACAGGGGAAAAAGGCGATTCGCACGGAATGACCGCATTTGTCGTTGAGAAGAGTACGCCCGGTTTTACAGCAGGACAGAAAGAAAATAAATTGGGCATGCGCGCATCCGAAACTGCTTGTCTATTTTTTGATGATTGTCGCGTCCCGCAAGAAAATGTTTTAGGCAAGGTAGGAGAGGGTTTTATTCAATCCATGAAAATATTAGACGGTGGACGTATTTCGATTGCTGCACTTTCTGTTGGAATTGCACGCGGAGCAATGGATGCGGCCATTGGCTATGCAGATGAAAGGGTACAGTTTGGTAAGAAGATTCGTTCGTTTCAAGGGGTGAGTTTTAAACTCGCTGAAATGTCAACTAAAGTTTATGCGGCAGAACTAATGACTCGCCATTCGGGCGCCTTAAAAGAGGAGGGCAAACCCATGACACAGGAAAGTGCCATGGCCAAGCTGTATGCGTCAGAAATCTCTACAGAAGTTGCAAATGAAGCAGTCCAAGTCTTTGGTGGCTATGGATATACTAAGGACTATCCTGTAGAGAAATTCTATCGCGATTGTAAGCTATGTACTATAGGTGAGGGCACTTCTGAAATTCAAAAAGTGGTTATTTCGAGAAATCTATACCGATAATTTCGTTTTACTGCACCGCTTGCTGCAGTACTTTACGTTTTCCCAATCTCGCTCCCATTTTTTGCGCCATGTGAACGGTCTTCGGCAAGTTACGCAAACTTTTTCTGGCAGGTTTTGTTTCTTATGCATAACTGTAAAACGATTCCACACATTGAAAGGTTCTGCCGTAGTTAAAAAACTTACCGAAAGAGAAGTAGATCGCATAGTTGAAATGGCTTGGGAAGATCGAACACCTTTTGATGCTATTACTATTCAATTCGGTATTTCAGAAGCTGAAACTATTGCACTCATGCGCAACCAAATGAAGCCTAAATCATGGCTTATGTGGCGCGCGCGGGTTCAAGGGAGAGGAACAAAGCATATTGCAAAACGAGACTTTGAAGTAGGCCGCTACAAGTGCAGTCGTCAACGAGCAATTTCTTTTAATAAGATTTCGAAGCGATAAAAAATCACCTAATATTATTGTAAATCAATAAGTTACATCTTTTACTCATTGTTCGTAAGCCAATGAATGAAAGGCTTTTTTCTCATGAAAAAATGACCTATTTTCGATGTTCAACCTGACTATTATGAATTTGAGACGTTTTCTAGCCATTGCAGTACTTTTCTTGATGTCTTTTCAAGGATATGCTTCTCACCTTTTAGGTGGTGAAATTGTATGGAAATGTAAACCCAACGGAAAGTACCAGTTTACACTTGTAGTGTATCGTGATTGTGGGGGTATATCCCTCCCAACTTCAGCGCAGTCTCTTGCAACGAATGCCGGAGTAAGCATTTCTTGTGCTTACATCAGCACGACAGATGTTGTTCCTTCGTGTTACACAGGTACTACATCCTGTTCCGGAGCTACTTCCGGACAAGGGCGCATGCAGAAATATGTTTACCGTTCTGGAGATATAACACTAACGGGTACTCCACCTGCCTCAGGTTGGTATTTTACTTGGAACAGTTGCTGTCGTCCTAGCAGTATTACCAATGTCGTAAGCCCTGGTGGCGCTAGTTACTTACTACGCGCTGTGATGTATCCATACACCCCACCGGGTTCCACAACTGCACTTTCGGCGGGTACTACAGCAAACCCTTCTTGTTATGACAGCTCACCAAACTTCTTAGAAGACCCGCAGGTTATTTCTTGTACGGGAGTAGATGTTGTCTATAATAATCTCGGTTACGATCCGGATTTGGATTCACTCTACTACAACTGGTCGTATCCGTGGGATGCTTCTTCGTATTCAGCAAATCCATCATCCAACTCTGTGAACTTTGTTTCTGGATATACGTGGAACAGTCCATTGCCTAGCGGTTCTTCTTCAACACCAGCATCCATCGATGGCGAAACTGGAGAAATCACATTTAACTCCGGCGTAGCGGGATCATGGGCGACATGTGTTGTGATCGAAGAGTGGCGCTGTGGTCAGAAAGTAGGAGAAATTTATAGAGATATCCCGATTGTCACTTTGGCTTGTACTCCTCCGACTGGATTGTGTTCATCTGCCTTTGTTGATGAAGCCCCGGATATGTCATTAACTCCAGATAACTCTTTGATGAATGCTACGGTATTGACCCCTGTAACTAACACAGCAGGAGATACCATTTACTATTACACAGAAGTTTTTCCCGGAGATACTGTTCGTTTTAAAATTACGGCATCTGATGCTTATCCGAACCCTAACTGTTCTTCGCAAAACATTCAATTTAGCGCCTCTGGAGGTAATTTGAGTTCTGCCGCGAATTACGGAAATGCGAATTCCTGTCTCTTCAATCCGCCTTGTGCGACGTTGACATCATTGAATCCAGGTAGTGTTTTTACATACCCAGGCCTCAACGATGCTCAATTTAACTGGAATATCACCTGTGATCATTTATTTTACCAGGAGTACCAGTGTGGAACCTTAAAATCTGAATACTCCTTCTACCTGCGTATGCAGGATGACCAGTGTCCTATCAACCGTTTTTCATACAAGAAAGTGGTGGTAAAAGTTAAAAACTACATGCCGGGCATACCAAATGTGGACAATACCTGTATTCAACAAGACGATTTAGGTGTCACCTTTGATTGGGTCGCTAACCCAGATACCGGTTTTAATTGGGATTTCTACGTTATCAATCATATCGATACCTTAGGCAACACCACTGTTGTAGATACCATCTATGATTGGGCAACTCAGACATACACACATACTGGAGCTGATCCAAATGCAGTAAACGGCTACACGATTCAAGTAGGCGGAGGTTGCGGGCTCTTATCTGATCCTTCACCAGTATTACAGAATATTCGTTTAGGTCTTCAAGCGTTCCCACCACCGCCCAACTCATCAATTGCTCAGCTCGATTGGAATTCTTGGATGCGCGGCAACGATTCAACTGCATATGATGTTTGGGTTGAGGCGCCAATAAGCTCAGGCAACTGGACACAATTGGGAACTACAATGGACACCACTTGGACAGATACTGTTGCATTTTGTGGGGAGTGGCTAAATTATGAAGTGCGCTTTGGCGCTTCTTGTGTTAGTTCTTCAGATAGCGGGTTTTTCTCGGATAAAACACCACCTGCACCTATTGTTTTTGATAGTGTTACAGTAGCGGGAGGTAATCTTGCCGCGATGTCTTGGGAAGCTTCTTCTGATAGCGATGTCGTTTATTATAGAATATACAGAAGAGATAATTCAGGGTTCTTGCAGCCTGTAGATTCAATATTAGCTTCAGATTACGCTACTTCAATGCCTTACATTTACCAGCTTTCAAATGCTGAAAACGAAAGTGAAGAATACGTTATAACAGCAATTGATAGCTGTGGTAACCAAAGTAGTGTGGGGAATACTATTCCATCAAGCACAATGTATATGTTCTTAGGTATAGATCCGTGTGATGGCTATGCTAGAATTCGTTGGAATACCTACAAGACTTGGACTCAGACACAGCCGAAGGAATATAATTTATACTGTGACATTACAGATCCTCTAGGAGGTGTCATCTCAGGTGTACTGTTAAAAGGAGGCACGTTGGACACCACGTTTAACCACTACGGTATTATTAACGGTTATTCCTATTGTTACTATGTACGAGCAGTTGATACGACAGGAACTATTACGAGTACTTCGAACAAGATCTGTAACAGTTCAGCTGTAGTACAGGGTTCGAAAGTCTTGTATTTAGGTAGAGCATCTGTTACCTCTCAAAACGGTATTGACCTTTACGCATACATTGATAAGGATGCGGATGTTATTGACTATCAAATTCAGCGTGCAGATGCTGAAATCGGACCTTATTTGACCATTGGTAACGTTGCAAAACCAGCACTGGGGCCATATGAAGTGAAATTTATCGACTACACGGCGGATCCAATGAATCGAAAGTACTTCTATCGTATTGCTTCACGTGATTCTTGTGGTGCTCTAGATACGTTATCGAATTTAGGAACGAATATGCTTCTTAATGTTGAAGCTATCGGAAATCTAACAAATACAGTGACCTGGACGCATTACAGAGAGTTCGATGCAGGAGTTGACGAGTATAAGATTTACAGATCTATTGATGGTGGATCCTCTTTTTCATTGGCGGCGACTACTATGGATTCGGTTTATAATGATGATATAAAGCCATACTCGAATTCAAAAGGGAAATTCTGTTATTACGTTAAAGCCATTGCGAAAGATGGAATTATTCCTTGGCGTGATGAATTCGGCGAGAAATTTAACGCCCGTTCTAACGTTTCGTGCGCAGTACACAAAGCGCGCTTATGGGTGCCTAGTGCATTTAGTCCAAATTCAGACATTATTGAAAATAGAAAGTGGAAGCCGCAAGGTGTTTTTGCAAGGCCAGATAGCTACACTTTATTCGTTATGAATCGTTGGGGACAAGAAGTATTTAGAACCAGCGATCTCAACGAAAGTTGGGACGGTAAGGTTAACGGCGACCCAGCAGCAATTGGGGTTTACACCTATTATATTAAGTACAGAAGTATAGAAGATGTGCCAATTGAGGAGCGTGGAACCTTTACCTTACTTAACTAATTGTTAAAAGATTATGAAACTAAAGCGGGCGACCATTGGTCGCCCGCTTTAGTTCGTAGAAATTGCTTAATTTTGGGCGCAATTCAAATCGGAATTGCGATGGCTTATAATAACGACAAAGTCCTAGGTCTAGGACTCACTTACGACGACGTACTTTTAGTACCGAATTACTCTGAAGTTTTACCACGGGATGTGGATTTATCTTCGCGTTTCTCCAAGAACATTGGGATGAAGACTCCCATAGCGAGTGCTGCAATGGATACAGTCACTGAAAGTGCTATGGCAATTGCTATTGCTCAGGAAGGTGGTATCGGTGTAATTCATAAGAATATGACCATTGAGCAACAAGCTGTGGAGGTTCGTAAGGTTAAACGGGCAGAAAGTGGGATGATTTTAGATCCAGTTACACTTACTAAAGATGCCACAGTTCGTGATGCAAACGCAATGATGGCAGAATTTAGAATTGGCGGTATTCCTGTGGTGAACGAAAGCAGAGAACTGATAGGAATAGTCACCAATCGTGATTTACGTTTTGAAAAGGACAATGATCGCCTCATCAATGAAGTAATGACGAAAGAAAACCTCATTACGACAAAGCCAAATGGGAGCATGGATGAAGCAGAGTCTATGTTGCAAGAGCACAAAATTGAAAAACTACCTGTCGTTGACGAACAGAATAAATTGGTTGGTCTCATAACTTATCGAGACATTACTAAAATTAAGATCAAACCCAATGCAAATAAGGATCAATTCGGTCGTTTACGCGTTGCCGCAGCAGTAGGTGTTACACAGGATGTTGTTGACCGTGTGACGGCATTAAATGAGAGTGGCGTTGATGCTGTAATTATTGATACAGCGCATGGTCATACCAAAGGCGTTGTAGAAGCCTTACAGCGCGTTAAAGCAAAGTTTCCTAACCTTGATGTTGTTGTTGGGAATATAGCAACTCCAGAGGCCGCTTTGTACTTAATGGAAGCAGGCGCCGATGCTGTGAAAGTTGGGATTGGCCCTGGTTCTATCTGTACAACCCGTATTGTAGCAGGTGTGGGTTTTCCTCAATTGAGCGCCGTAATGGAAATTGCTAAGGCAATCGATAATAGAATTCCAATAATAGCAGATGGCGGTATTCGTTTTACAGGTGATATTGTAAAGGCACTTGCAGCCGGCGCGGATTGTGTGATGTTAGGATCTATGTTCGCTGGTACGAAAGAAAGTCCAGGAGAAACGGTGATTTACGAAGGCAGAAAATACAAGACCTATCGAGGAATGGGTAGTGTCGAAGCGATGACAGATGGTTCTAAAGACCGTTATTTTCAAGATGTCGAAGATGATGTGAAGAAATTAGTTCCAGAAGGAATCGTAGGTCGTGTTCCTTACAAAGGCGAAGTCAGTGAAGTGATGTATCAATTTATTGGTGGATTACGCGCTGGTATGGGCTACTGCGGTTCCAAAGATATCCCTACCCTAAAAGAATCGGCTGGATTTATTCAAATTACGGCGGCCGGGATGCAAGAAAGTCACCCACACAACGTAAGTATTACTAGAGAAGCACCTAACTACAGTAGAAGATAAACACAATGAAAAAATTGATATGGATTGCCCTGATTTTTGTGGGCGCACAATTGAATGCACAAGAGGTATTATTCACTGTTGGAAACCAAAGTATTACTACTGACGAATTCAAGGCAGTATATGAGAAAAATAAAGGAGTTGGGGCTGCATTAGACCCCAAAACACCTGAGGAATATTTAGACCTCTATATCAACTTTAAACTTAAAATAGCTGAAGCGTATGCTCAGCAGCGTGACACGGCTACAGGTTTTAAAAATGAGTTCGGAGGGTATCGTGCCCAATTAGCAAAACCGTACTTAAGTGATCAAGGTGCAGAGGATGAGCTGGTTAAGCAGGCCTTTGAAAGAATGCAAGAAGAGGTCCGTGCCGCACATATTATGATTGCTTTGGAAGCGAATGCGCTTCCTTCGGATACCTTAAAAGCGTACAAGAAATTGCTTGAATTACGCAAGTCAATTTTAACGGGTAAAACGAATTTTGAAAATGCCGCTCGAGAAACAAGCGCAGATACTTGGAGTGCAAAAAATGGAGGTGATTTAGGTTACTTCACCGTATTTAATATGGTATATCCTTTTGAATCGGCAGCATATGAATTGGAATTAGGTGATTTATCTATGCCTGTAAGAAGTCAATACGGATATCATTTATTGAAGTTACTCGACCGTCGCTCTGCTAGTGGTAATATACGTGTTCGTCATATTTTCTTCGCATCGAATGGGAAATCATCCTTACAGGAGCAGCAGCGAGCTGAACGCAGTGCGAATGAAATTTACGGTCGACTTGAGGGGGGCGAAGACTTTATTTCCTTGCTCGAGTTTAGTGAAGACCGCAAGACAAAGGATGCCATGGGGGAATTACCAGAATTTGGGATCAATAAAATGATGCCTGGGTTTGAGAAAGCAGCTTTCGCTCTAGAAGCACCTGGTGATTATTCTGCGCCCGTGGAAACGAGTATCGGTTGGCACGTGATTCAACTCATTGAGAAAAAGCCACTACCGTCCTTTGATGAATTGAAGTCTGAGCTTAAAAAGAAGGTGAAGCGTGATACTAGAAGTAGAGTGGGAGCTACCCGTTTCATGAAGCGCCTGAAGACTGAATACAACTTTGATATTGATGAGCGTTGGTTGGGACGAACTATGAATTTAGTAGACAAGAATGCTTTTGGAACAGGTACATGGGAAATTCCTGCATTATCTCGTGATCGGGTTGTTGCCACTTTTGCTAATGAAAAGATTTATCAAAGTGAGGTATTAGATTTCTGGACGAAAAACCAGAATCAGAGTAGTGAGGCGGTTCGTGTAGAATTCCTGAGAGTGCTCTTCAATGCGTACTCTAATGATCGTATGATCGCATATGAAGACGGTCAGTTGGAATCAAAGCATGCAGATTTCAGAAATTTAGTACGAGAGTATAAAGAAGGTATTCTCTTATTTGATTTAACACAAGAAGCGGTTTGGAATAAAGCGGCACAGGATAGTGCTGGTATCGCGACCCATTATGAATTAATTAAGGAAGATTACCGCTGGGAAGACCGTATACGGGCTACCTATTGGGTCAGTACAGACGAAAAACTGGCAAAAAAGATTTCTAAATGGACGGCCAAAAATAAGGCTGAAAAGGTTCAGGAGTTACTGGAAAATGAAGACGCATTAAGTGTTGCCGTTCAGAACGGGACTTACGAGCAAGATGATAATTCAGTAATAGAAGCAGTTTGGCAGCCTGAATCCGGTGTATACGGACCTGTAGAACTTGATAACGGTAGCTTCGCTGTCGTTCAGATTGACGAATTTATACTTTCAGCACCGAAGGCCTTGAACGAAATTAAAGGTTTGGTAATAGCTAGTTATCAAGATGCTCTTGAGAAAGAGTGGGTAAGTGCCTTAAAATCAAAATTTGAGGTAAATATCAACGAAAATGCGAAAGCCGCACTATTTCAGGAATTGCGTTAATGGTGAAGCAAATCTTCATAGGACTAGTAGCTTTAGCATCTGTTGCCTGTGTCTCTAATGGAGATTTGGAACAAGATATATTGGCGGAATTAGGGAATAAAAAGCTATTTGTGGAAGATATTGCTGACCATTTACCTAAATCGGGGCAGATGGATGATGGAGATAGTATTTCCTTAGTTAACCGACTGGTTCGTCAATGGGCTGAAAATGAATTGCTTGTAGAGGCTGCTGAATTTAATTTACAAACGGAATTGGCCGATTTTGAAGAGTTAGTGGCTCAGTACAGAAATGACTTACTAAAGCATGCATATATAGATGGTTATGTACGTCAGCATTTGGATACCACCATTACTACGGAGCAGATAAAAGACTACTATGATCAAAACTTGAATAATTTCGAACTCAAGGAAAGTATAGTTCAAGCATTTTATGCTGCGGCTCCTATAGAAGCGCAGAAAACGAAAGAGGCTAAACGTTGGTATTTATCTGACAGCTACCAGGATAAATATTTGGATTGGGCTGAAGTATTTGTGAGTAAACAAAGCAATTATGGCGATTCTGTATGGATACCTATGATGGATTTTCTAGAAGAAATTCCGTTGGAATCGACCAACCCGTATAATTATTTAAATAGAAGAAAGAGATTTACCTGTGAAGACACGGCATTGGTGTATTTTGTGCAAGTAAATGCCCTACGGATCAAGGACAGTTATAGTCCGCTCCCTTACGTTGAAGAGCGCATTGAGAAAGTACTGTTGAACAAACGTCGACTGGCGCTCATCGAACAGATTGAAGAAAATATTATTGAACATGCAATTGAAGAAGGCACACTTATTATACACTAGCGTATTCACGCTTCTTGCAGTTTGTGCAAGTGCTCAACCGCAAACCGTTGATGGGGTAACAGCTATCGTAGGTGGAGATGTCATCCTAAAAAGTGATATAGAGGAGCAATACGATGTATTTAACCGTCAAAACTTCGGTAAACCAGTAACCTATTGCGAAGTTTTTGAAGAATTATTGTTTCAAAAGTTGCTCATTCACCATGCTGCCATTGATTCTATTTCTGTAGGCGAAGAAGAGGTAGAGGCTAATATGGACCGTAGAATTCAACAATTGATCATGCAAATGGGTGATCAAAAGAAACTTGAAGATTTCTATGAAAAATCTGTAGTTGAAATTAAAGAAGATATGCGCACCCTTATTAAAGAGCAACTGACGGCACAACGAATGCAAATGACAGTTGTTGAAGGTATCGAGGTAACTCCTTCTGAGGTTCGCGAATACTATGAAAACTTACAAGAAGATAGCATTCCGCTCATAAGCGCCGAAGTAGAGTTAAGTCAAATCGTCAAATTTCCAGAGTTATCTGAGGAAGCAGAGCAGGAAGTCGTCACCAAACTCGAGGAGCTTAAAGACAGAATTGAAAATGGTACCTCTTTCTCATCAATGGCAATTCTTTACAGTGAAGATCCAGGTTCGAATAAGAAAGGTGGCGAATACAAGGGCATTCAGCGCGGTGTTTTTGTAAAGGAATTTGAGGCCGTCGCATTTAATTTGCGCAAGGGACAAATTAGCGATCCATTCAAGACTGAGTTTGGTTATCATATTGTACAGTTACTTGAGAAGCGTGGGGAAGAATTGGATCTTCGTCATATTCTCATAAAGCCAAAGCTTACACAAGAAAATTTGCAGGAAGCAAAGAGCTTTCTAGACAGTGTTAGTGCAGCAATTGCCAATGGTAAAATGACATTCGAAGAAGCGTCTAGACGCTTTAGTGATGACGAACAAACCCGATTCAACGGTGGTCAGATGAGCAATTTCCAGAGTGGAAATAATAAATTTGAAGTATCACAATTAGACAGAGGTCTATTCGGTTTAATCAACTCCATAGCGGAAGGTGATATTTCTGAAGCAACATTCTACAGAACAGAGGATCAGCGTGAAGCATTTCGTATTGTTCGTTTGGATGCCAAATATGAGCCGCATAGAGCAAATCTAGATCTCGATTTCACACGTATCAAAGGTTTTGCCCTTCAACAGAAACAAGCAAAGACGGTTGAAGAGTGGAAGGAAGAGAAATTGGTAGACACCTTTGTTAAAATTAACGAGGGGTATTACGATTGCAATGATGCCTTAAATTCATGGAATAGCAATAATGACTAACGACGAAATCATATCGACTCTCGAAAATGCCCCTGCTAAGCTTCAGTCCTTTAAAACTGAAGTAGGTAAGGTAATTATAGGGCAGGAAGAAGCGGTTGATTTAATCACAATGTCTATCCTTTGCCAAGGCCATAGCCTGTTAGTAGGTGTCCCCGGATTGGCAAAAACCTTATTAATCACCTCTGTGAGCCAAGCGCTTGGTCTTGATTTTTCTCGCATCCAATTTACTCCGGATCTAATGCCTTCAGACATTACGGGTACCGAGGTATTGAACGCTCAAAGAGAATTCACCTTCCACAAGGGACCAATATTCTCTAATGTGGTGCTGGCTGATGAAATCAATCGTACGCCGCCTAAAACGCAAGCTGCATTGTTAGAGGCCATGCAAGAGAAGAAGGTCAGTGCTGCAGGTAAAACGATGAATTTACCGAAGCCGTTTTTTGTTTTAGCTACTCAAAACCCAATAGAGCAGGAGGGAACATATCCATTGCCTGAAGCCCAGTTGGACCGATTCTTATTTAATATTTATGTCGACTATCCAGCCCTCGATGATGAACGTGCGGTAGTACGTGCCACTACCGTGGGTGGAAGTAAACAGGTCAACCCCATACTTTCTTCGAAGGAGGTGCTCGACCTCCAGTTTGCACTGCGTGCAATGCCGGTAACCGATGCAGTAGTGGATTACGCAGTAACACTAGCACGTAAAACTCGACCGGGTAAAGAAGGCGGCAGTAGCATAGCAGAAAACTATTTCTCTTGGGGCGCCGGACCTCGTGCCTCACAGAATCTTGTTCTTGCAGCAAAGGCATTGGCAATGATGAAAGGTGAAGGAACGCCGAGCACTGCGCACGTGAAACAAATTGCTCGTGCTGTGCTGCGCCATCGTGTAGTTATAAATTACAAAGCGAAAGGCGAGGGATTGACGGTGGATGACCTTATCGGTCAGTTACTCTGATCCGTTCTTGTGTTAAGACGCGTTAAACTTCTAATGCATCCCGTTAGATAGTTCTATTTTCGTGTTATGTTGAATCAATTCATAGGAAAACTTCGAAAACATGCATTAACGGCAGTACTTACTGCAGCTGTGCTCGGCGCTTTGTTGCTGCAATTGAATTTACTTTCTGGCGAATTGGAATTACAGAAACAACAGTTTGATTCTGATGTTAGCGCTACTGCATCTGGTATTAACGAGCGGGTGCGACTTTTCGTGAAAAGAAAAAGTACAGGAGCGCTTAAGCGCAGTACTTCGAGTGATTCTACAGTAACCATTAATACTCCAATGGGTACAACCACATTGCGTTGGTCGGCTACTCAGGGCGCGGTTCCTTATGGTTCTGGATTCGGGATGGACACCACTATGATTTCTGGATTTCTTGACGATTTTCAAAGTTCTTTACCATGGGAAACGCTTATTTCTTCTACGGAAATGGACAGTTTGTTGCAAAGTGAATTGCGTGTTCATGGCATTCGAACTGCACCTAAATGGGCTATCGTTGAGAATGGGTATTTAAACAGTTTACTCAGCGATGCATTTACTACGGACAAGGTTGCTTACAACTTTGTATTGGCTGAAAGCTTTTTTGGGCCTACACGCCAGTTGCTGATGTATTTTCCTTCAGGTAAGTTCTATTTAGCATCACGTGTGTATCTCAACCTCTTTGTGACTTTACTGTTTTCGACGGTCATTTTGTTTGCTTTTTTTAGTGTACAGCGTCAAGGGCGAAAACAAAAACGCTTGGCTGCAGTCAAGAGCGATTTTATAAGCAATATGTCGCACGAATTCAAAACTCCGCTAGCGACCATTAGTTTAGCTGTTGACGCCTTGTTGCGTAACGGTAAGAAAATGAATTCCGAGCAAATGCAGCAGTATTTAGGCATTATAAAGAGTGAGAATAAGCGTATGAATGCCCAGATGGAAAGCGTGTTACAGATGTCGATGATGGATAAGGAGGAATTGACTTTAACCTTAGCTCCGATGGATTTAGAATCCTGTTTACGTGAGGCTGTCGATCATTTTAAGCTTACGGCTGAACAGCGTCAGGGATGGATCGATTTAAGTTGCGAGGCAGGTGAATATGAAATGGATGGAGATTTGATTCAATTCAAAAGTGCATTAACTAACCTTATTGACAATGCCATAAAATACAGTCTAGATGCGCCTGAAATCAGTGTAAAATTAAGCCAAGGTTTAGACGAATATAAAATTATGGTCAAAGACCGAGGCATAGGAATGGATGAAGATTCACAGCGACAAGTATTTGATCGGTTTTATCGTGCAACGAAAGGAAACATTCATGATGTGAAAGGACACGGTTTAGGTCTTTCCTTCGTTAAAGATATCATAGAAAAACACGGCGGAACGATACAAGTAGATAGTGCTCCTAATGCCGGAACCACCTTTACGTTAGTATTGCCAAAAACAATATAATTATGGAAAAGCAGCGAATCTTATTAGTGGAAGATGATGTGAACTTTGGCAATATGCTCAAAGACACACTGGATTTTAACGATTATGCGGTTACTCTTGAACGCGATGGCGTTCAGGGTTTACGTGCCTACAAACAAGGCACATACGAACTGTGTATTTTCGATATAATGATGCCAAAGAAGGACGGTTTGACCTTAGCCACTGAGGTAAAAGAAATTGATAATGGTCAGCCGCTGATTTTCTTAACGGCGAAAGGACAAAAAGAAGACATTATTGCTGGTTATAGCGCAGGAGCCGATGATTATTTGGTAAAGCCTTTTGATACGGATGTTTTACTTTATAAAATACAGGCTATCATCGGTCGAAAAGTGGCTGAAATGGATGAGGAGCCAGATACGTTCAGCATAGGAAGTTTCATTTTAGAGCCAAAAATTCGACAGTTAAGTCACGATGGGGAATTGATCCGACTGAGTCCTAAAGAAAGTGACCTCTTGAAAATGCTGATTCAACATAAAAACCAACTGATGCCGCGCAGTAAAGCACTATTGAAAATCTGGCGCGAGGATAACTACTTTACTGGACGTTCTATGGATGTTTATGTCGCCAAACTCCGTAAATATTTAAAAGTAGACGAGCGTATTCGCATAGATAATGTACACGGAGAAGGGTTCCGATTAGTCGAAGAAGCTTAAGACCTCTTAGTGCTTGGATTGACCAATTTTTCGAGGATGAGTTGCGCCTCTTGTTTAGAGGCTTTTGTCTTTTTAATGCTGTAAAGTCGATCGCTTGCATATTTTCTTGCAGCGGTAAGATTTACAATAGGGGTTCTTGGGTAGCTTCCTGTATCCCATTGCTCCATTTCCCACATCATAGGTGGAATAGCCCAAGGCTCGTGTAAATGCGGCAGTGGCAAGTCCTTTAGTTCGGGCAACCATTGCTTGATGAACTCACCTTTTGGATCCTGATCATAGCTTTGCTTTATGGGGTTGTAAATGCGAATGGTATTTACCCCAGTGTAGCCACTTTGCATCTGAAATTGGGTATAGTGGATTCCAGGTTCAAAATCTGTAAATGTGCTGCCTAGGTAACGGGCTCCAGCTTCCCAAGGTAACCAGAGGTATTGGCTGTAAAAGCTCACAACCATTGCACGCATCCTGAAATTGAGATAGCCTGTCGCAGCAACACAACGCATACACGCATCGACTAACGGTACACCTGTGGTACCGTTTTTCCATGCTTCAAATTTCTTCTCGTCCCAGACTTTTAAGGCGTCTACAGCAGTGTAGGCCCGATTTATGGGATGGAATTCGTAACTACATGCACTTTCAAATTTTTGTATAAAGTGCGCTTGCCAGCGCAAGCGATCGACAAATGCGCGTTGATTTCGCTTAGAGCCTGCTAGCTCAACGACCTCTGCCATATGCCATATTTGACGAATACTCAGGTTCCCCCAAGCTAAATGGGGTGAAATACGACTGCATCCTTTTCTACTGGCTAAAGGTTTAGAAATACTTTGGGCATAGCCTTTTATACGTTCTGTCAGGAACGAATACAAAACGCGTTCCGCCCGTCGAGCGCCGCCTTTTTGAAAGTAGGGATGGGGTTCGTAGTTGTTAGTATGTTGCCATGAATCAAAAATATTGGGGTGCGCTTGCTTACAAACTGCATTTAAATCAGTTTCAATTGGCGCTACATCCACATAATCATACCAATCTTTAAGCCAGTTTTTACGATGCTTAAGTCCTCTTTTTACGCCTCCGTAATCCCATTCATTCCAAGAAATATCGCTGTTTTTCAAAAGACGTTTAACGGCCTTATCTCGCACAAAAGTCTTGCCTATGCCTGTTTCTCGATGACTGTAGACGGCCTTGACAATAAAGGTAGAAAGGCAGAATTTGAAGAAATCTATTGCCTCAACTTTTAGAAAATAGACTACCTCTTTACCCGCAACTTCATTAAGGTCTTTAATAGAATCCCAAATAAACCGCTCGTGCCGCGGATCGTATGGTTTTTCGCTCCACAGCGTAGCTTCGTAAAGTGCTACAAAAAGTACGCGTTCCCCTGCGGTTAATGCGCCTCGAATAGGGGCGTGATCGTGCCATCTAAAATCGCGTTTAAACCAAACAATATGAACGGATTGTTTAGTCGCCATTTCTTATTGGTTTTACTTCAGGAAAGGGAAGGTGTGAAACCGATTCGGGTATAAAATAATGCTGAAGACCGAGCGCTAGTAGCGGGGGAGTGTTGAAATGTAATGTGCGATCCTCGCGATAAAGGGCATTTCCTAATCCTACGTGTTGAACACGTCCCACGGTATAGATACAATCGTTCTTCAGTTTAAAACTCTCATCAAATTCCAATTCTACCGCCCACAATGCAGCAGTAGGTAAGGGGTGCGTCCAGCCGTCTATATTTTCGCAGCGCCCACCCAGATGTTCCCATTCGAAAATTCCTTCATTATAAGATGCACTGCAATCATGTAATCGCTGCATTTCTTCCTCTGGAAGCGCCACCAGAGTGATGCGTTTGTTTGTTCTATAATTCGTGTAGGAATGTCTATTGCCATTATCTGGACGGAATAAGATACTCATGCACGCAGGATTTGCTCCTACATGTGTCACATTGGTAAAGACTCCTGCATTCCAGTTACCCTGTGTTCCAGATATGGCTAGGAAAGCAGTGCGTATACCGGAAATAGCGTTAATTAATCCGGTACGTTCTCTTCGCTGAAGACCGTCTAATGCCAAAGCTGTAAACGATTCTTTCCACATGCTTATAGAACGCTCTGTCCGCCGTCGATATGAACGATCTGACCCGTCATCCAACTGCTTTTATCTCCCATTAAGAATGCTGCCATTTCAGCAACATCACCAACTTCACCTACTCGTTTCATTGGATTATTCGCACCTATGGCCTCCTTCTTTTCCGCCGTGCTGAGCAATTTTGATGCTAGCGGAGTGTCCGTAAGACTTGGCGCAATACAGTTAATACGTGCCTTCGGTGCCCACTCTGATGCAATGGCGCGTGTCAAACCTTCTATTGCTCCTTTAGAGGTGCTTACTGTGGCGTGAAACGGCATGCCGCGTTGCACGGCAACGGTTGAGAACAATACGCACGAGGCAATACTGTCTTTGTTAAAATTCTTTTGAGCTGCCTGTAAAGCTTTGATTGCACCCATCACTTGAAGTTGAAAGTCTGCTTCAAAAACTTCTGGTTTTAAACCGCGAAAAGGTTTTAGGTTGATGGAACCTACACTGTACATGAGTCCATCAATATTTTCAGGCATGATGTCGTCCCATGAATCTGTTAGTACATCGAACTCTTCCCACTCAATAGTGTGTGCCGGTCCTTCATAAGGTGTTCGGCTAAAAACAGTGATTTTGTGTCCTTCTGCGGCCAGTAGTTCTGCCGTCGCTTTGCCGATGCCTTTGCTACCGCCAACGATTACGTAGTGTTTCATAGTTACTTCTTCTAAGATTCTAAACCCAATTTTGGCATCAAGGTTCGCAGTTGTGCGGTATTAAAGACGATGTGGCGTATTTTCGAGGTCCTTAATCACAGCACATGAAACGACTAGAAGTAGGAACCACGCCATTATCTTATATTGACTATCAGTCCATTGCAGACGGTTCTGTAGAAATCGCTCTTTCTGAAACGGCTCGAAAGAACATTACGGCATCACGCAAATTCCTCGAAGAAAAATCAGCGCGTAGTACTGCGCCTATATATGGAGTCAACACCGGCTTCGGTAGTTTGTGTTCCATTGAGGTAGGTGCTGAAGATTTGGGTAGGTTGCAAACCAACCTTGTGCGGTCGCATGCGTGCGGTACGGGAGAATTTGTGGATCAGGCGATTATTCGATTAATCATCGCTTTGAAACTTAAAAGCTTTGCAGTAGGAGTGAGCGGTATTCGACTTGAGGTTTGTGAAAGTCTCGTTCAACTTTACAATAGCGGCGCGCTGCCAGTCATTTATGCGCAAGGTTCCTTAGGAGCTAGTGGTGATTTAGCGCCGCTGGCGCACATGAGTCTTCCCTTATTAGGTGAAGGAAGCTTGTGGTTTAAAGGAGAAATTGTAGAAACACAAAAGGCTTTAGACCAATTAGGTCCCAAAGCCTGGGCTACTTATACGTTGGCCTCAAAAGAGGGGCTTGCGCTATTAAACGGTACCCAATTCATGTCTGCGCATGGAATCTATGCGACCCTGCATGCACGCAGACTAGATTATTTCTCTGACTTTATAGGTGCCCTATCAACGGTAGCGCACGATGGTAGAATTGAGGCCTTTTCTCAAGGTGTCCATGCGACTCGGCCACAAAGAGGTCAGGTTCTTACCGCCAAGCGCATATTTCAATGGTTGAATGAAGCGCCCATCATGCACAATGAGAAAGTTCATGTGCAAGATCCCTACAGTTTTCGTTGCATGCCGCAGGTACACGGGGCTTCTAAAAACGCCTTATGGCATGCGATGGAAGTGATCGAAACGGAAGTCAATTCTGCCACGGATAATCCTGTGGTCTTAGAAGAAGAGGATGCGGTAGTAAGCGCCGGGAATTTTCACGGTCAGCCGCTTGCACTAGTGCTCGATTATATGGCATTGGCCTTACACGAATTAGGCTCTATTTCTGAACGTCGTACCTATCAGCTAATTTCGGGTAGGAGAGGTTTGCCCCCTTTTCTAACACCGAATCCGGGTCTGAACAGTGGACTCATGATTGCGCAGTACACCGCGGCAGGAATTGTTAGTCAAAACAAGCAATACTGTACGCCAGCTTCTGCAGATAGTATTGAGAGTTCGAACGGGCAAGAGGACCATGTAAGTATGGGGGCGAATGCAGCAACAAAATTGATCAAAGTGGTGGATAATCTGTATCAAATATTGGGTATTGAACTACTCAATGCATCTCAAGCACTACACCTTCGAAAAGCGGATATTAGCCCTACTATGCAAAGCTATGTGACTGCATTCCGGGAGATCGTTCCAGTGATTGAGGAAGACCGTTATTTGCATCCTGATCTCATTGCATCTCGGGATTTTTTACGCTCGAGTTCTCTTGAAGATGATGTACTTTTGTCCCTCTAACCTGAGAGTATCATGAGTAAAGACCCTTATGAAGGATTACGAACGCAGCTTGAAGATCGCGATTGGCCAGCTGTGTTTCTATTTAAATTCATTGTTCCTGCGGATAATCAAAAAGTAGCGGAGGTGGAAGCCCTGTTTGATGCTAAAGTGGCGCAAATAGAATTACGTCCTTCGAAGACCGGTAAATTTGTTTCGATTAGTGCGAAGGAAATGATGCTTGACGTTGATAGTATTATTGATCGTTATAAAAAGGTTACAAAAATCGAGGGTCTTATGGCACTTTAATCTATTTCCAACCTTCGTAAACGCCTAGGCCGAAAAGTGCATAATCTAAACGCGCCGGATCATAAGGTTCAATCATACGAATAGATTGGTCCAATTCTTCCACAGCCTTCCAGTCGTTTTGTTTCCTTTTCAATAGTCCTAAACTCCGCGCAACACGTCCACTGTGCACGTCTAACGGTAAGGATAAAAGAGCAGGGTCAATATCCCACAGTCCAAAATCTATACCTTCTTTATTCGTTCGAACCATCCAGCGAGTAAACATAATTAATCGCTTACATGCACTGCCCTTACTCGGGTCGCCAAAGTGTTTACCTGCACGTAAGGGGAGTCCATTATCTAGCAAATATCCTTTGAATTCTTGAAAACTATGCCCCAGATGTGTATCTCCTTCGCGAATATGTGCCTTAAAAAAACCACCTAAACTTTCGTGCTCTTGGTAGAGCATTCTGAGGCTGCGAGCGAGTCCTTTGATGTCTTCGGATTGGAACGTACGATGCACAAACCCATTAAAAGTCTCCAGGTCGGACTCGCTCGCACCGCGAATAAATTCAGCCGGTGAACGATCCATACGGTCCATTAGGTCATTGCTTTTCGCGATGATAGTTTTTCGGTTCCCCCAAGAAAGCGTGGCCGCCATAAGACCACTAATCTCAATATCTTCAGCAGTAGCGAAGGAATGAGGGATTTGAATGGGATCGTCTTGTACGAAGCTAAATTTGGCGTATTGATCGGCTTTCTCTATTAAAAATTGAGCCAATTCTTCACGTGATAACTGCTTCATATATTGTGAAGGAATTATGCTTTGAGCAGACCGTCGGTCATGACCCATTGTTTTCTACCCAATGCAGCGAGCTGGTCATTATGGGTAACAACAACGACCGTTTGACCAAATTCTTCGTTTAGTTGGACTAATAATTCATGAACGGCGCTCGCATTCGCACTATCCAGATTTCCTGTAGGCTCATCTGCGAGTAAAATTCTAGGGTTATTAATGAGCGCTCGCGCAATGGCAACGCGTTGCTGCTCGCCACCGCTCAATTCATTTGGTAAATGGTGTGCTCGGTCGGCAATACCTAAAAAAGCTAATTTCTCTAAAGCATCTTTTTCAGCTGCGTCGTCTATTTTTTTACCGATCCACCTTGGGAGCAGTACATTTTCTAATGCGGTGAGCTCAGGGAGTAGGTTGTGAAATTGAAAGACTAAGCCAATCTTTTCATTGCGCATCTGATTGAGTGCTGATTTATCTAAATCTTGAATGGCGCTGCCTTCGAAATCTATGCTGCCCTCTGTGGCAGCGTCCAAACCTGCGATCAGGTGAAGTAATGTGCTTTTGCCCGCCCCAGATGGACCTACAATACTCACAAAGTCACCGGTTGCGATGGTCGCATCAATGCCGCGAAGAACCTCTGTAGTTCCGTACGATTTCTTTATTCCTTTTAGCACGATCATAGGCTGCAAATTAGGCTATTTCAGTAACTCAGCATAATCTAAGAAGTATACTAGGCGTATCGAGAAGACCTGATCTGTTCCTGTTTGGCTGATGTCCTTCATATTGTTCCAATAATTTAGAGTTATCGCATCGTCTGCTCGAGCGAATGATGCACGATATAACAGATTGAGTTCACGTCCCGGAGCCATCCACCAAACATATTTAAAGTCTACATTGAAGATGTTGATGCGTAAATCTTGATCGGTATATGATGAAGAAGGAGTTAAACCACCCTCAGGAGTGAGGTGAAATAGTTCTTGGGAGTCAATTCTGTTCCAAGCATGTCGCGCATTAATAGTGAGGTATGAATTGGGCCCAAACAAATATTGACCTTCAAAACTTTGGGTAAATTCTTTGCGCTCTCGAAAAGCCATGCCGACACTATCGGTTGAAAGTGTTTGTGCCCATCCTATATTTTTACGATTGCTCAGGGAAAATTCAGTTTTAAAATTGAATTGATCATTCACTCTGAAAATAAGTTCCGTAGATCCATACAAACCACGAGCTCCCCAGTCCGCCCAACGCCATTGACCCCCACGAAGTTCAAAAGCAAACGGTTTTCTGAAATCAGTGCTAACCCAAGCATTATGCCCAATAGAGGCTGGATTCCATCGATACCTGCCCCAGACCCTTGGGTCGTAAAAATCATATTCTTTTGGCCGCGCCTTTATTTCATAACCATAAGCAAGAAAACTCTCTGTCAATGCAAAGTAGTTATATTCCATGCGAACGCGCTCAAACTGTTGGGGTTCGAATAATTGACGGTATTGCACTGTTAACTGGTTACGTCGGCGTAACAATCTTTCGTTCGGCGCCTGCAGTTGATGGCTGAATGAAAAATCTTGATGAATCTTATTACCCCGACGTTGAAATCCTAAATCATTGGGGTCAAAATTCGGGGTGACCAGATCCAATTCATGTTCCCAGCGCCAAGCGCCTGTTTGCTTTCCCATCTCCCAGCCACCAGCGCCGCCAGTGTATGGGCTTTCCATGTCGTATACGCTGCTTTGTGCGGCCGTAGCATTGAAAAAATGGCTATTCTTAAATAAATTTAGATTCGCTGTTACCGCAGAAACGCGTGCATCGCGGGTAGACCCGGAAGCGTTGGAGCGAAGCACGTGGGTATTTATGAATCCTATGGAGTTATTGGTACCAATGCGCTGGTCCATCGCGAAGACATTATAATTAGTCATCGGTTCTGTAAGTACCTCGACAGCGGCACCAGTTGAATCTTTACCAACAGCATAATTATTTGCCGTCAGTGCATTGAGCAATCCTATACTGA
Source organism: Schleiferiaceae bacterium (assembly GCA_028357285.1). Taxonomy (GTDB): domain Bacteria; phylum Bacteroidota; class Bacteroidia; order Flavobacteriales; family Schleiferiaceae; genus UBA10364. The sequence goes on along the minus strand of JAOMWM010000004.1, from coordinate 70,309 downwards.
GGTTCTTATCCGTAGTTCCAGAGATTTTTGTTGCATTCAACATACGAGTAAAACTCTGTGTGGTATTCTCGAGATCACCGAGATTGGCATTGGTGAAGTTTTTAGGATTGCCACCAATACGCCTGCTGTAGAAAAGCCCAGCTTTATTAAAAAGGTTGACACCTTCTGTGAAGAATTGACGGTTTTCATCGAACCGTTGTTCGAAAGCTTCGAAGTTTACAAATTGCTCATCATAAGCTACTTGTGAGAAATCAGGGAGCAGCGTCATGTCCAGTGTAAAACTCTTGTTGAGTCCGATCTTAATATCGGCTCCTGCGGCTCCGGTACTGTTCGTACTACCACCGCTGTTGCGCAAAACGGAACCTGTAAAATTAGGCCTTAAACTGATGCGTTTAGGAGGGTTTATTACCCGTATACCTTCCAATACTCCGCTCTGGAGGGATTCGTTGTCAAAATTTCTATCGATAGGGTTCCAGCTGTAAAGGGTGCGCGTACTGCGAATGGATCGTTTAATATTAAACCCCCATGGTTTCGGATCTTCGTCCTCCTTTGTTTCCGGCATACGCAACACACGGTAGGGAATAAAAATTTCTGCCTTCCACGCATGTTCTGTTTTCACTAAGGCACTATACCAGACGGCATTCCAACTACCATCTTCGTCGTCGTCATTTGTAGCACGAGAATCGCCTTGAACGCCAGCTGCACTGAGGTAAAAGTTGAAATCATTCGATCCGTCATTAAACGGGTTGATGATAATCTGAGCCCAGTCCGTGTTCGCATTCACTCGATCTCTTGGAGTCAGTTGACTCAGTATAGGTGCTGTATCGTCGATAAACGTAAACGCTATATACAGTCCTTTCTCAGTGTAGAACAGACGAACATCATCCGATATACCCTCGGGTGTTGCTGAAGGTTGTGGGAAGTAACATTCCAGAGGAGTCAATTTCGCCGCGGTATCCCACTGCGATTCAGACAAAACGCCATCAACGCGCATACCTTCATCTGTCAATGCTGGAATAAAAGCTGATTTTGGTAAATTCTGGGCGCCAAGGCCATAGCATAGGGAAGCTAGCAGGAGAATTAGGTAGGTTTTTGGCATGCGCAAATATCGGTAATCGATTGGATATATTGATTTAACAACTTTAGCGGTTAAAAAGGTTCATCGTTCAAAGGTTGTACCCTAAATTTGTAGGCAAATCAAGGAACACTATGAACCTCCACGAATATCAAGGAAAAGAAATTTTAGCCGGTTACGGCGTACGTATTCAACGCGGAAAAGTGGCTCAAACGCCAGCAGAAGCTGTTGAAGTAGCGAAACAACTCACTGAAGAAACCGGTACCTCTTGGTACGTTGTTAAGGCACAAGTTCACGCTGGTGGTCGCGGAAAAGGCGGTGGCGTGAAGCTTGCTAAAGGTATTGATAAGGTGGAAGAAGTAGCTGCTAGTATTGTAGGGATGCAATTGGTTACCCCTCAAACTTCAGCAGAAGGAAAAAAAGTACATCAAGTATTGGTGGCAGAGGATGTATACTATCCTGGGGAAAGCGAAACTTCAGAATTTTATATGTCGGTCTTACTTAACCGTTCTACAGGACGCAACATGATCATGTATTCCACAGAGGGTGGTATGGATATTGAGACTGTAGCAGAGGAGACACCACATTTAATTTTCACGGAAGAGATCGATCCTAAGGTAGGGTTAACCGGATTCCAGGCGCGCAAGATTGCCTTCAATTTAGGACTAAGTGGTGCCGCTTTTAAGGACATGACTAAGTTCGTTACGGCACTATATCGTGCCTATGAGGGTGCAGATGCTTCTCTATTTGAAATCAACCCGGTCTTGAAGACTTCCGACGATAAAATTTTGGCTGTAGATGCAAAGGTGACTATCGATGATAACGCATTATACCGTCATAAGGACATTGCAGAAATGCGCGACACGCGTGAAGAAGAAGCTATAGAAGTAGAGGCAGGCGAAGCTGGTCTTAACTTTGTAAAGCTTGACGGTAACGTTGGTTGTATGGTAAATGGCGCAGGCCTTGCGATGGCTACCATGGACATTATAAAAATGGCAGGTGGTAATCCTGCGAATTTCTTGGATGTAGGTGGAACAGCTGATGCAGCTCGTGTAGAGCAGGCATTCCGTATTATTCTTCGTGATCAAAATGTAAAAGCAATTTTAGTCAACATTTTTGGTGGTATCGTTCGTTGCGATCGTGTTGCTCAAGGTGTTGTTGATGCTTATAAAAACATGGGTAATATCAATGTGCCTATCATTGTTCGACTCCAAGGAACGAATGCTGTAGAAGCAAAAAAATTAATTGACGAGAGTGGACTTGAAGTACACAGTGCGATTGCTTTACAAGAGGCAGCGGACTTGGTACAAGAATTAGTCTAATGCTCGCAGATTCCATTTAAATTAGCCCCGAGCGAGAAGCTCGGGGTTTTTTTATGCATATAGATATATTTTTAGAGTGGAGTGCGACGCTTCTAGGATTGCTGTTCATTTATGGCTTAATTGAACGGAAGGTTTGGGCGTGGCCTTTTGGAACACTTTCCTCTGCACTTTCTGTGGCATTATTCCTGCGAGCAGGCCTGTATGCGGAAAGTGGTCTATATTTTGTCTACGTTCTTATGGGCTTTTACGGTTGGAGCCAATGGTATGTGCGTTCCTCTAGTGAGCGTGTTGCATTGGTTTCGCTTCCAATAAAATTACAATACCTGGCTTTGCTTGGAATTCCTGCAGCGCTCGGTTTAGGATATGCTCTTAATACATTGCCGGGTGTGTCATATGCCTATTTTGACGCTTTTACTACCGTCTTTGGATTATGGGCGACTTGGCAGGAAGCGAAAAGAATTCGTACTGCCTTCCATTACTGGATTCCTTTAAACATCGCTTCGGTTATTCTTTACGGTGCTAAGGGACTTTGGGTATATGCTGCGCTTATGATAATATATTCTGCAATGAGTGTAGTAGGATTTATACGATGGCGCAAATAATTCAGTTATTTTAGTGGCCAATTCGTAATTAGACCAAGACATGAACGCACAAGAATATATTGACCTCGTAAAAACAACGCTCGATGCTCTAGACCCAACTCGTTTGGACCAATTGGTTGATGCATTTCATGCAACCTATGAAAAGGGTGGGAACATTTACACCATGGGAAATGGTGGATCTGGCGCTTCTGCCTCTCATGCCGCTGGTGATTTCTTAAAGGGTGCCAGCTATGGTTTGGATAAACGGTTCAAGATGATTTGTTTAAACGACAACCTTCCCTCAATGATGGCTATTGCCAATGATATCGGGTGGGATAGCATTTTTATAGAGCCTCTTAAAAATTTCTTACAACCGCATGATCTAGTTATTGGTATTAGTGGATCTGGGAACAGTAAAAACGTCGTAGCGGCGATGGAGTATGCGAATGAAAAAGGTGCTACCACCGTTGCATTAAGTGGCTTTAAAGGCGGTAAAATTGCCCAAATCGCCACCATTAATGTGCACGCACCCGTGATGGATATGGAAGTTACTGAAGACGTACACATGGTTATTTTCAATATTGTGAAAAAGCAAATGATGGCCCGATTAATGGGTGAAAACCCATCTATGGGATCCACGTACGATCAAAGAATAGGGTAAATGAAGCGTTTCGCGCTGATAGGAGCAGCAGGTTATATAGCTCCCAGACATCTAAAAGCAATTAAAGATGTAGGAGGAGAGTTGGTAGCAGCCTATGATCCTAGTGATAGTGTGGGGCATTTAGATGCCTATTTCCCTTCAGCCGCATTTTTTACAGAATTCGAGAGATTCGACAGGCATTTAAACAAGCTTTCGGAACGTGGACAGGGAGTAGATTATATCAGCATATGTTCCCCAAATTATCTTCATGATAGTCACATACGCTATGCACTCCGCATGAATGCGCACTGTATCTGTGAAAAGCCATTAACGCTAAGGCCGTGGAATATAGATGGTTTAAGTTCGGTTAGTCAAAGTACTGATAAAAAGGTGTTTACAATACTTCAGTTGCGCTTGCATGAACGTGTTATTGCCCTAAAGAAGGAAGTAGAAGACCAGTTAAAATCAGACCCTACTCACATCTTTGACGTAGAGCTGACCTATATTACCTCTCGTGGGAATTGGTATTATGCTTCTTGGAAAGGTGATGAAGAGAAAAGTGGTGGAATTGCTACAAATATTGGAGTTCATTTCTTTGACATGTTGCATTGGATATTTGGTCCAGTACAGCATCAAAAAGTTCATGTCCGTTCGCACGATCGAGCCTCAGGAGTTTTGTCTTTTAAAAACGCAAATGTTCGCTGGTTTCTTAGCATTAATGCGGCAACATTACCTGAAGCCGTTGTACAAAATGGGGGTAGAATTCATCGTAGTCTGCGTTTCGACCAATGGTCTTTCGATTTTACCGAAGGCTTTACGGAATTACATTCTCGTTCTTATGCCCACATTCTCAACGATGAAGGCTTTTCAGAACGTGACGCACAGGCTGCGATTGGTATCGTTCATGGCATGCGTGAATCACAGATCAGCCCGTTAGATTCTATGGCGCATCCGTTGGCTTCTTTACCTCAAGATCCGCATCCTTTTCATCCCGTAAAACAATCGTAATCTGCTCTTTATTACTGTTGTAAGAAGTAGTCAATAGTTATTCACACTCCTTTAGGAAGGCGTATAGTTTTGTTAGCTTTGAGAGTACCTCATTAGGACTTTACGCCTCTATGTTTTTAATATTTGATACTGAAACGACCGGTTTTCCAAAAAATTGGAATGCCCCCATTACGGACCTTGATAATTGGCCTCGTGTAGTTCAATTGGCATGGCAAATCCACGATGAGAATGGCGCGCTCGTGGAAGTTCAGGATCATATTATTTATCCGGACGGATTTGACATACCGTTTAATGCAACAAAAGTGCACGGTATCTCTACCGAACGCGCTAAGAGCGAAGGAAAGCCACTCGGGGATGTTTTAGCGATTTTTGAGACGGCGCTTGAAAAGTGCGAATACCTTGTGGGTCACAATGTTAATTTTGACCTTAATGTGACCGGCTGTGAATACTACAGGGTCAAGGGTGTCAATCCACTGGACGCTAAAAAACCGTTGGATTCTTGTACGGAAACGACGGCTAAATTATGCGAATTACCCGGTGGACGAGGAGGTAAATTTAAACTGCCAAAACTTGAAGAACTTCACGTCCATTTGTTTGGAGAAGGATTTGCTGAGGCACATAATGCAGCCTTCGACGTCGAGGCTACCGCTCGTGTTTTTCTAGAGTTACTACGTCTAAAGGTTATTACACCCGAGGCTATAGGTAAACCTACCGGCTTTCTGGATGAATTCTATACTGCAAATACAGCTCCTATCAAGGCGATAGGTTTAGCTGTTGACGAAGCACGTAAAAAGAGGGCTAAAGGGTTAGGAGGAGAGGAAGCATCTGAGGTAACCATCACTTCGAACCTCCATGCTGCCGATGTTGATTTTGCACACTTACACAACCACAGTCAGTTTTCTATTTTACAGGCAACGACTGTAGTAAGTGAATTAGTGCGGGCTGCTGTGGAGAATGGCCATGCAGGAGTTGCATTGACTGATCTAGGTAATATAATGGGCGCGTTTCACTTTAATCGCGCGGTTATGTCGGTTCCTGGAAACCGAGAGGCCTATGAGCATAATCAAAAAGTAAAAAGTGGAGCATCGAACGAGCCACTTCAAGAATATCCGTTTGTTGGTGTTATAGGTTGCGAATTCTTCGTTTGTGAAGACAGGCTCGATCGCAGTAAAAAAGACGATGGTTATCAAATCGTAATTCTAGCCAAAACTAAAAAAGGGTACCACAACCTTGCAAAGCTCAGTAGTGAAGGCATGTTGAACGGCTTTTACTATGTTCCGAGAATTGATAGGGCCTTCCTTCTTGAAAACAAAGAAGATTTGATTGTTTTAAGCGGAGGCTTACGTGGAGAAATACAGCATCTCTATCTAAACGTGGGTGAAGTACAGGCACGAGAAGCTCTGGAATGGTGGCAGGATCAGTTTGGTGAGGATTTTTACCTGGAATTGAACCGTCACGGCCTTGATGAAGAAGATCATGTCAATCTTCAATTACTTAAATACGCCAAAGAATACGGCATCAAATACATTGCTGCTAACAATACGTACTACTTAACCCAAGAAAATGCGGAGGCGCACGATATCCTCCTCTGTGTTAAAGAGGGCGCACAAAAAAGTACCCCAATTGGCCGTGGTCGAGGCTTCCGTTACGGATTCCCTAATCAAGAGTTTTATTTCAAGAGTAAAGAGGAAATGGTTGAGTTGTTTTCCGATTTGCCTGAAGCACTAAACACAACAAAAGAAATTTTAGATAAAATAGAGTTATATCCTCTTGAGCGTGATGTTTTGCTGCCTGAATTTGATATACCTGAGCAATTCCAAGATCCTCAAGACAAGATTGATGGCGGACAACGTGGTGAAAATGCTTACTTACGACATTTGACTTACGAAGGTGCTAAAACTCGCTATGAAGACTTATCAACGGAAATTGGCGAACGTTTAGACTTTGAGCTTGAGACCATCGCACGTACTGGTTATCCTGGGTATTTCTTGATCGTACAAGATTTTTGTGAAGCTGCGCGGCAAATGGGAGTTAGTGTGGGACCGGGGCGTGGTTCTGCAGCTGGCTCTGCGGTAGCTTATTGTACGGGAATTACAAATGTTGACCCCATTAAATATGACCTGCTGTTCGAACGTTTTTTGAATCCGGAACGTGTATCACTACCCGATATTGATATTGACTTTGACGACGAAGGTCGCGATAAGGTTATTCAGTATGTTATTGATAAATATGGCTCCTCTCAGGTGGCCCAAATCATTACTTATGGTACGATGGCAGCAAAGAGCTCCATTCGTGATGCTGGAAGAGTGTTAGAATTGCCATTACCGGATACGGATCGTATTGCAAAGCTAATTCCAGATATGACAAAGCTTAAAAAGCTCTGGGAATTAGATGACAAGCAACTGCGGAGCAAATTTGGTTCAGAAGAAGCAGGTATGGTTCGACAGTTAAAATCACTTTCCGAAGGTGAATCGCTTGAGGCAACCACTATTAACCAAGCTCGTGTTTTGGAAGGTTCGGTTCGAAATACCGGTATTCATGCATGTGGAGTAATCATAACGCCTAGTGACATTCGAGAATTAGTTCCAGTGGCTCGTGCGAAGGATTCAGAAATGTGGTGTACCCAGTTCGACAACTCTGTTGTAGAAGACGCCGGTCTGCTTAAAATGGATTTCTTAGGCCTTCGCACGTTGACCATAATCAAAGAGGCTTGCCGTTTAGTCAAACAGCGTCACGATGTAGATTTAGACCCAGATAGTTTTCCGCTTGATGACACGAAAACCTACGAATTATTTCAACGAGGAGAAACTGTTGGTATTTTCCAATACGAAAGTGCTGGAATGCAGAAATACCTCAAAGAGCTGAAGCCTACAGAGTTTGCTGATCTCATTGCAATGAACGCATTGTATCGTCCAGGGCCACTTGAATATATACCTGAATTTATCGATCGAAAACACGGCCGTAAGGAAATCGTTTACGATTTAGATGCTATGGAGGGCAAGCTCAAAGAAACATACGGAATTACTGTCTATCAAGAGCAAGTAATGCTTTTGTCGCAGGAATTGGCTGGTTTTTCAAAAGGTCAAGCCGATATGCTTCGTAAGGGTATGGGTAAGAAGCAAAAACATATCATAGATAAGCTTAAGCCAATGTTCTTAGACGGCGGCGAAGAACGTGGTCACCATAGGGACGTGCTCGAGAAGGTCTGGAAAGATTGGGAGGCATTCGCTTCATACGCATTTAACAAATCGCATTCTACATGTTACGCTTGGGTAGCCTATCAAACGGCTTACCTTAAAGCACATTATCCTGCTGAATTTATGGCCTCGGTCTTGTCAAATAACATGTCCGATTTGAAGACTGTGACCTTCTTTATGGAAGAATGCCGCCGCATCGGTGTACAAGTATTGGGTCCTTCTGTGAATGAAAGTTTATTACGTTTTGCGGTAAACCCAAAAGGTGCAGTTCGATTTGGAATGGGAGGTATGAAAGGTGTAGGTGAAAATGCAGTCCGGGAAATTATCGCACAACGCGAAACTGGTGGCCAATTCAAAAATCTCTTCGATTTATTAGAGCGCATGGATCTCCGTCAAGCCAATAGAAAAACGATCGAATGCCTTATTCTTGGCGGTGCAATGGATGATTTCGAGTCCACGCATCGTGCGATGTATTTCTCAGAGGAAGAAGGCGGACGGAGTTTTGTAGAAAAAGCAATCAAATACGTACAAGGCAAGAAAAATGATGCGGAAAGTGCACAAGCTTCACTTTTTGGTGAAGGATCTGGAGAAGAATTACCACCGCCTACTATGCCAGAAGTACCTGAATGGCCGTCAATCGTTGCACTTAAAAAGGAAAAGGAGATCAATGGGATGTACCTTAGTTCTCACCCGCTTGATGACTTTAGAACAGAGATTAAATATTTCTGTAACGCCTCTTTAAGCCGTTTGAATAATGTCGAAAGCATATTGGGCCGGGATGTAACCGTCGCCGGGATAGTAACCGATGCCCAACATCGCATTTCTAAAATGGGAAAAGGTTGGGGGATATTCAGACTCGAGGATTTTCATGGAGATTATGAATTCAAGCTCTTTGGCGAAGATTACCTGAAGTTCCGTCACTTCTTTGATAACGAGCAATTACTCTATATAAGAGCACGCGGCAGGAAGTTTAATCAACGCCAAGGCGAAGGCTTTATAGAACGTTTGAGCGTTGATGTTGCAGAGGTGCGTTTACTTTCGGAAGTATTAGAGGAAAGCAGTAAGAGTCTAGAAATTAAACTGGACTTACAACAACTGACTACGCCATTGGTTGATGAGCTTCATGGGCTTTTGGCGCTGTATCCCGGGAAAAAACGAGTGAAACTACATGTGATAGATTTAGAAGAAAAACTAGATATAAAGCTGCCTGTAAAAGAATTCAAAGTCACTATTACTCGTGACTTGTTGCAAGTACTAGAACAGCACGATAAACTCCAGCCAAAGGTGATAAACTAGATGAAAAAGTGGATTGGATGCATCATGCTGGTCATTACGACACCTCTTTTAGCCCAGGTGAATTGTGTGACTACGCCGGACCAGTTAGGACCCTATTTTATTGAAAATGCACCGATCATTACTAATGATACTCTTGCTCCAGGAGTTAATGACACGGCGAGCGCTTTACAGCTTACATTCTATGTTTCATCAAATTGTGATACGGTAGATTTAGATTCACTTGCGAGCACTTATATGGTAGAGTTGTGGCACACAAATGCGTTAGGCGATTATAGTAATGTTGATGGCAATCCAAACGACTTCGCTTACAGAGGCAAATTGGAACTCTCTGGCAAGTCTACGGTAGTTCATACTGAATTACCAGGTATTTACCCGTACCGACCTTCGCACATACATCTAAAAAGTTATTTAACAGACGCTTGGTTTACAGATACATTAGTGACGCAAGTTTATTTTGAAGGCGATTCACTCATTCCCTATGATATTGCTAATTCGTTTCCAGAACGTTGGATACGTCTAGATACTACTGCAAAGGGATTCACTGGTGGTTTTGCTTTTGGACTGGCGTTACACATTGGAATGGAGGAGCGTGATGATGCACCTTGGACGTGTTTTCCAAATCCTGCAATAAACATAATCACGCTAAAAACAGATGGATCTGATGGTGCTTTTCAAATTATCGATATGCGGGGTAGCGTGCAATTTGAGGGCGATATAGCTGATGAGGGTACCATCGATATTTCGGATTGGCCTCGAGGGAGTTATATCGTGCGTAATAACGGTACAGCCCAGCTCTTGCTGGTTCAATAGGGTTTTTAACAGAATAGGGTTATTTCGTGTGGATAACATCAATGACCTAATAGGTGGAGCCTATAGGTTACAAGGCTAAATTGGTCCTACTTTTGAAATAAGAAAACGAAATACATTTTTATGGCACTCGAAATAACAGAAGCAAACTTTGAAGAAGTTGTAATGAAATCAGACAAACCCGTATTGGTTGACTTCTGGGCAGAATGGTGCGGCCCTTGCCGCATGGTTGGACCAGTTGTTGACGAATTAGCGGGTGATTACGAAGGCAAGGCAGTTGTAGGAAAATTAAACGTAGATACAGACGGTGCCGTTGCACAGCAGTTCGGTGTACGTAACATCCCAACGCTACTTGTTTTCAAAAATGGTGAGATCGTAGATAAGCAAGTAGGAGCAACAAGCAAGCAAGTACTTGCGGCGAAGCTTGATGGCGCGATGTAAGTAACCGCAAAGCAAAATTTCAAAGCCCCCAATCCTCCCGGATTGGGGGCTTTTTTTGTTCGCAATTTTTAGTTCTCAACAAAAATTGACTTTCACGATTTCACGTGCCAATTTGAATAGAAACCTCAAATATCGCACGCTATGAAAGCAATGCTACTACGTTTACTTTTTTGGATTATTTGTATCCATCTTCCTTTTAAGGCGAATGCTCAATTACAAGATTCTTTGGATTGGATCTATGTGAAACTGCCCACGCAAATATTCCCCACAGGACTATTACACGATGCTAGTTCAGTACATTTATTTACGCATGAGAGTCCGCTAGACCCTCATTTTCACAGCGGCAGAGTTCCTGGTCGAAATGCGAACATCGAGCGTTTACAGTATGTCTATATGGATCTGTATCATAGTCAATTACGCGATTCAACCGATGCGTTATGTGCGCAAAATAGCCTGCGTCTTTTACCTTGGGACACTCTGAAATTAGAAGGGAAATACAGCGATAAAGTGGATGTTCCTCTGATGTTGCTTTGGGCAACTTTTAACACATTAGATTCTAACTCATTGGCTAAAGGATATTTAGATTTTCAAGACGGTCAATTCGATGTAGTAGACGAATATATTTTCGTTGATGATCAAGGACAATATCCTATTTATCAAGGCGACCCGATAAAACTCGCGCAGCAAGCGGTATTGCAAGACACGACGTTTATTGGATCCGTCCTTCATTCATCCGTCTACAGCGAAACAAATACGGCACTTGTAACTTTCAAACTTGATCAAAGTGAGGTGTTCGAGAATATAGGCGGCATTGATAGTATAAGTGTTGACTTCGCCGATGGAAACGGGTTTCGAAAAATAAATACAAACCAATTGATTTCCATTTCGTACCAATGTGCCACTTCCAACGTTGAAAATCTCGTTAAACAACTCAGGATACGAGGTTATAAAAATGGAAAGACCGCTGAGAGCAGGCTAAGATTCAATATTGTATTTAATACTCCTGTAGCTCACAAAGAAATTCTAACAAGTCAATTGCCATCTCCACCCTGTTTGCCTCCTGCAGATCCATCAGAAGGTGCGCGCGTCACTGTTAAATATGCCAACCCCGGCGTGGGAATTCAAAAACCAGTTCTAATTATTGAAGGCTTCGAATCTTCCATTCAGCCTTATGGAAGTCTTACTTATAAGAGCATCAGCAGCGGTTACGTATTTAACGAAAATGGAGCGCGAATCTTTCAACACATACATCCTTTAAGTTGGTTGTATGATTCTCTGACTAATGCGGGATTTGATATTGTACATCTGGATTTTAGAGAAGCAAAATTATCACTTCAAGAGAATGAGATCAATCTTCTAAGGACTATACAATGGATAAACGATGAGAATCCAACTGCTGAAATTACAATGATTGGCGCATCAATGGGAGGACTCATTGCAAAGATGGCCATAAACGATCTTGCCGATGCAGGCTGTTGTTACCCAATCGTCGGATATGGCTCTTTTGATGTCCCTCATCGTGGTGCATTTATCCCCATAGGTCTGCAAGCTGCCAGTAAATATTACTCCGAATTGTTGCCGTTTGTTCCTATGGCAAGGAATCCCTGGACTAGGGTAATGAATTCAAAGGCGGCTCGTGAGCTGTTGGTTACGCACTTTGATCCCACCGCTCATAAGGCGCATGAACAGCTATTGCATAAGGCTGGAATGCTGCCTCTGGGTATGCGTACATTCGCTATAGCTAATGGCAGTGATATGGGAATTCCGCGAATATTGACGGACCCCTTTAGCCGATATTTCATGCACGGTTTACACTTACAGACCTGCGTAAAACATGCTGTTGGCAATCATCCAGACACCATTTCCTTTAATCTTGATGGATATCGCGATTCACTTTTAGTATTTGGTATGGAGGCCGTTGCTCACAGTCATGCTGATTCGTATTTATTTCAGGCAACCTCGTTTAGACAATTGGTAACGGCACTTCAAATGAACTGGACTGCGAGGTGTTCTGCCCGTAAAGTCCAATTTATCGCGGCAGTTGGTCCAATGATTCCGGGCTTATCAAAAGCACTCCTTTCTAAGGCAATAATTATGCGCCAAAAACGCACCAATTATGGGTTAGCGAAAATGAAGCAGCGAATGACAAAAAATGCGTCCATTGTTCTTCAGCATAAATTTCCTATCAATTATGCTGAAGTTCCAGGAGGTTGGACGGGTACTACTGATGCATTTGAAATACCTATACTTAGTAAAATCTATAGCTCTACACATTGCTTTATTCCCGCTTTTAGTGCTTTAGATTTTAGTGACAGCTTAGTAAACCAGCCGTTGAGAAATCTTCCTATTCCATCTTTTCATAGTTTTATTGCTCCAGGAATATCATACGATAATGCTGATTCAAATCAAGCGCACATCGCAGTCGATTCTCTAACAATTGCCTATGGGATGGCGCAGTTACGTTCCATTTATGACGATAAGTTAAAAGACAGTTTAAAGACTAATTTCAACGTAGCACAGAAACATACATATTTTGGAGCCACACTAAGTGACCTAGGGAAGGTGATAGTACCTAAAAATAAATCCTTGATACTAGCGAACGATGGTGTTATAGGTGCAGATAATTCTGCCAATATTGCTGCTTTAAGGCAGAATGTATATTGTTTTGTCGGACAGGGCTGTACTTCGGATACCTTACACGTCTATGGGAAACTACATATAGGCGACGGACCTTACCGTATGGCTTCATTAAGGATAAATGATGCCAGTGCTTTGTTACTTCATAAAGGATCATCCTTGACTATCGAGTTCGGCAGTCGATTAGAAATTGGAGAAAGAGCCGTATTGATTGTGGAAAAAGGTGTGTCCATAATGCTGGATAGTGGAGCCTTCGAAATACAAGGAACACTTTCATTAGAAACTGGAGCTGAATTTCGACCAATTGGATCTGGGCAATTTGCTTTTGGCGAAAATGCGGTTATTACGGCAAGCAAACAGACTTCAATTCATCTAGAAAATGCAAAGATTCGGATGGCATCTACTCTTGAAATGCCGTTACAATTGGACGAATTTCTGTTGAATCACTGTAAACTACGTCTCGAATCAGAGGCTACGCTTCATTTGAACTGCAACGCTCAACTATGGAATACGGAGTTTGTTAAATCCGGTAAGAAACAAAATACCTCAGTTTTTGTGTCACATGGAACTGCAGAAATTCAGCATTGCAAATTTTTAGGGGGTAGACCTGCACTTTCAATTCATGATTCTGTTCAATGGGATATGGCGAATACAACGATTGCGAATGCATTTTTTGGTTTGCGTGCAACGACGGCGCCAAAACTATTTTCAGCGAACTCGTTTACAGGTAACACTACAGGAGGGCATATATCAGGGGGTGATTACCTTATTGAACGTTCGCTATTCCACAATAATGATGTTGGGTTAATCCTAAGTGGTCCCGGTAATTGGATTCAATTAGAGTCTTGTAGTTTCTCATCAAATAGCAGCGCTGGATTACAATCTATGCAATCGAAGCTTCATATTATGTGCAGCGCTTTTTCTTTCAATGCATTAGGTGTTAAGGCATCAAAAGGCCAATTAAAACTAGCAAAAAACGCTGGAAACATCTTTGAAAACAATACTGTCGGCGTGAGTTTTCAAGGTCTAGAAAAACTAGAATTACAGCAAGGACATAATACTTTTAGTCAGCAGGTAATGTTTGATTTGGCAGGTAGTTTTGCACCCACTGCAGGTATTAACTACAATGGTTCGTACCATTACTTGAACGCTGACAACACGAGTTTTTCTAAAGCCAATAGTAGCCTTTTAACTATTAGAAGAGACACCGTTTATTTGTTGTATGCTTCTAGTCAGCCTCCAAGTGTATTGCTTTGTCCTGATAAAGGAGGTAAGAAATCGGAAGATGTAAATTGGTCACGGTCGGATACTGTGCTGGTATTTACAGCCTATCCAAATCCTGGAAAAGAATGGGTTGAATTGGTATTTCCACCAACTAGTACTGCCGCAGAACTATCGGTATTTAATCCCCAGGGTGAGCAAATTCTTTCAGAATATTTACCGATCGGAGCACATCGAAAGCAACTAAATATATCAGGGAGTGTGGGTTTGTATTTTATACGATTGATTGATGGAGAAAGAATGGCTCAATTGCGATGGCTTAAGCTGGACTAGTTAATATTTTTTAACCTTGTGGATTCGCCCTATTTTGCAGTATAATTCTGAGATGATGTCGAAGCCAATTCCAATGGTAGATTTACCCAAAATCCATGCGCCTTATCAAAGCGAATTGGATAAAGCTGTACTCGCTGTGGTGCGCAGTGGAGGATATATCGGAGGGACTGTCGTACAGGAATTCGAAGCGAAGGCATCGACTTATTTAGGGGCACCTGTAATAGGCGTTGGAAGCGGTACTGATGCGCTTCAAATCGCACTTATGGCTTTAGCTATCAAGCCGGGTGACGAGGTGATTGTCCCGGCCTTTACCTATGCAGCAAGCGCCGAAGTTATTGGGTTGTTAGGGGCTGTAGCAGTTTGGTGTGATGTCAATGAATCAACCTTTACTATCGATCCTGATTCGGTTAAATCTGTTCTATCTGATAAAACTGCTGCGATAATAGCGGTGCACCTTTACGGTCAATGTGCCGATATTGAGGCATTAGAAAATTGTGCTCCCGGCATTCCTATTGTGGAGGATACCGCTCAAGCTTTTGGTGCTGCCTTTAGAACGGGTAAGTATGTTGGTAGACATGCCGGAACAGTTGGGGCCTTTGGGACGTTTAGCTTCTTTCCCACGAAGAATCTGGGTGGACTAGGGGATGGAGGGGCAATTGCCAGCACGAATGAGTCGTTGCTTGCAAAAGCAAAATCCATTGCAAGTCATGGGCAGAGTAAGAAATACCATCACGATCAATTAGGCGTGAATTCGAGGTTAGACCCTATTCACGCAGCAGCGCTCATTGTCAAATTGAACTACTTACCACAAGCATTAATCGCCAAAGTTGGCATTGCGGGACAGTATTTGAGCGCTTTTGAATCTTTGAAAAATGGAATAATACTTCCTTTGACCGCATCTTTTTCGAACCACACGTACCACCAATTTACGCTTCGCGTTCTTAGTGAAAAACGTGATGATTTTGCTTCATTTATGTATGAAAGCGGTATTGCTACAATGATCTATTACCCCATTCCACTTCATAAACAGAAAGCTTACGCACATTTTGAACCGAGAACTTCACTGTCTGTAAGCGAAAGTTTATCTAACTGCGTTATTAGTATTCCTGTGCATGAGGCGCTCGAACCGCATGAAGCTCGTACAATACAGGCTGCCGTAACAAACTACTTTTCCTAATTATGGGTGATTTTTTCGTACATAAAACAGCTGTTGTTGATACCGATGTTCAAATAGGTGCTGGCTCTAAGGTTTGGCATTTTTCGCATATCATGTCACATTGTTCGCTTGGTGCAAATTGCATACTAGGTCAAAACGTATTTCTAGGTGATGCAGTGAAAGTCGGATCAGGAGTTAAAATTCAAAATAACGTTAGTGTTTATAGTGGCGTGGAGATTGAAGATGATGTTTTTCTAGGGCCTTCGATGGTTTTTACCAATGTCAATGCACCGCGCAGTTTTGTAGAGCAAAAGAATTACTCCAGAACATTAGTGAAAAAAGGTGCTTCTATAGGTGCCAATGCTACGATAGTATGTGGAAACACCATCGGTGCTTTTGCGTTTATAGGAGCAGGTTCTGTTGTTACCCATGAAGTGCCTGATTTCGCTTTTATGTACGGGGTGCCAGCAAGACAGAAAGGCTGGGTTAGTAAGGCAGGTACACGATTAAATTTTGATAACGGTACTATTGCCGTTTGTGAGACGACCGGTGAGAAATACGAACTACGCGATGGGGTAGTCGCTGTAATTTCATAAAAATATGAAGGTCATTACTATTGTTGGTGCGCGTCCCCAATTCATTAAAAGTGCACCTGTAAGTAAAGCGCTTCAGTCAAATGGTTATCAGGAATATGTAATTCATACGGGACAGCATTATGATCCTGATATGAGTACTGTTTTTTTTGAAGAAATGGGCCTTCCAAAGCCTTATGCCATTTTAAATTGTGGCAATCTCAAGCGAGATGAGATGCTCGCTCGGATGAGGAATGAATTGAAACCCCTATTTGATGCTATACAGCCGAATATCACACTTGTTTATGGTGATACGAATTCAACTTTGGCAGGAGCGCGCATGGCACAGGAATGCAAGATTCCGCTGGTTCACATAGAAGCGGGACTGCGATCTTACAATGATGAGATGCCTGAAGAACATAATAGAATTGAATCTGACCAAATTGCAAAATGGCTATTCACACCAACGCAACAAGCCACCGAAAATTTGAAGCGTGAGGGCTTCAAGGGACGTGTTATTGAGCAAGTTGGAGATGTGATGTTAGATGCGTTGCAAATGTTTCAGTCTAGCGCTGAACATACTGAAAAAATGGGACCAATGTCATTTTTTCAAAAGCCATTTGCTTTGGCTACCATGCATAGATTTGAAAATATAAGCCGTCCGGAGCGATTGGCCTTTCTAGTAGATCAGTTAAACACGTTTCACGATACAGTAATGCCTGTTTGGATGCCATTACATCCCGCTACGGCTATTCGCTTAAAAGATTTTGGTTTGAACTTATCTATTCAGGTTGCTCCACCAGTAGGCTATCTTGAAATGCTTTGGGCGCTCAAACAGACATCGTTGGTATTAACCGATAGTGGGGGACTTCAGAAAGAAGCTTATTACTCAGATAAGCCCTCGGTTACACTCAGAGGTGAAACCGAATGGGTCGAATTGATTGAAATGGGAGCGAGTATACTTTTCGATCCGTCCCATAATGAACCCCTAGCGCCAATAGCACGAAACATTCTTTCAACTTTTAAGCCTGGGACAAAAGCACCTTATGGTGATGGTAAGGCTAGTCAGAATATTATCCTGGCCCTAGGCTAGCGTTTTTTTTAAGAATTCCTGCAATTTTGAGATGCAGGGCATATTTAGATTGTGCCCCATTGCAAATTCATGAAAATTGTAATTGGGATTAGCGGTTAATAATTCAGCCGTGGCATGTGCCCATTCGAATGGAATGACCGGATCTTCTGTCCCATGCGATTGAAATACAGGGGTTGTGGACATAAACGAGGAGAGTTGATTACGCCATTCAGGTAGCGCATAACCGCTTAAGAAGACGTATCCATCCGCTGTAAATCCGCTAGCATATACTGCGGTAGAAAGTATGGCGCCTTGCGAAAATCCGCCTATTACTAGTGGTCCACTAATTTGCTTCGATGCAGTCCATTCTTCAATGGCATCTAATACGAGCGACTTCGCGGAGGCTACTTCTTCGCTGTCAATGATTTTGGCTCCATTATTCCAATCTATAGGATACCAAGCATATCCGCCCATGCCCATAGCGATTGGAGCTTGAAAGCAAACGAGATTATATCCCTTAAAATAAGGACGAAGACCGAAAAGATCTTCTTTATTGCTACCGTATCCATGCAACAAAACAAGGGTAGGAGAGGTAGCCGATTCGATGTGATCGATGTATTCTAACATTAGTCGATGATATCCCAAGTATGATCGGCTAATAATAGGACCTTATTTAAAAACTCGTATGGACAGCTGCGCCATTCATGTGGAGCAATCATACTGAGGACATTACCCTCTTCATCTTTCTTGTAGAGGTAATACGTATGATTGATCTCGGGCTTGAAACCCATCTGTGCTGAATAAATCTGTTCGCTAAGGGCTTTTCTTGCTTGAATTTTTCCAGCTTGCTGGGCCAATAATTCGATCTGTTGACGGATTTGATCGAGCTGCATGTCAGTCTGCATTTCCATCGCATTTACATCAAGACTCTTGTTTTTTAGCGTATCAACAGCTTGAAAGGCAGGTGCAGAAACAGAGGAGCCGTATGGCAGTAAATTTGCGTTTTCGGCGATTTTTTCGGGATCAATAGGATTAAATGTTCTCTTCTCTTCTGACATGTCTCAAAAATAAATGATTCCCTCTAAAGGATTTCCGATGGCTTCCGCCGTCCCGTTATTATGCTTTAAACAAGCTAATAAGGCCATTAATGCATCCCATTGGTGCCAATTCTTAACTTGGTGATTGAGCTGGCCATTATGTAAAAAGTCTCCAAAATTCAGCTCTTCGAGATACTCGCTATCTTTTTTGTACCGCGTCATATCCAGTCCTAGAGATCCACAAACCATTTTTGGGTAGGTCTCAATAACCGATTCTATTTTAAATGCTTTCAGTTTTGCAGACAATTGCATCGCGCGTGCTGTCAACCCACCTAAAAACATGGGGCTCATTGCACCTGTAATACGGTCGCACTCTCTGTAGTGATAGTTATTGAACGAGCTTGGGTCAATGAAGACACCAGGTAAGCTTAGAGGAGCGTCAATCGCAACATTTTTAGGCTTCAAATCGTGGATCAAATTGAGGAGCCAAGCATCTGCATCTTTGCCTTTTGTGCTTTGATAGACCTGCACTATACCATTAGAAGAGTAGCTTGCCGCGGCTGTAAAACCTGAGGTTTTACTACCGTAATCTATGCCTAATGCAACTACTTCCACTTACCGAAGAGCTCTTCCGTTTTCTGAACGCGATAATTAAATATTTCCTCCAGTTTGGGACGCACGATGATGGGGTGGGCAATTTTGCCCAAAATTCCAAAGGGAACCTTGTAATTGACACGATCAAGCATTTCTACTCCGCCTTCGATAGCTTTGAAGTGGTGCTCGTGATGCCATATGCTGTATGGGCCTACCCGTTGATCATCAACAAAATAGGTTGGCGCTTCGACATGGGTAATCTCTGTGGTCCAGTGCATCTTGATGCCGAAAAGTGGACTCACTTTATAGTGGATAAACAAACCGGGGTACATTTCATCTGGCGTATCAGAAAGAATGTTAAATCCCAGGGAATCCGGTGAAATGACTGCTAAATTTTCTGGCGACTGGAAAAACTTCCAGGCCTCTTCAATAGATATAGGAAGACGTTGAGTACGTTCGAGGGTGTACATTAGGTGTAATGTTTAATATTTATAACACCTGAATTACCTATAAGTTCAAGGCTTAGCCTTAGATGCGTTTCATTTGTTGCTTGATGTACTTCGTTTGTTCAGCAAGTACATTTTTACTATCCAATCGCTTTACTTCAGTCAATAAAATCTGCGCTTCTTTCTTACGACGTTTTGTTAATGCAATACCTGCTAGATTTAGTTTAGCCAAAGCTTTGTCTTGGTCCATTCTTAAACCGGTATTCAAAGCTTTCTTCAATAACGTTTCGGCTTTACCCACTTTACGCTGGCTTTCAATCATCCCCATAAGAAGATAGTAATATGCCAATTGACTTTTAATCAGGCTTTTTTCAGGATTACGAATACGACCTAACATTTTTTCTGCTTTAGCAACATCACTCTTACGCATGTACCAAAGGGATATGAGTATACGTTCATTTCTGAAATAGGTCAATAGAACAAGGGCTGCAGGAAAGAGTAAGGCAATGCCGTTACCAATTTCGCCATCTGCGAATTGCAATACCGACCAAACCAAAATTGCGGCAGTTACACCTAATCGAATTATCTTACTGACCATCTCTATTATTTTTGACTTTGCAAAGAAACGAAGAAATGACCACAACTGATTGGATGACCTTAGATATAAGCGAGAAAAGAAAATTGTATAAAGAGTTATGCACTGGTTTGACCGCGCACAAGCAATCCTTGTTTAAGACTAAGGTGGCAAATAGAACTCGACATTTTGCACTCGGCCTTGAAGACATGATGAAGACACAGAATGCCTCAGCATTAATGAGAACTGCAGATGCTTTTGGAGTCCATCGGGTTGATATCTACGATAAAAACGAACGATTCAATGTCGCCTCTGGTATCTCTAAAGGGGTGGAGAAGTGGCTTGATACCACTTTTTTTAATACCTATAATGACGGAAATCAAGAGGAGTGGGCGCATCAATTAAAGGCCTCAGGGCGCAAACTATACGTTACAGCAGTTGATTCACATGCAAGGCCGATTGAATCCCTTGATGCTTCAGTGAGCGCAACAATTTGCTTCGGTAATGAGCATGAGGGTGCTTCTGATTTGCTCCAGTCATTGGCTGATGAATTAATTTACATACCCATGCAAGGGTTTGTCGAGAGTTTCAATGTCTCCGTTAGTTGTGGCATTGTATTGCATCATTTAACCCATCATATGGAACTAGAAGGGGTCGAAAGGGGACTAGAGGAAGAGGATGAATTGAATACATTAATTCAATGGTCATTGCGGACGGTGTCAAATCCACATCAATACCTGGGTTAAAGGCTATATCGGAAACCTTCCTGTGTATCGTGTGACCAATTAATAACCTCCCATCGAATCAGCCGCGCTAAAATTTCAATCGTCTTATTTCTATGAAGTTGCATCACTTTAGCTGCTTTACTCACGCTTACCTCTTCATAATCTTTGAGATATTGAATCAGCCGTTGCTCTTTTTCAGTAAATGCAACAGGGTGTTTAGATTCTTTTAAACGGTCTTGTTTCCAAACTTCTTTTAAAACCGAATTTGCTATAAAATTTTGGTCGCCTTCCCGATAATATGCCTTCAATCCGTCAGTCTCATCAACTTGATAGGGCTTTTCTTTGCCTTCAGTAATTCCAATTTCCCAAACGGTTTTCCCTTCAATCTCATGCGCCCAAACTTCTAGCTTCAAAGCAGGTTTCAGGAATACTTCAGAAGCACTCTCTAGCATGTATATATCATCTTCATCTTTTACACCTGCTACACTACCGTTGTCTCTAACACCCACTAGCAGTCTCCCACCAGTCGTATTAGCAAAGGCGCTCAGCGTTCTTGCAATCTTACGTGCATCTGATATACGGTACTTAAAGTCTTGTTCTTCATGCTCTCCCTCGCGAATCAGAGCATATAAGTCGTTCAATGAAACTTTTCGATCGTAATCCTTATACATTGAATTTTATGCTTAACTTATGTAGGTGGATATTCTTAGATTAAATAGCGCCGACATACTGTTTGTTGATGTTGCTAAAACTACGAACAGATTAATCGTAAGTAAGTTGTGTTATTTGCATGCTTTTCAAGAAATAATTCGTGCTTTACCTGAACCTGTTTTAAAGGATAACAGGGAAGTACAAATCATATGGGCATTCAAACAAAACGGATTTAACCTTGCTTTACTTCAATCACATTCCGTTTATTTCTTTGAAACATTTGGTTCCTCCGCGCGCGAAGTACTTAATGCCTTAGAGCAATATCGTCTTAGTTTGAATCTTATTGATGATAATTTTTTTGAAACGTGTTACGAGGAAGTAGCATGTTATTTAGAAGAACTAGAGGCTACCTATCATCGCATCACGGATTACAAGGCGCATTTTGATAGCTCTTTACTCCATCTTTGCAATTGATCACTTTGTTACGTAGATAACGTCAACCATGGCTTGAACATCTGAATTGCGACCAAACCAACGTGTTTTAAATTCTTCAGTATAAATTCTGATGTTTGCAATTGTGACTGTATCACCGTATTCCTTGCGCGCAGCAGTCAACATCTTATCGTAGCTGATTAAGCCGTCGTGTAAGGATATCTCTCGAGTTTTTTCGGCGGTCGTGATTTTATCGCTGTAGATAATGTCCGGATATACCATTATTGTACCGATATAGGTCCAATTCTGCCCATACAATGTGTTTGCAGTATCGTAAAGACTGCGATTAGGACTAGCACACGAATTCAAAAGGAGACCGATGGTAGCTGTTAGGAGCATTCGTTTCATTGCGGCTTTATTTTCATCAAAAATAGGGTAAAAAAAACAGCCCTCTTAAGGGCTGTTTTTAAAAACTTCAAAGTGTTTTGAGTCGTTCCCTTAACACTTTATCTGAGATTCGGATACCCCGCTCCAGAAGATGATTTTTAACCTTTGGAAGGTCTCCTTTAAAAAGTTTGATGGCTTGGTTAATACTACATATACGTTTCATAAAAGCACGTTTTTAGTTTAACACATTGAAATTTACAATTAATAATCGACTGATTCGAATAATCTTATTAACGAAATGATATTCATTTAAATGGATGTATTGACACTTATATCAGTCCTTTAGAAGAAAGTGCCTTAAATGCTAAAGTCAGTTATTAACAATTAATTTAGGAAGATCCCTGAGTGAAAAATTGATGAAGCAATGCGGGAAACTTTTCCGACTAATATTTCCGCGGCCTGTATTTTTTAATAACTTGTCTTCACCATACCAAACCAATACTACGATACCAATGCTTACTCAAGAAGAGGTTGAACGACTTCATTACGGGTTACTATCTCATATTCAATTACAAGGCGATGTAGAAGTCCAAGCCTTAAGAGAATTAAGTAGTAAGTTTACCCTTCGGGATGTACCAGCTGGACACACCCTTTGGGATTTAAATTCGGATACAGGAGACCTTCACTTTATATTCGAAGGTACTTTTGCAGAATATTTACAGCGCGGTACACATTCATTTATTCTCCGTTTCTCTCGGCCGGGAAAATTCGCTTTCTCCGAGGATTTATTGCTATATTCTAAACGCTCAGACACCTATTCTAAGGCCTTATCTCACTCGAAGGTGGCGTCCTTACCATCTGTTCATTTCCAAAATGCACTTCGTCAAGGCGGTTTAGGAGCTAAACTTATGGAGGTATTGATTAACCTGAGTATGACAGAATATCGCAACACTACTTATGAAATGCTTCAAACTTCTGGAACAAATAGAATTCACGCTGCTTTGGAACAATTCTCTGATTTACTTCACTTGATACCAAGACGAGAACTCGCGGATTATATCGGTATTTCACGGGCCTCATTATTTAGATCTCTAAAAGAAATTGGTCATGAATAGTGGAGAAAAAGTAGCAATGCGTAAATATTTTGAATCGCTACCCGTCTATTCGGAATTTTTTGATGAAGCGATAGATGCTATAATTGTAGCAATGGATTCCGGCATTAGTGCCGAAAAAGGAAGAGTTTTGATTGAGTTGGGTTCCACCAATAAAGATTTTTGGTTCTTAAAAGATGGATTTTTAAAAGAAATGTATCGTAGTCCTTATGCGAAAGAAGATTCTTTATTCAACATGATTCCTCCCTCTTCCATATTTGTCAATGAAGACACCTTATTTTCAAACCAAAGGCCACAGCATTATTTTACAGCATATACGAGTGTTGAAATTCTTAGACTGAAGGAGGCTGAATATATGAGATTACTCCAAAAATATCCGGTTGTAATAAATCTATTATACTTAAGTGGGACTGCTGAAATCCAAAAGAGTCGGAGAGAACGCTTAAATATGTTACGGATGAACAAGACTCCCAATCGTATTGAATGGGTGCAGCAACATCGAAGAGAATTGTACCATATTATGGATAGGATTACACTTGCTCAATACATTGGTGTAAGTAGGGCGAGCCTGTATCGAGCTTTTGAAAAAAACAAAAAGTATCAATTTTGATACAAAAATCCTAGATTTTGATCAGTAATCGGCCATAATCGTATTATATATACTCGTATTCGAGATTATTTTGGGTTAGGAAGTATGCTGCTTCTTTAGACTTTAGAACTGTTGAAAGACTTAAACAACGAACTATGAAAAATTTATTATTTGTTATTGCATTAACAATGAGCGCGTTTGGCGTAAATGCACAATCGAAGCCTTCTGTAGCTGTATTAGATTTTGATACACGTGGTTACAATGAAGTGGAACGTTACCAAATCATTCAAAAGCTGTCACTTGAGATGATTAATATGTCCGGCTATGAAGTAATGGATAACTATGACATTGAATACATTTCCCAGCGTGATGAAAAAGATTTCACTGGCTGTTTTTCGAGAATCTGTCTAAAAGAATACGGAGAGCAGTTAGAAGTTGATTTTATTTTGACAGGTTCCATGAATTTGCTGGGTGAAAAAGTGAGTACTACCGTACGCTTGTTTGATGTTTCAGAAGGAAAATTCATCAAGAGTACTAATCGAAATTATGTCGATGTTCCTAAAAATGATCTTCTCATGGCAGAGCTCGCTCTAAAAGATATGTTGGGTGTAGAGGTAGATCCAGAGTTAGTTCGTCGCGTCACCGTAGCCAATGATTACGACAATATTCTCAATAACCCGTTTGACAGAACGTTAGTTGCAGAAGGTCCTCGTATGGGCTTCGGTTTCGTGACGGGAAACAATGCTAAAATTTTAGCGAAGCCATCGGCAGAGGGCGGATGGAACCAGCAAATTCCTTTGAACTCGCAGTTTGGTTACCAATTTGAGAAGGCATATATAACTACGGGTAATTGGCAAGCTTTAGCGGAAATTGTGCCAATGATATCCGGTCTTGAGTCTAATCGCTTCATTCCGAATTTAACCATCTTAAATGGATTACGTTCGAACAATTCTGGCTGGGAGTTTGCTTTCGGTCCGACGATTGATGTTTCAAGAACCTTGGATGGACAACTAGACAGTCGCGGCGAAATTAGCTTTAGTACTGCATTAGTGTTCTCCGTAGGTAAGACCGTAAAAAGTGGGGAAATGAACTTCCCAATCAATGCCTTCCTAATTCCACCTAAAGACGGTACCTCATACAGGTTTGGTGTTTCTATGGGGTGGAATTCAGCAAAGAAAAAAAGATT
The DNA here is from genome assembly GCA_028357285.1 of Schleiferiaceae bacterium. Taxonomy (GTDB): domain Bacteria; phylum Bacteroidota; class Bacteroidia; order Flavobacteriales; family Schleiferiaceae; genus UBA10364. The sequence goes on along the minus strand of JAOMWM010000004.1, from coordinate 45,218 downwards.
ATTTGACTAATTCCTAGTATGTTAAAGCAGCCCCCTCTGAGCATGAGCTCAGAGGGGGTTTTCTTTTTACCTTAGACCCATGTTAAAATTAATCCTTGATCAAAGACTTTTCGCAATCATAGCGCTATTGTCTTTGTCCATAAATAGTGCAGGACAAAACGATACGAGCATTATTTTACAACAAGTAACTGTTGTCGATCAGGGAGATCCAGCAAAGATTTTGATAAAGGCGCTGCGACAAAACTGGAAAACTCTTAGGCGCTCCACACCATCGAATTTAAAATATTACAGCAGAAAATATAAGAGCACGAATAATGCGGTCGACTTTGAGCAAGTTGCACATGTTTTCTTTGATGGATTAGATGCGAGACAGGAGGTACAGGCGTATCGGGACTACAGCAAGTATGTTCCAGATGATGGACGGACGGTACGGTTTGACGCAAGTTTTAATTTAAACCCTTCCTTTGATTTCAATGGAGATCAGGACGCTGGGCTACTAGAAAAGTATCCTGAGATGTCCTTTAATCGTGCTTACTTTTATCCATTCAATTCGAACGAATTACCAGAGGCATCGGCCAGAACCATTTCAGGTCTTTTGGATTGGGATGGCTTTAGTGTTTACCAATTTCAATGGCTCAAAGAATATCTTTTCGCTGGAGAGACTTTTGTAGAGTTAGGCTTCGAACCGAAGCCAGGCAAGATTGGCTGGTCGGGTAAATTGTTGATCAATAGTACGCAATCGCGACCCGTATCCTTCAAAGGTTCTATTGGAACATTTACGCTAGAACAGACGTACACAAAGGGATATTCATTTAGTAGCACTTCTATTAAGATTCGAAATAGCGCAAAGAAAAGTGTTTTTGAATGGCAATTGGAGGGTATGGATTTACCGATCGTTCCCGCAGTGAAGCGAGCGATGCAGATAGGCTCCTTGCCAGGAGAGCAGATGCGGGAAGTTAGTTACTGGGCGGAATATCGCCCTGAAGGCGAGGAATTGGACCAATGGACAAGGAAGCAAGACAGTTTGATTCGTTACTTAAACTCCGATACGTATCTAGATAGTATGGATGCCGTGTATAACGCTTTTCATTGGTATGAACCGCTATTTAGTGGAGTTGGGTACCGTAAAAGAAGTCAAGGGACTAATGTTTATTTAAGCCCCCTGATCGGTCAATGGAATCTTCTAGGAATAGGTGGTGTTCGCTGGCGACCTACTATGGTGTTAGGCAAGCGATTTGAAAACGACAATGCCATCAACTTCTACGGCAATTTGAACTACGGTTTTAAGAACCACGACATGAAAGGCTCTGTAGATGTGGGTTACACCTATTCACCGTTGCATAACGGCTCTGTTCATTTCAAGGTTGGGGATACCTATGACCAAATAACCCAAAACGTAGATTTAACAGGACTGTTAGCGCGAAGCAATTTTATTCAGAAAACTTTTGTTGAGAGTTATCATAAATACGAGTGGTTCAACGGGTTTTATACTCGGTTAGGGATTGAATATAGCAAAAGGCAAAGTATTGAAGAACTGGAATTAGCTGATTGGTCAAACGATTTGTTTGGTACGCGAAACCAACCGGGTTATTTCGAAACTTACACTGTAGCTCAACTGGGTGCCGAAATATTGATTCGACCGTTCCAGCGTTATTATTTAAAGGGGCGGCAAAAGATAGTCTTAAGCAGTCGCTGGCCAGATTTCAGATTGAGCGTTAAGCAAGGTATTCCGGATATTTTCGGGTCTAATGTGCGCTATACTAAATACGAATTCCAGGTAGAGGATATGGTACGCTGGGGTGCGCCGGGAGAGAGTTTTTATAATCTCATCTCAGGTGGATTTTTGAACGACCCATCAACAGTACGTTTCATAGAGTACAAATGGTTTCGGGGTGGCGATTTCCTACTGTTTACGAATCCATTGTTTACCATGCAGAGTTTATCAGAGACCTTCGCTTCGCCGGAAGTGTATGCGCAGGCCTTTGGCATACATCATTTTGATGGCTTTCTTTTAGACCGAATCCCTGTCCTGAACAGGTTGGGTTTTGGTTCGGCAGTTGGCTTCAGTGCTTTATATTTACCTTCAAGTAACTTCTCGCATTTAGAAACCTATGTTGGACTCGAGCATAAAGTAAGACTTTGGCAAACCCCAACACGTTTTGGAGTCTACTATTTAACGAGTCCAACCGATGCGAATCCTGGTTTTCGCGTGAAAATAGGTGTAGATGTGAAGGATACTTTTAAAGATCGTTGGAATTTTTAGTCTCTTATTAGAGAACGAATTAAAAATGTAATAGCGAGTAGCTTTGATTTGAAGCCATTTTTTCTCAAAACATGATTATTTCTCTTTTACGTCTCCTTAAATTGCAAGTGTATATTACTTCAATGAAAAGTATCTTGGGTTTAATTCGCGTTTGCGGTGTTTTTAGTGTCATTCTTATTGGCGTATTGAGTCTTGCTATATTGTATCCTTTTGCAGGTAGAAAAGTAGCCCACCGTTTATTTATTGCTTTGCGTTGGGTGTTACTTTGGGTCGTTGGTGTTAAAGTATCGGGGCCCCGTTTCGATAGTATTGGTCCAGGTATATTGATGGCGAATCACCGTTCTTACCTCGATGTTCTATTTGTACCAACAAGTGCACTATTTACAATAGTAGGAAAAGCTGAAGTGAAGAGTTGGCCACTCATAGGATGGGCTGCTCGGGCCCTAGGTGTTTTATGGGTTAAGCGCGAGAGTAAAGAGAGTCGCACAAAAACACGCGAAGGCATCATTGACGCTGTCAAAAGCGGGCAAACAGTAGTTTTGTTTCCAGAAGGTTCATCATGGGAAGGACCGCAAATGCTGCCATTAAAGCCAGGTATGTTTTATGAAAGTGCCAAGCACGGTTTTAACATTTATCAATGGAGCTTACACTTCGATTCCGCGAAAACAGGCTTTCCGATTGGTATTAATTTTCTTTCACACCTTTGGGCAGTGTGTCGCGAGCCGAATATCAAAGCTTATGTCGATGTTCGTCATGTACCTATTTCCAACCCCGACGCTGATGCATTGATTGCAGACGCTCAAGAATGGTGGAAAAACAGTTTAGTAGGTTTGAGCGAGGCCTATCCGGCTCGCCATTGTGGATATTGGCCTGACGATCGTCTTACTATTCAGGTTTAAAACTGCTCTGCGGAAAAAGGGAAAGCGAAGCGATCCATGTAAGCAGCGGTACTGCCTTTGTTTTCGGTACTCAGCGAGACGCGTTGTTTTAAAGGGATACTGTCGCTAATGCGCTGGGTGAAGGCCACATTACCCACTTTGAGTAAATGGTTCGATGCGTCAAGAACAAGCGTTTGAACAGAGGCGCTATTAAATCCTTCAATCTTTAGTAATTCATTTAAGCGCTTTGGCGTAGCGATAACTACATCTGCTCCAAAATAAATATTCTCCTTTTGTTTCAATAATTGAGGTCCAGGATAAGCGGTCCAAACACGAAGATCTGTATGTTTTCCTAAGGTTTCGAAGTACTGTGCGTATTCGTCCGCGATCTCCGCGTTTTGCACCAAGATTAAAGCGCGTGCTACATCTTCAAAGCTCTCTTTCAGTTTATGGATAATCGTTGCTGCCACTGCAATACGCAAAGGAGTTAGATCCGCAGCGATGAGCCATTTGTTCTGACCACTTTTAAGGGTGCTGACTACGGCGCGTTGAGCGGTGCTAAAATCTTGTAGTTCGGCACCTTCAAGAGCACTTAAAACTTCCGCTTGTAATTTCAATTTTGCCATTTGCTCATCTTTTGTGCAAAACTAAGGGGTCTTTAACAAACATGAGGTAAAATATTGTGTGGGTTGTACATTTAGTCATAATAATAAGCAAACTCATGAAAAAGCTAATCATTGGTGTTGTTTTGGCACTAAGTATTTCCGTCCAGGCGCAGGATTTATATAAGATTGAACCTGCAAGTTGGTGGGCTGGTATGGAAATGAATACCATTGAATTCATGGTATACGGAAAGGATATTTCCGATCTGATAGCGGAAAGTAGGACCCTGGTAGTATTAAAAACCGAAGCATTGGAGAGTCCGAACTATCTTTTTGTTACTGCTACCGTACCTGCAGATGCAAAAGTTGGGGATCACAGATTAGTTTTTCGCAATACGAAAGGTAAGAAAATAGGTCGTTTGACTGTGCATATTGGATCTCGCGGGGAAGGAAGTGCAGCACGTAAAGGATTTACCTCAGCCGATTTTATATACCTCTTGACCCCAGACCGTTTTCGTAACGGGGATCCAAGCAATGACCGCGTTAAGGGCATGCTCGAAGGCCCTAATCGCGCGTTTCAAGGCGGTCGCCACGGTGGTGATTTAGCGGGCGTTATTGAAAGTTTAGAGTACTTTAAATCGCTAGGAGTAAGTAGTTTGTGGCTTAACCCGGTGCTTGAAAATGATATGCCTGCGTACAGTTATCACGGGTATGCGATGACGGATTTGTACGCAGTGGATGCACGGTACGGTTCGAATGCATTGTACAAAGAATTGGCCGATAAGGCGAAAGAGAAAGGTATTGGTCTTATTATGGATCAGGTCGCAAATCATATCGGAAGTTCACATCCTTGGATGGCGGATCTGCCGAGCAAAGATTGGGTCAATCAATGGCCAGAATTTACGCAGACGAATCACATGAAAGTCAGCAGGTTCGATCCGCATGCTGCGGAGGTGGACCGCAAGCAGTTTACAGATGGGTGGTTTGTAGAGACGATGCCGGATTTGAACCAGCGCAATGAAAAATTGGCCCGTTACCTTATTCAGAATTCAATTTGGTGGGTGGAATATTTGGGACTGCACGGCATCCGAATGGATACCTGGCCGTATCCGGACAAGCAGTTCCTCGCGGATTGGACGAAAGCTATTTTAGATGAATATCCCAACTTTAACATCGTGGGTGAAGAGTGGGTGAGTGATCCCTCTTTGATCAGCTATTGGCAGGCGGGAACAGCGAAGATGGACGATTATTCGACCTATTTACCAAGTGTTATGGATTTTCCGTTGCAATCGGCACTGATAAATGGGTTGAACGGTGAATCGGGATGGAGAAGCAGCATGACGAAGATTTACGAAAGTCTTGCCAACGACTACATGTACGGGGATGTCAATAATATTATGATTTTCCCAGACAATCACGATATGAGTCGTATTTATACGCAATTGGACGAAGACTTCGACAAATGGAAGATGGCGATGGCATTTCTGTTTACTACGCGTGGCACGTTGCAGTTCTATTATGGTACAGAGATTCTTATGGGAAATCCAGGAACTGAAGACCATGGTATTATTCGATCAGATTTTCCTGGGGGATGGGAAGGAGATGCCGTGAATGCATTCACCGGCGAAGGGCTTACTACGCAGCAGAAAGAGGCCTTTGCTTACATTCAGTCGCTGGCTAAATTACGTCGCGAGTCGTGTGCCTTGAATATGGGGACACTCTTGCATTATATCCCGCAGAATGAGGTTTACGTCTATTTCAGATCGTTCGAGGACGAGCATAAAATGGTGGTATTGAATCGAAACAGTGAAGAAGTATCGCTTGATTTGGGCCGATTCCAACAAGGACTCGAAGGTTTCTCAGCGGCGACTGAGGTTTGGACAGGAGAAACAACTCCCCTTGGAGAAACATTCACCATAGCGCCGATGGGCGCACTCATTTTTGATTTAAAATAGCCCATGAAACCCTACTTTTTTGCCTTATTTGCAGCCCTGTTCTTGTTGAGTTGCAACAGCACTTCTACGCAAAGCGAAGTCACTGCTGTATTGCAATGGGATACGGTTAGTGGGGTATCTGCAGGAACGTTATTGCGACTGGATAGCTCGCATACGAAAGGTACAATTAGTGCGCGTCCGTTGGACGTTTGGCTGCCCAGCACTTACGATGGTAAACGCAAACATGCGGTACTCTACATGTATGATGGTCAGATGTTGTTTGATGCAAATTCAACTTGGAACCACCAGGAATGGCGTGTCGATGAAATCATGGACAGTCTTATTGCGATAAAAACGACTTTGCCGACCATTATTGTGGCGTTGCATCATGGTGGTGTCATGCGAAACTTTGAATACTTCCCGCAGAAGCCTTTTCATACGCTGCGTGCACAATTTTCAGATTCTACCATGGCGGCAATCGCTTCCCGTTATGGATCTGACACGGCGTTTCCTGTTAAAAGCGATACGTATTTACACTACATGGTAGACGTTGTGAAACCTTTAGTTGATGCTACATTCCAGGTCTATTCCGATAAAAGTGCAACGGCTGTAGCGGGCAGCTCTATGGGCGGTCTCATGAGTATGTATGCTATCGGGGAATACCCCGAGGTGTTCGGCACGGCCTTGTGCATGAGCACGCATTGGCCAGGCGGTTTTAGTCCAAATGAAGAGATTCCTAATGCATTTCAGAAGTACTTAACTGAAAACATTACACCGGATCGCATTGGGAAAATTTACTTTGATTATGGTACTGAGACGCTCGACGCAATGTATGAGCCGTTTCAAAATCAAGTCAATTCCGTTTTAGAGGCCAATGGTTTTATTTCAGGAGAACGTTGGGTTACCCAAAAGTTCCCGGGTGCGGCGCACGATGAGAAGAGCTGGGCCAAACGCTTGCACATACCGCTGACATTCGCCTTTGCGAAACAGCGTTAACCAGATCGTGCGCCGCACACGCGGCCGCGATGCGCGGTAAAAAGAAACCCGGCGCTACAGGGCGCCGGGTTTTCCTTTTCATTTATGTTGCTCAGTGCTTAGAAGGAATCAATGCATTGATTCAACGTTTGAGACGGACGCATGATAGCAGTAGCTTTATCATCGTTCATGTAGTAATAGCCACCAATATCTGCGACCTTGCCTTGAACTGCAATAAGCTCTTCGACTATGGTAGTCTCATTTTCGGTTAGGTTTTCCGCGAACGAAGCAAAGGTTGCTTTTAGTTCGGCATTGTCATTTTGATTGGCCAATTCTTGTGCCCAATACAGCGCTAAATAGAAGTGCGAACCGCGGTTGTCAATTCCACCCAATCGTCTCGTAGGACTCTTATCGGCATCTAAGAATTTAGAGGTAGCATCGTCAAGAGTGCGTGATAATACCGCTGCCTTCTCATTGCCGTCTTTCTCTGCAAAATGCTCTAAACTCACACCCAACGCGAGGAATTCTCCCAAGCTGTCCCAACGTAAGTAATTCTCTTTTGTAAGTTGCTCTACGTGTTTCGGTGCGGATCCGCCAGCACCAGTCTCAAATAATCCACCGCCGTTCATCAAAGGAACAATGGAGAGCATTTTAGCGGATGTACCGACCTCGAGAATAGGGAAGAGGTCAGTGAGGTAATCGCGCAATACGTTTCCAGTAACAGAAATGGTATCCAATCCTTGAACAATGCGCTCTAAACTGAAGGTGGTGGCTTCGATCGGCGACATTATGAATAGGTCTAAGCCCTCTGTATCGTGCTCTGGAAGGTAGGCGCCTACTTTTTTGATCAACTCACGGTCGTGCGCACGTTCGTCATCCAGCCAAAAAACGGCTGGCATTTGTGTAGCCCGGGCGCGACGTACCGCCAAACCTACCCAATCTTTAATAGGGGCATCTTTAACCTGACACATGCGGAAAATATCGCCTGCATTTACCTCTTGACTCAACACTACTTTATCTCCAACTACGACCTCCACGCGGCCAGCATTTTGCATCTGGAAGGTTTTGTCGTGTGAACCGTATTCTTCCGCTTTTTGTGCCATTAATCCAACGTTGCTCACGGATCCCATTGTAGTCGGGTCGAGTGCACCATTTTCTTTACAGAAATCGATAGTGGCTTGGTAAATTCCGCTGTAAGAACGGTCTGGAATGACTGCCTTTGTATCACGTGCTGAACCGTCCTTATCCCACATTCTTCCAGAGGTGCGAATCATTGCGGGCATCGACGCATCGATGATAACATCGCTCGGTACGTGTAGGTTGGTAATTCCTTTATCTGAATTGACCATAGCTAGGTCTGGACCACTTGTAATGGCGGACTCTAAAGCCAATTCTATTGCTTGACGTTTCGCCTCTGACAATTGGCCAATTTTTGCATAAATATCACCCAGTCCATTGCGAACATCGATACCTAAAGCTTCAAAATCTTCAGCGTATCCTGAGAATACGTCTTTAAAAAACACCTCCACAGCTGCTCCAAACATGATGGGATCACTCACCTTCATCATTGTCGCCTTCATGTGTACTGAAAACAAAACACCTTTCGCTTTTGCATCTGCCACTTGCTCGGCTAAAAATGCTTTCAGCTTCGCCATGTTCATAGTGGCTGTATCTATGATTTCACCTGAGAGTAAGGGAAGAGATTCTTTTAGAATTTCAACTTCACCAGTATTTTTTGTAAATCTAATTTCGGCAGTACAATCCTCTTCGAGGGTCGTGCTTGTCTCTGTTCCGTAAAAATCACCTTCAGACATGCTACTCACATGACTCGCGCTTTCAGCAGACCACTCGCCCATACTGTGCGGGTGCTTACGTGCGTAATTTTTAACGGCTTTTGGGGCGCGGCGGTCACTGTTTCCTTCTCTAAGAACTGGATTCACAGCAGAACCTTTGATTTTATCGTAACGGCCTTTAGTGTCTTTTTCCTCTGTGGTGGTAGCGTTTTCCGGGTAATTCGGTACTGCGAAACCTGCAGCTTGAAGTTCAGCGATAACCGCCTTGAGTTGTGGTATAGAAGCACTGATATTCGGAAGTTTGATGATGTTCGCTTCTGGAGTTTTTGCTAATTCTCCCAATTCCACTAAATCATTGGCAATACGCTGCTCCTCGTTTAAATGGTCAGGGAATGTTGCTAAAACTCTTCCTGCTAAAGAGATATCTCTCGTTTCTACTTCAATCCCTGCCTTTGCAGTAAATGCTTTTACTATAGGCAAGAAGCTGTAGGTAGCTAGTGCTGGGGCTTCATCTGTTTTCGTGTACAGAATCTTAGACATATTCGACGTTTTTGAGTGTTCGATTAATCGGGCGCAAATATAGTGTTCAATACGCCTATTTCAAGGGAACTATCTGAACTTTGCAATCTTCTCTTCATTGCTTAGTTTATCCCCACCCACATGGTACTGAACATTAAGCAGAAATTCTTTTGTGATCGCACTTTTCTGAAGGTTGTGAATTAAATTATTGACAGCATCGATATCACCTTCAACGCTAGTGCCAAAAGGGCCAACCTCATAGGATACACCGACTGACTGTATCAATGCAATAGCTTCATCTACTGCCGCCATCGGATTTTCACTGTGTAAAGGGATGAATTGAATATTTGCACTTAAAACATCCATTAAAAATGCGTTTTATTACTGGATTCACACAATCTATTAAGTGTGAGCAATTCATGCTTTTTCAAATCACGCCAGGCGCCGACTGGTAAGTCAAGCTCAATATTCATAATACGAACACGCTTGAGTTTCGTTACTCGATAATCCAAATACTCACTCATTCTGCGAATCTGTCTGTTTAGACCCTGGGTGAGGATAATTCTAAAGGCTTTCGGACCGATCTGCTCAACGTGGCATTTGCGTGTTACGGTATCCAAAATGGGAACACCATTGCGCATGCGGGTGATAAATTCTTGTGTAATGGGCTTGTGCACAGTAACGACATATTCCTTCTCGTGATTGTTTCTTGCACGTAAAATTTTATTGACAATATCGCCGTCACTGGTCATAAGAATGAGTCCTTCGGAAGGCTTGTCTAATCGACCGATAGGGAAGATGCGCTGAGGATGTCCTACAAAGTCTACGATATTGTCTTTTTCTACTCGCCGGTCCGTAGTGCAAACAATGCCTCGTGGTTTATTTACAGCTATATAGACATGTTTTTCAGTACGTTCACCGACGACTTTTCCGTCAACGGCAACCACATCACCTTCTTGCACCTTTTCGCCTAATTCTGGTACTACTCCGTTGATGGTGATACGCCCTTGTTCGAGTAATTTATCCGCGCCTCTTCGCGAACAGTGACCCATTTCACTCAGGTATTTGTTTATTCGTGTTGCCATAGGTCAAAGGTAGGGCTAAAGCCCTATTTGGACCCAACTTCCTACCAAAGCGCTGAGTCCCATGGTAATGGTACCCCAAACGGTGATTCGAACCACGGCTTTCCAAGCATTACTACCTCCAATTCGCGCACTGATAGCACCGAGTAGCGCTAGGAACGAAATGCTGAAGATGTATTCTACCCAATACAATTGATTCAAAGGAAAAAGAAAAATGAGTCCAAAAGGGAATAGACCGCCAATTAAAAAACTTAAAGCGCTGGCTCCTGCGGCTTGCAACGGCTGTGCGGCCGTCATTTCATTGATGCCTAATTCGTCCCGAGCATGCGCTGCGAGAGCATCGTGCTCGTGTAATTGACGCGCAACTTCGGCCGCAGTTTCTTCAGTCAGCCCACGACCAACGTAAATTTTTGCCAATTCACGCTCTTCCACCTCCGGCATTTCCTCAATTTCTTTTCGCTCGCGCGCCAGATCGGCTTGCTCAATATCTGATTGTGAACTCACGCTCACATATTCTCCTGCAGCCATACTCAGTGCCCCAGCCACTAAACCGGCCAATGCAGCTATGACCACTGGCGCCTCTGATGTGCTTGCCGAAGCAACACCCACGGCAATACTAGAAACACTAAGTATTCCATCATTCGCACCTAAAACGGCGGCACGTATCCAGCTGGACCGATTGACGTAATGTTTTTCTAAATCACTCATTCGCTAAATAATAAATAGTAAAAATAAGCGCTCTAGTCGATGTATCTAATCGGGCTTGCCATTCTGTATCGCTGCGCCGACCTTCTGCTGTAAAAAGAGGGGCGTCCCAGTTAAAGTATTTTGTACTGTAGGATTTTAATTCATCAGAGTTCAGTAGTACTTCGAATTCGACGGTGCGCTTACTGCCGTTAAGTTGACAATACTTTCTTTTGATTTTTGGGACATCTATACCCGTGCGTAATTCGATGTGATCAATATTGAATTGGTCACAATCCATGCTTTTATAGATGGTGCTTGTTAGTGTTTTGCATCCTGCCATAAATAGCAGGGGTAGACCGACAATAAACCCGAGAAGTATGAGGATTTTCTTTGCCTTAATTGTTCTGTAGGGCATACGCATTCAGAGTTATTGCAATGCTAAGCCAAATCACATAAGGTGTTAGTAACCAGGTCAACTGCGGTAAATAAGGTTTGGCTTTCAGGGCCATAAAACCTACGACAAAAACTAAAATAATAATCTCAATAAGCGCGAGTCCAGTCCAATGAAGATTGAAAAACAGCGGATTCCATAGGATGTTTAGCACTAATTGGACTGCATAAATCCAAAGAATGCTCGTGCGTAATGAATCTATTTGTACGGCTTTATTCATGAAGATGCTCAAACACACCATGATTAGTGTCCACGAGGCGCCAAACACCCATCCTGGCGGCGTCCATGGCGCTTTATTGAGGTTTGTATACCAACTGCCCATGGGGCCTTCACCCATCAGATAACTACCTAGGGCAAGGGCGCCAAAGTTTAAGATAAAGAATACGAGGAGTCTCATAATTTGTTCTTCATAAAGGCCGCAGTCAGCAGGCCAATGCCTAAGCCGGCAATGATTCCACCAACTAGCGCAGTTCCTCCTAAATACGGGATCAGTAAAAAGCCTAGACCTGTTCCAAGCATTAATCCGCCGCCGATAGCGAATCCTTGACGTGCTGTTACTTTATCTTCAGACATAGAGCATAATAAGTACTAGGATGATTCCTCCGAGGGTAAACCACAATCCCTTTTTAAAAATGAAAGATGATTTGGCAAACATGAAAAAGCTCGAAATGGCCAAAAAGAGCAGTGCCAATCCGAAGAAGATGTTGAAATAATACAACGGATCTTCTGTGGTGGCTTTGTGTAAATGGGTCAATTTATCGAGCCAATAAGGCAGCTCTTTAACGGTGTAATCCGCTTCTCCTGTGATCGTATTGTATACGCCCTGCTCAAATACCATCAAAGATCCATCATTATCGATAGGAGTTAAGTTTCGAATTCTAAGTACTTTCCCTAATCCAATCGCGTCAAGTCCAGGCGCAACAGTCATTTCCTTCTCGATTGAAACTTTAAATGTGTTCGTTTTTCTAAAAATAAGCGTAATTCCGCTCAAGGCATAAACCATCATTACTCCGGCTAAGAAGTAGCCTAAATACCGATGTAAAATTCGAAATGTCATATGTACAGTTGTTTAGGTAGGTGTAAATTACAATAGAATTAACGCGAGCCGTTCCATTCGGCATAAAATTGGACCAAATAGATTTCCATAAAGCGGTGACGCTCTGCCGCCATTTCTTTCCCCGTTTGAGTATTCATGCGATCTTTCAAAAGCAGCAGCTTTTCATAAAAATGATTGATTGTAGGGGCTGTAGATTTTTTATATTCCTCTTTTGACAAATTAAGATTCGGTAGTGTTTCAGGGTCATAAATAGCTCGATTCTTAAAACCACCGTAATTAAACGTTCGCGCGATTCCAATAGCACCTATGGCATCTAATCTATCCGCATCCTGAACTACATCCAGTTCAATACTTTCATGCGTTCTGGCCATATTACCTCCTTTAAAACTCACATTTTCAATGATCGCGATAATATGTTGAAGATTCGCCCGTGAGTAACCGTTTGATTCTAACCAATTTCTCGCGAGGGTAGGACCTACTGTTTCATCGCCTCCGTGAAATTTAGAATCAGCAATGTCATGCAACAGTGCTGCTAGGGCTACAATTTCTGGATCGCATTGCTCACTTTTTGCAATAGTCTCTGCATTTTTCCATACACGCTCGATGTGAAACCAATCGTGACCGCCTTCGGCGTCCTGTAGTTGTCGTTTAACGAATTCGACGGTTAAATAAATGATATCCTTCATAATATCAAAAATGGCTAATTTGGTGGATACAATAAAATCAAAGCATGAAACAATTTTACCTATTTCTAGCCGCTTTATTTATCACCGTCAGTTTCGCTCAGACAAATCATGCCTTAAACCTTGATGGTGTAGATGACTATGTGAGTACGAGCAAATCGGCCATTCAAGGAAATGCGGCGCGTAGTTTTGAAGCCTGGATTAGAACGGATGAAAATTGTATACCTGGTTCCGGAGGAGGCGTTCAGCAAGTAATAGCCGATATGGGGACATTTGTAGTCGGTAAACGATTCACTTTTAATCTTTTATTTTCAAATTCTGTGCGTTTAGAAATAGGGGGATCTGGTGTCAGTGGTTCGGTAGCCGTTAATGATTCGCTATGGCATCATGTAGCTGCAGTTTATGATCCAACCGCTAATAAAAAGATTACCCTATATGTCGATGGAGTAGTTTGCGGAACAGGAAACTTTACAGCCACCCCAGCAACTACTGCGGGTAATGTGGTTATTGGCCGGAGAGTGGACGGTGCAAATCCCTTTGGCGGAGACATTGATGAATTCCGTCTTTGGAACATTGCATTGACAGACTCAGATGTTCAGGCGCATATGAATGGTGAAATTTGTGCGCCACCCAATAATTTAGTTTTGTATTATACTATGAACGATGGAGTGGCCGATGGTAACAATACGAATACGACTACACTCACCGACCAATCAGGTAGTAATAATGGCACACTTCAAAATTTCAGTTTAAGCGGCGCGAGTAGCAATTGGACCTATGGACAAAACTTGAGCCAAACGGCTTTTGATACAGTTGTTGCCACAGTTTGCGAGAAATACCCAATACCTGATGGGAGTGGTTATTGGGATGCGACGGGGATCTACAGCTGGACCTTCAACCAAGCTACTGGAGCATCAGCAGGTTGTGATTCCATCGTCACCTATGATCTCACCATTGATACCGTTGATAATCGGATCAACCAATGGGGTGTTGTGCTCAGTTCTCCTGCAACTAATGCCTCTTTTCAATGGGTGAACTGCGATGATAGTACAGATATCGCAGGTGCAATTACGGCGCAGTATCCGGTTGCGGCTAACGGAAGCTATGCAGTGAAAGTTACTCAGGGCAACTGCACGGAATGGAGCGATTGTATATCAATCACTACCGTTGGGCTAGACGAGAACACTTCGAACTGGACGATTTATCCGAATCCTACTTCCGGTGAATTTTTCATAGCGGGTGCGCCATCACTTCGGGAGGTTGCGCTTTACGATTTAAATGGACGTCTACTTCAAACTTTAGCGGTTACAGGGAGCTGGGTGGAACTTCCTGAAAACCTTAGTGAAGGTTTTTATATCGTTAGAAATGTTGAATTAGGGCTCAGCGCTTTAATTTCGGTTCAATAGTTTCTCTAAGTCGACGTATTCCAATTACTTTTGGAACTCAAAAGAGCATAGTGGAACGGGGTAAAAGGTTACAAGAGATTACAGAAAGCAAGTGGATGGACGCCATTGGTGTACTCCTGGTTCTTGTTATATCTTTTGCGCTAGGATTTCACAAGACCGTACGTCAAGATTTACCCATCGGAATATTTTCAACCTTCGGTGCTGCTGGGTCCATGATGGTCACGCGTTTAGTGACTAAAAGAAATAATATTGGGAATTTAATTGGTTTGCTAACGGCGGTAAACTCGGCATTCGTTGATTATTATTTAGGCAATGATGCCGCATTTCTAACGTATCCAATTTCATTTTTAGGTGCTGGTGTATCCTATCTGTATTGGAAGAAAAGAAAGAACCGAATACCTAGAAAAATCGATTCAATATACTTTATCAATATTGCAATGGCCTTTGTACTTGGAATCTCTCTGAACTACATAGGCTTCACGGATTTTTTACGCGCACCTTTAGGCGATAACAGCGCAAAATTCACCGTTACGGCAATCATTACGGGTATTACTTATTCTGGGATTTTAAATACGCCAAGAATGTATGCTGACTCATGGGCAAGCTGGCAGGTTTATAATATTCTGAAGCTTTATCAAAATATACTCTTTGGCAACATAGCGTATATCGCGAAGTATGCATTCTATTTAATTAATGCATCCCTAGCATGGGTGGTTTGGCACAGAGTTAGGAAGGGGCGTGATTATTCTGAAAAAACCAATTAACGCACCAGAATCCCTTTATCCTTTAGTACCGGCAAGTCTTCTTTAATTGCAGCTTCGATGGTGTGCGGACCGAAAATGAATTTGCGATCTTTTAATGTGTTTTCTTCAAAAAAAGTTACCCAGTATTCATTAAACAAGCGGAATACTTCGGGCATAATAGGCTCTAATTTAGCTGCAGACTTCGCGGGTAAGACTTTTATAACCTTTCTGAGCGTTGCCGTTTTAACGCCAGACTTCGTATCCAAATTACTGTAGCCACGACTTTGAATCATTACGTTTTCTAATGGGCGAGCGCTGTCGTTGATTAAATGAATCCACCATTGTTGATCCCCCGTGGCATTAGTCATCAAAACTGCAGCTACGTAAACGTTTTTAACCTCTGGTATAAGAATATCTTTTTTCATGCCCGTTATTTAGTCTCAAAAGTACTATCCCTTAGAAAAATGCATACAAATAATTCAAAGGTTTTAAACTTCCGCTGTATTCTTGCATCATATCTATTTTGAAATTAACCCACGTATCATTGAAAACTTCCTGCCTTATCGCCTCTAAACGCGTTGCTTTTGCACTTTTATTCCTGTTCTCTTCGACATTGAAAAGTCAATCTTTTTATGATATAGGTACCATTCAAGAAATTAAGATTGTGTTTTCCCAGAGTAATTGGGATTACATGTTAGATACAGCAAAAGCTGGTGACGAAAGCTATTTAATGGCCCAAACGGTTACTATAAACGGGACTGTTTTTGATAGTGTAGGAGTGAAGTACAAGGGGAATTCAACCTACAAAGCAAATCAGACGAAAAATCCATGGCATATAGAACTGGATACTTATAAGTCGCAAGATTATCAGGGATTCAAGGATATTAAACTTAGTAATGTTGCTAAAGATCCTTCTTTTTTGAGAGAGGTTTTGTCGTATGAAGTTGCGAGAAAATACATGGTCGCTCCAAGATCAAATTATGCCGTTGTCTATGTAAATGGTAGTCAGATTGGTTTATACTCGAATTCTGAAGCAATTTCGAAAACCTTTGTTAAACTCCATCTCTCTTCCAATACGGAGACTTTTATTAAATGTAATCCGCCGGCGGGTGCAGGACCAGGGACTACAGATTATCCTAATTTAGTTTATGAAGGGACCGACAGTGCAGATTATTATGCCGGCTATGAGTTAAAATCTGACCATGGTTGGAACGATTTAATAGTATTTACGGATACCCTTAAAAATCACGTCGCGGCGATCGAAGAATTTTTGAATGTAGACCAGACGCTCTGGATGCACGCCTTCAACAATGGCCTTGTCAATCTTGATAGCTACTCTGGTGGATTTGCACAGAATTATTATCTCTATCGTATGGAAAACCGTCAGTTCTATCCTGTAGTTTGGGATATGAATGAAAGTTTCGGTCAATTCTCAATGACCGGTACCATTAGCCTAACAAATACAACTTCAAAAGCGCAAATGACTCATTTATTGCATAGTAATGATGCATCATGGCCGTTAATTCAAAAATTACTCAGTGTGCCCATGTACAAACGCATGTATTTGGCGCACTTAAAGACGATAATCACAGAAAATTTCTCTTCGAATTCTGGTGCTAATGCAAGTTTATTCTACAACCGTGCGCAAGCATTGTATTCTCTTATCGATAATGCTGTCAGTTCTGACCCCAACAAGCTCACAACGTATGCTCAATTTCAGTCAAACATCACTACTGATGTAACGAGCGGTGGGGGTGGTGGTCCAGGTGGTGGTGGACCTGGCGGCGGTTCATCACCAGGTCTTAAAAATTTAATGGATGCCCGTGCTACATACCTTTTAGGACTCAGCGATTTATCTGCAACCCAACCGACTATTTCAAATGTTGTCGCGAATGTGCCAGGGACACTTCCAGCGAGTGGGTTCATCACCGCAAATGTTAGCAATGCCACTGCGGTCTATGTTCACGTTCGTGATTCTATTGATGGTAGATACATGCGTTATGAGATGTACGATGATGGGCAGCATGGTGACGGCGCCGCAAATGATGGTATTTTTGGCGCGTCCATTTACTTACAATCCGTGCAAAAGCAATTTTACATTTATGCTGATGCAGCAACGATTGGAAAATTCTCGCCCGAGCGTGCAGGTTTTGAGTACCACACAGTAGGTTTTCAAACCCCAACATCAGGATTAGTCATCAACGAGTTTATGGCCAGCAATGATGGAACCATCGCTGATATTAACGGTGACTACCATGATTGGATAGAATTATATAATGCTTCAAATTCGCCAATCAATTTGGGCGATTATGCTCTTTCAGATGACTTAAGCAATCCCGCAAAATTTGAATTGCCAAATACGGTTCTTGCATCGGGCGACTTTGTTTTATTCTGGGCTTCTTCTTCCGCCCAGAATGACCCTTATCATGCACCATTCAAACTTTCCAAATCGGGAGAAGAAGTTGCCTTGTTTTTTGATCCAACAGGGGCTGCTGATACGGTAGATTATATTAGTTATTCGGCACAAACAACGGATGTGAGTTTCGGTAGGTCCTATGACGCATCACCAAATTGGATAACCTTCACTACAGCAACTCCTGATGCTAGCAATGGCATGCTCGATCTTGAAGAGCAACAAGGGCCGGGGCTAAACATTTTCCCTAATCCGCACAGTGGAAACTTTACGTTAGACAATACTTGGCCGACGGCTATGACCGTGCGTTGCTACTCTATGCAGGGAAGATTAGTGGACGTAATACGGTTGGAAGGTTATTCCAAACTAAATGTCTCAGACTTACGGCTTAATCAGCCGTTGATTCTTCATTATGAAAGCGAGATGGGATCGGGCTACATTAAACTTATTTCCTGGAAGTAAAGCGTTTACTTCCCTATACAGAATTTACTGAAGATGTTTGCTAAAAGATCATCAGTAGAAATGGTACCTGTAATCTCACCAAGCCCGTCTAGAGCAAGTCTCAAATCTTGAGCGAGTAAATCACCAGGAATGCTCAATTCTACGGCTTCAATGCTTTTTTGTAGTGCTTCCGCAGTTCTACGCAGTGCATCCGCGTGGCGGGCATTTGTTACGATCGTTTGTGAAGATGAATTGTCAGACCATGCAGTGGCGGCCTTCAATGCAGCTAGGAGCTCAGTGAGTCCTGTTTTATTTTTTGCAGCAATATCAAAGATTTCACAATCGATCTGGTTCAACCGTGCTTTTATCGGTGCTGTAGAGGCTTGGTCCGATTTATTGATGCAAACAAACAAATGGGCTTGTGGTGCACTTGTTTTTAGATGGGCGAGTCGTAGCTCGAGATCATCCTCAGCCGCTGTGGCGTCGATAAGGTAAAAAATGACATCCGCCTTTTCCGCCTGTTCGAATGCTTTTTGAATACCTATTTGCTCTACGTAATCTTCAGTATCACGAATTCCGGCAGTATCAATGAGTCGGTACGTAAGTCCACTAAAATTGAAGGTGTCCTCAACCGTATCGCGCGTTGTACCAGCAATAGCACTAACGATTGCTCTATCCTCACCTAGGAGTGCATTCAATAAGGTGGATTTACCCGCATTTGGTGCGCCTAGTATGGCGGTCGCAATCCCTTTTTTAATGGCGTTACCATATTTAAAACTATCGATGAGTGCGCTTACTTTTTGGAGAAGACTATGGAGCATTTTTAGTAATTGGTCTCGAGATGCGAATTCTACATCTTCTTCACTAAAGTCCAATTCCAATTCAATCATCGAAGCAAAATGCACTAAATCCTCGCGAAAAAGGGTGATTTCATTGGAGAGCCCACCTTTTAGCTGGCGCAAAGCCACATCGTGCATGGTTTTATTCTCAGCATGGATCAGATCCGCAACCGCCTCCGCTTGTGCTAAATCCATCTTACCGTTCATAAATGCACGCATGGTATACTCGCCAGGATCAGCTAGACGCGCACCTGCTTGTAATAAACTTTCCATGATGCGACCGATAATGTAGGGCGAGCCGTGGCTGCTAATTTCAAAACTCTCCTCACCAGTAAAGCTTTTACCGTCTTCAAAATAGGTGATGAGTACTTCATCAATGTGCTCCCCGGCTATACTGTAATCTCCAAAGTAGGCAACATGTGAGGTAAAGCCCGATTTATTCACGCGTTTTGAATGGAAATACGGAGAGAGGAGGTCCTTTGAATTGACCCCGCTAACTCGTATGATGGCTAGTGCTCCTAGACCTTGCGGTGTCGAAAGTGCACAGATAATATCGTCTCTAAGCATGCCGTAAAGATACGTCGTTAAGTAATGAGCAAAGAAATTTGAAAAGAAGGGAAATCCATTGAAGCTTGGGTAGTACATTTGTGGCAAACTCACAGAAAAACCATCTACATGAGCGTATTAGTCAACAAAGACTCGAACATTATTGTCCAAGGATTTACGGGTAAAGAAGGAACATTTCATGCCACTCAAATGATTGAGTATGGCACGAACGTTGTCGGTGGAGTAACTCCTGGAAAAGGGGGAATGACGCACCTTGATCGTCCGGTATTTAACACCGTAACTGAAGCTGTTGAAAAAGCTGCTGCAGATACTTCAATTATTTTTATTCCACCAGCCTTCGCCGCTGACGGTATTATGGAGGCTGCTGAAGCAGGTATCAAAGTGATTATTTGTATCACTGAGGGCATTCCTGTTGCGGACATGGTAAAAGTGAAAGAGTATTTGAGCGATAAAGATTGTACGCTTATTGGACCGAACTGTCCAGGTGTAATGACTGCCGGAGAAGCGAAAGTGGGTATCATGCCTGGTTTCATTTTCAATAAAGGCACCGTTGGTATTGTAAGTAAGTCCGGTACTCTGACGTATGAAGCAGTTGATCAGTGTACTAAGGCGGGTCTGGGTCAGACTACAGCTATTGGTATCGGTGGTGATCCAATCATAGGTACAACTACAAAAGAAGCTGTTGAGCTTTTGATGCACGACGATGAGACCGAAGGAATCATTATGATCGGTGAGATTGGTGGCCAACTCGAAGCAGAGGCAGGTCTTTGGATTAAAGAGCACGGTACGAAGCCAGTAGTTGCGTTTATCGCAGGAGAAACGGCACCAGCAGGACGTACCATGGGTCATGCAGGCGCTATTGTTGGCGGTGCAGAGGATACTGCAGCAGCTAAGAAAGCTATTTTACGCGATTGTGGAATTACAGTAGTCGATTCACCGGCAGACTTAGGGACAGCGATGGCGAAGTTACTAGGTAAATAATAGTATCGATAAGGTATTAAGCCGCTTCCAATGGGAGCGGCTTTTTTATTCCCGTAAACCGCTACTACCTTTGTTAGAATGAAACAGGTAAAATGTCCTTCTTGTACAGCTTGGTATAGTGTTGAGCTTAGTGGCGATAAATACAGCCATATATGCTCACATTGTGATGCACCTTATGCGGTAAAAACCGAAAAACAGAAAGCCCACGAAGAGGGGATGAAAGATCCCGTGAGCAAACCACCGTTAACGTGGAAACGCTTTGGTGAGATGCATTGGGCTCTAGTAATTTTAAACAATATTGGATTTGTAATCCAAACCATTCTTTTTATGATAGGCACCATCATAGGAATCTTGGTCGCACCGCTGTAACGCAACTTAATTTTTACGACCTTAGTCTCATTATGGAGTTTCTATCACCAAAAACTAAAGAACGCATCGCAAAGCTAGAAGCAGAAAACAAAGGTTTTCGCTTGCAGCTTGAGCAGCAGGATAGCACTGTAAAAAGTGCCCGTTGGCCATTCATCGTGATCACCTTACTGATTGGGGCGTTGTTTTTGGTTTGGAAATTCAGCAAGCCATCCGCAGACGAATTGAGCGCCATAAAAGTAGAAATGTGGAAAGACGGTTCCTTGAAAGATACCACGTTACAACCTTCGTTTGGTATTGAATATTCTATTCAGGTCGGCGCTTTTAATAATTTAGATTACAGCGCATTAAGTTCGGATTTTGGTGATTTAAAAGTGCAAGAAGATAATGGTGTTCAACGTATTCTACTTGGAAGTTTCGCGAGTCTTCCCGAAGCGCAGCTTTATTTAGAGAAAGTGGTACATGTTGGCTTTGAAAATGCCTTTATTGTTGCATACAAAGAAGGAATTGCCGTAGGTTTGCTGCCGAATAAAACCGCTATTAAAAAATAATTATGGGTTTACTTTCTGGAAAAACCGCCATTATAACTGGCGCGTCAAAGGGAATTGGTAAAGGAATCGCAGAGACCTTTGCAAAGCAAGGTGCAAATGTTGCCTTCACGTTTTTAAGTTCAGTCGAAAAAGGACAAGCGTTAGAACAGGAACTACAACAGTACGGTACCCAGGTAAAAGGCTACCGTTCTGATGCTTCAAAAATGGATGATGCTGAAGCCTTAGTTGCTCAGGTTATAGAAGACTTCGGTGCTGTTCACATCGTAGTCAATAACGCCGGAATTACGAAGGATACGCTGTTAATGCGTATGACTGAAGAAGATTTTAATCGAGTAATCGAAGTAAATCTAAATTCAGTCTTCAATATGACAAAAGCCGTACAACGTACATTCTTAAAGCAGCGTTCAGGTTCGATCATAAATATTAGCTCTGTCGTAGGTGTAAAGGGTAATGCTGGTCAGGCGAACTATGCTGCCTCAAAAGCAGGTATCATTGGCTTCACAAAGTCTGTTGCGTTGGAGCTCGGCTCTCGCAACATTCGTTGCAATGCGATCGCACCAGGATTTATTGAGACTGAAATGACGGCTGTGTTGGACGAAAAAACTGTTCAGCAATGGAGAGATGGCATCCCATTAAAACGCGGTGGATCAGCGGAAGACGTTGCAAATGCATGTCTTTTCTTAGCTTCTGACATGAGCGGTTACATCACCGGTCAAGTGATGAACGTTTGTGGGGGAATGCTTACCTAATGAATTTTCTTACTGCTGCAATACTAGCCCTTGTTTTGGGTCTTGCTGTTGCGTGGTTTACGTATTTTTATAAAAAAAGGTCAACGTCCGATTGGGTGTTGGCCTTTTTTCGTTTTAGCTGGATTGGAATGCTTCTATTTGCATTTTTTGCGCCTGAACGTGAGGAGCAAACTATCGTTGAGCAACCGCAGCTCATTTCTTTGCGAATAGATTCCTCGGCATCTTTAAAATCACCGCTAAATGGGGTCTTAGATCTATTGATTGATTTTGAAAAAAAAGCGCCAGTAAAATGGGTGCTCTCCGATTTTAATTCTTCACAAGATCCAAACGATGAGCTTCCGTGGATATACGTTGGAGATGGTCATATAGACGTTCCTAAGGGTACTGCTCCGATTGCTTCAGTATTACTAGAGGCGAATTCGCTATTAAGCCCACCGCTGATTAAAAATGTCATAGTCCCTGAAAGGGTAGAAATAGGAGCTAAGTTTGATTACAGGGTAAGGTTCACAACAGAACCTGAAACCGTCCGTGCAACATTCAATGGTAAATCTCAAAACAGGAGTGCAGCCACTTTTATCGCGCCTGACCTTCCTGGACGTTACCTGCTCACACTTACTGCAGAAAGAAATGGTATTGAAGACGTCATTGAACGTACTATTGAAGTGGTCCCTTATTTTAATACAATTCAAGTCATTTCTCCCTATCCCCATCCGCACATTGGGATGGTAAACCGATTGGCTCAAGAGCTAGGTTTTACCTACCATTTACTTTCATGGAAAGAGGCCAAGACCCAACTAAAACAATTCCCAACCGTGGCTATCGGCGGTGGACTACCAGTATTTGAACAGTTAGACGCTCAATTAGATAAGCCTATTTTATGGCTGGATTCAAGTAACGATCCTCCACAAGGCACCGCGGATAGGATTCGATCACCAGAGGCTTTAGTATCTATTGGCGCACCTGAATACTTTTCGATTAGAAAACGAGATAAGAAAAAGGACAAGCTCCAACGAATCGGACAAAACTGGAATGGACGAGGCATTAATTGGTTTCAAGACGGTTTAGCATACCCTGAAACAGGAAGTGTATTCCGCGCACTAATCAAAGGTTTATTGCGGGACTCAAGACCTGATGAACTGCGAGTATCTGGCCCCGAGAGACTTTACCAAAGCCAGGAAGCTGAATGGGTCGTTGGCGTAGTGAATAACCGATCGCTGGCGCAGGCTGCAGCTGTCGAAATGAAAATCACACGAGATGATGAGATTTTTGATATTCCGCAAGCTGAAGCCATAGAAGGCAATGGTTATTTTTTTTCTACCTCATTCTCAGAAGCCGGAACGTACGCCTTAGAAATAAAAGCAGAAGCTTCAAATGAACAGTATAGCTGGCAGAGTACAGTATCTGTTTTACCGGCTTCTATCGAGCAATACAGGCCTTTTAACAAAGCGATGTGGGACAGATATTCGAAGAATGAGTTGTTCCGTGCAACGGATGTGAACACGTTGCAGATAGCGATTGCTAATTGGGAATTAGAGGGGAGATCGATGGTACGTACAAAAAAAACTCCCCAACACAACTTATGGTGGTATTGGGGAGCCTTCTTGATTTTTGCCTTCGCAGAATGGTTGCTTAGAAGACGAAAAGGATTGTCTTAGAGGTTGTTCTCCAAGAATAGTGCTAGGGCCTCAGGCTCCATATTCTTTCCTACGATCACACCGCTTTCGTCGATAAGTAAATTCTGTGGAATGAATTGAATGCCATAGAAAGTTGAAATTTCATTTTGCCAGAACTGTAAATCACTGACTTGTGGCCATTGCAGTCCGTCTTCAGCGATTCCTTTAATCCACGCCTCTTTATCACGATCTAGACTAACTCCGATAATATTAAATCCACGCTCTTTGTAGGCATCATACAGGCCTACCAAAGCTGGGTTTGCTGCACGACAAGGCTTACACCAAGAGGCCCAAAAGTCTACCAGAACTAATTTACCCTCAACGCTTCTCAGGCTCAGCATTTCACCTTCAGGAGTTGCCTGACTAAAATCGGTAAAGGTTGCACCTACCGCAGATTTTTCTAGGGCAGTAATTTTTTCAGATAACTTTATGTAATCTGGTGAATCATGGTATTCAGCGCTAATTTGATCACGTACCGTACGGAAATCTTCTAGATCATAACTGCTTGTATTTCCACTTAAAACTATCGCCGCACCTAGAATATCATTCTTCTTTGCAAAGTCTAGGGTCATTTTAGTTTGACTGTCGATAAGAGTCATGGCTTCCTCACGAATCTCTTCCGTTGCTAGCGTATCATTGAGTTGCATTGCATTTCGGAATTTATCTTCCAATGTCATCATGGTCGCATCGAAAAAAGCTCCTTTATCGCGGAAGGCGTCTGCTGAGTCGTTGAATACACCTGCTTCAACCACGATACCGGCCACGGAATCCATTGTAATGGTAACATCAGCACCGTCGTGGTAGTATACCGCTGGCATACCGAGCTGTGTAATTTCAACCATGGCGTATTGATGAGGGAAATCGTCGACGTGTATGGTCAATTTACCTGCATTTAAGGTGCCTTCATAAAGCACCTCTTGATTTTCAAGACTTAATTTGACAGGGCTATCTCCAGCAGATTGCGCATCTATAGTGAGATCAAAGCCAGTTTCAGGTGCACAGGAGGCTAAAATTGCCGCAGCTGCAACACTAAGCATTACTTTCTTCATTGCTATTGTTTAAGTTTACAGTCCGCAAATTACATAGAAGAGATGAAGAAAATCGTTACCCTAATCACAATCTTAGTTTTTAGTGTCCAATTGGTTGCTAAAGAAGGCATGTGGATCCCCATGCTTCTAAACAATAACATTGCAGAAATGCAGGCTATGGGCTGCGAATTAAGCGCTGAAGACATCTACAGTGTAAATCACAGTTCGTTGAAAGACGCAATCGTAAGTTTTGGTGGTTTTTGTACTGGCGAATTCATTTCATCCAAAGGGCTCGTCCTTACCAACCACCACTGCGGGTACAGTCAGATCCAAAAGCAGAGCTCGATGGAGCACAACTACCTTAAAGACGGCTTCTGGGCGCGTTCAATGGACGAGGAGTTGAAAAACCCGGGATTGTTCGTGGAGCAATTGGTCTACATGGAAGATGTGACCAATTCCTTGGTGAATTCCGGAGATAAATTCAAAGACATAGAGACGTCATTGATTGAAGCTAAAGAATTAGACAATCCTAATCTCAATTACAAGGTGGTCCCATTTTTCAATAACAATCAATTCTTTCTTTTGGCCACCATCAAATACAATGATGTACGCTTAGTAGGTGCCCCGCCGAGCTCGATCGGTAAGTTTGGTGCAGATACGGACAACTGGGTATTTCCACGTCATTCCGGGGATTTTAGTTTGTTCCGAGTATATGATGAAAACGGAAGTGTCTTTACACCCGACCAGCACCTGAAAGTGAACATCGCGCCGCGTACACCCGGAGAATTCACTATGGTGTTCGGTTACCCCGGTCGTACTCAGGAATATTTGACGGCGGTTGAAATGGACCAATTAGTCAACGTAGAAAATGCGCGTCGCGTAGAAATCCGCGATGTTCTTTTGTCTATCATGGATGCTGAAATGCGTTCAGATGCTGCCGTGCAGCTGAAGTATGCTTCAAAATATGCTCGTATTGCTAACGGTTGGAAAAAATGGATTGGTCAGATTGAAGGGGTCCAATTTTCGAAAGGAATCGATCGAAAACGCAAACTCGAAGCTGAATTCACTGCCCGCATTGCAAAAGATGCGAACCTTTGGGACAAGTACAGCGGATTGTTGAACGAAATCGCGGTGAACAAGACGCAGATTGCGGAAGTACAATTAAAGCGCAACGAGTTTATCGAAACCATTTACTATGGAATGGAGTGGTTCTCATTGATGAGTAAACTTCAACGCGCGAAATCAGAAGTTGATGTGGACGCGGCGCTGGTTGAATTTCATCAAAACTACAGCCGCACAGTCAGTGAAAAAACCACAGCAGCCATGCTTTCCATGGCTTTGGAGACTTTCCCAGACCTGTTAGGGGAAATGGACGAGGCCACTTTTGTAAGTACAGTTCATAATGAGATAGATGCGCTGGTAGAATTGGCCACAACAGATGAGCCTATAGACCTAGCAATAGTCGCTCCAACAGCGAGCATGTTTAATACTTCGGCATTCCAAGCGTTTTACGAGGTTTCACCGGATAATGCACTGTTGCAGCGGGCTGGCGAACTTTCGGCGGAATACATGCGTGCACTGATGGAGGTGTTTCCTGAGCGCAACTTCTACCCAGATGCGAATAGTACTTTGCGTGTGACCTACGGAAAGCTTGAAGGGGTGAGCCCTCGTGATGCCGTATCGTATGGTACCACTACGTATTTAGATGGTGCTATGGCGAAATATAAGCCGGGCGATTATGAATTTGATATGCCTGCAAAACTTACCGAGTTGTACGACAACAAGGACTATGGTCAGTATTCAGAAAACGGTAAGCTTCCGGTGTGTAACATCGCTTCAAACCACACCACAGGAGGGAATAGCGGGTCTCCCGTATTGAACGGCCGTGGCGAGCTCATTGGACTGAACTTTGACCGAATTTGGGAAGGGACCATGAGTGATGTGAATTTTGATCCGAGTATTTGTCGTAACATCATGGTGGATAGCCGTTACGTGTTATTCATTATTGACAAGTTTGCAGGACAACGTTGGTTAATCGATGAAATGGAGCTGGTTAAATAAATGAGGAAACACGCATTCATTCTTGTTCTTTTGATACTGTCGGCCTGTGGTCGAGCGGGTGAGGGAGCATATGAATTGGATGCGGCTTACACTTATTTAGGAGCCGATTTCCCATTAGAGCCTCCTCTGGATTACAGTAGCACAGCACCGGATTATATTACTCGAGATAATCGTCTAGATGGGGATGTAGATGATCGCAAAGCGACCTTAGGGCGTGTACTGTTCTATGACAAACAACTAAGCCTAAACAACTCCATAGCCTGTGGTTCGTGCCACATTCAGTCGCACGCTTTTGGCGATACTTCCCAGCAAAGCATAGGGTTAGACGGTGGTTTGACCTCAAGACAAAGTATGCGGTTAGTGAACACAAGATTCGCGGCACTGCCAGCAATGTTCTGGGACCGTCGAGCGATAAACCTAAGAAACCAAGTCACGCAACCTATTCAAGACCATATAGAAATGGGCTTCAGCGGCACTGGTGATCAGCCTGGCTTGGACAGTCTATTAGCTAAATTGCAAGGACTGCCTTACTATTCTGAACTCTTTGATTGGGCCTTCGAACAAGAAGGCGTTACAATCAATAAACAGCGCCTAGCCCAAGCACTAGAACACTTTGTGAGCTCTATTGAGAGTTTTGATTCAAGGTTCGATGAAGGATTCACGACAGTAGGTGATATTCAAGGCCAGTATTCGAATTTCACGCCTGAGGAGAACCGAGGAAAGTTTCTCTTTAGAGCACCGGCTCAACTTGATAATCAGAATGTACGAACGGCAGGAGGAGCGGGATGTGCAGGATGCCACCGACCTCCAGAGTTTGATATTGATCCAATGAGCGGAAACAACGGCGTAGATAAAGAAGCGGGAAATCCTGCGGGCTTTGATACGACAAATACACGTTCACCTTCACTACGTGATATTTTTGGTATTAATGGACAGATTAATACCCCTATGATGCACACAGGAAACTTCCTAGAGTTCACTACCATAGTGGAACATTACAATGAGGTCATACCTGATGTTAATAATCGTACAGTAGACGGAAAATTGGTTCGCGGATTAACCACGGTTAAACTTGAGCTAACAACCACTGAACGCGCGGATTTAGAGGCATTTGTTAAAACCCTAACGGGTAATAATATCTATATAAACGAACGATGGTCATCGCCGTTTTAATGTTTAAAACTTACTCATACTGATTATTGGGCGATTACGGCTGTTCGCCGTAATTTTACGATTCATAAATTGATCATGAGAGATACTACGATTTTCGACCTAATCGCCCAGGAACGCCAGAGACAAGTTAATGGAATAGAGCTGATTGCTTCAGAAAACTTTGCCTCTGCGCAAGTTATGGAAGCCCAGGGTTCGGTCCTTACCAATAAATACGCGGAAGGATATCCTGGTAAGCGTTATTATGGCGGGTGTGAGATTGTAGATGTCGTCGAGGATTTGGCACGCGATCGTGCGAAAGAACTATATGGCGCAGCTTATGTCAACGTTCAGCCACACTCTGGATCGCAGGCAAACGCTGCAGTATATCTCGCAGTGATGAAGCCCGGTGATACGGTTTTGGGTTTTGATCTTAGTCACGGGGGACACCTCACGCACGGTTCACCAGTAAACTTCTCAGGAAAAATCTACCATGCGGAATTTTATGGTGTTGAAAAGGAGACGGGTTTATTGAATTATGAGGCTATTGAAGCGAAAGCGAAAGAATGCAAGCCGCGCATGATCATCGCAGGTGCTTCAGCTTACAGCCGTGATATAGATTTTGCTCGCTTTCGTGAAATAGCAGATGAAGTAGGAGCCATCCTTTTGGCAGATATATCGCACCCATCGGGTATGATTGCTAAGGGTATTCTTAATGACCCAATGCCGCATTGCC
Organism: Schleiferiaceae bacterium; assembly: GCA_028357285.1. Classification (GTDB taxonomy): domain Bacteria; phylum Bacteroidota; class Bacteroidia; order Flavobacteriales; family Schleiferiaceae; genus UBA10364. Next base: position 16,591 of record JAOMWM010000004.1, on the reverse strand, counting down.
ACATCGTCACAACCACTACGCACAAAACCCTTCGTGGACCACGAGGTGGTATGATCATGATGGGAGAGGACTTTCCAAATCCATGGGGGGAAACCAACATGAAAGGCGAAGTGAAAATGATGTCTAATGTATTAGACATGGCAATCTTCCCGGGAATTCAAGGTGGACCTCTTGAGCACGTTATAGCAGCAAAAGCTATTGCCTATGGTGAAGCTTTAACGGAAGAGTTCTTCCACTACCAATTGCAGGTGAAAAAGAATGCAGCAGCCATGGCTAAGGCTTTTGTAGATCGGGGGTATGATATTATATCAGGTGGAACGGATAATCACTTAATGCTGATTGATTTGCGCAATAAAGGCGTAACAGGTAAAGCGGCAGAGCATGCATTAGTTCGTGCTCATATTACCGCAAACAAGAATATGGTGCCTTTCGATGATAAAAGCCCATTCACTACCTCTGGCATTCGTTTAGGGGCATCAGCCATCACTACGCGTGGACTGAAAGAAGCGGATATGGAAACCATCACCGACTTTATTGACCGAGTAGTGACAAACATTGATTCAGATACACACATAAATGCAGTTGGCGATGAAGTCGTTAAAATGATGCAGGACCGCCCGTTGTTTACTTGGGATTAATTATCTTCGAAGGAACCAATAGCCTTAGTAATATGTACAAGAGTATTATGAAGCGCTGCGCCTTATTGGTTGCAGCGCTTTTCTTTTCGCTACCTATGGTGGCCCAGCTTGATTTTGAAATAGATAGAACGGTCAAAGAAACCCGCGTCGGTATAATTAGAAATACCTTGCTGACCATCGATGATGATGCGAAAGCCATCATTAACCGACCGTTAAAGAACCCAAATCTTTCTGTAAATGGTGTCAAGCTGTTTGCTATGATTGTTACGGATTACCAGACCACGAAGTTTTTTCAGGAGCATATTGAGCCTTTGGATGTTCATATTCGGTCGGTGGTGTCTTTCCCTAGTTTGTATCCCAATGTACCCGTATTGGGTAGATGGGGAGGTGGAGTTGACGGCTGGATGTATACAGGTGTTACAGCAATGTATGCAGCAGGTGTGCTTACGGGACACGAAAAAATGCAGGAGGCTGGCCTACTCACAGTTAAGGCAGTTGTTGAATCCTATGTTGTAAGCCACATCGTCCTAAAGACCTTGGCGGCTCGACATCGTCCCGCACGACCATTGGGAGATTATAGTCAAACTGATAGGGACAGCCAATATCCATTTGTACATAGTCCTTTAGATTTTTTCAACTTTCATGTGCCATACCTTCATTCCGATGCTTACGGTACAGGCTTTCCTTCGTACCATGCCACAATGTTCTTTGCTTTTGCAAGTGTAAATGCTAAAGTTTTTGATAATAAATGGATACCCTACGGTTTAGCAACTACAGCCTTGCTTTATGACATTCGCGGACACAACCATTGGGTCAGTGAATTGGTAGCTGGTGCTGTAATAGGAGAGTTCATTGGAAAGGTAGTCTATGAAAATTACCATGAGCGTCGAAATACATCTCGTTCATTGAAGGAAAGACGAAAGTACCGCACTCAAATGGGGATAGGCCAAAATTTTGGAGTTGTCGGACCTTCTATCGCTATAAATTGGTAATATCGGCCCGATTCTTGTAGGGAGACATTAATAATTAAATCGAATAATGAGAAGAACTTTATTGCTTTTGCCCTTTGTTGTCTTGTTCGCTTCTTGCGAAACGCAAACTACTACGGAGACGAACACAGAACGTTTTTATAAAGCTCCGTGGAATGTAGCGTTGAATCGATCGCACGATGCGGTAGGACAGCTTAGTGCTGCGAATGAAGATCATTCAGGTACCTTAACTTTAGCGAAGCACGGGAGTGCAACCTTCGATGTTTCCATGTTGAGCGACCACATGTATCAACAGTGGGGGTACAGCTGGACTACCGATGAATTCTATATGAATTGGGCACCCTGTTTAGAGTGGTATATTAATGAGGCTGAAGACAGTATGCATTTGAATTACGATTATCAGGATTATGATCCAAACTCAGGTAATAGCTTCTATTGGAATTATGATTTAATCCTTACCAGATAAAAAAAAGCGGGCATTGCCCGCTTTTTTTATGCTTCTAACTTTTTCTTCAAGTCGGCAATCTCTTTGGCAAGGTGATGCATAATGCGAAAGGAAATAACTATGCTTCCTAATAGTCCTGCAGTAAGTAGATAAATGAGGGTGTCCATACGATTTGTGTTGTTTTTAATCTAACAATAGCGATAGGTAAAGGTTCATAAGGAAGGGTGTTGATATTATTCAAAAAATCACTTTCCTATTTCATTAGGCGCATTATATTTGCACCCCATTCAATGGCGAGGTAGCTCAGCTGGTTAGAGCGTCGGATTCATAACAAGACTATATCTAAGTCTTACCGCCTTAAAATCAAATACTTACTGGAATAGCTCATAACTGACAGTACAATACTGACAATTATGAAGAAGAATTGGAGCGTAACTGTGGGTTCAGCTCAGAGTAAACCTTTCATCAATGTGTACTACCAAAACAAGCGGTATCGTTATTGGAATGGGAAGGTTATTAATGTGAATTTAAATGCAAGCGAAGACCCCTATTTATTGCGTAGCGCATTTGAGTTAAAGCTTAGAGAAGGGTGGAAGCCTCCTGTTAGAAAAGCGAAGAAAGTTAAAGCTGTAGTCCCTAAAACCTTTATTGAATTACTTGAGGAGCAGCTAATAAAGAAGCAAGCGGGGCGTTATTCGTTTCACTATAAAAGAGATTGCAAGTGGTTATTCAATCAGTGGATAAAGTACTCTAAGGAAGTGGATTTAAACAGCTGTAATTCAGATAGTATAACCAGAAGGATAGTAGAGGACTTTGTTAAACAACCCAGGTGGTCAGCGAGAACTCAGAAGAACATACTAACTTACTTTAAAATCCTTACTAAAGACATTCTGAATGTTCAATTAGGGGGCATAAAGTTGAGCCGTATCAAGTCCGAATTGCATAAACCTATAAGGAATCCAAAGGAGCTATTGGAGGACATTAAACGCTACGATAAGCGGTTGTATTTAACCTGTATACTTACCTATGGATGCTTACTTCGTCCACATCAAGAGATAAGGCTGTTGAAATGGGGAGATATAGATTTTGAACGAAGAATAATCTCACTAAGCGGTAAGCGCAATAAGAGCGGAAGGAATAGGGTAGTGCCTATGACTGAATTTATCGTAGAGGTTTTACACTCCTTTGATAAAAACAAGCTACACGATAATTATATCCTATCGTCCGCAGATACACCTTACAATCGTGATTATATATCGCTTTTATGGTCTCGCTACCGCAAACAGTCGCAACTAATGGAAGAAGGGGTGACCCTATATAGTTGGAGACATCACGGTGCAATCAAAGTCTTTGAAAAGACAGGCTCTCTCCTCAAGCTACAGCAAGTAATGGGGCATAGCGATATGAAAGTATCCCTCACCTATTTAAGGGGATTAGAGGTGAGGCAGTTAGATGTTGAGGACTTGCCAGAGTTGTAAGTCAGAATGAAACAGGAAGTCACTGTAGATTCATTAGATTTATGATAAACTAATACACCTATGAAACTACTTACTACAATTGCAGCAGTACTGATATCAATCTCTGCTTTCAGTCAAGACTATGTTGAGTACAATGAAGGAACCTTCTCAAGTAATGGAAAAGAACTTTCATTAGATAAAGTTGAGCTGATAATGAAACAATACAGGGTTCCATTCTACCGAGCGCGTTTGCAGAGTGTAAAAAAACAAATAAGAAATTGCGAAAATAAATTTAGGCGTGTTGGTATGCTATCGCTATCTATCATAGAAACTCCTGTTTTGGCCCTTGGAACAGGATTATTTGGACTTTTTTCTCTTGTCAGTGCAGACAGTGGGGATATGGTAGGTGCAGTAGGGTTTGGGGTTATAACAGTTGGTCTCGCATCAGCGACTGCTTATTTTCCTCATTTGGCCTATGTCCATTCTACAAAGGACAGGTGTCAAAATAAAGTTGATAAGCTATGTGAGAAATTAGTAGAGAAGTTGAATAAAAAGATAGAAGCTAAATACAAACTGCTCGGATATTAAAACCGATATAACTACTCAAGCTACAGCAGGTAATGGGCCATAGCGACCTCAAAGTATCACTTACCTATTTAAGAAACTTAGAAATTAAACAACTGGATGTTGAGGACTTGCCAGAGTTGTAGATTGTTCTCGTTAATGAGACAGAAACCCGATAAGCCAATAAAAACAAGTGCGTAGAGGTGATTTATCAGTCCATAATTGATATTTAACTCATTGGTTAGAGTTTTAGATAACCTTAACTTGATGAAGTAATATCCAAACGAATACACCTATGAAACTACTAACTACAATTGCAGCAGTACTGATATCAATCTCTGCTTTCAGCCAGGATTACGTTGAATACAATGAAGGCACCTTCACTCAGAATGGAGAGGAATTGTCAATGGAACAGATTTATGATTTAACTGAATTACATAAATCCGGAGGAGGTAACATCCTCAGGGCTAATAGGTTTAACCTTATGTATAAGAGTTCATACCTCCGTGGTACGAATAACACCTTTAACTTTGTTAGTGGTGCTGCAAATGGTCCAGCAGGAGGTTTTTTGGTCTTTTTTGGTGGGTTGCTTATTTATTGGTCCCCTGGTTTAGGTATTCCTATGACAGCTGCGGGAACAGGTCTCTGCGTAGTCTCGTACAAAGCATTTTCAATGATTGCTTTATCACCAGAAGCGTGTCTCAGAAAAAGAGATAATCAATTCAATAAAGTAGCTGATAAGTTGAATGAAGCTATCAAGGCTGCTAATCAGTAATACACCAATGAAGAAATTACTTTTCCTTTTACCATTACTTGCAATTATAAGTTGCGACAAAACAGACACTGAGAATTCTGGTGATGCGCAATTTAATAGTCGTGGTTGCCTTGAATGTGATAATTATACCGCTGGTGAATCATTCCTTTTGGATGGAATTAGATATCAAGTAGCTAATAAGGCATTGTTAACACGTGCTATTGAACGTGATATTGACTTAACGAAGTACTGCACCTCAAAGATTGTGGATATGTCACTTCTTTTTCAGGAAGCTTCTTATGACTTCAATCAGAATATAAGTTCTTGGGATGTTAGTAATGTGACTAATATGAGTTTTATGTTTGAGGGTGCACAGTCCTTCAACCAAGACATCGGTAATTGGGATGTGAGTAATGTAACTGATATGAGTATTATGTTTGATTATGCAAAGTCATTCAACCAAGACATTGGTAATTGGGATGTTGGTAATGTGACTAATATGAGTTCTATGTTTTGGTGGGCATCGTCATTCAACCAAGACATTGGTAACTGGGATGTCAGTAATGTTACTGAAATGGGCGGTATGTTTTTTGCAGCAGGTTCCTTTAACCAAGACTTAACCCAATGGTGTGTAAGTCAATTTACAACTATGCCTAATAATTTCTCACTCAGCGCATCAACAGCTAACCACCCAGTTTGGGGTACTTGTCCTTAAAGGATAAGTAGACTTAAGATATCAGCCTCTTCTTCGGAAGGGGCTTTTTTATGGATGAAACACCGACTATGTAATCAGTTTAACCCTAAGGCTGTCGTTCATATCTCTAAGTATTGTGAGTAACTATTAGTTGCTCACAAACAGGTTTATACTACCTAAACATAGGTACTACTCCAAAGAACTTAACTGCCTCCTCATTACACGCATTTATAACTGTTTCTTGCTGCTTGTGAGGGACATATAAAGCATCGTGGACTACGAAGTAGTTGAATGGTTCTATGCCGCGTAGAGCGCTTGGTAGCAGCTCGTGAAAGAACCTTGATTCTGTTTGTTGAAGCAGTAGTGCTAGGTCTCTAGACTTCTTCTTCCCTTCCTTACTCTGTAAAGCACAAATGCGACAGAACTCATAGACAGTATAGTACGTCTTTGCAAAGTCCTCAAGGTATTCAGTACTGATTGAAAGCTGTCCCGCTACACCGTAGTTTTCCTTGTTGTAGTAGTTGAAGAATATGTCTTTGAAGAACTGTCTTTTGGCTTCATCACGAGCTTCACCTACAAGTGTCTTAGCACCAGACACCCTTGTGTAACCTCCGACCTCATATATATTCTCTCCAACCTGTACTGAAGCTGATTGTGATATGTTCTTAGGACTGGCATCCTCGTAGATGTCATCTAGGAATACAGCGCTTACAAAAGCAATAAAGTCACTTGGATATACTCCCTGCTCAAGCACATTAATCGGTTCATCAAGGAGTGGTATTATCTGTTCTATTAGATTGTCAGATGCTGTTGCTTGTTTACCAAACTCATAGGTGATTAGCCTGTGCTTTAAGGCAACGGCTATCACCTTACATAAGAAGACTGCTTGAGAGCTTCTAAGGTCTACCTCAACATAAGGTTCTCCTTGTTCATCAACCACAGCTTTACGATACTCTCTGGGACATTGTACAAAAGGGTGATACACCCTACCGCTTATATACCTTACACGTGCATCTAATAAGTCTCTTGCCTCTGTTAGCTGCAATATCTCTTCCTTGTGCCTTGTAGCGTTGGTTATAGCCAGTTTCTTCTTCTTGTCACTAGACTGCTTAATGTCCTCTATACGCTGGCTGTAAAGCTGTTCAAGGGCAGTAGTCTCAATACTTAGGTTCAACAGCATATCTGCTTCTGTTTCTATGAAGCGGTACTTCTTAATCTGCCTGTTAAGTGTTTCTCTTTGCCAGTCGTTGATTCTGTTTATTAGTGTGTTCTTGGTTATGTATACCTCTGTATACTCTTCATCTATTACCTCCTGTATGATGCCTTTATTGAAGCCGTACTCTTTGCAGAAACCTAAGTCGGTTGAATAACTGTCATTAACTTCTATAATGCCATCTTGTTTTAGGGGAGTTATAACTTCACTTAGGTAACGCTTGTTGTACAGCATTCCCAAGTACACTGATGTAAGAGGCTTCTTCAAGTAGTAATCCCCATTAGGGTAATTGCTGTATATGTGATGTGTGAGGATAGAGATGAAGTGGGCAAGCTTATAATTAGCTGCCTCTAACTCTTCATTTAATCCTACTAACCCTAATAAGCTAATTGGTATAACAACCTTGAATAACTGCCTTCTCTTCTTCCTACCCATAATAGCTCCCTATATATGTGGTGCTTTTTGTACCCTTTGAAGGTAGAACACAATGTTTACTGAGGCAAGCCCTACAGATTTATGGAACAATCACTCCCCTAACATATCAATAATGAGATAACTACTCAACATTGGGTACACACATCAAGAAATACTGCCTAGAAATACAGAGGGATGGGATTCTATACATATACAGTCAGGCGGAATTGAATACCGAAACAGATTCCCAAGGGTATGGGTGTCTAATTAGACCTAGCCACTTGCAGAATTTTGGAAAAACTGACAGTAAAAACTGACAATATATGCTCTTATCCACCTATTTTTACAGCATTATTTAATCACTGTCACGAGTGAACTGTTCTTTAAAGTAACTGGTTTTAAGAAGAAAGGAAATGCCAATATTTACTGCCTGCCAGAGCTGTATCTATTACTGGTAGAGGCTTTTTGATATTATTCAAAAAATCACTTTCCTATTTCATTAGGCGCATTATATTTGCACCCCACGAATGGCGAGGTAGCTCAGCTGGTTAGAGCGTCGGATTCATAACCCGGAGGTCGAGGGATCGTGCCCCTCTCTCGCTACAAGAAACCCTTTGAAGTCAAAACTTCAGAGGGTTTTTTTATTCCTCATAGAAGTCTAAATCCCTGCCGAAGGTTTCTTGTAGACCAGATATAGCCCAATACGTTATAAGCATTACTACAGCAGCCGTTACGATACCGGCATTGACATATGTGATTTTTGCATTAAGTGCTAGGAAGAGTGCTGTAATACCATTGAGTGAACCCCGGACCATATTTGGGATGGAGGTAGCGGCTGTGGCTCTCAAATTAGTCCCGAAATTTTCTGCACCAATAGTCACAAATACTGCCCAGAATCCTGTTCCAAAGCCCATTATTCCGGTGGAAATGTATAATTGTAAAGCAGAGGAAGCCGTAAAGAAAACGAGCATTCCAATCATTGTTATGATATAAAATACGTGCATTGCGTGCTTACGTGATTTTAGTCTTTGGGATAAGAGTCCGATGGCTACATCTCCAATAGCGATGGCACTATAACTAACCATTATACCAATACCGGGATCTATAGACTCAACTATGCCTAATTGGCGTGCGAATTCTGGGGAAAAGGAGATGAGGATTCCCACTACAAACCATGTGGGTAAACCGATCAAGATGCTTCTTAAATAACGCATGAAACGTTCTTTAGTCGCAAATAACATTAAAAAATTACCTTTTGATACTTTAGAGTTCGAGGCTAAGCTCTTATACAGGCCACTTTCAAAAACGCTCAATCGAACAAAAAGAAGTAGTAATCCCAATCCTCCACCGATGAAATAACACGTTCGCCAATCGAACCACTGGGCAATAAAAAAGGCAAGAACAGCACCTGTGAGACCGACGCCTGCAACCAGTGATGTCCCGATACCACGCTTCTCTTTTGGTAGTAATTCCGAGACTAACGTTATACCTGCCCCTAATTCTCCGGCAAGACCGATACCCGCAAAGAATCGGATCCATGCATATTGCGTACCGTTTGTAACAAATCCATTTGCAATATTGCCCAAAGAGTAGAGTGCGATTGAGTAAAACAACACTTTTGTGCGGCCTAATTTATCTCCTAGCACACCCCACAAGATTCCGCCGAGTAGTAGACCGAACATCTGGGTATTTAAGATGAGCATACCGACTTCACTTAGATCGGCGATACCTAGATCCGTTAATGACGGAATGCGAATGATACTAAAAAGTAATAAGTCATAGATATCAACAAAATATCCAAGCGCCGCAACCCAAATAATGGGCTGACGAAAGATAGAAGCGGTAGACTGCATGGGATTCATAATTAGCATCATGAAGATAAAGAATATGTCATAACTACAGTTTTTGCAAGGGTTTTTGCACAAAGTGTTGCTTATTTCGTTTGACTTGTTATATTGCATGAATTAGTTAGTTACCACACATGGAAAAAATACAATATGAGTTAGAAATTCCGCTTCGCGCTTCTCCAAAGATGCTGTTCCCATTTTTGAGTACACCTTCAGGACTAAGCGAGTGGTTTTGTGACGATGTTAACTCAAGAACGGAACTCTTTACCTTTTTCTGGGACGGCTCAGAAGAGCAAGCGCGACTATTGAAGAAACAAATGGATAAAATGGTTCGTTTCCGGTGGCTGAGTGACGAAGAGGATGGTTTAGACACATACTTTGAGTTCAGAATCGAGGTCGATGCGCTAACGAACGATACTTCTATCATAGTAACAGACTTTGCCAATGCTGATGAAATAGAGGAAGCGAAACAGCTCTGGGAGAGTCAGATTCATGAATTACAGCACACTATAGGTGCCTAATGAAGCAGATCCCGTTTTATAGTATACCCGCAGTTCTGTTTATCATGTGCTGCGGGCTTTTTTTATGCTTTTATCCAAATAAAGTAGATGCTCAGCTCGCCTTGCATCATGCGTGGTATAGTCCAGCGGGATATTGGTGGATGGGAGTCGTTACAAGCTGGGGTGAGGCTCACCTCTTTGCTATTGTAATTATTGCCGTTGCCTTACAAAAGCGTTATCTCATGGCTCTTGAGTTTCTATCTGCCGGCATACTATCAAGTATCGTAGTCCAATCCTTGAAACGCTTAGTATTCGCGCCGACACCTCGGCCTATGGCAGTAATCAAATGGTCTGAGACCTTATTGCCGGAAGGGCTCGAAGTACCCTTACAATTCGCTTTTCCGAGCGGCCACACGACTACGGCATTCGTGTTTTTCACATTGCTTGCATTTCATTTCAAAAAGATATCAGTTCAAATTTTAGCTGCCATAGCTGTAATAGGAGTAGGGCTTTCTCGTGTATATTTAATGGCACACTGGTTACCGGATGTCATGGCCGGTGCAGTATTAGGTATGATTCTAGCGCTGCTCGTGAACCGAGCGTTCACGGCCATAAAAAAAAGCCGCCCATCCATAAGATGAGCGGCTTCATTGAGGATCTATTAAATTAGATTATAAACTCAATTTCTTTTTCAAAGACTTCTCCATAGAATCGCCGTGCATCATGATGCTAATGGTCTTTAAGCGCACATAGCTCTCTGAGGCATAGAGGTATCCAGGTCGAAAATCGTTGGGAATATCGCCCCAAGAGTTTTTGACGATATAGAAAACATTTCCTTCCTGATCTTTTACCATTCCTTGTATGACCATGCCGTGATCATCCTGTGTAAGGTAATTGTCGTATTGTTCTTGACGCGCCCCTTGGTCAACTATGGCTTCATCATGTGGCCCGGCGTATATAGCTTGCGCTTCTTCTGTGCTCATATCGCTCCAACTCTGGTTCGGCATTACAGCAATACCATTTTTAATAGAAAATCCTTTGTCGCTCACATCACAAGCCCATGCGACTGGATACCCTGCTTCTAGTGATGCATTAAGAGCTTCCATCATTTCATCTATAGGAAGGTTGTAAGAAGTACCCCATGTCCAGTTGTCTGGTACCTGAATTTGACAAGCCTCATAGAACGGGTGGTGTGTCCAAGAGGTGAGCTGAACGTAGTCATCAGGGTCGATACCAATAACTTCATCAGCGAAACTTCTTGGTGTGTAGGTCTCACCATTGTAGCCGAATTGTGCCGGTTCTTCGCCTAAATATGCATCCAAAGTCGCATCAAATGCTTTCCTCCAGGAAGTAGATAATTTTCCATTCTTATTGCCTTTCACAGCATCTAGAATGCCTTTTAAAGCACCTTCCATTTCGCCATGGCGGTTTTTTTCAGTACCGTAGTTTAGACCGTTGTAGACTTCTTGTGGAACTGCGCCGTAATTTTTAATGACATAAAGTACATCGGGTAGGGCACCACCTTGAGCAAAATTTAGGTACCCATGAAGGCGGATATACTTTTCACCTTTGTCCTGATAAACTTTGCGAACTGTGTACATTTCTGAGAGATCCACGGGTTCCTTACCCATACGCATCATTTCGCTTTCAACGAATGAGGTGGTGGCGTAAGACCAGCACGTACCTGAAGCACCTTGATTTTTAACTGGCGTTGCTTCTATGTCAACGATGGTTTCCCATTCGTATCCTAAGGGTGCGTCAGCTCCATTATCTTTTACCTTGTTAATGAGATCGACTTGTGCAATAGCCTGAGAACTTAGTAGTGCTCCAGCAAGGAGTAAGCGTAATTTCATAGTATGATTATTTGAATTGTGAACTAACTGTAGCTTCTTTTATTCCGGCAGAATAATCGTAGAAGCCTTCTTTTGATTTAACGCCTAATTTTCCTGCAGTAACCATATTCACTAGAAGTGGGCAGGGCGCATATTTCGGATTCCCTAGACCATCGTGAAGTACATTGAGTATAGATAGGCATACATCGAGTCCAATAAAATCGGCCAGCTGCAGAGGCCCCATAGGATGGGCCATGCCTAGTTTCATGATAGAATCAATAGCCTGTACATCAGCGACTCCTTCGTGCAAAGAAATGATGGCCTCATTGATCATAGGCATTAGGATTCTATTTGCCACAAAACCAGGGTAGTCATTACAGGCCACTGGAACTTTACCCAGCGCTTTGCTCATCTCGATGACAGCATCACAGACTTCATCAGAAGTACTGTATCCACGAATAATCTCAACAAGACGCATCACCGGTACTGGATTCATGAAATGCATACCAATGACTTTATCAGGACGTGCAGTCTGTGCGGCAATCTTCGTTATGCTAATGGACGAGGTATTTGAAGCTAAAATGCAATGTCCTGGGGCATGTGCATCAATATCTTTAAATAGTTGAAATTTGATCGCAGTATTTTCTGTGGCTGCTTCAACTACTATATCTGCATCTGCTACGGCATCTTTAAGATTTGTTCCCGTAGTTAGTAGCGCCAAGGCTGATGCTTTATCGGATTCCGTCAATTTCTCTTTAGCGATTTGACGGTCCATATTTTTTGTGATAGTACCTAATGCGCGCTCTAGAGCGGATTCGCTGATATCAAAGAGATGGACTCTAAAGCCACTCTGCGCGAAGACGTGAGCAATACCATTGCCCATAGTTCCTGCACCGATTACGGTAATGTTTTTCATTTAGGGTGATTTGTGGTTCTTTATTTGCCTCGCCCTTGCAAGACAGTGACTAAGGTATAGAACAGGATTTTGATATCGTTTACTAACGTTATGTTTTCTGTATAAATCAAATCATATCGCGCGCGCTCAATCATTTCTTCCACATTTTCAGCATAGCCAAATTTCACCATGCCCCAGGAAGTAATCCCGGGTTTCACCTTCAATAAATACTTGTACTGCGGCGCGGTCGCAATGATTTGATTAAAGAAAAATTGGCGCTCGGGTCTAGGGCCTACTATGGCCATATCGCCTTTTAAGACATTTAGAAACTGCGGTAATTCATCTAGGCGAAACTTTCGCATGGTTCTTCCCCAAGGCGTTATTCGAGGGTCGTCCTCACTACTCAGCTGAGGACCTTGCACCTCTGCATCTCGATACATGCTGCGAAGTTTTATGATTTTGAAGCTTTTGCCGTTTTTACCCAGTCGCTCTTGTGTATAGAAAAATGGTCCTGGAGATCCGACAGCAATCATTGTAATAGAAAACAAGATAAATGGTGCAGCGAGAATCAGCAGCAGTGAAGCGACTACGATGTCAAAAAATCGTTTGATAAATGCGACATGCGGCTTTACTAATTCTCGCTTTACTTCAATTAGCGATCGTCCTAAACTTTCCATTTTTACTTGACCTGAGAGAATACTGAACAGGTTAGGGAGAACGTGAATACGTACGTCTTTATCTTCTATAGAACTTACCATAGTTGCAATTCGTTCTGAATTTCCAGTTGGCAGTGCGATAATTACATCTTCAACAGTATTGTCGTTTATGATATCGGCTAATTGATTGATGTCGCCTAAATAAGGTACGGCATTCATACGTGCATCAGAGATATCGCCCGATGTGTTTAAATACCCCAAAAATGAATATCCCTTACTACGGTCATTTTCGAAGGCATCGAGAAGGTCCGCTGCATCCTTTCCTCCTCCCACTAATATGGCCGGAAACTTAAGAAGTCCTTTGTCAATTTTATGCCTAACGATGGAACTTTGTGTAAATCTAAATATTCCGCTGAGTGTGACTAGGCTTATCAGATATGTTCCTAATGTCATGTAATAGTCGCTGTAATCTTTAATGTAGTCATCTAGAAAGACTAAAAAGAAGAGTATTACCGCTGTGATTATAGTTCCTCCAAAAGTGTTGAATGCCTCCGACAACCGGCTTTTTCGAGTAAGGTCTCGATAAATTCCACTTAGCGCACTAATGCTAATAAATACGGTGGTCGTAGCTGCGGCCGCGAGCACAAATGTTTCATCAAATTTTATAGGTATCGCTGTGCCGAATCGTTCGGGTTCCACATAAAGCTTACGCACTAAATGGAGCGCGGTATAAGCGCCAGTGCCAGCAATAAGGTCAAACACGATATAGCGAATGAGTAATTTGCGTTCTAACTTTTTAGCAGTACTCAATACAATAGTTTTATGTTGTCGATCAATACAGTGGCGGTATCGTCAGTGGTATTGATACTACCAAAAAATAAATTGTAATTTAAGGCGTTCGGGTAGCCACTTACCTCTGTAACGAGGTTGATGTATACTTTATTCCATTCTTCGTTAGGAAATAGCGTTACCACAGGAGTCTTAGTGCTTTGTAGGATTTCGTTCGCCGTCACACCAAAGACCAAAGCTACATCTGTCTTGTAGTTGACCTCTAACCATACATTTGCTCCATATTTTGGTAATTCGAAGGCTTGGAGTGTTTTGAATTCACCTAAGGTTATTGGCGGTAGTACGAATTTTCCACTTTTATTGGGTATTTCACCGGGGTGGTAAAAAACTTCACTAGTATCTGAAGTGATCAGTAAATTCGTATCACTCTGAATCGTTTTATTGTAGTTCAGCCCAATACCATCAAAATCCTCGACAACGATTAAGTGGTATATGGGGTTGTATTCAAATGTCAAAAATTGAGGCGAAAGAACTTTGGTAGATCCTTCATTTAAATCCCAATTTTTTTCAATCGGGGAGAGCATCTCATATTGGTTCCTTTGAGAATAAACGCCGTTTAGAGCAATACCAGGAATAAATCGGAGGAGTTGATCCTCTCCAGCGTACACTGGAATGCGACACGGAGGTGAAAACGCGCCAATTTGTTGGCCATTTTGTTCAACCCAAATAGTGTTCAATTTTGCAGACGACGTTCCTTCACCTGTCTTCGAAGCAACAAGAAGTTCTGTAACCTCCAGATACGCTACGGCAGAAGCAGATTCATCCGTACATGAGTGAAGGATTAGAATACTCCCGAACAATGCAATTAAAATGGGCTTTTTGAACATGTAGACAAATGTAGTCATCCTAGTCTTTCAAATTGTTAAAAAGAAGCCTACTTCCATAGACTACATCGTCTATTCCGGATGTACATTCAAATTATGCAAATAGAGGACAGCCCATACTACCAAGGCCAACGTGCCATTATGTGTACTGAATTAAAAGCTAAGGGATTGGCTGGACATACCGTGCTTGAGGCGATGAATCAAATTCCAAGACACCTCTTTCTTGAGAGCAGCTTCCATCAGCACGCCTACCAAGACAAGGCATTTCCCATTGCTGCAGATCAAACGATATCTCATCCTTCCACTGTAGCGTGGCAATCTGAATTATTGGATCTAGGGCCCGGCATGAAGGTCCTTGAGATAGGGACAGGCAGTGGCTATCAAGCGGCAGTTTTATGTCAACTCGGTGTAAAACTATTTAGCATTGAACGTCAAAAAGCACTTTTCGATTTTGCGAAAAAGATGCTGACCTATTTAGGCTATCGTGCAGAGTTAAAGTTTGGAGATGGATTTAAAGGCATGCCGATGTTCGCACCTTTTGATAGAATAATAGTCACCTGCGGCGCACCTTTTGTACCTAAGGCACTTTTGGCACAGCTCATTGAAGGTGGAGTCATGATTATTCCAGTTGGAGAGGGCACACAGAAAATGGTTAAAATAACGAAGGAGTCGGATGGAAGCTTTGTTCAAAAGGTGTTAGGAGATGCGGCTTTCGTCCCTATGCTCAAAGACCGCGAGTAGCGTACCTTTGTCTTGTGAAAACGGTTGAAATAAAAAATCGCAAAGCGAAATTTGACTACGAATGGCTCGAGACTTTTACTGCTGGTATGCAGTTGCAAGGAACTGAGGTTAAATCTATTCGTATGGGTAAAGCGTCCATTGCAGAGGCCTATTGTTACTTTGCTGGAGAAGAGTTATTCGTTAAGAATATGACCATATCTGAATGGTCACACGGGAATATATTTAATCATGAGCCGCTTCGAGAACGTAAATTACTTTTGGCTAAAAGAGAATTGGATAAAATTCTAAAAGCCACTAAAGATGCAGGTATCACTGTGATTCCGACGAAAGTTTTTCTCAGTGAAAAAGGCTGGATAAAGATGAACATTGCTGTAGCGCGTGGGAAGAAAAATTACGACAAACGTCAGTCGCTTAAAGAGAAAGATGCCAAGCGCGATTTAGCACGACTAAAGAATCTATAGATGTACAAATCCATTATTCGTCCGTTACTTTTTACGCTTAATGCAGAGCAGGCTCATCATTTTACGTTTAAAACGTTGAAGATTGCCTTTAAGGTTCCAGGAATAAAAAATCTTGTGAATGCTTTTTTCGGCCCATTAAAAGGACATGAGAAAGAAGTGATGGGTTTACATTTTAAAAACCCTATCGGTTTAGCCGCAGGGTTTGATAAGGATGCTAAGCTCTACAATGAACTAAGTGCTTTTGGATTTGGCTTCATTGAAATAGGAACACTGACTCCTAAGCCTCAAGCAGGGAATCCTAAGCCGCGTTTATTTCGTCTAGTCGAGGATGAATCTGTAATCAATAGAATGGGTTTTAATAACGGTGGCCTCGATGAAGCGGTTTTGCGCTTAGCCAAAAAGAAAACCGATATCATTATTGGTGGTAATATCGGAAAAAACAAAGTTACACCTAATGAAGAAGCAATTTCAGATTACCTGAAGGGCGTCGAAGCTTTGCACGGAGTTGTTGATTATTTTGTGGTTAATGTTAGTTCACCGAACACCCCGAATTTGCGCGAATTACAAGAGAAAGAGCCCTTAATGGCATTGCTTAGTGAGGTGAAATCTTTGAACAATAAACTAGGCCATAAACCGCTGATGCTCAAGATAGCACCGGACTTAACGAAAGGTCAATTAGATGACATCATTTCCATTATCAATACGTTAAAGCTCGATGGTATAGTCGCTACGAATACGACGATATCTAGATCCGGATTAAAGACCTCAGCGCAAAAGGTAGAGGCCATGGGAGCAGGCGGTCTCAGTGGTAAGATTCT
>JAOMWM010000039.1 GCA_028357285.1 Schleiferiaceae bacterium | reverse complement strand
CAAGCCGATAGCGAAACTTGAACAGGCACTAAAAAGCTCAGCTTCGAACCCTGCAGAGATTCCCGTTGCCAGGATTGTAGAAATTCGCCGGCAGGAAGACCGTTCAGGCCTATTAAAATGCCACATACCGCGCTAAAGCTCAGTTGAAATCCAATGCGTTGGACCACCTCAGGATCGTACCACCACATTATCCACGCAACGAGTAAAGGCCAATGCAATGGCGTTATTCGCCAATCCATTTGCAAAGCAAAAGCAGCAAAACAAAAAGTCCCAACAGCACGAATTACTGAAGGCCCCGCTCCAACAACTACGGCATACAGGCATAGAAAAATCCCCATAAAAAGCACATAGAATAATCGCCCATAACGAAGCACGAAAATCCATTTCAATGGCCTTCCTAATACCACCCAAAAACCTACGTGAAAACCGCTAACCGCCAGCATGTGAGAGATGCCAAGGCTGCGAAACCCGTCTTGAAAAACGGGGGTTAACTCACTACGATCGCCTAGTAAAACGCCGTATAAAAAACCGTGCAGCACACCGGTTGCGACCTGATCAATACGGTTTTGCAAAAACATACGAAGAGACGCCGCAAAAGGCTCTATTAATGCTACAATCTCCGGACTGGGATACCAATAGCGCCAATCAAGAAAGACATGCGCACCCACTAATACTGTTATGGTCCATAATACTGCGCCCACATCAGACCAAAAGGAACGCCATGGCACAATACCAAAAGCCACAACGAAGACCAGCATCAGGTCTAGGCGATACATTAAGGTCAAGCTTGAAGCGATGCATAAAACTGCTGTTGAACGAAAAACCATCCCAACAAATTGGGCCATGGCAGCGCAGCTTTCCTAAAATTGTGAGGAATTAGAGGTTTTCAACAGATTCAAATTCTAGATCTTTGAAATAGAAGTCCAGGATTTCCTTCCAATCAAATCCAGCGCGTCCCATCAACATAGCGCCTTGTTGTGCCATTCCAACGCCGTGCCCAAAGCCATAGCCATGGACCACAACGCCTTCAGCAGTTGCCTCGGGAAGAACATATGCGCTGCGCCATTTAAAATCTCTACGAACCGTTTCCATTTTAAAAGTTTGAGTACCCAGCGTCCATTGTGTATTTCGCGTATCAGGAAGCTGATTGAAAAATGTAGTCCAATCGGACACCGTCCAATCAATAGAGCGAGACCAATACTTCTGCCACTCTTCCCACGAATAGGTTTTCTCCCATGTTGATTTCGACCCTTTTTTTGAGAAGGGGTCAAGAACGACACGGCAATAGGGCAATGCCTTTGACCATACTTGTTCAGGTAAAGCTGTGTAACCACCAGAGTTACTGTGGTAAAAACCTATGATGGGAGCACCATTGTGTAAGGCTACCGTATCATCTAAAGAAGCACAGGCCTTCGCTATGATCGTCGCATTTTTACTGTGAGGCAAACCCTTAAATGCTTGAGAACTTTGATCGTCTTTTATGTGAAAACCTTCTGAAACATGCTTTTTGAAATTGGTTATTAGCCAGGTCCGAGCAAGAACGGCTTGCGCCTTGTAATAGGCTTCTGCGGTTGAGGATGAACCTCCTTCGGCTTCCACTACTCCGGCAATGTACGGTTCTATGGGTGTGCGAACGATGCCTTCAAGATAAATGAGGTTAGGACGCAGGATAAAATCGCCTAAATAGGGACGCTCTGCGGTCCAATTCTTCCCCCGTAAAATCCGCACAACGAATGTGTCTTTTGTAGTGATCCGAATAGAATCGCAACCCGCTCTGTTAAGTCGCAAATCTCCACGAAACGTGTACAATGGGTGGACGTCGTCAGGTCCATAATCCATCGTAAAAACAGAATCTGGGGTGTACGCCGTTAATGTATACGAACCGCCCTTGACTTTGATTTGTAGGCGACTGTATTCGTGTTCGGCGAATATCAGCACACGCGGAGCTGTTTGACCACTCAATTGAAAAGTGCAAATCAGCGTTACGATTAGTGTGAGGAATCGGCCTTTCATACTTCCGAAGATATTGTTAAAATATGACCGGCGGCAGTAGCTGCAGGGTCCTTTTGCTCTAATACCTGGAGGAGGTTAGTGTAAGCAACCAATTGATCTGAAGGATCAGTAAGTAAGTCACTTAAACGATCTACCAATGCTTCGGATCGAGCATCCTCCTGTAATAATTCAGGTAAAGCACCAGCATCCAGAATCAGGTTAGGCAGGGAGATGTAGCGAATTTTTACAAATCGCTTTGCAATAGCAAGTGATAAAGGATTTGCACGATATACGACCAATTGCGGTACACCCATGAGTGCAACCTCTAACGTAGCTGTTCCACTGCAAACCAAAGCCGCCGAACAATGCTCCATTCCGTCCTTTAATTCGCCCGTAAATACCTTGATGTTCTCAGGGATCTCAAGATTAGGCCACACTGGAACTGCACTTTCCGGACGAATTAACACGAATGCTTGCTTCGGCATAGCTCGCGCAACAGCTATAAATTCTGGTAATAATCGTGCAATTTCTTGTGAACGAGACCCGGGCAAAAGAGCAATGGAACCTTGAGGCGCGTATGCATTAATTCCAATGTACTTCTGCGCTAACGGATTACCAACATAGGTATAATCGATGTCTCGCTCAGCGTACCACTTTTGTTCAAAAGGAAGGATGCCAAGAATCGCATCGCATTGCTCCTTTAAAATTTGTGCTCGCCCGGATTTCCAAGCCCAAACCTTTGGGGGAATGTAATAGACCACACGCAAGCCCTGCGCTTTCGCCCATTTTGCCATGCGCAAATTGAATCCAGGATAATCTACGAGCACCACCGTTGTAGCACCAGTTGAAAGGATTTGCCTTTTAACTGCAGCAAAAGACTTGAAAATACTTCGGGCACGAACCACGACTTCAATAAAACCCATGAAGGGCTTTTTTGTAACATCTTTAAGAAGCGTTACCCCGGATTTCTCTAAGAATTGGCCACCCCAACCCCACTGTTTAATCTCTGGATGATGCGTAGAAATATAACCCGCAACAGCTGCAGCCTGTACATCGCCCGAAGGCTCTCCTGCAATCCAGAATAATGACATTATTGGATGAATTGGAAATATATTACGGCTACCACGCTTGGGACACAGGAGGTCAGAATCCCGCGAGCCACACGTTCTCGCTCAAAACTAAGCGCCGTAAAAAATAATATAGCGTTAATAATGGTACCGAAACTGATGGCACGCATGGTAATCAGTCGCCATGCAGGATTAGTTACATCGCCTACATCTTGCAACACCGGGAACGCCTCAAGCGCAACCGCTATAGAGAATAACGGCGCGCCAAGCCCTACAAGCAGTCCGGCGATAAAATCGATTCTTCTATTTCTCAAAATTCCACTGGTTTAGTGTAGCAACGGCATGATGGGCTGTAAGATCGACGGTAATAGGAACAATGCTAATATACCCCTGTTCTAGGGCCGCAATGTCAGTATCGTCTCCTTGATCATAATTTTCATATTTACCAGTAAGCCAATAGTAGGGTCGACCGGATGGATCAATGCGTGAATCGAACTCTTCCACCCAGTTCCCTATGGCTTGACGGCAGACACGCATACCTTTGTAGGGCGCTTTATCGTTTTCAGGAATATTTACATTTAAACACACACCGCTCGGTAGTCCATTATCTAAAGTTGCTTTAATGACTTTGCGTACATAAGGTATCGCCGCCTCAAAAGACGCCTCCCATGAGAACTCACAAAGACTAAAACCGATCGCCTGCACGCGCTCCAATGCTCCTTCTACTGCAGCACTCATGGTACCGGAATAAATAACATTCACACTGGCGTTCGATCCGTGATTAATCCCACTTAAAATTAAATCAGGACGACGAGGCATCACCACGTTAATGGCCATCTTAACACAGTCGGCAGGAGTACCACTGACCTTGAACTCTTTTTGGGGGCCATCCGACGGTACTTCCGTACAGCGAAGACTTTGATCGAGCGTGATTGCATGACCCTTTCCGCTTTGCGGACCGTCCGGAGCCACCACATACACTTCACCAAATTCGTTGGCAATTTCTATTAAGGTTCGAATTCCAGGCGCAACGATACTATCGTCGTTCGTTACAAGGATTAGCGGCTTTTTTGTCATACTATTGAAGTCTCTCTGCCAAATTTACGCACTATTAGGAGCAAGGCATAGAATTTGAACGTTTAGATTGCAAACAACTTTATAACAGAACTATGTTTTTATTATTAATCGTCTTTTTCATCGTGGTTGGCTTCGCAGTTCAATCCCGTTTAAAATCAAAATTTAAGCAATACGCCAAAGAAGCGTTGAGCAATGGAATGAGTGGTGCTGAAATCGCGCAGAAAATGCTTGAAGACCACGGTATATATGACGTGAAAATTCAAAGTGTTCCTGGCAAATTAACCGACCATTACAATCCCTTAGACAAATCTGTCAACCTTAGTCCAGAAGTTTACAGCGGACGTAGCGTCAGTGCGGCAGCTGTAGCGGCACACGAAGTCGGACATGCCGTGCAACACGCTGTCGGTTATAAATGGCTTAATCTTCGCTCGCAATTAGTGCCTATAGCGAACTTCAGCGGACGTATCATGAATATCGTGATCATTTCAATGCTCTTTGGAATGAGCTTTTTGCACCTTTTTGGGATGAATACCATCATCTATGTACTGATTGCAGCACAGGCGACAATCACCTTAGTTACTGTGATCACGTTACCTGTGGAGTATGATGCTTCCAACAGAGCACTGGCTTGGCTAACCACTTCTGGCACCATTACAACTAACGAACATGAAAAAGCAGGGGACGCTCTTAAATGGGCCGCAAGAACCTATTTAGTTGCTGCTTTGGCATCCATGACCCAGCTCGCATACTACTTAAGTATGCTCGGAAGAGACTAAAAACGACCCCAATTTTTTTACACAAAAAAACCCGCGCCAATGGCGCGGGTTTTTTAATGAAGTAAAGAGCCTAAGTTTATTTTTCAACCTTGTAACCCAACGACTGTAAAAAGGCGATTTTTTCATCAACAACAGATTGCTGACGTATGTGAATTTCCTTTTCAATCGATTTCTTCAATCCAGCCAATTCCTGCTCAGAGAACTTTCCTAGGAATTGTGTTGCGAATAAAGACTTTAGGGTTTTGTTGTTGTTTTGGTTTTCACGGATGTAATCCACTACTGCTTTTGGCTTCATTTGTGTGTGATTTTAATTGAAGAATAAAAGTAATGAATATTATTTGATTTAATTATTCTATAATCGTACCGTTTTTCTATCGTAAATCGAGAAGATTTTCTACGCCTATATGACGCACACTGATCAACGGTTCAGCATATTTGGCTCCAATGATACGACCCCAGTCCATGGCTCGAGCCTCAACAGAATCTATGAAACCTTTACTTGCAATGACAGTCTTCGGCTCCGAACTATTGGGATTATAGAACTGGCTTTTGTGCGCTAAAACAGCAGCCATTTTAGTCTCAAAACCTGAGGTAATATCCACAATTAAATTGGGCTCGAGATTGTAAAATTGCAAGTACTTGTACATCTGCTTCGGGCGCCATGGCAAGAGTTCCGCAAATTCAGAACTTACTTCTAATTTGTGCAGCCCTGATAGAAAACATGCTTCTTCCACCAACTGCGAAGCCCGGCCATGATCAGGATGACGATCCGTAGGTGCATTCATTAAAACTACTTCTGGTTGGTATTTCCTGATGACCTCAGCAACTTTGATTTGTGACTGGTAATCTGTGGGAATTTTACCATCAGAAAACGCCAAATTTTCTCGAATGATACACCCAAGAATTTGTCCAGCTTCTTTTGCTTCTTCATCACGCAATTCGGGAGTACCTCTCGTGCCCATCTCACCGCGAGTTAGGTCTATAATCCCAATCTTTTTTCCTTCTGTCGCGTGGACGGCAAGAATACCTCCAGCACCCAACTCGACATCGTCAGGATGCGCACCGAAGGCAAGTATGTCTAATTTCATATGCTCACTGTTCCTTTTGCAAAGGAAGTGATTTCTGAACTCATTGGAGAAATACGTGAGGCATGATGTGTAATCCAACGACCGTTTTCATCAATCATAAACTTATTAAAGTTCCAACTAACATTAGCGTCGCTTACTCCATTTTGCGAAGCATTACAAAGCCACTGATAAACGGCATGACCGCTTCTTGCACTGGTTTTCACCTTACTCATCATTTGAAAGGTTACTCCGTAATTTTTCTCGCAAAAATCTGCGATTTTCTCTTCGCTACCTGGTTCTTGAAAACCAAAGTCATTCGATGGGAATCCCAAAATGATGAAATTTCCCCCACCATAAGCGTTGTGAAGTTCCTGTAAACCTTCGTATTGCGGAGTATACCCACATTTAGATGCTGTGTTTACAATGAGTACTCTTTTACCCTTAAGCTGGGAAAAATCAAAGTTTTCACCATCAATAGTTGTTGCGCTTAGATCGAAGAATGAAGTAGCTTCCATAGGGGTATTGATATTTAAGGCCATGGCCGTGGTTGATTGATTTGCTTCTGGAGCAGAACACGCTGCCGCTATAAGTGCGGTC
>JAOMWM010000038.1 GCA_028357285.1 Schleiferiaceae bacterium | reverse complement strand
GACGCGCGACCTCAGCCTTAGAACTTGAAACTATCGGGGCCCTCAGCACTATGGTTGGCTATTCAAAGCCCCTGGGACATTTGACCTCCGGTGGGACTACAGCGAATCTTGAAGCACTTTGGGTCGCACGTCAATGCGATGCAAATACAATCGTTTTAGCGAATGAACATGCTCATTACACCCACAGTAGGATGAGTGAAGTACTGGGAATGCCTTTTCAAGCCATTGCCTCTACAGAAAAGGGTTCTATGAATTGTAACAAACTCAAAGAGGTGTTAGCACAACTCCATAGTAATGGGGCAAAAGCCACCATCGTTGTGACGCTCGGAACAACAGGTATGGGTGCAGTGGATCCGCTGCAAGAGATTGTCCCGATCGCACGAGCCTATGGCGCACGTATCCACGTTGACGCTGCCTACGGCGGTTACTTCACACTAGCCGACCTTCCAAAATATGTGCAATGTCATTTTACCGCTATGACTGAGGCTGATTCTATTGTGATTGACCCCCACAAGCACGGTCTTCAGCCCTACGGATGCGGCGCAGTGCTGTTTAAAAATCCTGAAGAAGGGCGCTTTTACAAACACGATAGTCCTTACACCTATTTTACATCTGACCAATTACATTTGGGAGAAATCACACTGGAGTGTTCACGTGCTGGGGCAGCTGCAGCAGCGCTCTGGGCGACACAACAGAAATTTCCTTACGAGCGTTCTGGGAATTTTGCACAGCGTTTAAATGCAAGTCTCGCGGCAGCCCAAGGATTAAAAAATACGCTACTGACCAATGGTTGGTGGGTATTGGAACCCGAACTCGATATCTGCGTATTCAGTTTATCGGGGCTGAAAGCTTCTGAAATTAGTGCTAAAAACCGAGCGTTTTTTGAGCATAAAGCAGAAGAAAACATTCATCTCGCGCTATTCAGCTTGCCGAAACAAAACTGTCCCTGGGCAATCGAATGGGATATTCCGAGTCTTACTGTAGTGCGCAGTGTACTCATGAAACCAGAGCATAATGATGCCGAGCTTTGGGAACGGATTGCCCGTACTTAAGCGCCTATCACTAAAGAGCAAATTCCCTCGAAGTCTAGTGTGGTTTGTTCTCCAGTAGCGAGATTCTTCACGGGAATTTCCAAAGCGTTCATTTCATTTGTACCTACTAACGCTAGATAACCTATGCCTTTTTTATCCGCGAAATCGAACTGCTTTTTAAGCTTTGAAGCGTCTGGATACAGTTCAGCACGAACACCGGAGGCTACAAGTCTTGCCACCCATTGATAGGCAACTGCACTCTCTTCCGTACCGAAGTTCGCAAACAGTACCGCGGCGGCATTGGCGGTCGTTGCAGGGAACAGATTCAATTCTTCTAAACACAAATAAATCCGATCTAAACCAAAGCTAATTCCTACTCCCGATGTATTCTTCATTCCGAAAATACTGGTAAGATCTGCATAGCGCCCACCACCACCGATACTCCCCATCGAAACGCCATGAGCGGCAACTTCGAAAATAGTGCCTGTATAATAGTTGAGTCCACGGGCGAGGGTAAAGTCAAAAACCAATTCCGCACTATTCAATCCCACTTTAGCCTGATTTAAGACGAAATTTATCTCATCTAATCCTAAGTTACCTTCTGAACTTTCTGCTAGTAATCCGGTCAAACGCTCTAGGGTCAATCCTTCTTCGAGCCACTGCCCGAAAGTGGCAACGGCACTCTCCGGTAATGCTTGAGCACGCATTTCTTTCAAAACGCCTTCGACTCCCACTTTATCTAACTTATCAATCGCTACGGTAAACGCAATAAATGAATCGCTTATTCCCAATACCTCAGCCATTCCTGACAGAATCTTGCGGTTGTTCACTTTGATTGTCGTAGTAAGACCTAGGTTGGTAAACGATGCGTCGTACAATTGGATCAATTCTACCTCTTGCCATAAACTGTCCGAGCCTACAACGTCTGCATCACACTGGTAAAATTCACGAAAACGACCCTTCTGAGGGCGGTCAGCACGCCAAACCGGCTGCATTTGATAGCGCTTGAATGGAAAGGCTAATTCATTTTGGTGTTGAACTACATACCGAGCAAATGGAACGGTTAAATCATAGCGCAATGCCTTATCAGCAACTTTTGACGTCAGCGCTTTTGGATTTTTCTCAGCCCACAATCCTTCATCAATCTTAGATGTAAAATCGCCGGAGCGGAGAATTTTAAAAATTAATCGGTCCCCTTCCTCACCGTATTTACCTGTAAGTGTTTCAATATTTTCAAAAGAAGGCGTTTCTATAGGATCGTAGCCGCGCAATTCGAACTGCTCACGTAAAATATTCATGATGTATTGGCGCTTCTGCACTTCCGCCGCTGAAAAATCTCTTGTGCCTTTCGCTAATGAAGGTTTCATAGAACTCGTGTTGATAATCTAGACTACAAAGGTATTGGCTTCTGAGCGATCTTCTACTCTATTCCTAAACAACTTCTGTACAGCTTTTGAAAGGTTTCAGATTCTTTCAAAGCCTGAAAACTTCGCTCGTTGTGCTTCCAATTCTTACGCATCGGCAGCGCCCCGAAAAACAAATGAGCGACGCCGTCCACGCCAAACTCATCCAAAACCGACCAATAGACGCAAACCACATCTGGATCTGTATCCGGTAAGTCCAGTGCTGCAGCGAGCGGATATTTAACGAGAGAGAAATAGCGATCGGCAGTTTCCGGATCAATGTATTTATCTTTTAATTCAAAGTAATCCGGATTTCTAGCGTTGAAGGACACAATATATTTCCCACCTTTTATCATAGGCATGCCAGCAGGCCCAACCAGCCATTTACCGTCAATGAATCTACCGTTCAACACTTCCGTGTAGGATTCGCCCTGATACTTCCAGCTAATTGTATAGCTACGGTCAGGGCCTGTACCGATAACTGTGGCCATGCGCTCCACTCGCTCCTTTTCAACCATCCAATGAATAAAACGTGGCTGAATAAACATTGCGATGCCTGACAAAACAATCAGTACGAGAATAACACTAATGCCCCAAGTAGCTTGAATATTTCGTTTACGATCCTCTTCTGCCCGACGCTTTAGCATCTCAGCGCGCATTTTTGCCCGTTTCTCCGCTAATGCATCTGATTCCTTAGAACGCCGTTTATTTTTTTCAACGGTGGCATCCACGAGTGCCAATGCTCGTAACACGTACTCTACGGCAGCTCCTAACTCCTGAAAAGCCTCTTCCGTTCCTCCGGAATCTGGATGGTGTTTCTTAGCTAACCGTTTATACGCAACCGAAACCTCTTGCTCGTCTTTCGGCAAGGTGTCCAATTCTAATATGCGCAAGGCTTCCGTTATTTTCACTGCTGGAATACGTTAATAATGGCTTAATTTAAGAAAACGCTTCCATAGATATTAACGTTGATAAATATTACGTTCATCTGCTCTCGCTGGAATCAATTCTCCAGAGATGAATTTTCGTAATAAGATATTCTCTATTAATCGGTCTTCTGGATCGTTTTCTGGGTCATACGGACGTTTTAAATCGATATCGTACCACCATGCAGTCATCGACCAAAACCGTGCGGACAAACCATTTCTGTATGTCTTTATAATCTCATACACACTAGTGTGCGTCTCTCTATAAATTAACTTACTTAAAATCTGTCCCTCACTTCGAGTTAACTTCCTCAACTCAGGCTCAAAACGCTCTTCAAGATACTTCTGGTATGACTTCGTATACTTTCTGCGTTGCCGCTTTCGGTCAATTCCCTCCAATTGCATATTCACAGAATCCATACGTAAAGCCGCCTCTCGAACATAAGGATACACCCTGCCCACCTTCTTCATTAGAATGTAATAGTTACGGCGGGCTTGAAAGTCACTCAACGTGGGCTTTGCTACAAATAACATTTCATCTAATACCGACCAGGGGACCGTATCACCGTCTACAACCAATTGGCCTAATAATGGACTATTAGACTCCTTATTAATACTTAAAGTATCTATCTGTTGCCCCTGCATCATTAAGCTACAGAAGAACGCAAGTAGAACTTTAACTCCTATTTTGTTTCCAGCGGCTTTGGCCATTTGATGTGTTCGTATGTTGCGTTTCTTTCTGAGCTTGGAGAAGATTACTCAATGCCATCGCTCCAACAGCTTCCAATTCTGCTTTACTATTATCGAGGGCCTCTGTTGTGTAGTAATTAGCTACAAAATGGGTGTCGAAATCGCCACTAACGAATGCCTCATGATCCATGACAAATTGCGCAAAATCTAAAGTCGTTTGAACCCCACTAATTCTGTATTCACTCATCGCGCGTTTCATTCTTGCAATGGCCTCCGTTCGGTCAGCCCCAAAAGTGATGAGTTTAGCAATCATAGGATCGTAGTAAATACTAACCTCCATACCCTGTTCTAATCCGTCATCTACTCGAACACCTAACCCCTGCGGCCGACGGTACTCGCGCAAGGTTCCCGTACCGGGCATGAAATTCGCTGCAGCATCCTCCGCGTAAACTCGAACCTCGATGGCATGGCCCTGAATCTTCAGATCGGACTGGGTGAAAGGCAATACCTCTCCTTGTGCGATTTGAATTTGCGCTTTTACTAGATCTATCCCTGTAATTTGCTCAGTTACCGGATGTTCCACTTGCAAACGGGTATTCATTTCTAAGAAGTAGAATTTACCACCCGGTTCGAAAATAAACTCGACCGTTCCTGCACCACGATAATCGCAGGCTTTGGCTACGTTTACAGCAGCCTTGCCCATAGCAGCTCTTAACTCTGGGGTAAGTACAACAGAAGGTGCTTCTTCAATGACTTTTTGATGTCTTCGTTGAATTGAACATTCTCTTTCAAAAAGGTGCACAACGTTTCCGTGCTCATCTGCAAGCACTTGAATTTCAATGTGACGTGGGTTTTGGACGTATTTTTCAACGAACACTGCTCCGTTTCCAAAGCTGTTCGTGGCTTCACTTACTGCACGTTGCATTTGGTTTTCAAAATCGGCCACTTCATGAACGATGCGCATTCCTTTACCACCGCCACCAGCACTCGCCTTAATCATTACTGGAAAACCGATATCAGTAGCTAATTTTTTCGCCGCTTCCACATCCTTAACCTCTCCATCTGATCCAGGAACTAAAGGAACATCAAAGTGCTCTACAGCAGCTTTCGCGCTCAGTTTATCGCCCATTACCTTGATGGCATGCTCGCGGGGACCTATAAACGTTATATCTGCTGCTGCAACCGCAGCCGCAAATACTGCATTTTCGCTTAAGAATCCATATCCGGGATGAATGGCATCAACTTTTAATTCCTTTGCAAAAGCAATAATTTTATCGCCTTTAAGGTAGCTTTCAGAAGAGGGTGCCGGTCCTAAACAGACGGCCTCGTCAGCAAAAAGCACGTGGGGTGCTCTTCGATCCACTTCAGAGTATACAGCTACAGTTTTAATGCCCATTTCACGAGCACTGCGCATAACACGCAAGGCTATCTCGCCGCGATTCGCGACCAATATTTTGGTTATAGGTTTCATAATGTGATACGTTCGCTTGATGCGTTCAAGCAAATATAAGACACTACGCGAGTAAATACTTAGAGTTTAAGTACGCGTCTTCGCCACAAATCTTCAGCAGTCGATATTCTAATCTCATAGCTACCTGCTGGTAAAGACTGCAGATTTAATTGAAAATCGTTCGCCTGAAGTACTCGATCAACTGCTACTTTCAGACCAGCTGCATTAAACACCTCAATGTCGGCGGTTACACTGGAACCAAACTCGAGTTGAACATAACCCTGTGTTGGATTCGGATAAACCTTCAAGGCTGTTGAATTTTCATCCATTCCAACTTCCGTCAGACTGTGGGTAATTACAGTAGTATCGCCACAATCATTGATCAATAACAAACGCACCGTATACTGCAAAGAGATCACACCGTAGGTATGCTGTGCATTTGGTGAGTTGCCTTTATCATTGGTTCCATCGCCCCAGTACCAGTGAAATTGCGTTGCCCCAGCAGAAGAAGCAAAGAAGTCAACGGTCATACCATTGGAACTGGTGGATACAATATTGAAATTAAAATTCCCCATTGGTGGATCACAAGTAGCAACATCCTTAGAATAGGTATGCTCAGTCCCACAACTGTCTGTAGCTGTTAAAACCACTGTAAACGTTCCGTTAGTCGAATAGGTGTTACTCACAGATAGACCAGTCCCTGTTGAACCGTCACCAAAGTCCCAATTGTAATTGGTCAAATTTGCCGGTGTCGCAGTAAAATTAAATGTGCTACCAGATGCAGATTCAGTGAACATCAAAGTCACAGGTGTACATACCTCAACGGTATCGTAAACCACGATGGTGTCTCCACAAAGGCTAGAGGCGGTAAGCGTAACGATGTATGTTCCTGAGCCGGCATAAGTATGTGACGGGGCGGCACTACTAGTAGCTCCTCCACCATCACCGTAGGACCAATCAAATATCAAACCTGTTCCCTGTGAACCTGTCGTATTAAAGTCTACAGTTAACCCATTGACTGCGTTTGCCGCTACAATCGACATCGTATCACACACAGTGATTGCGTGCAATAATGAATCAACACTTCCACAGGAACTATATACAACCTGGTAAACATTCATAGTACCGAAGATGGTAGAATATGTATGTTGTGCAGTCGATCCGGTGTCCTGGGTATTATCCCCCCAGAACCATACAGTGGAATCTGCTGTTGCCGTCGTAGAGGTTCCTGTTATGCCGGTACCATTAAGTATAACGGTACCTATTGCAGATATTGGAGGACAGGGTAAAGTTGTGAACGAGATACTATCCCAAAGACTAACCAATGAGGAAGTACAAGTATCCTGCACCCACACAGTGTAGGTGGTTGAAGGTTGAAGTGCACCAATCGAATAGGCTTGATTAGCAGCTGCAACGAGTGTTCCTGTGCCTAAAGTAAAT
>JAOMWM010000037.1 GCA_028357285.1 Schleiferiaceae bacterium | reverse complement strand
TATATCAAACAGTGGATGAAGGGGGCAATGCCTTTCGCCAAGGCGAAACAACCGTAAACAATGACGCCTGATGAAAAATTTAACGAACCCTGTCAGTCTCCAACTTTCCCACTATTGAGGCTGAGCTGCGGACGTTTTGGACGGAATTTGTGTGCTAGATTGTGTGCTAGAATTGAAAAAAGCACCTACATCCAGTGACGTAAGTGCTTCATTTTCAGCGCTCCTCCTCTTGGGCTCGAACCAAGGACCCTCTGATTAACAGTCAGATGCTCTAACCAACTGAGCTAAGGAGGAATTTAGGTTCCATTTCTTTCGAAACGGGCTGCAATAATACGGCAACTTCATAGGTTCCACAATACCTAAAGTTGTTTTTTTTTTTGGAACAGATGACTTTTGATACACACCTTTAGAGCATATGGATCTTTTGCAAGAAAGTAAGGCGCACTCACAAGCCCACACAGTTTTCTAATAAGTGTATAGAAATAGCGGTTATAATTTTGTGCCCTCTTGTATACAACAAGACACTTACTAGACATATGTGTCTGAATAGGACTTAAGGACAATATGAAACAGCATGTGTCGAGCACAAGAGGTATGTTTCATTTGCTTTTAATATGAACCCGTTATTCTGTTAGACGAATGATTAAGCAACCGGGCCATTCTTAAGCAATTGGGGCCGCGATTTGCGGCCCCTTTTCTATCTATTATTTCTGTTGTGAATATAAAGGTACACGTGTAACTTCGCCGTATCTAAAAACTCTTAGAATGAGCTTACTTACAGTTGGAACGATGGCGTATGACGCCTTAGAAACGCCCTTCGGAAAAACGGATCGCATCCTGGGTGGTGCAGCAACTTACATTGCGCTGAGCGCGAGTTACCATGTGGAAAAGAGCAATATCGTTTCCGTTGTTGGAGCCGATTTTGAGCAGCAACACCTAGATCTACTTTCTGGAAAAGGAGTCGATCTAGAAGGGGTACAGATAATTCCCGATGGCAAGACTTTCTTTTGGAAAGGTAAATACCATACGGATATGAACACACGCGACACTCTAGACACGCAACTCAATGTATTAGAGACATTTAACCCAATCGTTCCTGAAGGTTTTAAAGATTGTAAGTACTTAATGTTGGGGAACCTGTTGCCGTCTGTGCAGCAGAAGGTTCTGGACCAGCTTCCTACGCGTCCGAAATTGGTGGTTTTAGATACCATGAACTTCTGGATGGACCACTTTTGGGACGATCTAATGATCGCGCTTAAAGGGGTGGATGTATTGACCATTAACGATGAGGAGGCACGTCAGCTCTCTGAGGAATACAGCTTGGTGAAAGCAGCTCAGAAGATTATGACTATGGGCCCAAAATATTTGATCATTAAGAAGGGCGAGCACGGCGCATTGCTGTTCCATGAGGATAAGGTATTCAGCGCTCCGGCACTACCATTGGCTGAGGTCTTCGATCCTACTGGTGCTGGCGATACGTTTGCTGGAGGGTTTATCGGCTTCCTAGCGAAGACCGATGATATTAGCTTTGAAAACATGAAGCGTGCAGTAATCTGGGGATCTGCTATGGCGAGTTTTACTGTAGAGAAATTCGGTACAGAGCGCATCGCAGAGTTGACGACTGAGGAAATCAACCTTCGATTAGAAGAGTTTAAAAACCTGATGAGCGTAGATATTCAGTTGGTTTAACAACTGTGAGGATAAAATTTCAGGAAAACCCTCCGAGTGCTTAGCGCCCGGAGGGTTTTTTTTATGGCCCAGGCGGGCAGCCGCCCTCCTGGAGCTGGTACTGTATGTAGACCGGCGTGGTGTTCACATTCTGGGAAACATGGGCATGTTCGAGCGTGAAGGATAAGAACAATTGGTCTACGGGTCCTGTACCTGAAAAAAGTGGCTGTGGCTGCCCTTGCAAGATGAGTTGAGCGGGTGTGTTGGTGCCGATATTTTCTGGTGACACAGATGTAATGTCAGGACTGATTTTCAACATTGCACTGCCTTGTAATGGTTCAGTGTGGTAAGCAAGTAAACACCAGTTTGTCCTCGATCTTACACCTTGCACAGCTACAAAAGCTCCTTGATCTAGCGGGATTGAAGTGGCGAAATCCGCACCCGCTGTTTGCGGTGGTTGGAGGTGTGTTTCATTGATTTCAACGCGGGATTCTATATAGTTCACGGATAGATTTTGACTCCTTAATATGTGAGAAATGAGTAAATAAATTAAAATAAGTAGGACTCTTACAAGCATTGGTAGGTGAGATTAAAGATGTGAAGATGGGCGTCGAGGTTTTGGTATTGGCTTTGACTCAGAGAGATTTGTACGGTCACAGGAATTCCGTTTTGCGGATCGGTTCCTGAATGACCGTAAATGGCGGTAGTAAGAAACTGGTTGGTTTCGTTGTGTGTGGCGGACGGCGCGAGCGTACATGTGCCGCTTGCGGGTAGAAAGGGAGCGGTGAGACAGCGGGATGAGAGTCCGTCAGGTACTGAGACTGAATGGACCAACTGCGTATTAGGCTGCACCGGGCTAATGGAATAACGAAGATGAAATGTAGTTGCTATACTGTCCGTAAATGCGCGTGATCCTGCGGTTGTGTTAGCTTCTGGTGACAATTGGATTTCTTGCTTACTCACGGCAATGAGCGCAATGGGTTCGAAATGCAAGTCAAAGTGCGTACTTTGCTCTGACCAAAGTATTTGAGCAGAGGAGGTTACACAATAGAAGAGTGCGATTTGCAATGAATGTAAACGGCGTATCATAAGGCTTGAAAAGGGATGTTTTGAGGCAATTCTATAAGCATGATGTTCAGTTTTTCAGGGCTGCCTTCCCGAATGTCAATAGTAATGGGTGCGTAGGAAAACCCTTGAGGCGCCGGAGCTAGCGCCCCGCTATAATGGCCCTCCGGCAGCCCCCCAAGGGTAAATTGGCCGTCCTCACGAACGGGAGTCGTATACGCAGAACTGTCCTCATGGTAAAGGGTGAGTTCAAGCGAGGCGAGATTAATTTTATGTCGTAGCGCCCCGTGTTGTGTTCGCTGAATAGTTACGTTGCCGCGCAGGCCGAGCGTGCGGTAGAATCCTAACGTGCAGTGCTGCTTGCGTTGTTCCAGAAATTGGCGCTGCTGATAGCCTAAAATGGGCTGCGTAGCAAAGGGAAGACTTCCGGCATGAATTTCAAGGAGTGCATCCGAGCCTTCGAGATGTGCGAAACTAAAGGTGCCATTAGGTTCAGTAATGACCGATTTGCCCTGGGTACTAATCTCCACACCCTCGAGCGGATTGCCATGTTCATCGCGGCACTGTCCGGTTAGTGTTTTATAGGGCGAGCGTGCGTGCAAGCTGCCGATCCATCCGATTGTTGCGCGCTGCAGTGACTGGGCTGATAAGGATAGGCTGCCGCGCGAGGTCCGGCGAATGAGTTGCAGGTTTTGTTGCTGTCGTACGCCACCATTGCTCCCTCCAAACAGGGCAGATTGTATGCGGAGTGACCAGCGTTTGTGTTGCATATTCGCGGAACCTAGGAGGGACCAAAGTCCAGTGCTGGGTTGGTGACGAACCTGGGTTTGGAAGTAGGCTCCTGCGGTGCGCAGACGGAGTTGGTGCTGGTAAAGCATTTGTGGGGGTAAGTGGCCCAATTGACGCCATTCACCACTGCTCTGCCATTGCCACAATCCGCTTCTGTATTCCGCTTGGAGGCGAAGTTGTTTTGAGGTAAGGGCGGACGAAAAGAATTGGCCCCGGGTGGAAAAGCGCCAGGGACCTAAGGTGAGGTCGTTTTGAAGGAGGTGGAATTGGTTCCAATCTCCATTTGCATCCGCAAACAGGGCCGATTGACCCAACCACCGGCTGGGTCCCAACACACCCGACGCATGGGCACGTACGAAGGAAGTGTATGGTGCTTGCGCTAACAAGTTATTAGGAATGTACGCGCCATGGAGCGACCAGCGGTGCACGCCCTTTTGTCCGTTGTATTGCGCAAGACTCATGCCTTCGTATTGACTGAACTTCAGTTCATTATTGCCCAAATGCAAGCGGTGTTGCATGCCCCAAAATTGGCCCAAGCCACCTCCAAAAAGTGTTACACGCGAATCTAAACTTCCGCCATTCCAACGCAATTCCGCCATTGGCTGACCGCCCCGCCACTCCAATGCTCCGGTAAATTCATTCATAGGAATTTCCATCCGCACACAGCTCATTTCTTCCGCCCGAGAAAGCATGTGCCGTTGCAACACACCACGCCCTGCGCTCAAACTGCCCCAGGGTTGTTGCAGTTTTGCCGAGCCGCGAAGACGGTTGTTCCAAAGCACGCCGCGTGCTGAAAACGCGTTTTTTTCGAGCGAAACGGTGCCCAATTGGCTAATCCGCCCACTGTAAACCGTTTGTAAGCGCCAGTGCAGCCAAGGCGCTTCTGGATCAAAGACTGGCGCCGCACTTTTAGATAATCCTACTGGCGCTAGTCCGAGCACAATAAGTGTGTCCCACCCGTTGGCGCTTTGAGCGGAAAAAGTGACACTATGACTTTTTCTATAGAATTGATATTCATAGGATTCTGTCGGTATAATGCGAGTATCATTGCAGGTCAAAGCAACATTTCCGGTATTTGTAATTAAAACGTTGACACTGTCCTTTCCAGAAGAAATGACGTTTGCAATGAGACGCGGTTTAGGCAATACACGAACACGTAACGAATCATTTACGCTACCCAACGGACAAGCTCCTTCAAAGGCTACCCGAATCCAATATGGGCCGGCATCTGCATGCACCGAGGTCATGAACACTGGTCGCGCGACACCAGAATCTGCCCGTCCTTCCGCGGGTATAGAAAGCACCGAAAAAGGTGCGGGGGCGTCGATACGAATGTTGATGTTTTTGCCCGGAGGGAGCGCAGTCCAATGCGCGGCCAGCGACCAAATACCGCCTGCAACCAACTCCTCTGGCCCGTTAACCACCACCTCACCGCACTCTTGGCCGAAAGCCGAAAGTGCCGCAAATACTAAAGCCAAAACGCCCCCGTGCCTCATAACTTCAAGGAATGTGTTACCCCAAATTTTTCTCCTGCATCGGTCTGACTGACCACCACCATTTGGTAGTTGCCTGCGGGCAAATCGGGTTTTTTAAATTGAACGGTGCGGCATTGGTTCGGGATCAAGCCTTTTGCGTGTAAACTTTCGGTTTGATACACCACTTCGCCTCGGTCGTTCAGTAAATGAGCTCGAGAGGATATGATGCGGTCTACGTTTCCAGCATTTTGATAGCGCAATGCCCAGACCTTGTTGTCCTCCCCGACCGCTAAAGCTTTTGCCTCCATCGCGACCACCGGGGGCACTGCCGGATTGCGGTACAGTACGTTTACCGCATAGCGCAATTCTATGTTCAATCGCGGACCCTTTTTCTCGGCCGGCTTTTCCGGTTTCGAAGTCACGAGCAGACATGCGCGCGCACTCGATTCGTTGAAACCTTTCGGTATCCGCATCCGCACCTTTACGATCATCTCCTCGTGCGCGCGAAGCACATGATCATAGGTTTCCGCTTCAAGCCAGTTCGCACAACTCGCGTCCGTACTTCCCGGAGGTAGGTAACGGTAACCACTGTCGCAGTGGGAACTGAGATCGGCAAGCTCGATGTGGAAGGCACAAGGTTTGTCCCCTATATTTTTGAGTTTAATAGGGACTATTTCTTGTTGTCCAGGGAGGCGTTCAATCCGGTGGGCTAGTCCGCTTTGCACGTTGATTTGGCCGTGCGCCCCGTGGCTAACACTTAGCGCTAGAGCGAGTGAGTGTAGGAGTAGTTTCATGGTACGTGGGAGTTAGGAAATCCCCCGCCCGCAGGGCGGGGGAAGGGGGTTATTCAGCAATCGTATAGGTTACGGTACCCATGTCTTGCGAGCCGTTGTCCGCATCTAGGAGGGCATAGTCCTCAATACTCACTAAATAGGTCAATTCGTACCCGTTTCCTGAGCCGTTCCCGGTGTAGGAAGTGCCGATGTTTTCAATCAACACTTGGTCCGTAGCGGTGAGTTTAACCGGCACGGCACCCGCAGTTGCATCAAAGGCGGGTGTAACATTACCCAACGTTCCGTATTGGTTCGCCGGTAAACCTGCAGGCTGGTTGCCATCTGCCAAAAGCGAAAGGCTCATGCCTTCATTCATATTGGCAATGCGCACGGAAATAGAACCGTCTGCCAATCCTGCATTACTCAACATTAAGGAGTAATTTAAAAAGGTGCTCGATTGCTTGTTCGCGCCAAGCACAAAAGCACCCCCAGCCTCCGCAGGATCGTCGTTACTAAAGTCAAACACGATCTCGTCGTCAACGACATCCACCAATGCGTGTGCATCGATCACCACGCCAATGGCTTGTGTTTCTACTGAGGCATCTTGCGCGTTCATTCCGAACGCTACTGTTGTGGCCGCGGCCACCATCCAAACTTTTTTCATGTTTTAGGATTTAAGGGTTAAAAATTGATTCTTAATCAACTTACCCTCGTCCTTAGGAGACTTCCAAATATTGTGGAGAACTAGGCGTTTTGAACACTATTGACACATTTACACAACGCTACGATAAGTTCACACCCACTACGATAAGAATAGAGTTGCTTTGAGGAACGTCCTAAGTATCTTTCGTATGAATCAATACTTATTTGCTATGCGTAAGCTGTTATTGTCTGCTCTATCAGTCGTCTTTTTTACGGGGATCTCCTATGGTCAAAGTTCTACTCAGCCTTCGGGGGTAGACCTGGAATATGTTACCTGGGTAGATGGAGACGTTTTGGTCCGATTCGATGATCACGTTGCCATTACCTTCAACAAATACCATGAAACGGGAATTGGTCCTATTGACGCGATTCTTCAAGATCTTGAGATTAAAGAAGTAGAGCAACTCTTTCCTTATACTATCAATATACCGGACAAGGCAGACGGATTCTATACCTACAACGGATTGTATGTGGAGTATCCCACGCTCCATAACATTTACCGCATCAATTTTAAAGACAGTTTAGGAGCAAATCTTTTCGATGTCATAGAGGATTTCGCGGGATTGACAGATTTTGTTAAATACGCAGAGCCCAATTATTACAGCGGGATTATGGGCGTTACACCAGCTAACGAACCAAACGATACACTTTACGGTCAACAATGGGCAAACGAAGCCATCCAAGCAGATACTGTCCAGGCGCGAATGGCAGCAGATTCAACGGTCTCAGACACCAATCAAATCATCGCAATCATTGATACAGGTGTAGATAAAGACCATGAGGATCTTAAAAATAAGATGTGGGTCAACACTGCAGAGCTTAACGGTTCACCGAACGTAGATGATGACGGGAATGGTTTTGTTGACGACATCTATGGTTGGGATTTCATCAATAATGATGGAAACCCGATGGACGACAACAGCCACGGTACCCACTGTGCGGGTTCCGCAGCAGCAGAGACCAATAACTCAAAAGGTATAGCCGGAGTCTCACCAGGTGCTAAAATTATGGGCGTCAAAGTGATGCAGAGTTCTGGTTATGGAGCTGCGGCTGATATTGCACAGGGTATTGCATATGCTGCAAACAATGGCGCTTCCGTTATTAGCATGTCTATTGGTGGGGCCGGAAGATCACAGGTCACAGAAGATGCACTTGCAGTGGCATATGCATATAGTTTCTTAGTTGCTGCTGCAGGTAACGACAATATTTGTA
>JAOMWM010000036.1 GCA_028357285.1 Schleiferiaceae bacterium | reverse complement strand
TCAAACGGAGGTAAACCTAAGTCCTTGTTGTAACTCCCTAAATAACCAAATTCACCATGTGTACGGATGACTAATTTTGACGTGATCGGCGCGAACCAATCCGCATTCAATTTCCACTTATGGTATTCCACTAATTTAAAGCGCTGTTCCGATGAAAGATTCTTGTAGTCAATATCATCTCGCAACAAGCTAAAGGGTGGAGTCAATTCCGCAGCGAAACTGATCTGTGAACCACGTGTTGGGAAAATTGGTACATCTGTATTGTTTCTGCCTAACGTGAATTTGTAGTTGACGTTGTTAGAAATCCCCTTGGTATAATTCAGAAATCCGGTTGGATAGTTATTCAAATTAAAGCGACGGAATTCCAGACCTTGGTATAAGGTGAAATAATCATCCGGCCACTTTAAACGCTGACCCAATCCAAAGTTAATACCTGTAATCAATAGACTTTGACGGTTCGGATCGCTTGCCTGTACACCGTTGCTTTGGACATTGTGGTAGATTGTTCCTGTGAAACTGTTCGGCTTTTTACCTCCTAACCACGGCTCCGTGAAAGAGGCATTGTAGCTTTGGAAATACAAACCATTTGACTGCGCACGGATATTGATGGTTTGTCCATCACCTGTTGGTAACGGCTGCCAAGCCCGCTTATTACCGATGTTTTTTGCGGAGAAGTTGTTGAAGTTCAAGCCAAGTGTACCGACCACACGGTTTGCACCCCATCCACCCTGAAGCTCAAGCTGTGAGGTAGATTTTTCAACAACAGTATATTCGAGATCTACCGTACCTGTTTGAGGATCTGGCACAGGATTCACACCGATCTGCGTTTGATCGAAATAACCCAATTGCGATAACTCACGAATGGTACGCTGGATCATTGCCTTCGAAAACAGATCGCCTGGGCGAGTTCTAACCTCACGGTAGATTACGTGATCGTTTGTGCGCTCATTACCCGTGATGCTCACTTTGCGAATGGTTGCCTGACGGCCTTCTTGAATACGGATTTCAACATCAATAGTATCGTTCTGAACATTCTTTTCGATTGGAACCACTTGTGAGAAGAGGTATCCATTATTCAAATAAACAGAAGCAACGTCATTTCCGTTTGCATCGAAACTCACGCGTTCATTTAAATGTTGGCTGTCGTATATGTCGCCGCGATTAATTTTCAAAATGCTGCGCAACAAGGGCGTATCATATTTCGTATTCCCTACAAACGAGATGTCTCCGAAATAGTATTTCCGTCCTTCTTCTACGATAATCTCGATATTAACGAGTTCGTCGTCAACACGATAATTCGTGTCACGAATGATACGTGCATCGCGGTAACCCATACCGTTGTATTTCGCTACCAAAGCGCGTAAATCTTCACGGTATTCTTTTTTACGGAGCTTCGAAACTTTAAAGATGGCTTTACCTTTCATCTTTGTGTTCTTCATTGCTTTCAACAGGACTTTATCCGCCACTGCTTCGTTTCCAACAAAAGAGATTTCACCGATTTTTACGCGTTCACCAGACTTGACTTTGAACCCTAAAATGACCGCGTTATTAAATGATGTATCGCGTTCTTGGGTAATGTCAACGGATGCGTTCAAATAGCCTTTTTCGCGGAAATACGATTGAATCTTATTTCGACTCATGACCACTAAGTTCTCATTCACAACTTTTCCAGCACGTAAATCTAGCTCTTCACGAATGTCGTCCTTCCATGTCTTTTTAACCCCTGTGATAAAGTACTTACTCATCTTTGGCAACTCCTTCAGACGGATGTCGAGGTACACTTTTTTCCCACTCTTACTAATTACACTAAAGGTGATGTTTTCGAACAGTTGCTGGCGCCATAAGGTGCGAATGGCATCTGATATTTTTGGATCTGGGAATTGAATATTATCGCCTACACGAATATTAGTGAGCATGATGACGACGTTCGGATCTAAGTCCTGGGCGCCACTCACAGTAATGCCGGCTACCTCGTAGTCAATTCCTGGAATGAGGCCAAAATCACCGTTTTGAACCACTTGCGCAGTGGTTGTGAAAGAAAGTAGGGTGAGTATAACTGCCCAAAGGGTATTCTTCATGTCTTTAATCTGCCGTTAACTGTTCTGTGGTTTGCCCGAACCTGCGCTCTCGTTTTTGAAAAGCCGCAATAGCATCGTACAAACCGGTCGCGTCGAAATCTGGCCACAAAACAGGCGTGAAATACAACTCGGCATAGGCCAGTTGCCACAACATATAGTTGCTAATTCGCTGCTCGCCACTGGTTCTGATCATGAGATCCGGATGTGGCATTCCGGCGGTAAACAAATGTTGTTCCACTGCCGCTTCATTGATATCCGCAGGAATTATCGTTCCTTCAGCAACTTTTTGAGCAATCTTGCGAATGGCTTGCACCATTTCATCCTGTGAGCCATAGCTCAACGCAAGTGTCAAAGTTAACCCATCATTCTTTGCTGTAGCTTGAATAACAGACATTAACTTTTTATTTGCTTTTGTAGGTAAGGTATCTACATTACCGATGGCACAGAGACGCACGTTATTGCCCATTAATGTTGGTAATTCCTTCTCCAGAGCAGTCATCAGAATATTCATTAATGCGTCTACTTCAGCCTTCGGTCGATTCCAGTTTTCAGTAGAAAACGCATAAACGGTAAGGTAGTTTAAGCCTAATTCGGCCGATGCCGTTGTTATTCTTCTTAATGCCTCTACCCCTACTTCGTGACCGCGAACGCGGGACATAAATCCTTGTTGTTTTGCCCAGCGACCATTGCCGTCCATAATGACCGCAATATGCTCAGGCATATGCTTAGGGTCTAAACCGGCTTTAAGCCGATTAGCTTTAAAAACTTTAGAATCCACTGCAGCGTTCATCTCGAGGACTTAGGTTGTAAAATATGGTCAGTCCGGCAAAAATAGTCCAATCTCGCTGTTCAGCAGTGCCTCGAGCCAATCCATTTGAATAAGATACGTTTCCAGGGTTTGAAAAATAGGCTGCAACTGCATTTCGCTCTTCTTTTAATGCTGCGGCATCAACAAAATCTCCGCTGGTATCATCCATGTAATCGGTGCCGTACCTGCGCCAGCCTAATTCCACGGTTAGACCAAAATCACGTCCTAAACTCTGGCGGTAACCCATTCCAAAAGGAACGGTGAGCGTGGTATTACCGTAAAACAGTTGATCACTCAATTCCGTCTGCTGACCTTCCGTACCTAACTCACGTAGGTTGTGCCATTCCTCTTGGTAAAAACCTTGAGGATTATAAAATGTTAAACCCAATCCTCCAAACACATAAAAGGAGCGCTTGAATTTCGTGCCTGTTCCATACGGCCAGAAATTAAATTCAGTCATATAGCTGAATTCAGAAATTTCTGTTCGAAAGGCAATCTCTCGATTTAATTTAAAATCATCCTTCGACCAAGCATCGGAGGCCCCTAAGTAGCCACGATAATAATTCACTCGTGTACTCCAATGCCAATTGTATTGACGACGTAAGGTGAGTTGCCCAACAGGTTGGTTTGGTAAGAATCCATAAACACCTTGCGCGTTGGTCCCAACCGCACCGACATCTCCATGAAACAATGTTCCAGAACCGCCTAAACCCAACTCATAAAATTGAGCATGAAGAAAAGAACTGCTAAAAAGCAGAGAGTAAAGGAGTACTTTTTTCATGAATTAATTTCTGTAGTCTAAACCCCAGCTTAATTTATTCCGGAGGGTAGATGGGAAATCTTGAAGCTCAGTTTGCACTAATGCAATACGAAAATCGGCCTTTTGAATGAAAAGTTCCGTCGTCGTATCAAAACTATGTATCCGACTATCCAATGATGTTAAAAATTCGTTTTCCCGACTTTCTACGCGAAGGCGGAGTGTGTTATTGTCAGAGATAACGAATGGACGCATGGTCAAATTGTGCGGCGCTATAGGGGTAAGAACAAAATTTTCGCTATTCGGCATTATAATGGGACCACCACAACTCAAACTATATCCTGTGGAACCTGTCGGCGTGCTCACTATTAGTCCATCCGCCCAGTAACTATTTAAATACGCACCGTTCAGATAAGTATGCACAGTGATCATACTTGTAGTTTCCTTCCGCGCAATTGTGATCTCATTTAATGCGAAATTCGGTTTCACCACTCGATTACACGACGTACGAACTTGCAAAAGTGAACGAAAGTCCAGCTGGAATCTGCCGCTAAAAAGCGCATCTAATGAAGTCTCAATGTTACTTTTCGCTACGTTCGCAAGAAATCCTAATCGGCCCATATTGATTCCTAGAACAGGAATGTCTTTATTCTGAATGAGTACCGTTGCATCGAGAATAGTTCCGTCTCCCCCCAAAGAAATTAGGAAATGCGGATCGAAATTTTCCAATTCTTCCTCGTCTGCAAACGTTGAAAAATGCATTTCAGGAAACTCTTCCGCTTTAATTTCGTCACATGCCGCAACCAAGCTATGATATACTGCAAAATCAACACCTTCTTCGACCAATTTCTCTAACACCACCTCTAAGTAAGGTAGGTTCGTAGCTTTCGGGGTGCGTCCAAAGAGTGCTATTCTCATGAGTACTTCAAATAGTTCATTAAATGGTCGTAACGTTCGCGGTAATCGGTATCGTACGATTCATCGCCAAAGATACCTTCTATTTCGTAGCCATAGCGTTGTAAACTCTTGATAATAGGCGCTGTATGTTCTAAATTAACCTTCAATGTCAGCTGCAGAGCGGTTTCAATCGCTTGATGTGTCATCCATAGCCCTAAGAGCTTGGCATCATTGTGTTCCACAGCGTGTGCGATGTCGATAACACTGTATTGGTCTGCTGTAATACTCACCACGAGAATGGCACCAGTTTGAAGCAGTGTAGGCGTTGCTCTGAAAAACTCTAAAATATCAGTTAATAAATAAGAATTGACATAACGTCCTTCTTTATTCACCACGGGTACCAGCGTAATTCTGTGCTGAGTGCAGACTTCCAGGATCTCGAAAAAATGAGCACCTTCTGTAACATGAGGCACAAAAGCAGGGCGTAAAGCACTCTGTATGTGCGACGTATCGTCTTGGGTTTCATAAAGCGCATCTTCGCTCAAAAGCCCAGCATACATACCTTCATTCGTAACCACGGGAAGGTGGCTAATTTTAAGATCCTCCATGAACTCCAATGCCTCGGCTATTGTTGTCTCAAGAATAATTCCCTTGATGGGTTCTGTATGTAGTGTTTCTTGTAACATTTCATAACAAACATAGCCCTTTTCTTTAGCTTTGCCCCCATGAACGATCACACAAAACTCAGCGTAAATATCAATAAGATTGCTACCCTTCGTAATGCAAGAGGCGGCGATGCACCTAGTGTTTTAAAAGTCGCGCTCGATTGCGAGCGTTTTGGAGCCGAAGGAATTACCGTACACCCAAGGCCTGATCAGCGTCACATTCGCTACAGCGATGTGGCAGATTTAGCTCCGGCGGTGACCACAGAGTTCAATATAGAAGGGTATCCTAACGAAGAATTTATTGCGCTTGTGCTGGCGCATCGCCCTGCACAAGTAACGTTAGTGCCCGACCCTCCAGGTGTTTTAACTTCGAATGCAGGATGGAACGCCATTCAGCACAAAGAACTACTGACTGAGGTTATTTCAACTTTTAAAGATGCCGGAATTCGCACTTCCATTTTTATTGAAACCGATCACGAGCAAATTGCAGCAGCAAAAGCTACAGGTGCAGATCGAATCGAATTATACACCGAATCGTATGCCGTCAGTTATGCAAAAGATAGGGCCGCCGCAGTTGCTCCTTATGTGAGCAGCGCAGCCTTTGCAAAAAGTATTGGCCTAGGTGTGAATGCCGGGCACGACCTTAACCTTGAGAACCTCAGCTTCTTTTCCCAAAAGCTTCATGGCACTCTAGACGAGGTAAGCATTGGTCACGCATTGATCGCTGATGCACTTTATTTGGGACTTCACAATACCATTCAACAATACAGAAACTGTTTGAACCCGACCGCATGGAAGTAGTTCCGTTATTCTCTAAAGTGTACGGCGAAGGATCACCACTGATCATTCTTCACGGATTGTTCGGTATGGGGGATAATTGGGCAACTCACGCAAAACACTGGGCTGGATTAGGCTGGGAAGTGCATGCCGTTGACCAACGCAATCACGGAAAGTCACCTCATCACGGTGTACATAATTACGATGTAATGGCCGCTGACCTGGAAGCTTATATGGATACAAAAGGGTTGAATACAGCAGTCATCTTAGGCCACAGCATGGGCGGAAAAACAGCCATGAACTTTGCTGTAAGTCACCCGGAACGCGTGCGGGCCTTAGTCGTTGTAGATATCGCTCCAAAAGCTTATCCCATTCACCACCAGGGCTACATTAACGCTATGAAGTCCGTCGATTTTAATACCATTCACTCACGCAGCACGGTAGATGCCATTCTTGCGGAAAGCGTTGAGAATGCCGGCATTCGACAATTCTTTATGAAGAGCTTATACTGGCAGACCAAAGAAAAATTGGCATTCCGATTTAATCTCGATGCTCTAGAAGACCAGCTACAAGAAGTGGGTACACCTTTAGAATTCGGCTATTTTGATCGAACTACGTTATTCATCTCAGGCGGGGCAAGCGGCTACATTGTAGCGGAAGACGAAGATGCTATTTTAGACCATTTTCCTGCGGCACAGATTGAGACTATTGCCAATGCCGGACACTGGGTGCATGCAGAAGCTCGGGAACCGTTTTCAGAATTAGTAGTTGACTTCTTAGAAGACCTAGTCTAGAACGTCTTTAAGTTCGAAGTGCAAGTAATGTGCTGGACCCTGACGTTTTACGAGCGCATCGGCTACATCGGGCTTACCTAAGAATACCCAAGCTTTATTACTAAAATCGTAACGCTCGAGCGGTTGTGTAAATAATCCACGGTCCAATTTATCATTGCGATTGGCATCTTCATATACCTGTACCATGAAACGTTCGGGCAGTTGCACATCAACGTGCACCGTATC
The DNA here is from genome assembly GCA_028357285.1 of Schleiferiaceae bacterium. Classification (GTDB taxonomy): domain Bacteria; phylum Bacteroidota; class Bacteroidia; order Flavobacteriales; family Schleiferiaceae; genus UBA10364. The sequence continues at coordinate 1,217 of JAOMWM010000036.1, read as the reverse complement.
TCTGGAAGACTTTATATCTTCAAAGCCCACGGTAATTCGTTCTTCATTCGCATCTAACACTTCATATGCAATCCGAGTAGGATACTGCTCAGCGGCCGCACAAGTAAAGTATAGACCCCCTTTTTCTTGGGCAGCTAAAGTGCTTGCCCAACAAGCGAAAATCAAAAGAATTTTTTTAGTCTTCATGTTCGACATCCACCCCTTTTTTAGCCAAAATTGCGCCGTTTGCTTTGAGCGAATCCAGGACTTCTTCATAAATCGGTATGAATACGGTTGGGTTGTCGCTGTAAAAGGCAAAACTTGATTTGAATTGATTCTCAGTGACCCCATGCTTTTCATAGACCTTCGCATAGTAATCTTCGATACCGTTTGTATCGCCAAGCATGATAGAGCCGTTTCGCGCACCTTCTATTACATGAATATCTACCAAGATCGGCATCATCTGTTCTTGCGTCAACATATTCTCAGGAATCTTTACCTCAGGAGAGGAACACCCTATGGAAAGGATGAATAGTGCGCTTACTACATAGTTCCCGAGTCGCATATTCTTCTAGTCTCTATCAAATACTAAACGTGCGCCCAGGACACTATCGTCTATTTTACCTTCTTTAAACGCAAGGTGCCCACCAACAAAAGTGTGCGTCACTTTAGATTTAAATAAAGTTCCTTCAAACGGGGACCATCCACATTTGTACAAAATGTTTTGCTTGTTCACGTTCCAGGGCTGATTGGGCTCAACCAAAACTAAATCTGCATGGTATCCTTCGCGCAAAAAACCCCGCTCCTCCATTCGAAACAAAATTGCTGGGTTATGACACATTTTTTCTACCATTTTTTCAATCGTGAAGGTTCCATCGTGCACCCGTTCCATCATCGCTGGAAGGGCGTGTTGAACTAATGGGCCTCCAGAAGGTGCATTCAAATACGTATTTTCTTTCTCTTCAAGGGTATGTGGCGCATGATCCGTGGCGATTACATCTAAACGATCGTCCAGAACCGCTTTCCACAACGCATCTCTATCCTCAGCAGTCTTTACGGCTGGATTCCATTTGATGTGGCTACCTTTTCTCTCATATTGACTATCATCAAACCACAAATGGTGAACACAAACTTCCGAAGTGATCCGTTTCTCCAATAAAGGCTTACGGTTGGAAAACAACTTCGTTTCTTTTGCGGTGCTGATATGAAAAACGTGGAGTCGGCTGTTGTATTTCTTA
>JAOMWM010000035.1 GCA_028357285.1 Schleiferiaceae bacterium | reverse complement strand
ATAGATATCTGAGTGCCATGGCTCAACGTAAATTGCGAAAGACCCTTTACGTTTGCCACCTCCCTGATCCACATAACGTGCAGTATCATTGTATACACGCAGCATAGGAACAATACCGTTTGAGGTACCGTTAGTACCGCCAATATATGAACCTGTTCCTCTAATGTTGTGGATACTTAGTCCTATACCTCCAGCACTTTGAGAGATTTTAGCTGTTTGCTTTAGGGTATCATAAATACCATCGATACTATCATCTTTCATCGTAAGCAAGAAACATGAGCTCATCTGAGGCTTTGGAGTACCTGCATTGAACAACGTTGGGGTTGCGTGGGTCATGTACTTCTTACTCATGAGTTCATACGTCTCAATCGCACTTTCAAGATCATCCTTGTGAATTCCTATACTCACACGCATCAACATGTGCTGCGGACGTTCAACGATTTTGCCATGCATACGCAACAAATACGAACGCTCCAGGGTCTTGAAACCGAAGTAGTCGTAGCTGAAGTCTCTGTCATATATCATCTGCGAGTCCAGAAATTCTGAATTCTTCTCAATGATTTCGTAAACGTCATCAGCAATTAAAGGTGCAGGCTTGCCTGTCTCAGGGTTGATGTATTCGTACAATCCTTGTACCGTCTCAGAAAAACTTTTCTTAGTGCTTTTATGGAGGTTACTTACTGCAATGCGCGCTGCAAGATTGGCATAATCCGGATGCTTGATGGTCATTGAAGCCGCAGTCTCTGCAGCTAGATTATCCAATTCCGAAGTAGTTACTCCATCATAGACACCGTCAATAACACGTTTTGCTACAGAAACAGGATCAACATATTCGCTGAGTCCGTAACAGAGTTTTTCAATTCTCGCCGTGATTTTGTCAAATTTAACCGGTTCCTTACGGCCATCTCTTTTTAATACGCGCATCATGGTATTGTTCTTTCTTGTATTGTGTGTAAGTCTTCTTAGAAGTTCATTGCGCCAAAGGCGTCATCAATGTTGTGGTCCGATTGCTCTTCGCCAACACCTGCTTTCTTGTATTCAGAAACGCGTTTCTCAAAGAAATTGGTTTTTCCTTCCAATGAAATCATATCCATGAAATCAAAAGGATTGGCGGTATTGTAGACTTTCGGGCAATTCAAAGTTTCCAAGAGGTGATCTGTAACAAACTCTAAATATTCCGACATTAATTTCGAGTTCATTCCTATCAAATTCACAGGAAGTGATTCAGTAATAAACTCGCGCTCAATGTCTAATGCCTCTGAAATGATTTGAATGATACGTTCTTGTGGCACTTTATTGACCAAATGGTTATTGTGTAAATGGCATGCAAAGTCTCGGTGCAAACCTTCATCACGCGAAATGAATTCGTTTGAGGTCGCTAAACCTGGCAACAGCCCACGTTTTTTCATCCAGAAAATAGAACAAAACGCACCAGAGAAGAAAATACCTTCAACTGCTGCAAAAGCAATCAGTCTTTCTGCAAACGAATCGGAATCGATCCATCTCAAGGCCCAATCTGCTTTCTTCTTGATGGCAGGGAAACGCTCGAGCGCATTAAACAATTCGTCCTTTTCACTATCATTATCAACTAACGTATCAATCAAAAGTGAATACATCTCACTGTGGATGTTTTCCATCATGATTTGAAAGCCGTAGAAGAATTTTGCCTCGGAATATTGCACTTCATTTACGAAATTCTCTGCAAGGTTTTCATTCACGATACCATCAGACGCAGCAAAAAATGCTAGAATGTGCTTTAAGAAATAACGCTCATCGTCAGAGAGTTTTTTCCAATCCACAACGTCTTGGTGTAAATCAATTTCTTCCGCTGTCCAAAAAGAAGCTTCTTGCTTCTTATACCACTGCCAGATGTCATCGTGCTGAATAGGAAAAATGACAAACCTGTTCTTGTTTTCCTGAAGGATGGGTTCTTGTTGCATTGTTGCAATTATTAGTCGTCGTTAAGGCCGATTAAAAAATTATAATCAGCTTAAAATCAGTTAATTAAACTAGTACTTATGGCGCGGAGTAGGCACTGGTGCTCGCTTGTGGTAGCGAACGGCTTATACAAACATGGCTCGTATTTGAAGGAATATCAAGAAAGTCAAATCGGGTTTTTACCACAGTTATTAACAACTCTTTTTAGTGTCAAAAATGAATCGTTGGGGCTCCCCATTTGGCTACAGCGTCCCCTATGCGTATTTCATACTAAATCCAAAAAGTATTTTCCTTTAAGAATCTCCTAAATGTGCAGCCACTTCTTCGAGCTCTTCGTAAAATGCAGGGCCGTATTTACGAATCAGCGGTTCTTTTAGGAATCGATACACCGGTACCTTTAATTCTTCTCCCAAAGCACAGGCGTCACTGCAAATAGACCAACGATCGTAATTCAATGCCTCAAAGTCTGTATACCGAGCAATTCGAATGGGATATAAATGGCAAGAAATAGGTTTTTTCCAATCTACTACACCGTCATTATAAGCCTGCTCGATCCCACATTTCGCCGTACCGTCCGGATCAAAAACAGTGTAAGCGCACTCTTTTCCATCATTCAGAGGTGTCTCGAGTTCGCCTATGCCAGCCACACTGGTTCCTTGATTTTCAATAGATTTTCGACCCTTTTCGGTCAGGTAACCACGGACTTTTGGATAAATTTTTTCGAGTATTTCCGCCTCCTCCGGCGCTACAGGAGCGCCGGCATTGCCTTCCACACAACAGGCCCCTTTACAAGCACTGAGATTGCATACGAACTCCTTTTTGAAGAGATCAGTCGAGAGCAACTTATTACCAATTTCGATCATAACACAAAGCTAGTTCAGTAAAGGGATGGTCAGCTAAGAGAAACGCGCTAATTTTGCACCAAATACTAACCGCATGGGATTTAACTACAACGATGCGCTCAGCGCGTTTCTCATACTGTTCGCAGTCATAGATATATTAGGAAGTATTCCCATTATCGTAACGTTGCGAAAAAAAGTAGGCCAAGTTCAAAGTGAAAAAGCGACTTTAGTTGCCGGTGCAATCATGATTGTGTTTCTCTTTTTAGGAGAGCGCATCCTCCATTTGCTCGGTGTAGATGTTCAAAGCTTTGCCATCGCAGGTAGTTTTGTATTGTTTTTCTTAGCTCTTGAAATGATTCTAGGGATTACGCTTTATAAGGAAGAATCGCCGAACACTGCGAGTATCGTTCCTATAGCTTTTCCAATGATTGCTGGCGCAGGGACCATGACTTCCTTAGTCTCCCTTCGCGCGGAATTTGCGAATATCAATATCATCATCGCGATAGTTCTTAATATGATCGTAGTGTACGCTGTATTGAAAAATACAGAACGAATAGAACGAATCTTAGGCAGCGGCGGACTCAGTATCCTTAGAAAAGTTTTCGGTGTTATCTTGCTCGCAATTGCGGTGAAACTCTTTTTCGCCAATCTCATCCCCTTGTTACAAAACGCATAATATACCATGTCTGACGACCAGTTTAAAAACGTTATTGCCCACGCCAAAGAGTACGGGTTCATCTTTCAAAGCAGTGAAATTTATGACGGACTCAGCGCCGTCTATGATTACGGCCAGAACGGAGCACTCCTGAAAAATAATATCAAAGCATATTGGTGGGGAGCGATGGTACAGATGCATGAAAACATTGTAGGTATTGATTCCGCAATTTTTATGCATCCCACGACTTGGAAAGCTTCCGGACACGTGGATGCTTTTAACGATCCATTGATCGACAATAAAGACAGTAAGAAACGCTACCGGGCGGATGTTTTGATTGAAGATCATGTCGAAAAAATTCGTCAAAAAATCGAAAAAGAGGTCGGTAAAGCGGCAAAGCGATTTGGGGAAAGCTTTGACCGCACACAATTCGAATCTACTAATCCACGCGTAGTGGGTTACCATGAGAAAATCCGTGCCATCATGGACCGATTTGTGAAATCCATGGAATCTGAAGACCTCGCTGACGTTAAGCAACTTATAGAGGACGAACAAATTAAATGCCCAGTGAGCGGCTCTATGAATTGGACCGATGTACGCCAATTCAACCTAATGTTTGGGACTCAAATGGGATCGGTAGCCGAAGGTGCTTCAACTTTATACCTACGTCCGGAAACAGCCCAAGGTATTTTCTTGAATTACCTCAACGTTCAGAAAACGGGCCGCATGAAAATTCCTTTTGGAATTGCCCAGATTGGCAAAGCCTTCAGAAATGAGATCGTTGCACGTCAGTTTATCTTTAGAATGCGTGAATTTGAGCAGATGGAGATGCAATTTTTCGTTCGCCCAGGTACAGAAATGGAATGGTATGAAACGTGGAAAGAAAAGCGCCTAGCTTGGCACAAGAGTTTAGGTATTGATTTGGGCAACTACAGGTTTCACGATCACGAAAAACTAGCACATTATGCCAATGCGGCAGCTGATATTGAATTTAAGTTCCCATTTGGCTTTAAAGAATTAGAGGGTATTCATTCGAGAACTGACTTTGATCTAAAACAACACGAGGAATTTAGCGGCAAAAAATTACAATATTTCGATCCTGAGTTGGGCGAAAATTATGTTCCTTATGTCGTTGAAACCTCCATAGGTCTTGACCGAATGTTCTTGGCAATTCTGTCCAATAGTCTTCAAACGGAACAATTGGAAGACGGCTCAGCACGTACAGTGATGAATATTCCTTCATTCCTAGCCCCGTACAAAGTAGCCGTATTGCCGTTGTTAAAGAAAGACGGACTTCCTGAAAAAGCACGTGAGGTAATGAACATGTTGAAATTTGACCATATGGTTAAATACGATGAAAAAGATGCAATTGGGAAGCGCTACCGTCGCCAAGATGCGGCCGGAACTCCTCTTTGTGTTACGATAGACCACGAGACACTTGAAGACAATACATTAACGGTCCGATTCAGAGACTCGATGGAACAAATCCGCATCCCAATGGCAGAATTAAGTGCCTTGGTTGCGGAAAAAGTGTCGTTGAGCGCACAATTTTCAAAACTTTAATGAGAAATTAATTGTAGCCATTTGATTTTCAGTTATTTTTCCACTGTTTATAAACTAAAATCATTCGCGAAATGAAAAAGGTACAATTATTTGCTGCTGCTGTTGTTGCTGTTGCAATGACTGCATGTGCAGCTCCTGCTGAGGAAGCAGAAGTAACTGAAGAAGTAGTAACTGAAGAAGTAGTGGCTGAAGAAGCAACTGAAGAGGTTGCTGAAGAAGCCGACACTACTGCTGAAGAGGCTACTGAAGAGGTTGCTGAAGAAGCAACTGAAGAAGAAGCTGCTGCAGACGAGCACGAAGGTCACGACCACTAGGAAGTAACCGCGCTTTAAAAGCAAAAGAAAATCCCATTACCGCATGTCGGTGGTGGGATTTCTTATTTCAGAGCGGCAGATGCAGAACGAACAACCTCTTTCAAAACTGAATCGTCAGTGCGAAGTACATTTCTATACGCATCGAATCCCCAAATATTCTTGGCGTAGGCTGCCTTTAGCAGGAACCTGATTTCTTCGACATCTGCGCCGGATAAGTCCTCCAATACTAGACCATAGCTTCCGTATTCCAGAAAGGAATTGAGTTGCATATCTGAGAGTTCAAAATCGGTCACGAATCTATCAAAAGTCCACAGTTCAAAATCTGTACGTTGGGCATCTATTTGCTCGAATGCAAAGGCATCCATGGTACCAAAGGACATACTCCAATAATAGCTATTTGAAGAATCGGCTGGTAAATAAACATCTGGCTCAATTCCACCACTTGCAAGAAGTACTTTACCACTATCGCTAGTAAAAACAGCACCTTCCATTTGGCCTGGAAGATCCGCGCCTTCATATGGCTTTTGAATCGACCGACCCGAAGGTGTATAGTAATAGGCTACTGTTAACCTCACTTTAGAACCGTCAGACAGGATTTTATCCTCTTGTACCAACCCTTTTCCAAAGGAGGTCGATCCATACACCGTGGCACGATCATGATCTTGCAAGGCGCCTGTAACTACTTCTGAAGCGCTGGCGCTGTTTCCGTCGATGATAATGTGTAGGGGTAAATCTTCATAGCGATGGCCACCGGAAGCTGTGGAAGTATGCGTCCTGCCATCACCGTATTTCGTAATTACTATGCTTTTCTTTTCACCTAAAAATTCATCAGCAATGGCTACTGCTTCGTGAAGGTACCCGCCAGGATTACCACGTAAATCTAAAACTAGACCGCGCATTTGCAAACTATCCAATCTACTCAGTGCAACCAGAAGCTCATCGTGCGTGGTCTCAGCAAAGCGCTCCACGCGCACGTAGCCCAAACTGCCTAACATCTGCGTACTGACCACACTTTCTAATGGAATGATACCGCGTTGAACAGCCGCAGTCAACTTTAGGCCATCCCGAACCACACCGAAAGTCACATAGGAGCCTTCTTCACCCTTAATTCTTTGCGTTACTTCTTCATTAGTGAGCTGGGGTCCTACAATAGTATCACCATCTATAGTAACAATTCGATCTCCCGCTAATAAGCCATAGGAGGCTGCGGGACTGTTTTTCATTATGTTCACAAAGACCAACGTGTCTTTGTGAATACGGAATTCCACCCCTATACCGGAAAAGTTCCCCTGCATTCGCTGCGCTATGTAGGCACCATCCTCAGCTGGAATGAATGTGCTGTGTGGATCAAGCGAACTTAGAACGTGATTCATCGCATCGTCCATCAACGCATCAATATCTAAAGTATCAACATATTCGTATTCGAGATAACGAAAAAACTGATCCAACTTTGACCGTTTAGGTTGCGCATCCGTACGAAACTGCAAACCTATCCATACCCCAAAAATGAGAAACCCAAAAACCCATAAGACTACTGAATCGCGCTTCATTCGACAGCCAACTGTTCTGTTTTAACACCTGCCTTCTCTAAAAAGCGCAAACCACTATCATCTTTGTATTTATTGATGTAAACCAACCGGCGAATACCCGCTTGATGCACTAGTTTACTACATTCCTTGCACGGGCTTAACGTCAAATAAAGTGTTGCTCCTTGAGCGGAAGCTGGACTACCAGCAACCTTGAGAATGGCATTCGCTTCAGCGTGCAACACATACCATTTTGTATAATTCTCTTCATCCTCACACGGATTCTCAAATCCAGTAGGCGTGCCGTTAAATCCATCCGAAATGATCATTCGATCTTTAACAATCAATGCACCGACTTTTTTACGGTTACAATGACTTAGTTGCGCCCACTCCTGTGCCATTCGCAAGTATGCCCGATCGTACTTTTGCTGCTTTTGTTGTTCTTCTGTTGTCATGAAGCTGTGAATTTAGAACTTTCGGTTCGAAGCGAGGGTACGGCGGAATCAATTATTTTAATCCAGCGTTAATGGGTATCGTATATTGGATTCTAACCGGTTTCCCGTTAAAAGTAGAGGGAATCATGTTAGGCAACGCCTCAACTTTTTTCATGGGTCTACAGTATTTAGGGTCAAAAATATAAACTTCGACGAGACACAGAAGTAAAAGATATCTAAACCAAAAAACCCATCGCGAGTAAGCTCGAGATGGGTTTTTTAGATTTTCGGCTGCGCATGCACTGCAGCGTTGTTGTTTGTACCTTGGGCGGGAATCGAACCCGCACTCCCGAAGGAACTGGATTTTGAATCCAGCGCGTCTACCAATTCCGCCACCAAGGCATTGTAGAATTGGACGGCAAAAATAAGGGGGTTTTCTAATTCTCCTAACTTTTAAAAGAAAGAATTTTATTCCCACCTAGATTAACGTGTGTTTTTCTGTTCTTTTACTTACATTTGCACCCCTCTTCGGAGGAGCTTAAACCGCTACAAGAACACTGATATACAGTACTAATGGTACCTGAAGCTAAAATTTTCGCCGGTAGACACACCATGCACCTCGCAACGCAGATTGCCGGGCGTTATGGCATACCTATGGGTAATGTGAAGATCACGGAGTTTAGCGATGGTGAAATTTGTCCTTCATTCGAAGAAACTGTTCGCGGAACACGTGTGTTTCTCATTCAAAGCACAAATCCACCGGCAGATAACTTGATGGAACTATTGTTGTTATGTGATGCTGCAAAACGCGCATCCGCCAAACACATCACAGCCGTCATTCCTTATTTTGGACTCGCCCGTCAAGACCGTAAGGACAAGCCGAGAGTTCCCATAGGTGCAAAGTTAGCCGCTAAGATGTTGATGGCAGCAGGTGCGACTCGTGTCATGACTATGGATTTGCACGCTGATCAAATTCAAGGATTCTTTGAAGTCCCTGTCGATCATTTATTCAGCTCAGCTTTGTTCATAAAAGACATTGAAAAAATGCAGCTGGGTGATTTGTGTATCGCCTCTCCGGATATGGGTGGTGCTAAGCGCGCACATGCATACGGAAGTAAGTTAGAAGCTGAAGTAGTGATTTGCTACAAACAACGAAAGAAAGCAAATGTCATTGATAAAATGACCGTTATCGGCGAAGTAGAAGGTAAGAATGTCATACTCGTTGATGATATGGTCGACACCGGCGGTACGCTTTGTAAAGCGGCAGAAATGTTAAAAGAAATGGGCGCCAAAACAGTTCGTGCGTATTGTACACACGGCGTATTGAGTGGTCCTGCGAAAGAGCGCATTGCGCAAAGCGCATTGGAGGAATTGGTCATTACTGATACCATTCCTCAAACTAGTGAGAACCCAAAGATCCGTGTGATCTCCGTTGCTGAAATGTTCGCTCAGGTGATGAAAAATGTTCACCACCATGAGAGTATTTCAGGACACTTTATAATGTAATACCAGAATAAACTAGATCAGATGAAGTCTGTTGAAATTCAAGGAAACGAAAGAACCAACTTTGGTTCTAAATATGCTCAACTAGAGCGTAAAGCGGGCAACGTACCGTGTGTTATTTACGGTGGCGAAGCACCTATTCACTTCTCTGCACCTACACTCGCCTTCAAAGGCTTAGTATATACTGCTGAGGCAAAAACTGCGAAAGTAACTGTAGGTGATACTACTGTTGAAGCCGTGATTCAAGATTTACAGTTCCACCCGGTAACTGACCAGTTGATTCACATTGACTTCATCCAGTTGGTAGAAGGCAAGCCTGTAACTATAGACATTCCAGTGGTTCTACACGGTCAAGCACGTGGTGTATTGAACGGTGGTAAATTGAAGAGTGTTCTTCGCAAGCTAAGCGTTCGCGCAGTACCAGGTAAATTGCCTGAGAGTGTTGATTTAGACATCAACGAACTTAAAATAGGAAAATCTATTCGTGTAAGCGATGTGAAATCTGAAGGGTTCGAGATCCTCAATGCTTCAACTGCAGTCATCGTCACAGTTAAGAAAGCACGTGGTGCTGTTGATGAAGACGAAGATGAAGAAGGTGCTGAAGAAGGTGCTGAAGCTACAGCAGAAGCTGCTGCTGAATAATTTTTACCTTTACGGGTATGAAGAAATTCCTCATTGTAGGCCTAGGTAATCCTGGTGCCGAATATGAAAATACCCGTCATAACATAGGTTTTTTGACATTGGACGCCTTCGCGAAGGCGTCCAATGTTGCTTTTGAACCTGGGCGCTACGCGCTGACGGCAATGGCTAAAATTAAAGGACGGACGTTTCGCTTAATTAAGCCGACCACCTTCATGAACCTGAGCGGAAATGCAGTACGCTATTGGATGCAGGAGGAAAATATTCCCATTGAAAATGTTTTAGTCATCGTGGATGACCTCGCTTTACCACTAGGAGCAGTGCGCATTCGCGAAAAAAGGTTCTGATGCAGGGCATAATGGCTTAAAAGATATTCAAGCAAAATTGGGCCGTAATGACTATCCTCGACTCAAATT
>JAOMWM010000034.1 GCA_028357285.1 Schleiferiaceae bacterium | reverse complement strand
TCGAAGGGGCTACATTGCTTGTGTTTTATCTCATTTTCATGATTTACCTGTTTGTTTGAGGGGGTTGATATTAACATTGGTTAATAATTTTTCGTTGCAACCCTCAAAAAATAGGGGTATCTTTGCGTTAAATTAAAATTAGCCACATGCCAACGGTAAGATTTCTAGCACTAGAAGAAACAATAGGGCGCAAGCCTCAGCACTTTGAAGCACCTGGAACACGTGTTTCAGAATACTTCGGTTCGCACGTTTTTAATCAAAAAGCGATGCGTCAATACATGACCTCTGAAGCGTTTAAAGCAGTAAACGACTCTATCGAGAACGGTACAAAGATTTCAAGAGATATTGCCGATCAGGTAGCTTCTGGTATGAAGGCTTGGGCATTGAGTTTAGGTGCAACCCATTACACGCATTGGTTTCAACCTTTAACTGGAGCAACCGCAGAAAAGCACGATTCTTTTTTCGAGCCTACGGGAAATGGTGAGGCTATGGAAAAGTTTTCAGGAGGAATGCTTGTACAACAAGAACCTGATGCATCTTCTTTTCCTAACGGGGGTATTCGCAATACCTTCGAAGCACGCGGTTACACGGCTTGGGATCCAACTTCACCAGCTTTTGTCTTCGGGACAACGTTATGTATTCCGACAGTGTTCGTTTCGTATACCGGTGAAGCCTTAGATTACAAAACACCTTTATTACGTGCCTTACAAGCCGTGGATGCAGCAGCAACAGATGTGTGCAAGTACTTTGATAAAAATGTCAATAAGGTAAACGCGACATTAGGTTGGGAGCAAGAATACTTTTTAGTTGATGAAGCCTATTTCCATGCCCGTCCAGATTTAACTTTGGCTGGTCGTGCGCTCGTAGGTCATGCTCCTGCGAAAGGGCAGCAATTGGATGATCATTACTTTGGTTCTATCCCGGAACGTGCAATCGAATTCATGAAAGAATTGGAATACGAAAGCCGTAAATTGGGAATACCGGTAAAAACGCGTCACAACGAGGTTGCTCCTGCTCAGTACGAATTTGCCCCTGTATTTGAAGAGGCAAATGTTGCTGTAGATCATAATTCACTATTCATGGATCTCATGGAAAAAGTGGCGCGTCGTCACAATTTCCGTGCGCTTGTGCACGAGAAGCCATTCGCGAACATTAACGGCTCCGGTAAGCATAATAACTGGTCATTAGCAACCAATACAGGTGTAAATCTATTAGCACCAGGTAAAACGCCGATGAGCAATTTGATGTTCCTAACCTTCTTCGTAAATAGCATCAAAGCGGTTTATAAGCATGCAGATTTGATTCGTGCTTCAATCGGCTCGGCTGGTAATGAGCATCGCTTAGGCGCCAATGAAGCGCCACCAGCAATTATTTCTGTATTTATCGGAGATCAGCTTAGCAAGGTGTTGGATCAATTAGAAAATATCGGAGGTGGCAAAATGACGCCTCAAGAAAAAACTGATCTCAAGCTAAATGTAGTTGGTAAAATACCAGAGATTCTTCTAGATAACACAGATCGTAACCGTACCTCGCCTTTTGCCTTTACAGGTAATAAGTTCGAATTACGTGCTGCCGGTTCTGCAAGTAACTGTGCCCAGCCTATGACGGTTCTTAACAGTGCTATGGCGGAGCAATTGATTGATTTTAAGGCAGATGTAGACGCACTCATTGCAAAAGATGGATTGAAAAAAGATGAGGCAATCTTTAGTGTTCTCAAACAATACATTAAGGAGTCAAAAGCCATTCGTTTCGAAGGAGATGGATATGGCGATGCCTGGAAAGAAGAGGCAGCTAAGCGTGGTTTGAATAACGAGCCATCAACGCCGCGTGCACTTGATGCTTACGTAAGCGATGCAACACTTCAGATGTTTGAAAATCTCAACGTCATGTCTAAACGTGAAGCTGAGGCGCGGCACGAAATCTTATTGGAATCGTACTTTATGAAGATTCAAATCGAAAGTCGTGTGCTTGGAGATTTAGCCGGAAATCATATTGTGCCAACGGCTATCAAATACCAAAATACCTTGATTGACAATGTTCAACGTTTGAAGGATATCATGGATAAGGCGACCTTTGAAACAGTGGCGAAAGAGCAATTAGAAATGATTAAAGATATTTCTGCTCGTATTTCTAAAATCTTGGCTTCGAAAGATGCTATGATTCAGGCTCGTAAGGAAGCAAATGCGCAAGAGGATGTGCGCGAGAAAGCCATCTTATACTACGATAACGTAAAATCTTACTTTGATATTATTCGTTACGAAAGCGATAAATTGGAGCTTATGATCGATGACGAACAATGGCCGTTGCCTAAGTTCCGTGAAATGCTCTTCACTAGATAATTTTTGTTTTTCAAATTTTGATAGAGAGAAACCCCGCCCGCGCGGGGTTTCTTTTTTTATTTTATCTATATTGTGGGTGCTTAAACACAAGAGACCAGACTCGCATGCAAAAACGCATTTTACGAACTTGGACCGTTGTCCTCGCTTTCTTGCCCATTATAGCTTTCGCTCAAGACGCCACTGTTGAAGAGGTAGATGCAAAGCCTCACAAGCTTACGGTGAAAGCCGACGAATACTTTGAATCAAAGGAGTATTCTGTTGCTATTGAAATCTATGCGAAAGCATACTCTAAAGAAAAAACACGCGATCAAAAGCAGCGTATTTCCTACAATATGGCCGAAGGATATAGGTTCACCGGTCAATGTAAAAGAGCAGCTAGTTATTACCAGCGGGCTTCAAAATTGGGTTATGGTGCTCAGGCGGATCTGGGTTATGCTGAGATGTTGCAATGTCAAGGAGAATATGAGGACGCAATCATCGCGTACGAAGCCTATAAAAAGTTAGTTCCCAGTGATGCTCGTGCCGACAGAGGTATTGAAAGTTGTCAAAAGGCTGCACAATGGGTTGTTTCTGGATCTCTATTCGCATTGGACAACGCGAAAGATTTAAATTCTAAAAAATCAGATTACTCAATAGCGTTTGCAGGAAAGCGCGGTAAAGAAGATTTGACGCTCATGATATCTTCTATGCGTGACGATGCAACCGGTCGTAAAGAAGACGGTTGGATGGGTCAGCGCTTCTCTGATATTTTTGTCATAGAAGGCGAGCGTAAAAAGAATAAGAAAAAGAAAAAGGGTAAAGAAGCGAACGCTAATGATGAAATTGTTTGGGGTGAATTAGACCCTATGAGCGATGTCATCAACACAAAAGACCATGAAGGCGTTGTCACTTTTGACTCACGAGGCAAAGAGATGTATTTCACTAAGTGTATGCAAGTGAAAAACATGAAAATGGGATGTGCTATTTACACGACTAAGAAAATTGGTCAAGATTGGGCAAATCCTGAGCCGGTAATTATTGCGCTTGATAGCGGTGCTTCTGTGGGGCATCCTGCGCTTAGTCCTGACGATCAGGTATTGTATTTCGCCGGGGAAGTTGCTGGTGGAAAAGGCGGCAAGGATATTTACATGACTACTTACGATCGCAGAAAACGAGAGTGGGCAGCACCAACGAACTTAAACATCAACACACGCGGCGACGAACTTTATCCGTTTGCTCATGGAGACGGGTATTTGTATTTCTCATCGAACGGACACGTGGGAATGGGCGGATTCGACTGTTTCCGTGTAAAGCTTGATGAGAACGGCGCACCTGTAGGCGATGCAGAAAACATGCTGAGTCCCATTAATTCAGAAGCTGACGATATTTCATTGCGTTTTGTGCCAGGCGATAATACCAAAAAAGGTTTTGTTGTAAGTAATCGTAAGGGTACACGTGGTGAGCATGATATATGGTACGTGACTGAATGGGAGAAATTCTTCGAGGCTACAGGTACTGTCGTTAGCACGAAAAATGGAAAGCCTGTAAGTGATGTAACCATCGAAGTCAGTAATAAAGAAGGCCAATCGTTCACTGTAACTACTAATGCGAACGGTCAGTTTACTATCCCTCGTGGGCAGATGGAGGAGGACAAATCTTACAAATTAAATATGAGTCGTAAGCGTTTCTTAAATGCTGTGGGCGACATCACAACTAAAGGATTGGCTTTAAATGATTATGCCCAGGTAAAAGAGGAGCGTGCTTACGTTAAATCATATAGTCTTCGTTTGGAAATGGATCCAATTGAGGTACCTATCGTACTTCCGAACGTATTCTTTGATTTAGCTAAATCAGAACTCCGCGAAGAAAGTAAAGTGGCTTTAGATACGGTATTCAGCATCTTGCAACGCAATCCTACTATTACTATTGGTCTGCGTTCGCACACGGATTACCGTGATACAGATGCAAAAAATGATGTGCTCTCGCAATCACGTGCACAAAGTTGTGTGGATTACCTTATTCAGAAAGGAATCCCCGCTGAACGTCTAAAGGCAGTCGGAATGGGTGAGAAAGAAGCCTTCGTTATTTCAGCCGATTATAAAGGGTTCGGTGCGGACAAATTCAAAGCTGGGGACAATCTAACAGAAACGTTCATTAAGCGACTCAACAAAGAGGACCAGGAAGTAGCGAATCAAATCAATCGCCGTACGGATTTCAAAGTATTAAGTGATGATTACGTTCCTTCCACAACCTTAGCAGATGGTGAATCTTCAGATAGCGGTGCTGCACAACCTAAGAAGGATGAGAACCCTATCGGACAAACCATAACTCTAGGTCCTAAAGACCGTTCGTTAGGTAAAATCGCGATGAATAATGGTATGAACGTTGTACAGCTTAAAAAGTTGAATGGAGGTTTGCGTGGCGCACGCCCTATGCCGGGTATGGTTATTAAAGTAACACCTAACGGTGATTATTCAGCTTTTGATGAAGATCATTATCAGGTTGGACGCGGGGATACAATGCGAAGTATCGCTAAAAAAGCTGGTGCAAGCGTCAAGGACATTCGTACCCTAAATGGGTTTAAGAGCGATAAAGATTTAATCGTTGGCTCTTGGATTCAGATTAAGTAGCATAAACTATTAAAATGAAAAGCGCGCACGGGTCTCCCGTGCGCGCTTTCTCGTTATTTTTGCAGCATGAATAATACATCAGACCGCTATACCGGACGAGGCGTTAGTGCCCAGAAAGAGGACGTCCACAATGCAATCAAAAACATAGATAAAGGCTTGTTTCCAAAGGCCTTCTGTAAAATAGTTCCAGACTATTTGACGGGTGATGAAGACTATTGTCTGGTCATGCACGCAGATGGTGCAGGTACTAAAAGTTCACTCGCATACATGTACTGGAAAGAGACTGGTGACTTAAGTGTATGGAAGGGTATCGCTCAAGACGCATTAATCATGAATATCGATGATTTGCTTTGCGTGGGTGCTACGGAGAATATTATGCTTAGTTCCACGATTGGTCGTAATAAAGGTTTAATTACGGGCGAGGTACTCAGTGCTATCATCGGTGGTACGGAATCGCTTTTAGAAGAATACAGAAAACACGGTATAGATATCATCAGCACAGGCGGAGAAACAGCGGATGTCGGTGATCTAGTTCGTACTATTATAGTCGATAGCACTGTGGTTGCACGTATGAGACGTTCTGATGTAATAGATAATGCAAATATTAAAGCCGGGAATGTGATCGTGGGAATGGCCTCTTTTGGTCAATCCACATATGAATCCGAATACAACGGCGGGATGGGGTCTAATGGATTGACCAGCGCTCGTCACGATGTGTTTGGTAAAGCATTGGCCGTTAAGTATCCTGAAAGCTTTGATCCCGCAGTTCCGGAGTCGCTAGTTTATACTGGAACAAAAACGCTAACGGAGGCTACCGATACGGATTTAGATGCAGGAAAATTGGTTCTAAGCCCTACACGAACGTACGCGCCTATTATTAAGCAAATCCTAGAGCAGTACCGCGATAAAATTGACGGTATGGTACATTGTTCGGGGGGTGCACAAACGAAGATCTTACATTTCCTGGAAAAAGGACACGTTATTAAAGATTCGCTGTTCCCTATACCACCACTGTTTAAAATGATTCAAGAGGAGAGCGGTACTAGCTGGGAAGAAATGTACCAAGTATTTAATATGGGACACCGTATGGAGTTATATGTAGATCCTGCAATAGCACAAGAAATAATTGCCATCAGTGAGCGCTTTGGTGTTCCTGCGAAAATCGTAGGGAGAGTCGAAGAAAGCGATGCTAAGGAATTGACCATTATTAGTGAGTTCGGGACCTTTAAGTACGAGAAGTAATGGCGATGATCGATAAGCTTAATGTAATTTTTCAGCGCTACAATGAGGTGAATGATCTCATTATTCAGCCTGATGTTATATCTGATAGCAAACGCTACGTTCAGCTGAATAGAGAGTATAAAAACCTGAAGCCACTGGTTGAAGTTAGAGCTCAATACCTAGAATTGTCAAGCCGTATTGAGGAAGCTAAAAGTGTTTTGAAAGAGGAGAAAGATGCCGATTTTCGTGAGATGGCGAAAATGGAATTGGATGAATTGGAGCCTACTTTTGAAGCCTTAGAGGAAGAAGTAAAGTTACTACTCTTACCAAAAGATCCAGAGGACGATAAAAATGCTTTGGTCGAGATTCGTCAGGGTGCCGGAGGTGACGAAGGAGCCATTTTCGCTGGTGATTTGTTTAGAATGTATCAGCGTTATTGTGAAGGTAGAGGTTGGAAGGTAGAAGTTCTAACCATGAATGAAGGATCGTCAGGTGGCTTTAAAGAGGTTTCTTTTGAGGTGAACGGCGAATCTGTTTATGGCATTTTAAAATATGAAAGCGGCGTGCACCGCGTTCAACGTGTTCCTGCCACAGAGAGTCAGGGTCGTGTGCATACTTCTGCAGCTTCAGTAGTCGTTCTTCCAGAAGCTGAAGAAGTCGATGTGGACCTGGACATGAAGGATGTGAAAAAAGACACCTATCGTTCACAAGGAGCGGGAGGACAGCACGTGAATAAAACAGAAAGTGCCGTACGCTTGACACACCTTCCCACTGGTATCGTGGTAGAATGTCAAGACGGCCGGAGCCAGCATAAGAACTATGAGCAGGCATTAAAGGTATTGCGTTCTCGTATGTTTGATATGGAGTTCAAAAAGAAGCAAGAAGAACAAGCGGCGCAACGCAAAACGATGGTCAGTACCGGTGATCGTTCTGCAAAGATTAGAACCTATAACTATCCACAAGGACGAGTCACCGATCATAGAATTGGTTTAACCAGTTACAATTTGAACGATGTAGTCAATGGAGAAATTCAGAAGTTTATTGACGAACTTCACATGGCTGAGAATGCTGAAAAAATGAAAGAAGGATCGGACGATTATTAAAGCAAGATGAATAAAGCAGCCTTACTTGAGCAGATAAAAGCAAAGCGCAGTGTGCTTTGTGTGGGATTGGATACGGATTTGGAAAAAATCCCAGCGCACCTATTGAAAGAGGATGACCCTGTTTTTGCATTTAACAAGGCCATCATCGATTCAACGGTAGCCTTTACGGTCGCCTATAAGCCAAACATTGCTTTTTATGAATCCATGGGCGTCAAAGGCTGGCAAAGCCTTGAGAAAACCATTCATTATTTAGATGAGAAGTATCCGGAAATTTTCACCATTGCAGATGCCAAGCGCGGTGATATTGGGAATACGTCAAAAATGTATGCAAAGGCATTTTTCGAAAACATGAATTTCGATAGTGTCACTGTAGCCCCTTATATGGGTGAAGATAGTGTGACTCCTTTTCTTGATTTCCCAAACAAATGGGTGATACTGTTGGGACTTACCTCGAACAAAGGCGCATTCGATTTTCAGTTTATTGAGAACGCGGAAGGTGAAGCGCTGTTCGAAAGCGTTGTCAAAAAAGCGCAAGAATGGGCTACTGCAGATCAGTTAATGTTTGTTTTGGGTGCAACGAAGACGGAGCATTTGGCGCGTTTACGTGCTATTGCACCTGATCATTTCTTTTTAGTACCTGGTGTCGGTGCTCAGGGCGGTTCTCTCGAAGAAGTATTAAAACAAGCGACGAATAAAGACTTTGGTGTTTTAGTCAATAGTACACGCGGTATCATTTACCAAAGCAATGGATTAGATTTTGCCCAAGCAGCGGGTATTGCAGCAAGAACGCTCCAGCAAGAAATGGAGCGTCTATTGTTCTAGTGTGCGTTGAGTCACACTCATGAGTTTTTGAAGCCCGAACTTTGAGGTATATTAAAACTCAATTATGGAAATCATCGGATACATCGCATCCATTTTTATTGGAATCTCACTAGGTCTTATTGGTGGAGGTGGTTCCATATTAACCGTTCCAGTGTTGGTGTACCTTTTCGGTATTGGGGCAGAAATGAGTACGGCTTACTCATTATTCATTGTCGGTTCAACAGCATTGATAGGTGGTATTCGCAACGCGAGCTTAGGTAATGTGAATTATAAAACCGCTGTAGTTTTTACTATTCCTGCGTTTATTGCTGTTTATGTTACTCGCGCTTATCTGGTTCCTGCAATCCCTATTGAAATAATGACCATAGGAACGTATGTCTTCACAAAAGACATTGCCATCATGGTGTTCTTTGCTTTAGTAATGCTTGCGGCTTCAGTAAGCATGATTCGCAACAAGCAAAAGGAAGAAGAGGACGAAAATGCATTGCCAAAGTTCAATGTACCCGCCATTATATTAGAAGGAGCAATTGTCGGTGTGCTAACGGGTATTGTTGGTGCTGGCGGTGGATTTTTAATCATTCCAGCATTGGTTCTTTTCGCAAAATTACCCATGAAAAAAGCCGTTGGGACCTCACTGTTAATTATTGCAGCGAAGAGTTTGATTGGGTTTGTCGGAGATGTGCAACGTTACGGCGACCAATTGGACTGGACCCTCTTACTCACGATAACCGCCATTGCGGTATTTGGTATCTTTATCGGTATCTATTTAAACAGATTTATTGACGGTAAAAAACTGAAGAAAGGCTTCGGATGGTTCGTTTTATTGATGGCCGTATACATTATAGGAAAACAATTTTAATAGCATAGAAATAAAATCGCAATATCATGACAGTAGAACAGATTTACACCGGATGTTTGGCACAAGGTGCCTACTACATTGCTTCGAATGGCGAAGCAGTCGTTATCGACCCATTGCGCGAAGTAGGTCCATACCTAGATCGTGCTGAAAAGGATGGTGTAACTATTAAGTACATTTTAGAAACGCATTTTCACGCAGATTTCGTTTCAGGTCACCTTGATTTAGCGAAAAAGACGGGTGCAAAAATCGTTTATGGCCCTACTGCAAATACTCAGTTTGATTGCCATATAGCTCAGGATGGTGAGGTTTTAAAGGTGGGTGACGTAACTATTCATGTCATTCATACACCGGGTCACACGATGGAAAGCACCACGTATTTGTTAAAAGACGAAAGTGGTAAAGATTATGCGATTTTCTCTGGGGATACACTGTTCTTAGGTGATGTAGGGCGTCCTGATCTTGCTCAGAAAGCAGCAAGTATTACCCAAGAAGATTTAGCAGGCATATTGTTCGATTCTTTACGTAAAAAAATCATGGTTTTGGCAGACGATGTCATCGTGTATCCAGGTCACGGTGCAGGTTCTTCTTGTGGTAAAAACATGTCTAAAGAAACAGTAGGGACTATTGGAGAGCAAAAAGCGACCAATTATGCGCTTCGCGCGAACATGACAAAAGAAGAATTTGTGGCAGAGGTAACGGATGGCTTATTGCCTCCACCGGCCTACTTCCCGGAGAATGTTCGTATGAATAAAACGGGGTATGAAAGTTTAGATAAGGTCATGGAACGTGGCTTGCGTCCACTCTCTGTAGATGCCTTTGATGCAGCTGCTAATGAGACTGAAGCTTTAATTTTAGATACACGTCACCAAGATACCTTCATCCATGGCTTCATTCCGCAATCAATATTTATTGGTATTAAAGGCGGCTTCGCCATGTGGGTCGGT
>JAOMWM010000033.1 GCA_028357285.1 Schleiferiaceae bacterium | reverse complement strand
TATTACGAATAGTGGTTCTAACGTGTTATGTGCAGGTGATAGTAGGACATTATCAGCACCATCGGGCATGAGCAGTTATTTGTGGAGCGATGGTTCAACGAGCCAGAGTTTGACGGTAGCCGCCGCAGGTAATTACAGCGTAACGGTAACGAATGCCGGTGGTTGTAGTGCGACGAGCACGATACTCGCGATTAGTACAAGTCAGATTACAGCACCGATGATTGTGACGAGTGGGGCTCTAGAATTCTGTCAGGGCGAAAGTGTGACTTTAGGCGTGCCACAAGGCTATTCGGCGTACTCTTGGAACACCGGAGCAGGATTTAGCCAATTGGTTGCCAATCAAAGTGGATCATATTTCGCGACAGTAAGCAATACGGATGGCTGTGCTGTGAATTCAGATACGGTAACAGTTACTGTATTCGCAACCCCTGTTACGCCGAGCATCGCGTATTCAGCTAATGATACTGTTATGGTTTCAAATGCGGCAAGCGGAAACCAATGGTACTTTAACGGTACCCTCATGCAAGGCGAAACGAACGATACGTTGCGTCCATTGAATCTAGGTAATTACAGCGTACGGGTGATAGACACCAACGGTTGTGAAGGTGATATGAGTGCAATGCAGTTCTACAACAGCATAGGTTTCGAAGAAGTATTAGCGAATCAGGTCAGATTATTCCCGAACCCTACAAGCGGTGCTGTGACCCTCGAGTTGGGAGCAGTTAAAGTTGCTTCAGTTCGTATTTATGATGCGAGAGGAAGACTGCTGGAGTCCTTGAGCAGTTGCCCTTCGAACTGTAGACTAGAGTTGGGTGATTTTGAGGATGGAATGTATCAATTGGTCGTTCATACCGAAGACGGTATTACCATAACGAAACCTGTAGTACTCCAGAAATGAGATTAGTTTTTGCGGCTGTGGCGCTCCTTTTATCGGGGAGTTCCACAGCTCAAATACTGACAAGCAGTGCCGGTAATGCCGCCACTGGAACTTCGGGATATGTAGTGTATTCTGTGGGAGAAGCTGTTATTGACACCTATGAAGCAGCTTCGAGCAGTTTCACCTATGGCTTTAATCAGCCCATTCCAGGTACTATAGGAGTCCTAGAAAACGTATCTCCGACCGTTACGGTATTTCCTAATCCAACTACCGCGATTCTTGTTGTTGAGGCGAAATCCGGAAGCACTATTCTTATTTATGATGCATTAGGTAAGCAGGTCTTTTATAGGGTAATGAATGAAGATGCATTGACTTGTGACTTACAGCATTTGACGCCGGGTCCGTATACCATGCAGGTTCAGCTAGGACAGGAGTCTTCCGTTATAAAATTGGTTAAAATATGAGACGTGATTTATTGACGGTGGTATTGGTATTCATAGGCTTTGTTGCTCTCGCACAATCCCCGAATAAAATGAATTATCAACTGATTGCTAGAGATCTATCGGGGACGATTCAAACCAATACATCTCTTGGTTTCAGACTGAGTATCGTACAAGGATCACCTACCGGTGCGGTAGCCTATCAAGAGACGTTTTCTAAAACAACGAATGGTTTTGGACTGATCAATCACCCAATTGGCACGGGGTTTACCACACAAGGGTCATTTTCAGGGATTAATTGGTCTCAAGGGCCCTATTTCATTAAGACAGAAATTGATTTTAATAATGGAGTAAATTACCAAGACCTGGGTTTGAGCCAATTACTAAGCGTACCCTATGCAAAGTATGCTGATGTTGCTGGTTCAGGCGTGAATGGCGGGGTCTCTTTAGATAACGATACAACAAACGAGATTCAACTACTCTCTATTTCAAACGACACACTTTATCTTTCAAAGGGCGGATACGTAGTACTTCCTCAAAACTCAGGAACAAGCTTAGACAACGATACAACGAATGAAATTCAATTTATTTCTTTGGTTGGCAACACCTTGACCCTAAGCAAGAGCGGCGGAAGCATAACCCTTTTTGACGGCCAATACAGCAGTTTGATTGCCGCACCAACTACGGTCAGCACTTTTACTAATGACGCTGGTTATCTCGTGTCGGAAGTCGACGGTTCTACAACTAATGAAATTCAAAATATTTCTTTGACTGGAGATACGTTGACACTGTCGCAGGGAGGAGGATTCGTGGTACTTCAGCAATCTGGTAGTACGAGCTTAGATAACGACACTACGAATGAACTACAGACGATTTCAAAGACTGGCTCAACCATCACATTGTCAGATAACGGCGGTAGTGCAACGGTCTTTGATGGTGATTACACCAACCTTACGAATACCCCAAGCATCCCAACGCTTACGAGTGACCTTACGAACGATAGCGGCTTTCTAACCTCCGAGGTGGATGGCGATAACTCGAATGAGCTGCAGACTATATCGAAGACGGGCTCGACAATCACATTGTCAGATAATGGCGGCAGTGTAACGGTCTTCGATGGTGATTACACCAACCTCACGAACCAGCCAGCGATCCCTGCACTTACTTCAGACTTGACCAACGACAGCGGCTTCCTTACTTCAGAGATAGACGGCGACAACTCCAACGAATTGCAGACGATTTCAAAGACGGGCTCGACAATCGCATTGTCTGATAATGGTGGTAGTGTAACGGTCTTCGATGGTGATTACACCAACCTTACGAATACTCCGAGCATTCCTGCACTTACCTCAGACTTGACGAACGACTCTGGTTTTCTAACCTCCGAGGTGGACGGCGACAACTCAAATGAGCTGCAGACAATCTCAAAGACAGGCTCAACAGTCACGCTCTCAAACAATGGCGGTTCTGTAACTGTCTTTGATGGAGACTACGCGAATCTCACGAATATTCCGTCGATACCAACCCTTACGAGTGACCTTACCAACGACAGCGGCTTTTTGACCACAGAGATTGACGGAAGTATTACCAATGAAATACAAACTTTGAGTCAGAACGGCGATACTATCAAACTATCAGATGGTGGTTATGTTCTTGTGAGCACCTCTTTAGGTGGTGGTGCTACAGATTATATAGATGGACTAGTAGATGCAACTAATGATTCAGTCAATGACAATCTTTCATTTGGCGCTAGCGCATTTGATGCTCTTACCTCAGGGGCTAATAACATAGCAATAGGCAATACGGCTCTAAGTTCCATGACGGGAGGGTCTAGAAATGTTGGAATTGGTCAAGAGGTACTCAAGTCTAATACAACAGGTGAGGATAATATTGCCATTGGATCAAATTCTTTGCGTTCCAATTCTTCCGGATACGATAATATAGGCCTTGGAAATGGTGCTTTGTTTCAAAACGGTACTGGTTATTGGAATGTAGCTTTAGGTAGAGAGAGTTTATCTTCAAATACTACGGGAAGTGCGAATGTAGCATTGGGTAGATTTGCAATGATATCAAATACTGTTGGTTATGATAATGTAGCTCTAGGCCCAGAGTCTATGGGATCCAATGTATCTGGTAACTTTAATGTTGCAATGGGCCGAATGGCTTTACGATTGAATAAAACTGGCGGACAGAATACAATGGTTGGAGCACATTCAGGTTTCTACATGAATGCATCGAATTTGAACAGTGGCTTTGGCTATAATGCGCTACACGATTTGAGATCGGGTGGTGATAATACAGGTATAGGCTGGGGATCAGGCGATAATTTTCGGAGGGGATCAAAAAACGTATTTATTGGTGCTCGATCGGGATCACAGGATACGTCAATTACAAACGCAATAGTTATTGGCCATTTGGCCAAGGCGTCATCAGATAATGAAATAGTACTTGGAAATACCGATCATAGCAAGCTTCGAACAAATGCAGAGATTAACGCTCCTGGTATGGTTGCCGTAGACAGCACAAGTGGAGGTAGTTCCGCGATTGTAGCCTTGCATTCGAATACCAAAGGATTTTTACCCCCGCGTATGACTTACCAAGAACGCGATGCGATTCAGAACCCTGCAACTGGTTTGGTGCTTTATTGCCTCAATTGTTCTTCTAACGGTCAACTACAGGTGTACAACGGGTTTGCTTGGACAGATCTTCTCGGTAATGCCGCGGCTGCAATTCCAATTGTTAGCTTAGGTGACACCGCCTTTGGAGGCGTGGTAGCGTATGTTTTTCAGTCTGGTGATGCCGGGTATGTGGCAAATGAGCAGCATGGTATAGTGGTCGCTGTACAGGATCTCTCTTCAAAAATGAAATGGGGTATAGGTTTCAATGCTTCACAACAACTGAATAATCTTTCCGCTGCCATTGGTATGGGAAAAGTGAACAGAGACACTATTGCACATGTAGCTTCTTCAGGGGCTATTTTCTGGGCAGCGTTAGCGGCGATGAATTACAACGGTTATGGTTACACAGATTGGTTATTACCAACGCGGGGAGATTTACTTGCCATTCGTAGCCAGTTATCAAATAGTGGTATCACTAATTTTCAAACGAATAATTCTGGTTCTTTAACGACGCACTATTGGTCATCAAGCATAATGACTAATTATGTTGGAGCACTCGCCCAAAGCATGGCTCCAACAGGGACTTTATGCGGATGTGCATTCCACGAGTCATACTATGTAAGGCCGGTCCGATATTTTTAAACCAGTTTAAATCGAGACGTTTTGAGATAAAAACGTATGTTACAATAAATAAAGGCATCTGCTATAAGCCGACTTAGGCTATGACTGATTTAACGACCACGCTTAAACATCCAACTATTAAATAGTATCTAGTAAAGCTATTTCCTATCCGGATTCTTGCTTGATGGTCTACCAAACCGACAACACTCAGAAGGGCGTACATTTTTATGATGGATCGGGCTGGCGCTATCTCGGTGTCGGTGTTAGTTCAAACTAATTCTGCAATCCACAAAAAACCCCCAACCGGTTAGGAAGGGGGTGCTTGTTATAACCTTTAATTCATTAACTATTTTGGTTTAGATAGAGCGTCTTTCCCGAAGGTATGCGCATCGTATTCTATAAATAGTGTTGAAGAACTAAATCGTATATATCAAATTTACATCACAGCCGTTTGTAATCCTATTTAATTACAGGAATTGAAGCGGTTACTTATAAATTTACTCGATTGAGAGTTTAGAAGTTTTAGACCTCTCGGTAGGCGGTTAGCGATTCCCCCATAATCTGCTCAAAGGCCAGGTAGAAGGGTGCTCTTGAGGAATAGCCCACTGTTATAGCGAGGCTTTCGACGCTTTGATCTTCGAGATACCCGTCCTCAATCAGTCTAAGTGCTCGGTGGATCCGCGTATACTTTTTAAAGTAACCGAAGTTTGTACTCGTCGCGGAAAAGAAACTTACCCAGTCTGGGTTTTTGAATGGACTGTACTTGATGAAATCGGACTTCTTCGAATGTTTATTGAAGGGGAATTCTTCACCACTTTGAATGAGTCTTTCGATGTATAGTACGATTTCCGCATTGTTCACTTTCTCCGCGTTTGGATAGATTTCTTTAGGTGCCTCTTTAATGAACGTTGCCATTCGATCGGCCTCTTTTTCAGCTTCATACGCTTTAATCTCAGCCTCTTTTTCCTTCTGCATTCTAGGCCGGATGTTTACAACGTCCCAAAAGATGAGAAGCACATTACCGAACATTATGTAGCGCAATACATCGGCGTCAGCAAAAAGTATAGGTGTACCCATTAAGAAATGATAGATAATATCGAAAAGGGGAATCAAAAATACGCCTTGAAAAACGGGCAGGATGTATAGAGGTAGCCGTGCTTTATTTGAGTTTAATTTTCCAACGCTCACTATGATATACAGCAGAAGATGAAATGGGTAAGCTAGTAAAATCCACTCATCTGAAAAGGGCCAAAAAATGGAAGTGGCTTCCCATTTTAAATCATGTGCAAGTTGTACGGTTTGATAAAAACTGTCATTGAAAAAGGCGAGATGGACGATCAAGATTATGTACCCAGTGATGATGGGTATATAATGAATTACGTGCCATTTATTCCTACGTTCTTTAATCGTACAAAAAGAGCCATACAAGCCAGGACCCACCATAAAAAAAAGAGGAACAAACCAGGGATAGAGTTGTCTTACGAATACATTTCCTACAAGCCCGGGATCTGTCCAGAAAAATGCTGCGATTACTGTTCCACCTACAAAATAGAGGTAGGGTATGTTGTAGCGTCGCACGGTTATTCCCGCGATAATGAGCGCGATAACGAGCAGAAAAATTGCGGTAATAATGTAATCTTGATACATGTGCTAATGCTGGGTAATTAGAGGGAAGATACATTACCTGCTTATCATAGCCAAGCCAATTTCACTTATCAAAAAAGCACCAGCGTTTCCACTGGTGCTCCTGCATAAAAAGATCTGTTCGCTTAGCGCTTCACCAGCTTGTATTGTTTTATGCTGTGTTGGTTTTTGAGCGTCAATAAAAGGGTTCCTGAAGCTACGCCGCGGAGGTCGATGCGTTCGGTGAGGGTGCCGGAGCGGAGCAGTTGGCCCGTGGTGTTGCGCAATTCAAAGGTGGTATTTGCAGGCGCGCCACGGAGGTAAATAAAGTCTTCTGTGGGGTTCGGGTAGAGCGCTACAGATCCGTCCAGTTCATTTAAGCCTATACCATAGATCGTTACATCTATAGCCGCCGTGTCTGCGACACCGCCATTGTAGGCGTAGACTGTGAAAGATGCGGCTCCATTGGCTGGTCCCCATTGCACTTCAAAAGAACTGAAGTCGGGGGCGCTAGAGATGAGGGTTGCGTTGGAAAGTGAATAAGAGATGGAATCCACGTACTGGTAGTTGGTCAGGGTGTAGGTGGTGTTTGCCGATGCATAGATGGAATCGGACGGGCCAACTAAAATAGGTGCTGGGGGCGCGACGAAGAAGGATATAGTATCGATTAATTTGCTGTCGCACAATCCAGTCAATGCGGAAGAATCAGCACTGTAGCCAAAGATGAGGGTCCATGGACCCGGCATGATGGAATCGCTCGTATGGAGTTTGAAGGCGTCGTAGCTTGAAGAGATTGGGCTGCTTCCGGTGACAAAGTTGGTGGCGTTTCCGAAGGCGTCAAATAATTGGACCTGAACGGAATCAAAATTTGCTGAGGTCGGGAAGACCGCATCTGAAGTGTTGAGGTAGATATCGCTTTCGCCGAAAGTCGCCGAAGCGCTTGTGGCTTCAATCAAAGTTTGTGGAGGCGCTGCACTAGGACTGACGATGTTAACGAGAACTTCACGTTCAGTAATACCCATAATTTTATAGGCATTTGCGGTATCCTGCGCCCATTCGACGATTTTAACATTGACCACAGCGTTCTGTATGGTGTTCGAATGGATCACCAACATTCGGTTCGTTGAGTCTATCGTAACGCTGCTCCCACTGCCCAGAGGGGCTGCATTACTGTATCCGGCAGAATAGGCAATGTTAGTTGCCGCAAACGTCGCTGCACTTCCGCTTTTAACGGCTACGATCTGGAAAGACAAGCTATCGCCGTCCGTATCGGCGCTACAGATTTCAAATGGGGACGTGGTATTTGCATAGGCGGTTGCGACGCTTGGTATAATTTCTGGACTATTGTTGTACGAACGAATCGCAGGCTTACCGTTGACTAAAACACCGCTGAGGTAAATGCTCTGGCTGGATGCATTTGCGATATTGGTAATTGCAGAAGGTCTACAGCACGTAGAATAGGCGAATGTGTACCCCGTATTATTATCGACGGTGACGTTCGCGGAATACGTATACGCTTCTATTCCATAAGTGGACCCACAGTTTCCGGCCAAGGCTCCATTACTGGCCTGGCCCAGACTTACAGTTGATGTAACGCCGTTTGGCCCGAGCTTCTCATAATAGGCAGTTACCGATGTTGGCATTGCGACGCCTGTAACATCCCTGTACAGCACTAAGGAGACTTTGTATACGCTTGTTGCGGTTCCGGTGCTCACGTGCTCGAAGGAAAAATGACCGGTGATAAGGTGCGATGCAGATAGCGAGAAGGATAAGGCTAGAGCGAGGGTTGCGAGTAAGCTGCGCATAACGTTTAGGTTAATTGTTTCTCGTGGAAAGATACGATACCGTCTGTACGATTCATCGCCTAATGAGTGACCGATTTAATCCACCGAATTTCAAGGCAATACAAGACAACAAAAAACCCCGCTGCCTAAACAACGGGGTCTCTTCAAGTTCCTGCGTGTGAACACACAATCACGCTCAGGTTCATTGGTACATCAAATGTATACAATTCAATAGATTAAAGTGTCGCTACAATTAAAATAGTCTTAAACGAGACACCGTAAATGTATTGAAGAATCTACAAGTCGGTATAAAAAGTCACCACATCCTGGCCAATTCTCAACTGCCACTCTTTATTTCTAAGAAAGAAAGCATCCTCTTTAAAAGCCTGTTCGGAGGCATAGGCCTTATTCAGCATAAAGAGCCCGTCATTGCCGTTGCATGCTTCTAGGTGGAGGGTAGTTTTTCGTCCAGGCTTGAGAATTTTCGTGTTGCCACAGAGTTTTGCGCCACGACCGGTGGCATCTACAAGGGCCAATTGGATATTACTTAAATCTATCGCTTCCTCGCTCGTATTCTTCAAAGTCAAACTGAGCGACGCATTACCTCCTTTAACACTGCCCGTCACCCGATCCGTCTTAAAAGACAGCGAACGGTGATTCTGGGAATTGTACTTCTCTTTCAACTGCAGCAGCTGGCCATAGCTGGCGCTGAAACAAAGAATAAATAAGAAGGTAAGCAGTGGCTTCATGAGCGGGGTTTTAATGGAGCTTAGATTTTTCGGTTTGGGATTTTAATACCGGCAAAGATGGTGCCAAAACCGATTATATTGAAATACTTTGCGTTAAATCGAGATTAAATGACACAAAAAACCCCGCTCGACGGCGGGGTTTTCTAAAAAGATGTTTTACTATTTATTTTACGGCAATTGCGTTGCCAAAACTACCACCGTTAATAACGATGTGATTTGTGCCATGAAGTTACCAGAGAACTCCTGCCAATCGAAATCTGATTGTTGTTTCTTATTCTTTTCCTTCTCCTCCTTCACAGGTTTGGCACCTACAACGACCATCGATCCAGGCTTTACTTTAGGATAGCGGTAGAACGGTTTGAACCATTTGTAATCTTTTACAGTACCGTTTGCATAAACAACATTCGTTTTTGAACGCTTCGCGTTTTCGCCATAACCACCCACCATATTTTTCACATACCAGCGTGCGGACTTGCCTGCTACATAAGCGACATGAACGCTCTCTCTGCGATATTCATCACTGAACGCAGCATATTCTGCGGCCTCTGTATTAGGAAGTCTTATTTCCACAGTCATGTCCTTCGAGGGGATGAAAAGATTATCACCCGGGAGAAGTTGAATATTGTTGTAGGTGTTGCCTGCACGTAAAATACGGTCGATAGAAATGAAGACTTTACCTTTTCCTTGACGCGTGAAGCTCGCTGCTTGTGGGAAGGCTTCCTTAGTCAATCCACCTGCTTTGCGGATGAGTTCACCTACTTTTTCACCATCACGAATGGCATAGCGACCAGGGTAAGCTACCTCACCACCGATGTTAACGTATTCTTGGAATTCGAATCCGGGCTTCTTGCGTACTACGATCGCATCAAAAGGCTCAAAAGTAAAGTCACCACTCATTCTAGAATCTAAAGTGAAATCTTTCACCTTACCAATGTCTTTACCGTTAAAGGCGATGCGGTAAACAATCACCTTAGAAGAATCACCGGCAAAGGTTAACCCGCCAGCTAATGTCAATACTTCGTCTAAAGTGATAGTAGAGTCGTATGGCATTTCTAGTTCATTACGTACTTCTCCAGAGATGCTCAGCACCGCACCGTCGTAATAGGTGCGCTCAGAAAGGATGCGAACCTGATCCTTATCCATTAGTGGCATAGGATCCTCAACAGCGATTTCAGCAGCCAAGTCTAATGTTAAAATCTCTTGCGAGCCGTCCGGGTAGGTGCGGAAGATATAGGCTTGATCCGTGCGTGCGTCTTTCTTCAATCCGTTTGCTAAATCAATCAAGGCTTTTACCGTTACGGCACTATCTACAGTGAGTTCAATAGGATTACGTACAGCACCGAAAATACTTACGGTCGAGGCATCCACAAATGCTTTTTCACTTAAAACACGCAGGACGTCGTTATCGCGCAATTCAAAGAATGCAGCACCGCTTAAAATATCCTCCAAGTTTAAGGTTTCAATCTCTGTGGTACCGTCAGGGTTCTCACGGAATAGATAGGCGAGGTCGAGTTTCGCATCTTCTTTCAAGCCTTTAGCGAGATCGATCAAATAAGCCACATTCGCATTCTCATCAAGGGCAAAAGCACCCGGCTGACGCACGGCACCTTCAATAGCCACGGTTGCCTTATCTGTAAAGTCGCGCACATTGAAGAGTAAAATTTGATCTTCCGGCTGTAACGGTAACGGTGCATCTGCGCCTTCTAATTCTGCCGCAGGATTAAAACGAATAAGACTACGCGTACCGTCGAGATTCGTGCGCGTTAAATACGCCACATCCATTCTCGTTTCTTCACGCACGCCTACTTTCATCAGCACTTCTTTAACCGTAGGGTAATCACGAATCCCATAAATTCCAGGGTAGTCCACCCAGCCATTCACTTCAACGTAATCTTTCTTATCGGAGGTTTGGGTGGCAATGATCACTTTATCACCGTCCTCAAAGGTTAATTTGGCCAATTCCGCTCCGCTGTATTCCTTCACAAACGAACCATCTTTGTTCTTGCGGACCAATTGTATCTCATCGCGCAACGCATCGCTCAAATACCCGCCTGTATATTCTAGTAATTCAGAGAACGTCTCTTTTTCTTTCATCTCAAAGACACCCACCTGCTTCACCGAACCTTTGACTTCTACTAAATCACCGATAAACGGTACATATAAGATGTCATTGTTTTGCAGGTAGTAATCGCTCTGCTTCTGCGGGTTGAACAGGTATTCATATACGTCCAGCTCCTTCACCTTACCGCCATTAATTACCTGGATGTTACGTACTGTCCCTAATTTTGAAGGACCGCCCGCAGCTATGAGCGCATTAAACGCTGTGTTGTAAGCACTAAGGGTATACGTACCCGGCTGTGCTACAGCACCCGTAATCTGAATAGTCAACGTACGTGCTGTCGTCAACGTCAATGCAAACTGCCCTTTATCAAACTGGTAGAAATTCTGCAATCTGCGACGCACCACTTCGCGCGCTTGACCTAAAGAAATTCCTTTGAGGTAGATCTTAGGTAAGTTCGCCGGCTCAATAAACCCATCGGGTTTGATAGTAAATTGAAGATCCGCTTGCGATTTACCAAAGATGCTTACCGTAACCACATCACCCGGCCCTAAGATGTAGGAGTCGTTAGGGATGTAATCCTTACTTACTTCATAAAGGCTTAAGGAACCGTTGGTAAAAATGTGCTTTCCAAAAACCATGGTGTTGGCTTGGCTGGCATCTATTTTAACCTCTACAGGTGTTTTTGAATCTACTTTTGTTTTGACCACTTCCACAGCCTCAGTGGCCAATTCTGTGGTGGTCGTCTGTATACTTTCTTCTTTTTGTTCGGCTCCGTCTGCAGCCATTTCCGTTCCGCTTAACGATCCACTTTCCACAGCTTGCTCCGCTGACGCAGAAGCCGATTGCTCCGCCTTCATCTTAGCTATCTCTTCTTCAACGATGGGTTGAATACGAGGGATGTCGGTCATGGTTAAAGTGGCGGTGTTGATGCCGCGCGCTTGTAGACGGGCTTCAAGCTCTGCAGGATCAACGCCT
>JAOMWM010000032.1 GCA_028357285.1 Schleiferiaceae bacterium | reverse complement strand
TTCTGATGAAGAGGTGATTCATAAAGAGGAGAACAGTCGTCTGTACTACATGAAGTATCAGATCGAAGGGTCTGAGCAGTCTTTGCAAGTAGCTACGACTCGTCCAGAAACCATCTTTGGGGATACAGCCGTTTGCGTCAATCCTGACGATGAGCGGTATCAGCATTTAAAGGGCAAAAAAGTAATTGTTCCTTTAGTTGGACGCGCTGTTCCTATCATTTTTGACGACTATGTCGATATCGAATTTGGTACGGGTGCATTGAAGGTCACGCCCGCGCACGATACTAATGACAACATGCTTGGCGAGAAGCATGGATTGGAAGTGATTGATATTTTTGATCAGCATGCTGTATTAAATACTCACGGCGGTGCCTTTGAAGGCATGGACCGATTTGTTGCGCGCAAAGCTGTGGTAAAAGCACTGGATGAGGCTGGGTTATTAGTCGAAACAAAAGATTTACGCAATAAAGTAGGACGCAGTGAACGCACAGATGCGGTGATCGAGCCGAGACTTTCTATGCAGTGGTTCCTAAAAATGGCGGATCTTGTAAAGCCTGCTATTGATGGTGTAAAATCAAAAGATATTACGCTACATCCTCCGCATACGGAGAAAACCTATTTGTATTGGATGGAAAACATCAAGGATTGGTGTGTTTCCCGTCAGCTGTGGTGGGGTCATCGGATTCCAGCATGGTACGATACTGAGGGTAATGTTGTCGTTTGCAAGACACGTGAAGAGGCTGCAGAAGCATTGGGGACGGATCAGGTTAGCCAGGACGAAGATGTTATGGATACTTGGTTCAGTTCGTGGCTTTGGCCTTATAGCGTATTTGCTGACAATCCTGAAGAGGAGGATTATTTCTACCCGACAAATACATTAGTCACTGGACAGGATATCATATTTTTCTGGGTGGCTCGTATGATCATGGCGGGTTATGAGTTTAAAGGAAAGCGTCCCTTCAAGGACGTATACTTTACGGGCATGGTACGTGATAAGAAGCGTCGTAAAATGTCCAAACAATTAGGCAACAGTCCAGATCCATTAGATTTGATAGCCCAATATGGGGCAGATGGGGTACGTGTTGGAATGCTCATGACAGCACCGGCAGGAAACGACCTTCTGTTCGATGAAGATTTGTGTTCTCAAGGTTCCTTTTTCGCAAATAAAGTATGGAATGCCTTCCGATTGGTGGGTATGTGGGAGGCTGGAGCGGATACTATGAGTGCTTCGGAAGCATTGGCAGCGAATTGGATGCGCAATCGTATTGGTGAGGCTTTAGTAGAATTGGAGAGTAGCTTCACAAAGTACCGTCTGTCTGAAGCTTTGATGACCACGTACAAGCTCGTTTGGGATGATTTCTGTTCGTGGTATTTAGAAATGGTAAAGCCCGCTCGCGGAGAAAAGATTTCGGCAGAAGCGCTAGAAGCGACCAAATCTATTTTTAATACACTTTTAGAAGTGATGCATCCTTTCATGCCGTTTATCACCGAAGAATTGTGGCAAAATCTCGCGGACCGCAAAGAAGGTGAAACGATCAATTTTGCCCCTTGGCCTTCATTACAAGTTGAAAACACCTCCATTTTGAAGTCGTTCAATCATTTTGCAGAGGTTGTAGGTGGTATACGGACTGTACGTAATGAAAATGGTATTGCTCCAAAGGAAGTCTTGACCATTGAGATTGCTAAGGGTACTCCGCACAATACAGAATATGATGCATTGATTAAGAAAATGGCGAATGTTGATGCTATTGTAGAAGTCGACGAAGTCCAGAAATCTGCATTTAGTTTTGTCGCCGGAGGTGTGAATTATACCATTCCTGCTGATGCTTTTGTAAATGTTGAAGAAGAAATTGTCAAACTAGAAGAAGAACTAAAATATACCCAAGGCTTTTTAGTTGGTGTTACAAAAAAGTTGAGCAATGAACGTTTTGTCGCTAATGCGCCTGAAGCGGTCGTAGCATCTGAGCGTAAAAAGATGTCTGATGCTGAAGGTAAAATAGCACTCATTACGCAGCGTTTAGAGGCCTTGAAGGGATAATCATGTAATCATGAGCCATGACCTCAACTCGGGCATTCATAGCCACATAGCAGGACTCGAAAAAAAAACGGGTCAGCCCATTTCTTATTGGGTCGACATGGTTCGCTCATGGAACGAGCCTAAGCACATGGCTAATGTCCAGCGATTGAAAGAAGAATTTGGCATAGGCCATGGACATGCAAATATGGTGGTTCATCTTACTAAAGAGAATACTTCCTTACACATGGATGAAAGCCAGGTGGAAGACAGCGTTTTCAAAGGTAAGGAGCATTGGAAGTCTTTGCATGAACGGATTGTTACGGCATTACAGACTACCGGCTTAGACTTTGAACTTAATGGCAAGAAAAAGTATTACAGTATACGTACTACCAAACAGGTAGGCTGTTTGGTACCTGCTACAAAGGGCAGATTCGAAGTTTGGATCAACGTAAAAGGACAGGAACCTACTGGTAATCTACAACTTATGAAAGCTGGCAGTATGTGTTCGCACGCTATTCATCTCACAGAGGAAGATGCAGATATATCGGAAGTGCTTCTTTGGCTCGAGCGGGCCATCCAGCGCACCTTATAACACAAAAACCCGGCGCTATGCGCCGGGTTTTTTCATGGCGGGTCGCCCGCTGTTAACTGCATCTTAATCCAGGGAATAACCACATCACCATTGTCAAGGA
Source organism: Schleiferiaceae bacterium (assembly GCA_028357285.1). Lineage (GTDB taxonomy): Bacteria > Bacteroidota > Bacteroidia > Flavobacteriales > Schleiferiaceae > UBA10364. Next base: position 10,593 of record JAOMWM010000032.1, on the reverse strand, counting down.
ACAGATGTGTCTACTTACCTGCGTGTATACCCAGGGTGTATACGGCTTTACATACGCGTTTAACAGGCGATCCTTTTTTACGACGACTCACATAGATTTTAAGATCTACGGTTCGTTTGCCGTTCGGGGTGAAGCTACTCTCAACAACAAGCTCCTCTTCTAAACCGGCTTTGTGATAGATTTTTAAATCCATGTTTTTCACTTTGTCCTCAAACCTTAAGTTGAGTAAAAGCTGATTCATGCGTCTACCTTTCACTTCATTCAATAGCTGCATCAAACTCCAAATGGATAATTGGCCATTCATATCAACCATGGATGAAGTAATGATAAAGTTGTCTTTTGTCCTTAACGGACCATTGTTACGTACGGAATTGATGAAGTTTTTCATTTGTTAAATCAAAAAAAAACGCCCTCACAATGTGAAGGCGTTTTCTATTTATAATGGGTTTGTTGCTTATCGTAATCTATGCCTTCACGTATGGATATAGCAACCCCTTCCACATATAATTGCGGTTATTGAAGTTGATAATCTGATTTATTGTTTGTTGCATGAGACTAAAGTAAGTGTATTTCTGATTTTAACGCTGAAAACGATCAAAAATTAACAGAATTCTACTTTTTTATCTAATTCTGGCGCGAATTCAGCCAAATCTGCCACATTTCGGCCGGTTTCTTGCCTTGTAAATCACGATGGAGTGATTTCATAGCAGGTCTTGGATTATTGATGCCTGCAAATAGTTTAAGTGTTTTTACGCTACTCTTTCTATAGGCGTCCAGCATTTGCATTCTTTGTCCTTCCTCCTGTCCTCGAGGCTGATAATTCTTAGTATTCATATTGCGCCAATACCATTGTAGATCTTTAGTTGCAAACATCTTCATCGCATTCAAGGAACTGTATACATCGCCTTTAACACGGTAGAGTTCCATAAGTTGCATTGCCGCATTTCCATTGCGTGGTGCGATTTCAATAACACGTTCATAAAGGTCAATTGCCTCACCGATACTGCTGTTGTATCTCTTTACTGCGGCCAATTGGTTGAGCGTCAAAATGTGGTTAGGATGAATTTGCAACGCTTGATTGAAAGCTGCTTCTGCTTGATTTATTTTACTATCCGATGGGATCTGACCGTTCGGTGTACGCATGTGACTAAGTCCCTCGAAGTAGGCCATAGGGTTGTTGTAGATGTCCATTTCAAAGCAAACATTTTGCGCTTTTCGGGCATTAATCTGCATGCTTCTTACGTTTCCTGACATATAACCGTCTAAACAATCTTTAGCAGCACGCTCGCCTTTTACGCGGTTTTGGCCGACATAGACAGTAAAAAGTCCGGCAATACATGCTAAAATTACACCTGCAATGGGGCGGGTTTTAATCGAAGGTTTTGTGTGGGCAGCTGCAAAACCTAATGCAGTGGCAAGCGGAAGTAAAAGTGTTGCCCGCTCAAGCGGGAATTCCCCGAAGCCATACACCGCAAAGCCGACGATGGTTAGCGCGAAAAATAATCCACGCTCGTGTTTAATTGTCTGGCTAAAACCTAAAACTAGTAGCGCTATAAAGAGTAGTGCTCCCGCAATACCAGTTTCACTAAGCATCCACAATAAATCGTTGTGCGGGCGGAGAATGGACGTCTGTCCACTCATTACACTATCATTCGTGCCTTTAAGACCAGTACCTGGATATTCTATTTTCCATTGGCCGCCACCCACACCTGTTACGGGCTTGTCCATAAACATCTCCCAAGATGCGTTCCAGTAATGCAGACGGCTTTGAATGGTGTCGCTGTTAAATATTTTTTCACTTCCTGAAGCAAAGATGGCTACCATAATACCAATCGAAATTACTCCCAATGAAATCAGTCCTACAGTTCTGCTCTGTGCATTCCCTTTAAATGCGTAATACGCCACCGCTATAGCCGTCATGACAAACGCCCCAAGCCAAACGCCACGAGTTCTTAAAAGTAGAATACACAAAATGGCAAGACCGACACTAATGCGTTGCAGCCACAGTCCTAATTGTCCTTCTTCGCGAGCATTTAATGCAAGAGGGATTAGTAATAGTAGACTGGCCGCGGCATAGTTTTTATGCGTAAAAAGGGGGCCGTTCGCAAGGTAAATATTTGAAGCTTTATAAGCTTCTACAAGGGAAGGGAGAATGCTAAAGGCAGCAATTAATAGCGCTGCTTGGGCACCTGTGGCCAGGGCTTGAATTCCATTAGATTTTTCTTTGCGAAATAATGCAGCACTTAATTGGATCCAAAGAAATAAAAGTGCAATTCGAGCCGCGTATCCTAACAACTCCGAACCTGCATGAACACTCCCGATTTTAATCAACGGGAGCAGGAGAAGCAATGCGATGACTCCAAAAATGCTAAGGCCCTCACCACCATGCTTGCGCGTCACGATACTCCCTACTATACCAACAGCGGCAATGAGCGTAATGCGGAGCCAGAGACCGATGTCTTGACTGCTGGAATCGACAGCAAGTAGCAGGAGCAGAGGCATGTAGAAAAAGAGGGAGCGCAAAGACTTCATAAAAATCGATTTGTTCAAATATAACGAAAGGAATCATTGCCTGTTTCTGCCTTATCTTAGAGGTCCCAAATACTTATCACAGACTATGGAAAACCCGGCTCCGTACGTACCTAAAAACAAGGTGCGGATTGTCACTGCCGCTTCACTTTTCGACGGACACGATGCAGCAATCAACATCATGCGTCGAATCATTCAAAGCACTGGTTGTGAAGTCATACACCTAGGACACGACCGCTCTGTTGAAGAAGTGGTAGATACTGCCATTCAAGAAGATGCCAATGCAATTGCCATGACCTCTTACCAGGGTGGGCACATCGAATACTTCAAATACATGTATGACTTACTCCAAGAAAAAGGAGCAGGACACATAAAGATATTTGGTGGTGGCGGTGGAACCATACTACCAGAGGAAATTGAAGAACTGCACGCTTACGGTATCACCCGCTTGTACCACCCAGACGATGGAAGAAAGTTGGGTTTACAGGGTATGATCAATGATTTAGTTGCCCAGTCCGATTTTTTAGTTGGGGAATCCTTGCCTTCAGATTTGGCTTCGCTTACCTCCGCGAGTATGGCGACCATCGCACGCTGGATTAGTGCAGCTGAAAATTGCGGGGAACAGCACGCATTAGCTTTAGAGGAAGTTGCTGCGAAAGCAGCGGGTATTTCTACGCCTATTTTAGGAATCACCGGTACCGGAGGTGCAGGGAAGAGTTCTATGGTAGACGAATTGGTACGCCGATTCCTCTTAGATTTTCCAGAAAAACGTTTGGCAGTGGTTTCCGTAGATCCTTCGAAAAGAAAGACTGGTGGCGCATTGCTCGGTGATCGTATTCGTATGAATGCAATCAAAAACGGCAATGTATTTATGCGCTCGTTAGCGACGCGTCAAGCCAATTTGGCCTTAAGTGCACACGTTCAAAATGCGCTCGACATTTTAAAGGTGGCCGGTTTTGATTTGATCATCCTTGAAACTTCAGGAATTGGGCAAAGCGATACTGAAATATTAGATCATAGTGATGCGAGTTTATATGTGATGACCCCAGAGTATGGTGCGGCAACGCAACTGGAAAAAATCGACATGCTTGATTTCGCTGATTTAATCGCACTAAATAAATTCGATAAGCGTGGGGCATTGGATGCGTTGCGTGATGTCAAAAAGCAGTACCAGCGCAATCACAACTTGTGGGAGAAAAATCCGGAGACGATGCCGGTTTACGGAACCATAGCCAGCCAGTTCAATGATCCAGGTACTAACAGTTTGTATAGCGCGATCATTGACATGCTCAACGATAAGGCAAATGCAGGATTTACCAGCACCTTTGCCTTGACCGGGGAGATGAGCGAGAAGATTTTTATTATTCCTCCGAATCGGACTCGCTATTTGAGCGAGATTTCTGAAAGTCACCGCATTTACCGCGATCAGATCATGGCGCAGGTGGAGGTTGCAGATAAGTTGTATGCATTGCACCGCTCCATAGAAACCTTGGAGGACGAGGAATTAATTGGCCAATTGCAATTAAGTTTCGACCGGATTAAAATGGATCTTGATCCACATAACTGGGAGCGCCTGCAACAATGGGAGTCGACGGTAAAACGTTATAAGGACCCGGTTTACACCTTCCATGTCCGGGGTAAAGCCATCAATATTGAAACACATACAGAGAGTTTATCGCACACTCAAATCCCGAAAGTCGCACTGCCAAAATACCGCAGTTGGGGTGATATTCTGCGTTGGCTACTTTTAGAAAACGTTCCCGGTGAATTCCCTTACACTGCCGGTATTTATCCATTTAAAAGGGAAGGTGAAGATCCTACGCGCATGTTTGCTGGAGAGGGAGGTCCCGAACGCACGAACAAGCGATTCCATTATGTGAGCCTTGGTCTTCCTGCAAAGCGATTGTCTACTGCATTTGACAGTGTAACGCTTTACGGAAATGACCCAGACCGTCGTCCCGACATTTACGGTAAAATCGGAAACTCGGGAGTGAGTATTTGCTGCCTCGACGATGCAAAAAAACTGTACAGTGGTTTCCGTTTAACGGACCCGACTACTTCTGTGTCCATGACCATAAACGGTCCTGCGCCGATGCTCTTAGCGTATTTCATGAATGCAGCCGTCGATCAAGAATGTGAATTCTACATCAAGGAAAATAAGCTTGAAGCAAAGGTTGAGGCTGTAAAAAAAGCGAAATACGACGAGCAAGGTATTGAGCGACCTGCTTACCAAGGTATACTACCAGAGGGTAATGAGGGTCTAGGTTTACTCCTGTTAGGGGTGACCGGTGACGAGGTACTCGATGCGAAGATCTATGGCGAAATCAAGTCCAAGACATTGAATACCGTGCGTGGGACTGTTCAGGCTGATATTCTCAAAGAAGACCAGGCCCAAAATACCTGTATTTTTTCTACCGAGTTCGCCCTGCGCTTGATGGGCGATGTGCAGAGCTATTTTATTGATTGGCAAGTACGTAATTTCTATAGTGTGAGTATTTCTGGGTACCATATTGCAGAGGCTGGAGCAAACCCGATTTCTCAATTGGCCTTCACGCTCTCTAACGGTTTCACTTACGTAGAATATTACCTAAGCCGTGGCATGGATATTAATAAGTTTGCGCCCAACTTGAGTTTCTTCTTTAGCAACGGTATCGATCCAGAGTATGCGGTAATCGGTCGTGTAGCACGCCGTATTTGGGCCAATGCTATGAAGAATAAATATGGAGCAGATGCGCGCTCGCAGATGTTGAAGTACCACATCCAAACCTCGGGTCGTAGCTTGCATGCCCAGGAAATCGATTTTAATGATATTCGAACTACCCTGCAAGCGTTGTATGCCATTTATGATAATTGCAATTCGCTACATACGAATGCCTACGATGAAGCCATCACGACACCCACTGAGGAGAGTGTACGTCGCGCAATGGCCATTCAGTTGATTATCAATAAAGAATTGGGTCTTACGAAGAATGAAAACCCTATTCAAGGGGCCTTTATCATCGAAGAGTTGACAGACTTAGTGGAAGAGGCAGTTTTGCTTGAATTTGACCGTATCACAGAACGTGGTGGCGTATTGGGAGCGATGGAAACCATGTACCAGCGTGGAAAGATTCAAGAGGAAAGCATGCATTATGAGATGCTTAAGCATACAGGTGAATTTCCAATTATAGGTGTGAACACCTTCCTTAATAAAAAAGGTTCACCAACTGTTTTACCAGCGGAAATTATTCGTGCCACTACAGACGAAAAAGAATACCAAATAGAAATGCTCGAGCGCCTTCAGAAGGCGAAAGGGCAGTTGAACGAGGAGATGATTAGCGCATTGCAACAGGCTGCTGTTCAGAATGAGAATATATTTGATGTGTTAATGGAGGCTGCGAAACATTGTAGTCTAGGACAAATTACAAACGCACTGTTCGAAGTTGGCGGACAGTATAGAAGAAATATGTAGATGAAATTACTTTCGTTCAATGTGAATGGCGTGCGCGCCGCGGCTGGAAAAACGTTAATAGAAGACTTGCATGCATTGGACTGTGATGTCGTGGGACTCCAGGAGACAAAGGCGACGCCAGAGCAGGTCAAAGAGGCTTTGGCGGAGTTGAAGGGCTATCACATTTATGCGTTTAGCGCTGAGAAGAAAGGCTATAGTGGAACGGCTATTTTATCTAAAGTAACGCCGTTGTCCGTCACAATGGGCATAGGCATTGCGGAGCATGATAATGAAGGTCGTGCTATTACTGCAGAATATGAGGACTTCTACTATGTGACTACTTATGTCCCAAATTCCAGCTCGGGTCTCAAGCGTTTGGGTTACCGCACCCAGGAATGGGATGTAGCATTCTTAGCTTACCTGAAGAAGTTAGAGGAGAAAAAGCCTGTGGTGGTTTGTGGTGATTTAAATGTGGCGCACCAGGAAATAGACTTGAAGAATCCAAAATCAAATTACAACAAGACTCCCGGCTATACACAAGCGGAGATTGATGGTATGACGACCATGATTGAAGCGGGTTTTGTCGATACTTTCCGCACGCTTTATTCCGATACGGTGAAATACAGCTGGTGGAGTTACCGTGGTGGAGCTCGTTCGAAAAACGTGGGCTGGCGATTGGATTACTTTATGGTCAGTACGGGGTTCATGGACCGTGTAAAAGATTCACAAATCCTAAACGACGTCATGGGCAGTGATCACTGTCCAGTCATGTTGGTTCTGAAGTAATTACTGCAAGGTAAATTTAGTCGTACCTGCCTCACAAGTGAATAGGTAGTTTCCTGGACTGCATTGTTCCGGCAATTCCAATTCACTGGTGCCATTAGTATTTGTCACGGTGCCTTGATCAACTATTTTTCCCTGGGCATCACTTATATGATATTCAAAATGGGCAGCGCCAATATTGCTTTGAATCTTCAACATACCATTGGTCGGGTTAGGGAAGATTTTCAATCCATTGATGCTGCCTTCCTCAACGCCAATATTGGCGGTATTCATGATGAAATAGTAACGTGCAACATGCTGAGGTGTGAAGGTTATGTTTCCGACACCGGTGTTGCCTAAGGCTTGCGTTGAAGCATTTACTATGGGAACCCCAGTTTTCCATTTAAGGTTGGGGCTCTGTGCTATGCTCATTTGATTCCCGGGCAATCCGTTTAGATCACTGTCTAAGCCCCCATTATTGGAGTTCGTGTTGAAAGAAACAGTTACTTCAAAGGGCAGCTCTGTAGTATAATCAATTGGAGGATCGTGGTCTCCCTCGTACCCTATGAAATAAAAATGATCACGACTGGTAGTTCCATTACTCGGGTAATTGCCCTCCGTGTAGTGGTGCCACACGTAAAATGTACCATTAAGTCCTGCTGTATTGGATTTAGGAGTGATTTTAACTCCCGTCCTAGGCAATGTTTTTGTGCCATTCAGCTCTGCCCAAGTAAAAGTATCGTAGACTGAGGTACCTAAAGATTCGGCACTATCGTTTGTGCTTAGCCAATAATCTTGCCCTGTCCCTAACTGAGTGGTTAGCGAGGTAAATGTGAGATCTGCGCTGGACGCAGTAAAGAATGCAGTGTTTCCTAAATCTTCTTTTCCGCTATACCCATTGTTATAACTGTGTTTATATACAACGATTGGTGTAGTCTTTTGAGTGGCGCCATGATTACCAGTGTGGGCGCTGAGGTGATGGACGTTTACTTGTTTATCTGCCGTGGCCCAATTCGCATTTTCAGGATAATTTAACTCTACCCAAGCACCGTGGTACCCGGGATTATAAATCCAGTCGTTCCAAAAATCATCCAAATCTACACCTGTAGAGGTTTCAAAGGACTCCTTGAAACTATAGGCATCGTAATTGCCAAAGGTGTTGGTAGCTATGAGCTGTTTTACGGCATGACTGAAAAGGCTATCGCCTAAAAATTCACGAAGGTTATGGGCGACCATTGCACCTTTTTGATAGGTGTGGGTACCGTAGGTTTGATTCTGGTTAACGCCGCTCAATGCAAGATGCCCACCATCGTTTTGACGGGCTTGCTTTAGCACGAGGGTTTGGTTGTTTTGCACGGTATTAACATACTGCTCGCGCCCATATACTTTCTCCTCATAGAAGTGAGAGCCAAATTCAGCAAAACCTTCGTTAATCCACATATCCTCAGCAGTTTCCGTGGTAATGGCATTCCCGAACCACATATGAGCCAACTCATGGGCGATGATATCTTCACCACTTAGATTGGCGTTGGCTAAGGTTCGAGGCAAATGAATCATACCTGCATGCTCCATGGCACCTGTAATGGTCATGGCATAGCCCACTTTTTCAAAGACATAGGGGCCGAATTCATCTACAAAGGCATCATAGATATCGTTGAGATGTACGAAGCCCGCAGTCATATTGGCAGTATCCTGCGCACGGCCATAGAGTTCGAATGATTTTCCAGCGTGTATCCAGCTTTGTTTATGGTAATCTGAGACTGCAAGACTTATGAGATAAGAGGGGAGTGGTGCCTGACCTTCCCAATGCCACACCAAATCACCCGAGGAGAGTGTGTCTACGGAGGTGAGAATACCGTTGCTTACGCCGACCTTTCCAGAGGGTGTGGTGATGTTCATCTCCTCGAGAGTACATTTCTCCACGAAATTATCAAAACAGGGGAAGAGACTTCGGCCGTAAACGTGCGGGTTAGCAGCGAAACCCACTCCCAGGTTATAATCATAGGCACCGTCGTGGTGTATGCCGCCCCAGCCACTACCATCCTTTGTAGTACTTCCGTGGTAGTAAATGTCCCAATTCAGAATACTCCCAGCAGTGGCATTATGGGTGATAATCAAATGTTCACCTTTCTGTATAAATGAAAGCGGTCCCGTAGCGCTGATGACGCTATCTACGGTGAACCCTAATAGATCGAATCGAAGCTTCGAGAAATTTATCTTAACACCTATTTGATACGCTGCTTTTCCTGAAAGCTGCTCGTTTGAAAATCCCGTAGTGTTGATGTCAAGTTTCAGTTCTTCTAAGTCTGCGGTATCGGATCTAGAATTGTAGTTGATCGGTGTAACGCTTTGTTGCACCGTCGGGGCATGTTTAGTGCTTTGGCAATTGTATTGTCCAAAAACAGCACTGCTGAACATGACTAATAATCCAACTACAATTTTTTTCATCTTTAACTTCTCTGGCGAACAGCTTCGTAGAGTATGATTCCAGTAGCTACGCTTACGTTCAGTGAATTTATTTGACCGTGCATAGGAATTAATGCCTTAGAATCTACCAACTGCAATAAGCTTTTATGTACTCCCGTTTCCTCATTACCCATGATGACCATACACGGCTCGTTAAATGGAGCATCATACATCGGGGTTTCTGATTTCTCCGTTCCAGCTATGATTTTTAAACTCAAACTTTGTGCGAGGTATACAGCATCCTTCATATGGTTGACCTTACAAACAGGTACTTCAAGTAAAGCTCCGGTTGATGTGCGAACGGCATCGGCACTGACAGGAGCACTGTCATTCTTAGGAATGACAATGGCATCTACACCAGAACAGTCGGCCGTTCGAGCAATGGCGCCGAAATTTCTAACATCTGTAATCCGATCTAAGGCGAGAATCAATGGCTTACGTCCTTCTTCCATTACTTTCATAATAACCTCTTCCAAATCGTGGAAGTCGATAGGGCTGAGATAAGCCACGGCACCTTGATGATTTCCACGAGTAACGCGGTTTAATTTTTCTACGGGTACATATTTAGGTTCAATCCCTGCGTCACGCAGTGTTCCTTCGAGTTGCGTATATAGTGCACCACTGATTCCTTTTTGAAGGAATACTTTATCGATGGTCTGTCCATCTTGAACAGCTTGGAGAATCGGACGCAGTCCGTAGATGAGTTGGTCGTTTGCCATATTTATTGTTCAGAGGAGGTATCCTCAATTTGTTTATCTGAATATTCGCCTAGTTCGGCCCTATCCACAAGTCTGTTATCTAATTCTTTTTTCGTCTTACTGCCTAATTTCTTCAATCTTTCGACCTGTGAAATCAAATTTCCACGACCCTCCATCATTTTTGTCATGGTGTCTTGGTAAGTATTCTGTGCAGTTTGAAATTGACTCCCCAGTTTTTTAAGGTCTTCGCTAAGTCCAACGAACTTATCGTAAAGTTTTCCGCCGGCCTCAGCAATTTCAATGACATTTTTCGTCTGCTTCTCTTGACGCCAAGCCATTGCAATCGTTTTCAATGTGGCGAGCAGGGTAGAGGTACTGACCACTATGATTTTTCTCGAGAACGCATATTCATACAAGGCTTGGTCGAATTTAGTTACCTCCATAAATGCGGCCTCGATCGGAATAAACAGCAAAACAAATTCTGGCGTGTCCCCACCGTATAATTGTGGATAGTCTTTATCACTTAAACCTTTGATGTGGGTTTGAACGCTCACTGCTAGAGCCTTTAATCCTGCGGCAGCTTCATCTTCCGTTGCAGCATTGATGAAATTATCCCAAGCAACTAAGCTTACTTTCGAGTCAATAATGATTTTCTTATTCCCAGGTAACTGAATGATAACGTCGGGTTGTAAGCGCCTTCCATCCTCT
>JAOMWM010000031.1 GCA_028357285.1 Schleiferiaceae bacterium | reverse complement strand
TCGAGAGATGAAAGATCGTATTGGCAAGATTGTAGGAGACGGAGAAGCGAAGAATTTATGGATGGGCACTTTTCACAGTGTTTTTGCCAAAATCTTAAGAATAGAAGCTGAACGTCTAGGCTATCCGACCAATTTTACGATTTATGACGCAGACGATAGCAAGAAATTGATCGGTACAATTATCAAGGAAAAGCAACTCGATAAGGACATTTACAAAGCCAAGAGTGTTTCTTCAAGAATTTCCTCTCTCAAAAACAACCTATTAACCCCGAAGGCTTACTTTCAAAATGGTGAATTACAAGCTCAAGATAGCGCAGCCAAGATGCCTATGTTTGGGGAGATTTATCAAGCCTACACAGAGCGGTGTTTTAGAGCAGGTGCTATGGACTTTGATGATCTTCTGCTCAAAACTAACGAGCTACTTTACAAATTTCCCGAAGTTTTAGCGAAATATCAAAACAGGTTCAAATACATTTTAGTAGACGAGTATCAGGATACGAATCACAGCCAATACTTAATCGTTAAGGCATTGGCAGCGAAATATGAAAACATCTGTATCGTTGGCGATGACGCACAATCTATATACGCATTCCGCGGCGCCAACATCCGGAATATCTTGAATTTTCAGAAGGATTATCCCAATACGCAGTTGTTCAAACTCGAACAAAACTATCGTTCAACCAATACAATTGTACAAGCTGCAAACAGTATAATCGCTAAGAATAAGGAACAGATCGAAAAGAATGTCTGGACTCAAAATGGCAGCGGTGACAAGATTGTTGTTCACAAGAGTATTTCAGACTCAGATGAAGGTAATTATATAGCAACCAATATCTGGCAAACGGCCATGAATGATGGCGCTAAGCACGATGATTTCTGCATTTTATACAGGACAAATGCACAGAGTAGAAGTTTTGAAGATGCCCTGAGGAAAAAGAATATACCGTACAGAATATATGGAGGCCTGAGCTTTTACCAGCGAAAGGAAATAAAGGATGTACTGTCCTATTTGCGGCTTGTAATTAATCCAAAAGATGAGGAAGCCTTTCGGCGTGTCATTAATTATCCGACACGCGGAATTGGCGCTACTACTTTAGCGAAGCTTGCAGTCGCCGCCGAACAGCATCAATGGTCGCTTTGGGAAACTTGTGAGAAGTTAGGCACCATCAGTAGCGGGATCGGAACAGCTGCGGTTAGGAAAATTGTGGATTTCACAACACTAGTCAACAGCTTTGCAATATTTACGAAGGCCAACGATGCCTTTGACACCGTCGCACACGTTGCCAAGAGTGTGGGCTTGATTAAAGTCCTTGGCGAAGACAAGACACCGGAGGGAGTGACGCGCTACGAAAACGTCCAAGAATTACTCAATGGAATTAAAGATTTCAGCGAACAGCAAAAAGAATTGGCTGATGGCGATCCCTCACTTTCCAACTTTTTATCTGACGTGGCCCTATTAACGGATCGTGACAATGAGGTTGACGATGGACAGCCGAAGGTTAGTATGATGACCATACACCTAGCAAAAGGATTAGAGTTCCCCTACGTTTTTATGGTAGGATTGGAAGAAAATTTATTCCCGAGCATGATGAGTATGGGAAGTAGAAGTGAATTAGAAGAGGAGCGACGATTATTCTATGTAGCTTTGACAAGAGCTGAGAAACGCGCGCACATCACATATGCGCATACTAGATACCGTTGGGGCAAATTGATCGATTGCGAACCTTCACGATTCATAGACGAAATAGATGAGCAATACTTAGACATCCATATTCCGGAGTTTGCGCCAACGAGCTTTAGTTCCCCTGCCCTAGACAGCGCCTTTGGAGGAAGTTTTGGAGGCAGTCAAAAAGGAAAAACAGTTTACAAAGGCAGCAATAAAAGCTGGGGCTCTAAGAAATCGGAAGGAAAAACTGACAGGAGCGCCTTAGGACCTGGAAGTGGGGCGGCACCATCCCAACCTACTTTACGGGGAAAACCGCTTAAAAAGGTAAGTACCTCAGGAGGGAGTTTTGAGGCAAGTGGAGATAATCTAAGGCCGGAAGAACTTCAAATTGGAATGCGTGTGGTACACGGAAGGTTCGGACTAGGAACAGTTAAGAATCTCGAAGGTGCTGGCGCCGACGCAAAAGCCATCATTACGTTTGATAATGCAGGTGAAAAAAGATTGTTGCTAAAATTTGCAAAGGTCCGGGCGGTATAACAAAAGAATTCACTTATTTAAAAGCATGGAATACAACACAGATCGTACAACATTAAAAATTCCTGAATACGGGCGTAACGTACAACGTATGGTGGACTATTGTCTGACAATAGAAGATAGAGAGCACCGTAATAAAGTGGCACAGAGCATTATTGATGTGATTGGAAACCTCAATCCTGCAATTCGAGATGCACCTGATTACACACACAAATTGTGGGATCACTTGTTTATAATGTCAGATTTCCAATTGGATGTGGAAAGCCCGTATGACATTCCAACAGCTGAAAGTTTCGTAGGTCTTCCTGATGAAGTTCCGTACCCTCAAAAATCTCGTAAATTCCGTCATTATGGTGGTGTCGTAAAGACTATGGTAAAGCACGCCATTGAGATGGAGGAGGGTGAAGAGAAAGAGGCCTTGACCTTTGGAATTGCCTATGCTATGAAACGCAATTACCTGAAATTCAACAAGGACACTGTTGAAGATACTACGATTTTAACAGACCTCAATGAAATATCTGAAGGACAACTAAAAACTGAAGGTATTGATTTGCCACATGCGAAATCATTCAATATCTCTCCCGCCGAACGTAAAACAACGATAGTTCGCAAAAAGGGAAACAACAATAACAAGAAGAAGAAAAGAAGATTCTAAAACTACATGGGGACATTTAAAATTACGGGTGGTAAAAAATTACAAGGTGCCATAACTCCGCAAGGAGCTAAAAACGAAACGTTACAAATTCTTTGTGCTGTACTGTTAACTCCAGAAGAAGTGAGAATAGGCAACATCCCCGATATTGTAGATGTAAATAAACTTATTGATCTCTTGGGAGATTTGGGAGTGTATGTCAAAAAGAACGGACCCGGCGACTTTACATTCAAGGCGGAAAATGTCAATCTAGACTATTTAACCTCAGAGACCTTTAAGCAAAAAGGCGCGAGTCTACGTGGCTCCATAATGATTGTAGGACCACTTTTAGCACGCTTCGGCAAAGCCTTTATACCAAAGCCGGGGGGCGATAAAATTGGCCGTAGAAGACTTGATACGCACTTTTTAGGCTTCGAGAAATTGGGAGCTAAATTTGAATACGACGCTAAAGACACGTTCTACAGTGTCGATGCGTCTCAACTGAAAGGAACCTACATGCTTCTTGATGAAGCGTCAGTTACCGGGACGGCTAACGTTGTGATGGCTGCAGTGATGGCAAAGGGCAAGACCACTATTTATAATGCAGCATGTGAGCCGTATTTACAGCAACTCTGTAAAATGCTTGTTCGCATGGGTGCTAAAATCGATGGAATTGGCTCGAATATGCTTCATATTGAAGGGGTTTCAGAGTTGGGCGGTACCACCCATCGAATTTTACCAGACATGATTGAAATTGGATCGTGGATTGGTATGGCCGCAATGACGGGATCTGAGATAACGATCAAAGATGTGAGTTATCCGGACCTAGGAATTATCCCAACGGTTTTTAGACGATTGGGAATTCATACAGAATTGCGTGGTGATGATTTATTCATTCCGGCGCATGATCATTACGAAATAGAAAGCTTTATTGATGGCTCTATCATGACCATTGCTGATGCGCCTTGGCCAGGGTTTACCCCTGACCTTTTGAGTATTATTTTAGTAACTGCCACCCAAGCGAGAGGTTCCGTTTTGATTCATCAAAAAATGTTCGAAAGCCGATTGTTCTTTACTGATAAACTTATCGATATGGGAGCACAAATCATCCTGTGTGATCCGCATAGAGCGACTGTGATAGGTCTAGATAAACAATCTCCGCTGCGCGCAACAACCATGACTTCACCTGACATTCGAGCTGGAGTTAGTCTTCTTATTGCTGCCTTAAGTGCGGAGGGCACTTCTACCATTCATAATATTAATCAAATCGATCGCGGATACCAGAACATTGACGGCCGTCTGCTGGCTTTAGGTGCCGATATTGTTCGATTGTAAACGTTTCTTCCTATGAAAACAATAAAACTATTATTCTCCGGGGCTATTCTCGTAGCATTAGGACTAATCGCAACAGCTTCGCAGGCTAACTATGAAGTAGCCCGCCCTATTGAATTAGCAGCCGATCAAATGGCAGCAGTGGGTATCGGAGATAAAGCCCCTGATATAGCTATGCGTGATCCAGAAGGTAATATCCGCAAACTAAGTGATCTCAAGGGTCAAGTCGTTTTGATAGACTTCTGGGCGTCTTGGTGCCGACCCTGCCGAATGGAAAATCCAAATGTGGTCCGTACATTCAATGCTTACAAAGATGTGGCGTTCAAAAACGGTGATGGATTTACTGTGTTCTCAGTAAGTCTTGACCAGAACAAGGCTGCATGGATCAATGGTATTAAAAAAGATGGTCTCGTCTGGAAAAATCACGTTAGTGACCTTCAAGGCTGGAGAAATGCAGCGGCTGGTCTTTATGGTGTAAATAGCATTCCCGCCACCTATTTGATTGACGGTGAGGGCATTGTAATTAAAAGAAATTTACGCGGCCAAGCGTTAGAAAATACGTTGGCTAAGCTCAAAAAATAATGGACTAAAAGTCATTAAGGCGCGGCTTATCGCCGCGCCTTTTTTATGCCCAAAATTTTGCCGTCATACTCTTTCGCTGACAACGTGTCAGCGAAATATAACTTGGCTAACATTTTGCTTAATCTAAGAAGCAAGAGTAAAAAACTACACCAAAGATGTCTGAAAAGGAACAACATAAAGAAGAAGAACTGAATCAAGAAAGCCCAGAGCGGAAGAGCGAAGAAACGCAAGGAGCTGATACAGAAATAACTGAAGGACAAACAATTGAGATTGATCCGGTTGAAAAATTAAAAGACGAAGTTCAGGATTTAAAAGATCAAAATCTACGTCTATATGCTGAGTTCGAAAATTTCAGAAAGCGCACAGCGAAAGAGCGCCTTCAGATGATGGATAGTGCCAACAAAGACACTTTAGCTGCATTGTTGCCAGTTTTGGACGATTTTGACAGAGCCTTAAAAAACACGGAGGCGACTCCAGAGAATGAAGCCGTACTTGAGGGATTAAAGTTAATCCAACATAAATTGGGTGAGACACTCAAGAACAAAGGGCTGATTGCAATGGAGAGTACCATAGGCAGGGCCTTCGATGTTGAAGAAATGGAAGCCATTACACAAATACCAGCACCAAGTCCTGAACTTGCTGGGAAGGTTATTGACGAGGTTGAAAAAGGTTATAAAATTGGTGAGCAAGTGTTGCGCTATGCCAAAGTAGTCGTAGGTAAAGAAGCATAAAATGGCAAAAAGAGATTATTACGATATACTAGGCGTCTCCAAAGGTTCCAGTCAAGACGAAATCAAGAAAGCCTACCGTAAAGTGGCTTTGAAGTACCATCCGGATCGCAATCCTGACAATAAAGAAGCAGAAGATAAATTTAAAGAAGCTGCTGAAGCTTATGATGTGCTCGGGAACGAGGAAAAGCGTCGCAAGTACGACCAGTTCGGACACCAAGCCTTTGGCGCAGGTGCTGGCGGCGGCGGTTTTGGCGGCAACATGAACGATATCTTCGATATGTTCGGTGATATCTTCGGTGGTAGCGGTGGTCAAAGTGGCGGATTCGGTGGTTTTGGCGGATTCGGTGGCGGCGGTCAACGTAGACAAGCGAAAGGCTCTAACCTTCGGGTAAAAGTAAAATTGACTCTAGAAGAGATTGCAGAAGGAGTAGAAAAGAAAATGAAAATTCGTCGAGCAAAAATTGCAGACGGCGTTACGTTTAAAACCTGTAGCACGTGTAACGGTGCAGGTCAAGTTCAGCAAGTAACGAATACAATACTCGGCCAAATGCGCACTGCGGCTACCTGTTCTACCTGTAACGGAAGTGGTAAAGTCGTAGACCAGAAACCATCTGGTGTAGGAAGCGATGGCCTAGATCGCAAGGAAGAAGTAGTGAGTGTAAATATCCCAGCAGGCGTTCAAGACGGAATGCAGTTACGTGTTGGCAGTAAAGGAAATGAAGTACTTGGCGGTGTTGCTGGCGACTTAATTGTGTTAATTGAAGAAATTCAGCACGATCATTTGACAAGAGACGGGGAAAATTTGCATTACGAATTGAACTTAAGTTTTCCGGATGCTGCCCTAGGAACGCAAGTTGAAATACCAACTGTGAGCGGTGTGGTAAAAATTGGGATCGATGCCGGTACGCAACCCGGTAAAATTCTCCGTCTTAAAAACAAAGGACTGCCGAGCGTTCAGGGTTATGGCAAAGGAGATCAACTCATCCACGTGAATGTTTGGGTCCCGAAAAATCTAAACGGCGACGAAAAGAAAGCAGTTGAAAAGCTCAAGGGGAGTGAAAATTTCGAACCTAATCCTGGTAAATCGGACAAAGGCTTTTTTGACCGAGTCAAGGAGATGTTCTCTTAAATAGGTTTTGTACTTTACACTCCCACCTCAACCGGTGGGAGTTTTTTATATCCTAGAATTAAACGTCATGATTACAGCTAAAAAGGTCTCCAAAGAGTATAGCTCGAAGCTCGCGCTAGATGGAGTTGACCTTAGTATACCTAAAGGTAGCATCTATGGATTGCTTGGTCCTAACGGAGCGGGCAAGACTTCATTCATTCGGATAATGAATCAGATTACTGCACCAGATGAGGGTGAGGTTTACTTTGGTTCGGAACTTCTGCAACCAAGAGATATAGCACGCATAGGGTATTTACCAGAAGAGCGCGGACTGTATAAAAAGATGAAAGTTGGAGAGCAGGTGCTCTATTTAGCCCGCTTGAAAGGCCTCACTACAAACGAAGCGAAAAGTAGAGCAAAAGAATGGTTCGAACGCCTCGAAATGAGCGGATGGTGGGATAAAAAAGTGGAGGATTTGAGCAAGGGAATGGCGCAAAAGGTCCAATTTGTAACTACGGTTTTACACGAACCGGAACTCCTCATCTTTGACGAGCCTTTTACCGGTTTTGATCCTATCAATACCAACCTGATCAAAGGTGAAATTCAACGCCTCAATGAAAATGGCGCGACCGTAATTTTTTCGACGCACCGCATGGAGAGTGTGGAAGAAATATGCAACCATATTGGATTGATTGATAATGGTAAGGTCATGATTGAAGGTGACTTATTAGATATCCGCAAGCATTACAAAGATGGCACGTTCGCTTTTACAACGCGCACTGCCTTCAGCGACTGGGGATCACATGAAGTGCTGTCGCAAAAAGAAGACCATATGGGTTATCGAACAGTTTTGAAATCTTCAGAGTTCCCCAAAGAATTAGTCATCACTTTAAGCGAAAAAGAGACGTTAGTTGCCTTTGAAGAAGTCCTCCCAACGGTGAGCGATATATTCATCGAGATTGTAAAGAATGGACCTAAACCTTGGAATCATGAGTAAACCTATTATCCTCATTATACAACGTGAATTCCTCTCACGGGTACGTAAAAAAACATTCTTATTGGTCACTCTTATCGGTCCATTGGCTTTTGGTGCACTAATGATTGTACCGGCATTATTTGCTTCGATGCCCGAAGACACGAAACAAATTATTGTCCTCGATGAACCGACACTTTTACTTCCACATGAAGGCAAGGAGCAGTATACGCTAGAGTATTTAGACCCAAGGGAAAACGATTTAGAATTGGCAAAAGAATTGCTACGAGATTCGCAATACGACGCCCTACTCTACATTCCTGCCGGAGAAAATTGGGACCCAGATTTCATTAAAAACAATATTTTACTTTTCGGAAAAGAAGATCCTTCCATGGAGATGCAAGGGTACCTAGATTATTTGCTCGAGGAACAGATCAACAAAGCAAAACTTCTTAAAAACGGAGTTGACCCCGAAGTGGTCGCCCAGATTAAGACGAATGTTACAATTAAAAGCTTCACACTCGGGGAAGAAGGAACGGATGAGCAGAGTGCCGTACCAATAAAAATGGCACTTGGATGGATTACCGGTATGCTTATTTATTTCTTCATCTTCTTCTATTCCGTACAAGTCATGCGCGGTGTCATGGAAGAAAAAAGCAGTCGTATAGTGGAAGTTATTATTTCCAGTGTTCGCCCTTACCAGCTGATGATGGGTAAAATATTGGGCATTGGCTTCGTGGGAGTCGTCCAATTCATTATTTGGATCGGGCTTTCTGGAATCCTTTACACTGTGATCAGTACTTTTCTCTTTCCTGAATTATTTGCTGAGCAAGCTGCCGCAGGTGCTGCAGGTAATCCTGCTGCGGACATGGTTGGACTTGAAGTCCTAGACATGCTTCGCTCTATTGATTTCACTACTGTCATACTAGGATTTGCATTTTACTTTTTCGGGGGATACTTCCTCTACAGCGCACTATTTGCAGCAGTTGGTAGTGCCGTTGACCAGGAAGCGGACTCGCAACAATTTATGTTGCCGGTCACCATACCTATGATCCTTGCTATTGTTACAGCAATGAATGTCATACAAGAACCGAACGGGGCTTTGGCTTTCTGGATGAGCATGATTCCATTGACCTCTCCCATTACTATGATGATTCGTCTACCCTTCGGTATTCCGCTTTGGGAGGTGTTTTTAAGTGGTGCTATATTAGTAGGTACATTCTTCACCGTTGTTGGACTGGCCAGTAAAATCTACCGAGTTGGTATTCTTATGTACGGTAAAAAGGTAACTTGGAAAGAACTATTCAAATGGCTGAAATACTAGAGAACATCAGTGCCTTCATAGACTCATTTCTTAGCTATAAGATTTGGGGCTACGATACTGTAAGACTATCTGTCAAAGGTGTATTACAGGTCGTGTTTCTATTTCTTTCTGCGCGCTTAGGCACCTGGACCATGGGACGGGTATTTATGAGAAGCCGAATGGGCGGTAATTATGACGAGGGACGTCGATACACGATTCTTCAGATTTCTAAATACCTTATTTATACTGTGGTCATAGTCATGGCCCTAGAAACTGTTGGTGTGAAAGTCACAACACTTTTAGCTGCATCTACCGCCTTATTTGTTGGTTTGGGATTGGGTTTGCAGGATGCCTTTAAAGACTTAAGCGCAGGCGTAATTATTCTAATGGAACGCACCCTTTCCGTGGGCGATATTATTAAACTACAGGACCAATTCGGTAAGGTAGAAGCCGTCGGTCTGCGCACAACTACAGTGCGCACTAGAGACGACATTCTCATTATTGTACCCAACAGTAAGCTAACTAATGAAGTTGTCGTCAACTTAACGCATAGTGAAGAGACTACAAGATTCGCTGTTCAGGTGAGCGTTGCATTCGGTAGTGATACCCAACGCGTCGCAACATTACTAAGACAAGTTGCATTAGATCATCCCGAATCAGAACCCGGCCAAGAACCTTTGGTCATTCTCAAGGATTTTGGTGAGAGCGCACTCGTTTTTGAATTAAATTTTTACACTCGTAACCTATTTCATATTGAAAAAATCAAGAGCGAATTGCGTTTTGAGATTGATCGCGAATTCCGTGAAAACAAAATTATTATTCCATTCCCACAGCGTACTGTTTGGAAGGGTCCGGAGCGAGTTAAACAATTCGGTGATGGAATAGTCGGTGCTGGAGAGAATATTGCATCAGAAATCGACGATACCTCATCCGGCGCACTTTAAAAATTAAGTATGAGCAGAATTTTATTGATCGAAGACGAAGAAGCCATTCGTCGCGTACTAAAGAAAATACTCTTAGAGGAGGATGCATCGAATGACGTTCATGAAGCTGCAGATGGCAAGCAAGCCATTGAGGTTTTTGGCGACGGTGCTTGGGACCTGGTTTTCTGTGATATTAAGATGCCTCATATGGACGGCGTTGAAGTTTTGGAACGAATGATGGCTATAAATCCTGAAATACCGGTCATCATGATCAGTGGACATGGTGATATTAATACGGCCGTAGATTGCTTGAAAAAAGGCGCATTTGATTATTTACCCAAGCCTCCTGACTTAAATAGATTATTGAGCACTGTTCGCCATGCACTCGAAAAGAAAACATTGGTACAGGAGGTTAAAACGCTAAAAAAGAAGGTTAGTAAGAAATACATCATGATCGGTGAGAGCCCGGGAATGATGGAATTACGTGGACTTATTGAAAAAGTCGCGCCTTCTGAAGCGCGTGTGCTTATTACGGGACCTAACGGTTCTGGAAAGGAATTGGTCGCGCATCAAATGCACGAGCAAAGTGCACGGTCGAAAAATGCTATGGTAGAAGTCAACTGTGCTGCCATACCCTCAGAATTAATCGAAAGCGAGCTTTTTGGTCATAAGAAAGGTGCGTTTACCGGGGCTCAAAAAGACAGGAAAGGGAAATTTGAATTGGCTCACGGAGGAACTCTGTTCCTTGATGAGATAGGCGATATGAGTCTGAGCGCCCAAGCCAAAGTGTTACGCGCATTGCAAGAACATCAAATTACCCCAGTAGGCGGCGATCGCAGCATTAAGGTCAATGTCCGTGTTCTGGCCGCGACGAATAAAGATTTAAGAAAAGAAATCGAAGCCGGGAAATTTAGAGAAGATTTATACCACCGCTTGAGTGTAATTCTAATCGAAGTACCAGGATTAAACCATCGTAGAGAGGATATTCCCTTACTAGCAGATCACTTTTTACAGCAGATCGCGGACGATTATGGTGTGCCCGAAAAAACCATTAGCAAAGAAGGCTTAGCTGCCTTACAAGGCTATGATTGGACTGGTAATATCAGAGAATTCAGAAATGTCATAGAGCGCCTACATATTTTAGGTGGTTCGGAAATTAGTGCGACTGATGTAAGTACGTTCGCACGTAAATAGACGTACTTTTGACTTTCAAAACGGATACAAATGAACTTTCCTAAATTCTTAGTCGCAGACAACACCGATCTACCAGAAGCAGTGTATATCGTTCACACTGAATTTCCTTCTTTCATTCTCAACCTTGAGAACGATGAAGTAAAGTGGCTAGATGATATCGGTGATGAAAGTGAAGGAGATTTGACAAAAATTCTAGAAGGATTGATCGCTGAGGCAGAGGCGTTTTATACCCGCGAGGTAGAACGCTACAATCTCTAAGCCACAGTGGCATACCATTGGAATACATATAAATCCCAATACGGGATAAGCCTGAAATTGGCCTATCCTGTTATGATTGGGCAGTTAGGACAAACGTTAGTGTCCGTGGCTGATTCAATCATGGTAGGGAAATTCCTCGGTACAATCCCTTTAGCGGCCATCTCACTCGCCGTATCAATTCTCATCATTCCCATGGTTTTTGCAATAGGCGTCGCCTATGGCCTCACACCATTAGTCGCTGGTGCTGATGGGAAAGAAGACCCTGCCGAAGCGGTAAAATATTTTAAGAACGGACTGGTATTAAACTCAATACTTGGCTTGGTCGTGTATGGTGTGCTTGCCCTTTTCGCACAATTCGCACACCTTTTGGGTCAAGATGTACGGGTGGTTGAAGCTTCACTCCCATACATCCATTTGGTCGGTTTATCCATCGTCCCGATGATGAGCTTTTTTGCCTTCAAACAATTTGCCGAAGGATTAAGCGATACCAAAGCAGGTATGCGTGTCAGTCTCGTTGCCAATGTGCTAAACATACTTTTAAACTATCCTCTGATAACTGGATGGGGGCCTTTCCCGGAATTGGGCCTAGCAGGTGCAGCTCTGGCGACCTTAAGTACGCGTTTCTTAATGTTGGGTGGAATGGCTTTATATATACGCAAGCACAAGAAGTTTGAGAGCTATTGGAGCTATTGGCGCAGCAGTCAAATTTCTTGGAAGAGTATTCGTGATATTCTAGTCATAGGTGTACCCAGTGGATTACAATACGTATTCGAAGCCGGTGCCTTTGCCATGAGCGGTGTCATTGTCGGGATGATCGGTCCAGTGCAACAAGCAGCGCATCAGATAGCACTAAATATTGCTTCAGTAAGTTACATGATGGTAAGTGGCATCGGTGCTGCTGCAACCATTCGCATGGGCAATCAGCTGGGTAAAAGAGATATTCCTATGCTTCGTACAGCGGGTCAAAGCTTGTTTCATCTCACTTTAGCGATGATGGTCGTGACCATGTGTTTGTTTATCGGTTTTCGCAATATTGCCCCTGGGCTTTACAGTTCGGACCCTGAAGTTCTACAATATACTGCTGTACTAATGATTGCTGCCGGAATCTTCCAATTACCGGATGGACTGCAAGCGACCACTTTGGGAGCACTACGCGGTGTACAGGACGTAAATGTCCCAACTATTATCGCCTTTATTGCCTATTGGGTGGTCGCCGTACCGCTTTGCTATTACCTAGGTGTAGTAATGGCCATAGGTCCTTTAGGTGTTTGGATTGGGCTGGCTATCGGATTATTGCTTGCTGCAATAGCTCTGTACTGGCGTTTTCAATACAAAGTGCGCAGTTTGCTCTAGGCAGTAATTCCAGCACGCTTAATTAAAGCATCCACCTTTGGGTCACGTCCTCTAAACTTTCGATACAGTTCATCTGGAGCGACAGTGCCACCACTCTGTAAGATTAACGCAAAATCTACGGCTACTTTTGGGTTGAATAAACCTTCCTCTTCAAATCGCTCAAAAGCATCGGCATCCAAAACCTCAGCCCATTTATAACTGTAGTATCCCGCACTATATCCTCCTTGGAAAATATGGCTAAAGGCAGTACTGGAGCGGGTACCCTCAACTGCATCAAATAGAGCGGTTCGCTCGGTTGCAGCATTTTCATGTGAAGCCACATCGCCTTCAAACAGATGTTTTCTATCGTGCCAACTCATGTCTAAATAGCCAAAGTTGAGCTGGCGCATGGTCATATAACCCTCTAGGAAGGTCTGACTTTCTTTAATCTTATCAATGTATTCCGTAGGTAAAACGGCGCCGGTCTCATAATGCTTTGCAAACAGTGCTAATGCTTCGGGCTGATAGCACCAATTCTCCATGATTTGCGAAGGGAGCTCCACAAAATCCCAATACACGCTGGTCCCTGTGAGTGACGGGTATGTGCCTCGCGCCATCATTCCGTGCAAGGCATGTCCAAACTCGTGAAATAAGGTGGTGACCTCGTTAAATGTAAGAAGCGAAGGCTTTGAAGCGGTCGGCTTTGTAAAATTGCAAACAATACTGATATGTGGACGTACTTCAGTGTCCTCTTTGGTATACATACTCTGATAGCTCGTCATCCAGGCGCCAGCACGTTTACCAGCTCTGGGAAAAAAGTCTGCGTAAAAGAGACTCAAGAAATTACCGTCGGCATCAAATACTTCATAAGCATCTACATCCTCGTGGTAAACCGGTACATCAGGATGGTGTTTGAAATGAAGTCCAAACAACCTGCCGGCCACAGTAAAGGCACCCTGCAAAACATTTTCAAGCTTGAAATACGGCTTCAAGGCTTGATCGTCCAGGGAAAGGCGCTCCATTTTCAACTTTTCTGACCAATAAC